>NZ_JBIUBU010000009.1:0-293156 GCF_044548345.1 Streptomyces sp. NPDC052042 | reverse complement strand
CCCATCCGCATATCTCACACACCACGGAATACAGCCAACGCCCCAGGTCGATCAGGGACTTCGAAAGAGATCACCCTAACGAGCCGAAGTCAGTATGTGCCGTTCGAGGTCGCTCCAGGGGTGCTGTTCGCGCTGTGGAGCGGGCACGGTGAAGAAGTGACGCCTGCGACCCCACGTACGTCAGAGGTCGGGCTCATGGTGCCGGGCGGCGGTGCTGAGGTCGACGCGGTCTACGAGGGGTGGCTCACCAAGGGCGTGACCGTCGTCGAGGAGCCGCACGACGAGGTCTTCGGGCGTACTTTCGTCGTCTCCGACCCCGACGGCAACCTCATCCGTGTCTCCCCGGTGGACTGACCGTCGCGCGAGCAGGTGAGGGGAGCGAGGCGTGCGGGGGTGGGCGAGGCAGGTGGGGGTGGGCGAGGCATGCCGGGTACGGCAGGCCGAGGGGGGAGAAGCCCCACTCCGTGTCAGGAAGTACGCCGGTTCACGCCTGGTGCCCCTCAGTCCACCGACTCCACCGCTCCCACCGCCCGGTCGCTTCGGTTCTTCCACCCCCGGAACAGCATCGAGGCCAGGATCGAGCCGATCACCAACGGCCCCGCGACCCATCGCATCACGACCGACGGCCAACTCCACACCTCACCGGTGAACCGGCCCACCGACTCGATGGCGAGGGACGCCCCCAGCAGTACGAACCCGAGGCCCCACGTGCGGGTGGCCCAGAGGGGCCCCCGAGCCAGCTCCGGGTACTGATGGCGCTGGTGTGTGGCCGAACAACCCAGCCACACGCACCCCAGACCCATGGCCATCATGAACACATCCATGGCCGCCTCGAACAATCCCATCACGGTTCAGAACCTCCGCTCTCCAATAGATGAGCAACTCCGAACACCGCAGTCGGAAAACCCTGTCACCGGCGGGCCTTCGCATACCAGGATGACCGTCCGGCCGGACTCGCTCGCCTGCCGGAACAGGCAGGAAAGACACCCTGCAGTATTCCGAGACCTGGCAACATAAGTGAGTGATCCGGCAACATGACCGAATACGGTACGCGGCAGCGGAACCGGCTCGCGCCATCGGCTCCGGCCCGCAGGGCGGGGCGGCCCCGCTGGACTCGGGGAACCCGGGGCCGGCATGCGGAAAACGGATTCAGCTTTGTGGGGGATCACCTCTACTGTGATGTGGTGACGACTCAGGTGATCGTGTTGAACGGCGGATCCAGTTCGGGCAAATCCGGGATCGCCCGCTGTCTGCAGTCGGTTCTGCCGGATCCGTGGCTCGCCGTCGGGGTCGACACCTTGATCGAGACGATGCCCGCGGCCATGCAGGCATCGGCGTCCGGAATCGACTTCTCCGTCGACGACGGCGTGAGCACTGGACCGGAGTTCCGGGTGCTGGAAGCGGCGTGGATGGAAGGGGTCGCCGCGATGGCTCGTGCGGGTGCCCGGATCGTTGTCGACGACGTCTTCCTCGGCGGGGCGGAGTCCCAGCAGCGGTGGCGGAAGGCTCTCGACGGGTTGGACGTGTTGTGGGTCGGCGTCAGGTGCGAGAGCGCGGTCGCCGCAGGCCGCGAGGTCGCTCGCGGAGACCGGATACCCGGCATGGCTGCGTCACAGGCGGAGGCCGTCCACCAAGACGTGGTCTACGACTTGGAGGTGGACACCACGCACACCGAGTCCCTGGCGTGCGCGCGGACCATTGTCTCCCGATGCGCCTGATCACGGTCGCGGGGGCTCACCCTCGACGGCAAGCAGGTGCTCGCACACGACGCGGCCGTCGTCGTTGATCGCCAGCGCTCCTGTCAAGCGTCCCTGTCGGGCGGCCGAGCCCGCGTCGGGACGGTGCGGCGGGAGGTCCTGAGTCCGTCGAGCCCGGCTGATCCGCCGGTTGCGGCAGATCCGCCGGGTCTTTTGAGCCCTTCGATTGCACCGAGCCCTTCGTGCACCGGGCGCATCATGCCGTCGGCTTGCACCCCTTCCGCATGGGTGCGCGCCCGTCGCGTATCACCGCGGTCGTACGAGTGCCCACGGCCTACGGCCCGCTTCGATCTACGATCGGCTACGGCCTGCGACCCGCTACGGCCTGCGACCCGCTACGGCCTGCGTGCCGTCAGTGAGCGGCGTGCACCGTAGACGAGGGCACCGGCCACGAGTACCGCGGTGCCAGAGGCGACCGAGACCGGCGGCAGGGCGAAGGCCAGGGCCAGACAGCCGACCAGGCCGACGGCGGGGACCAGCAGACGGGGGCGGCCCTCGTCGGGGGTGAGGGTCCAGGCGGAGGCGTTGGCGATGGCGTAGTAGACGAGCACGCCGAAGGAGGAGAACCCGATCGCCCCGCGCACGTCCGCGGTCGCGGCGACCACCGCCACCACGGCGCCGACGAGGAGTTCGGCGCGGTGGGGCACCTTGAAACGGGGGTGGACGGCGGCCAGGACGTGGGGCAGGTGATGGTCCCGGGCCATGGCCAGTGTCGTACGGGAGACCCCGAGGATCAGAGCGAGCAGCGAGCCGAGCGCGGCGACGGCTGCGCCGGCGCGTACGACGGGGACGAGCCAGTCGGCGCCCGCGGCCCGGGCGGCGTCCGACAACGGAGCCGCGGCTCCGGCCAGCCCCGCCGGGCCGAGCACCGTCAGGACGGAGACGGCGACGACGGCGTAGACGATCAGGGTGATGCCGAGCGCGATCGGGATCGCCCGGGGGATGGTGCGGGCGGGGTCGCGGACCTCCTCGCCGAGGGTGGCGATGCGGGCGTAGCCGGCGAACGCGAAGAACAGCAGGCCCGCCGCCTGGAGCACTCCGCCGACGGTGGCGTCGGAGCCGAGATCCAGCCGGGCGGCGTCCGCCGTTCCGGAGGTGAGGGCGGCGACCACCACGGCGGCGAGCACCGACAGGACCACCGCGACGATCGCGCGGGTCAGGAGCGCGGACTTCCGCACCCCCGCGTAGTTCACGGCCGTCAGTGCCACCACGGCGGCCACCGCGACCGCGTGCTCCTGCCCGGGCCATGCGTATGAGCCGACCGTGAGCGCCATCGCCGCGCAGGAGGCGGTCTTGCCGACCACGAAGCCCCACCCCGCCAGGTATCCCCAGAAGTCACCGAGGCGCTCGCGACCGTAGACATATGTGCCGCCGGAGGCCGGGTAGCGGGCGGCCAGCCTGGCGGAGGAGGTCGCGTTGCAGTAGGCGACCACGGCGGCCAGGGCCAGGCCGAGCAGCAGTCCGGAGCCGGCCGCCCGCGCCGCCGGGGCGAGGGCGGCGAAGATCCCCGCACCGATCATCGACCCCAGCCCGATCACCACGGCGTCGGTCACACCGAGCCGCCGCTGCAACTCGTCCGGGACACCGCCGGTCGACGGCTTGCTCATGGGCTCACTCCTCGGCGGTCGGCCGCGCGGATCACGGATTTCGATATCGGCAGACGATAGAGGAGCTTCGGGCGGGTACTCACGGCCGCGTGTGCCGTCGATCGACTGCTTGCGAACGGTTCCCTACCGGCTGTGCCGACAGCTGACAGCCGACAGCAGAGCAACCGGCAGCAGACAGCAAACAGCAGACAGATGGCGACAGGGCGGCCGGCAGCCGACAGCTGAGCAGCCGACAGCGGACACGGGTCAGCCCTTCGCACACCGCAACCGAACGCCTTCTCCACCTCGTCGACCAAACAGGCCGCCTGCCGTCATACGTCAGAGAGGGCGCCGGGCATGCTGTGCGGTGGAGGGCGGGACCACGAAAGGCAGGCATCCGCGGACACGACGACCTCCTCTCAGCGGAGCGGGTCGACCGCATGCAGGGCGGCGGGAGTCCGGCCGGTCGCGATCTGCTCCGCGAGGAGTTTCCCCGTAACAGGGCCCAGAGTGATGCCCCACATGCCGTGGCCACCGGCGACGAAGACGCGTGGACTCGAAGTTCTGCCGATCAAGGGGAGGCCGTCCGAGGTACAGGGACGAGCGCCGACCCACTCGTCCTCGCGGCTGTCCAGGTGCGCGCCCCGCAGAAGGCGCCCCGCCGCATCGCCGAGAGCCCGGATACGCCGTGGGTCCAGTGGGGCTCCGGCATCGCGGAACTCCATCATGCCCGCGATCCGCAGACGATCACCGGCCGGTGTGCACGCCACGCGCTGCGCGGGGAAGTACACCGGTCCTCGGGGAAGCTCGTCCCTCCCGACCGTGAAACTGTAGCCGCGCCCCGCCTGGACGATTCGCTTGATGCCGAACCGGCCGGCGAGCGTGTTGAGGTGCGCGCCCGTGGCCAGCACCACCGCATCGAAGGGCTTCCCGTCGAGGAGGACGCCCTCGGCTCCGTCAGCGACGTGCGACACCGGCGAGTCGGTGCGAACGAGTCCGCCCCGTTCCCGCACGGAGGCGGCGATCGCATCGACGTAGGCCGACGGATTGAGATAGCGCTCGCCAAGGATTTTGATCGCCGCGCCGACCTCATGGGACAGGGCCGGCTCCTGAGCGCGTGCCTCGGCTCCGGTGAGGAGCTCGAAGTCGACAGCCTGCCCGGCCGCGCGGATGTGCTTGATCTCCTCAAGGAGGCCTTGGCGCTCCTCGGCGGTGCGGTAGGCGGCGACGAACGGGTCGGCCGCCACGGTGTTTTCGGCGAGCCCCGCCAGCTCCATCTCCTCGAAGGCCGCCAGTGCCTGATTGTTGAGGGGGATCAGCGCTCTCATCGCTCGACGCCACCGCGCGGCTGTGCTGTTGCGAGCGAACTGCGCAAGGAAGCGCAGCAGCCTGGGGTTTGCGCTCGGCGGCACGTAGACGGGAGAGCTCGGGCTGAGCAGCGCGCGCATGCCGTACTTGAGTACCGCGGGTTCCGGAAGCGGCGTTGCGATGCTCGGAGTCAGCCATCCGGCGTTACCCCAGCTCGCCCCGGCCGCGACATCGCCCCGTTCGAATACGGTCACTTCGACATCGCGCTCCTGCAGGTGCCAAGCGGTGGCAAGCCCCACCATTCCGGCACCGATGACAGCAACGCGTTCAGGAAGCTTGGAGTATGTGTGAGCCATGCCCTCATCGTGGGGCAGCGCCTTCACCGCGCTGATGTCCGGTCAGGACAGCATGCGGCAGTTGATCTGTCGCATACATACACTGGTGAACATGCCAAGTGGCTTGGATCTGTTGCTGTCACTCGGTCAGGGCGTGGCCGAAGTGCTGAACGCCGGGAGACCTGTGGACGTCACCGACGTGCACATCCTCGGCGACGGGGCCGAGCCGGCACCCGGTTCGCTGGTCGTCGGGGTGACCGCGACCGACGCCTCGTCCCACCTGGCAGCCGTCGAGGCGTCAGCCGCTCGGGGGTGTGCGGCACTGGTACTGAGGGGACCGGTCGAGCCTCGGGCTCTCGAACTCGCCTGCCATCAGGAGCTGACGGTGGCGAGTCTCGACCGCCGAATGGAATGGAGCCACTTCACCTGGTTCGTCAGGGGAAGCCTCCACCGGGACGTCGGGGCACCCGGCGACGGCGTGACGGCGCAGCAGGAGTTGTTCGCCCTTGCGGATGCCATTGGCCACATGGTGGACGGACCTGTGACGATCGAGGACGCACAGCACAGGGTGCTTGCCTATTCGGCGTCCACCGGTCGCGCCGACCTGACTCGTACATCGACCATCCTGGGCCGGGCGGTGCCGCCGGACGTGGTGAGACGGTTGCGCGGCACCGGGGTGTTGCGGCGCCTCGCAAGCAGCAGCCGGCCGTTCGTCGTATCCGCAGCCGATCCCGACTTCCTGCAGCGCCTCGTGATCCCCATACGCGTCGGCGGTGAGACGGTGGGCTCGATCTGGGCGATCTGGCAGGGCGAGCTCACGCCCGCGCTGGCGACTCGGCTCGCCCGCTCCAGTGCGGCCGTCGCACTCCACGTGGTTCAGCTCCGGTCCTGGGAAGAGCTGGCCAGCCGCTACTCGGTGGATCGCGTTCGCCATGCCCTGCGCAGCACTGAGCGGCATCCGGACGGCGGGGACTTCGTGCTGCCCACCAGGGCGGTCCGCGTGGTCGGCCTCGAACGACTGTGCAACGCCAGTGCGTACGACGACCTGGCGGTGTGGCGCACCTACTTTCGCCGGCACTCGTGGGCGGACCCCATCCTGGCCGATGTGGATGGCGTCGCTTTCGCGATCACCGGGGATCACGCGGGGCCGGGCGGTTGGGAGTGGCTGCGCGCGCTCGCCGCGCAGGGAGGCCCTGGAACCGTGGCGGCCAGCCGCGCCACCACCGACCTGAGCGTGTTGCCGGCACGCCGGATAGAGGCCGCCGAGGTGCTTGCTGCCGCGAATCGGAGCGGTCAGCGAGCCAGCAGCCATGAACAGCTCTGGGCGGCCGTGGTGTACCGGCGTGCCACCTCGGCCCTGGCCGCCACGGATCACGACGCGATCAATGACCTGCTGGCCCAGGACGACGCCCAGGGGACACAGCTCGCGGTGACCGCCCGAGCGTGGCTGGAGTCATGGGGGGACGTGAACCGCGTCGCCCGGCTCCTCCATATCCATCCCAACACCGTCAGACTCCGCATGCGCAAGGTGAAAGACCTACTCGCAGACATCGATCTGGCGGACCCCGATCAGCGGACCGCAGCCCTTCTGCTGCTTCGCGCAGCGCTTCCAGGGGGATCCGGAGAATCTGCACGGATCGGCCGTATACCGTGAGTGGTGAGTGGTGAGTGGTGAGTGGTGAGTGGTGAGTGGTGAGTGGTGAGTGGTGACCGGTGACCGGCCAGGCCCGTGCCGCGCGCCTGCGCGCAACGGTCTCCACCGGACTCACTCGGCACTCGACCCGGGGACCGCGGCCCATGGATCGGGTGGGATCACCCCGGTGGACCGGCCGCTCTCATCCACCAGGCGGCCATAGATCTTCACCTGACGCAGCACCAGCCTCCGTTCGGTGACGGAGACGCCGGGGAACTTCGTGGCGATCCGGATCAGCACGTCCTCCAGATGCTCGAAGGAGCGCAGGTTGACGATCAGAGCGAGGTTGGTCGGGCTGGCCACGGCCGCACACATGCGGGTTTCCGGCCAGCTCGCCACGCGATGTCCCACAGCCCGCAGATCGGTGTCCGGGACGGTCAGCCACAGCAGCGCCATCGTGTGCCATCCGGCGAGCTCCCGGGCGACGTCGCAGCGGAAGGCGATGTCACCGTTTCGGTGCAGCCGGTCCAGTCGGCGCTGCACCGCCTTCGGCGTGGTGTCGAGTTCCTCGGCGAGGTCGGTGTAGGTGCGCCGTCCATCGCGGCCGAGCGCGAGGAACAACGCCCGGTCGAGCGGGCCGAACGGACGGATCTCCTGCGGCGGCGGACCGATGGCCTCGCGGATCTGCTCGGTCTGGGAACTGTTCATCACACCGAGGCGCCACACCATCCCACCGAAGAGGCTGCCGAACACATGGCTGCGCATCCGGAGCACGTGCGGCGACAGCGGCAAGCCGTTCAACAGCACATTCGTCGTGCCCGCCAACGTCGGCGCGACGATGTTGGCGAACACGTGGTAGTCGCCGCTGGTGATACCGACCGTGCTGACGTAGGGCATTCGCGCCAGTTGCGTCGCGACCGCCATCTCCGTGCCGGGCGCGCAGGTGAACTCGACCATCGCACCGCGACTGCGCGCATCACTGATCGCGATGGTCACCCACGCGGCGCCGCCGTCCACGAGCCGCTGCCATCGACGGGCCAGGGTGATCGGTGAGAGCCCCAGCACATCGCCGAGTTTCGTCCAGCTCGCCCGCGGGCTGATCTGGAGAGCATCCACGAGGGCGAGCTCGATCTCGTCAAGCACTTCGGTCTCACTGTCAGTTCTCATCATTCGGATCCACCGCGGGGTCAGTATCCATCGTTTTCCGGGCCGGACACAGCATCGAGCCCAGGCTGTTGCGTCACAGAACCCCTCAGGTGAGGCACCAGGACGGAAGTGCACGATGGACCACACCACCAGCGTCGATCGCGGTGACGCGCGGGATCTCCGCCAGGACGTGCTGTACCGCAAGATCAGCGGACGACTGCTGCCACTGCTGCTGATCTGCTATGTGTTCGCTGCCCTGGACCGGGTCAACATCGGCTTCGCGAAGCTCCAGATGTCCGAGGACATCGGGATCAGCGAGGCCGTCTACGGTCTCGGCGCCGGCATCTTCTTCCTCGGCTACGTCCTCTTCGAGGTGCCCAGCAACCTGATCCTGGCCAGGATCGGCACCCGCAAGACCATCGTGCGGATCATGCTCCTGTGGGGGCTGACCTCCACCGCGATGGTTTTCGTCCACGACACGACCAGCTTTCTGATTCTGCGCTTCGTGCTCGGCGTGTTCGAGGCCGGTTTCGCGCCGGGCGTCATCCTCTACCTCAGCTTCTGGTACCCGCCCTCGCGACTGGCCGCGCCCACCGCGCTGTTCATGCTCGCCGGACCGATCAGCTCCATGGTTGGCGGGCCGGTCTCCGCCTGGATCATGACCGGGATGGACGGTGCGTGGGGCCTGGCCGGCTGGCACTGGATGTTCATCCTCGAAGGGCTGCCCACGGTACTGCTCGCGCTGGTCGTCTGGCGCGTCCTCGCGGACTCTCCCGCCCAGGCTCCCTGGCTCGGCGCCGAGGAGAAGGCAGTGGTGGCACGGGACATCGCCGCCGGACACAACCCGCACGGGAAGCAGCAGTTCCGCCAAGTGCTGCGGGACCCGCGCGTATACGGCCTCTCGTTGAGCTACTTCTTCCTGATCGGCGGGATGTACGCGATGATCTTCTGGCTGCCGACGATCCTCTCCGACAGCGGTGTCGAGAGCACGATGGCGATCGGCCTGTACTCCGCGTTGCCATACGCCGTCTCGATCATCGTGATGATCGTGTTGAGCAGGCGTTCGGACCGGCTGGGGGAGCGTCGGCTGCACAGCGGGATCCCGGCGGTCATCGCTGCGGTGGCCATGACCGTCGCCGCTTTCACCACGGAACACCTCGCGGTCGCGCTGACCGCGATCGCCGTCTCGACCGCGTGCAGCTGGGGTTCCTACGCGGTGTTCTGGTCGATGCCGTCGGCATACCTGTCCGGGACCGCCGCCGCGGGAGGCATCGCACTGATCAACAGCATCGGCCTGCTCGGCGGGTTCATCAGCCCGACGCTGCTCGGCTACCTCAAGGAGGCCACCGGCTCCAGCCTCGCAGGTCTGCTCGTCCTGGTCGGGATGCTGCTGGCCGCAGGCATCGGCATCGCCGCGAACCGGCTTCCCGCCCGGAACCCCTGACGAAATCCACCGAACGAAAGGACCGACCATGCGCATCCTGGTCGCCGGGTTCCAGCACGAGACCAACACCTTCTCCACGACACCGGCCACCTACGACAGCTTCGTCAACGGTGAGGGATTTCCCGCGCTGCGCCGGGGCGAGGCGCTCCACGAACTGGAGCAGGTCAACATCGCGATGGGCGGCTTTCTCACCGCGATGAGGGCATACGACTGGGACATCGTGCCCGTGATCTGGGCGGCGGCCTGCCCGTCCGGACGAGTCACCCGCGACGCCTACGAGCGCATCACCGGCGAGATCCTCGACGCGGCCCAGGCCGTCCGACCGGACGCGATCTACCTCGACCTGCACGGCGCGATGGCGGCCGAACACCACGATGACGGCGACGGCGAACTGCTCACCCGGCTGCGCGCGATCGTGGGGAGCGACGTGCCGATCGTGGTGAGCCTGGACCTGCACGCCAACGTCACCGAGCGCATGCTGTCCACGGTGGACGCCGCGGTGGGGCTCCGGACGTACCCGCACGTCGATATGGCCGAGACGGGCAGCCGGGCCGCCGCGCTGCTGGTGCGGTTGTGCTCCGGCGAACGGCTTCACCTCCAGTGGAGGCGGATTCCCTTCCTCATCCCGGTCAACAGCGGATGCACCGTAATGGGACCCGCTCGCGACGTCTACCACGGCCTCGGGCGGCTGGGTGGGGACGGCACCTGCCTGTCCTTCGCGGCAGGTTTTCCCGCCACAGATTTCCCCGAATGCGGTCCGGTCGTGTGGGGGTACGGAAACAACGCCGACGCGTTGCAGAGCTCGCTCGGAGCGTTGTACGAGGACATCGTGCGACGGGAGGCCGATTGGCAGGTCAGCCTGCTGCCGCCTGCCACAGCGGTCTCCGAAGCGAGCCGAATGGCCAAGGACGCCACCCGTCCGGTGGTGATCGCCGATACCCAGGACAACCCTGGCGCCGGCGGTGACGCCCGTACGACCGGCATGCTCCGCACACTGGTCGACGCCCGCGTGTCCGCCGTCCTGGCCGCCGTCTGGGATCCCGCGGCAGCGGCGGCAGCACATGCCGCCGGACGGGGCAGAACCCTCGGCATCACGCTCGGCGGCCACCCCGGCATCCCCGGAGCCGAGCCATTCGAGGGGACGTTCGTGGTCGAGCATCTCTCCGACGGCCGGTGCCGCTTCGAAGGCCCGATGATGCACGGCACCGAGATCGACACCGGCCCGAGCGCCTGCTTGCGCATCGACGACGTGCGGGTAGGGGTGACCAGCCGGAAGGTGCAGATCATCGACCGGAGCCAGCTTCAGATGCTCGGCATCCAGCCGGAGCGGGAACGCATCATCGTGGTCAAGAGCTCCGTCCACTTCCGCGCCGACTTCGAGCCCAACGCCGAAGCGGTGCTCGTTGCCGGGGCACCGGGGCCGATTCCCGCGAACCCGGCCGACCTGCCGTGGCGACACCTGCGACCGGGCCTGCGGACGAGCCCGCTCGGCCCGACGGCACCATGACGTTCCACGTTCGCCGCCTCGGCGCTCACTGCCTTGGAACGGTCGGCTCGCGCACGCGGGGATGGTGGGGGAGTCGGCCCTGAGGGGGTGTGAGCGGTGGTCGCTCGCACCCCCTCGGTCGTTCGTAGTCCGGTCGTAGCGGCGCAGGAATGGATCCAAAATCTGGGTTCGGGGCGACACTGGACGGGATTCCATGGGCGTGCCTATGGTTTTGGGATCCAGCGCTGTGGAGATTTCTGCGTATTTCATGTATTGCGGGTGTTCCGTATGAGCTGGATGTTCCACACGTTTCGTGGCCGACGCGACCCATGAGTCCCGCGTGTACCACATGTTCCATGTCTGCCTGAGGAGGAGTGCGATGAGCGGCGGCGGACTGCCCGGCCTGGCCGGTGTCGACCACATCGGGTTCACGGTGCCCGACCTCGACGAGGCCAGGTCGTTCCTGGTCGATGTGATCGGCTGCGAGTACATGTACTCGCTCGGCCCGTTCCGCGATGACGACGGGAACTGGATGGCGGACCACCTCGGCGTCCATCCCCGCGCGATCATGCGGCAGCTGCACTTCTTCCGCTGCGGCGGGCAGGCCGTCTTCGAGGTCTTCGAGTACGCCGCGCCCGAACAGGACACGACGCTGCCGAGGAACAGCGACATCGGCGGCCACCATGTCGCCCTGTACGTCGACGATCTCGACGCCGCCGTCGCCCACCTCCGGAGCCGGGGCGTGCGCGTCCTCGGTGAGCCGACGACCAGCAGCGGACCCAGTGAGGGGCAGCGCTGGGTCTACTTCCTCGCTCCCTGGGGCATGCAGTTCGAACTCGTCTCGTACCCGGGCGGCAAGGCCTTCGACCGGCAGCACGCAGCCGGATAGGTTTCAGCGACCGCAGCGCGACTTCCAGCGACCGCAGCGCGACCGGGTTCGAGGCTGCGGCTCTGGCAAGGGGCAGGCACGCGCCTTCTGCCACTGGACGTCGCGATGCCCTCACTCCGTCGATTCTGCTGACCTCCTCATCGACCTTCACGTACAGTCCGAAGGCAGCAGTTGGCGGACAGTCGCGTGCACGGTGGAAATGGGGTTGGCATCTCGGTGCAGGGAGCGGCCGCACGTTCCGATCCATGGGAAGACGCGCGTCTGGCTTCCTACAGCACGGTCTCCACGTCACTCGCCCTGCGAAGTGATCAGCAACTGGCCAGGCTCGTGGACGCTGCCGTACCGCTCGGCTCCGGCATCGGCGGGAGGTCTGCGCTGCTGGAGGTTGGCGGGAAGCCGGTCTTCGTGAAGCGGGTTCCACTCACGGGTATGGAGCTTCTTCCGGAGCATGTACGGTCCACAGCCAACCTGTTCGGGCTTCCCACCTTCTGCCAGTACGGCGTCGGTGGGCCTGGATTCGGGGCGTGGCGGGAGCTCGCCGTTCAGACCATGACGACGAACTGGGTGCTCGGAGGGCAGTACCAAGGGTTTCCGATGATGTACCACTGGCGCGTGCTGCCAGACACGGCGCCTTCGCTTCCCGAGGAACTCGCGGATGTGGAGCGGGCCGTGGCCTATTGGGGAGGCCGGCCGGAGGTACGCCGTCGTATCGAGGCCCTTCAGCAGTCCCCTGCGAGCCTGGCGCTGTTCCTGGAGTACATCCCTCAGACGCTCCACGAGTGGTTCACCGAGCAGATGGAGGCCGATGAAGAGTCCGCCGACCGGGCTTGTTCCCTGGTGGAGGCGGAGCTGGAGGCCGGCACGTCCTTCATGAACGCTCGCGGGCTCCTCCACTTCGACGCCCATTTTCAGAACATCCTGGCCGACGGCCGACGCCTCTACTTCGCCGACTACGGCCTCGCCCTCTCCTCTCAATTCGACCTCTCACCGTCCGAGACCAGCTTTTTCGCACTGCACAGGACCTACGATCGCTGCTATACGCGCAGCTGGCTGGTGAACTGGCTGATCACGGCTCTGTACGGCTACGCGAGGGATGAACGCCATGCACTCATTCGCGCATGTGCGGAAGGGGAGGACCCGCCGGACGGACCGCAAGAGGCCAGGGCGATCCTCTCCCGCCATGCACCGCTCGCCGCAGTGCTGACGGACTTCTACCTCAAGATCCAGGACGAGAGCAGGGAGACCCCGTACCCGTTGAAGGAGCTCCGCCGGGCCCTCAGTACGGACAGGGCGCTTCGCGGCTGAGCAGGGAGCCACGGGCCCTCGCGGCCGGCGATGTGGTTGGTCCGGTTGCGCTTGAAGAGTTTTCCCAGCGCGTCGTGTCGTCGATGACGCGCGGCACCCGCTCGCCGGTGAGCAGCCCACCCTCGTCGAGCATCACGGACTCCAGCACGGCGGGCGTGGAGACCATGGTGAACACGTCCCGGTCGGCGAGGTCCGTGATGTGGCCGACCACGGTGGCACCCTGCCGCTCCAGCGGCTCGGCCTTGGACCTGGTGGGTTCCGATCGGTATTTCCCCGGCCCGGCCGCAGGCCGGAGCCCGCGGCCGGGCCGGGGATTCCCGTTCCATACGGGTGAGCCGGGCCCTCCACAAGAGCGGACTCGGCTCCCCTGTGGATGCCTTCCCATTCCGTACGGCTGGATCCACCTTCCGTACGGGCGAGTTGACCACCCATACGGCGGCTTGCCCCCTTCCATACGGGACCGGAATCCCGACCCGCACGGAAATCTCAGACGCTCATGGTCTGGTCGCCGACGTGGTGACAGGCGACGAGCCGCGACGGCTCCCGGTCCGGTTCGAGCCGTGGGACGTCCGCCCTGTACACGTCCCTGGCCCACCGGCAGTGGGCACCCGCCGATCCGTAGGTGCTTGCGACCCTTCCGGTGCCCGCTGGGTGAATCGACTGGTGTGCGTTGGATGAATCGAGGGGCGCCGCTCCGGATGGTTACTCTACGTATATGTCAGCGGTACCCACTCTCCGTGCCAAGAACATGGAGAAGATCGAAGCGGCCTACCGTACGGTGCGCCGAGCGAACGTCGCCCGGTACCTGCTCCGCCGCCTCAACGCTCAAGGGCGTGGCACGCGCGTCGAGTTCCACCCCCTCAACCAGTCCCAGGTACCACTTCCGCGCCAGAGGTACCTGGAGTTCCGCACCCTCACCATCCGCCACTAACGGTGCGTAATGCAGTGTGGTGCTCGACGGAAGCGGCGTGTCGACGACCGCCCGCCCTTCGTACCGCCTGACGTGACGGCCTTTCATCCGCTGCTCCGGATACGCGCGTACCCGCGTGGTCACGTCCCCGGTCATCGGTTCACGTCGACCGGCTCACGGTCGATCGGTTCACTCGTTCGGCCCTGGTTGGCGGCGGTGATACCGGGTGTCGTTACACGATCGAGTGATCCATCCTCCTCCAGTGAGCCGATTCCAGGCTGATTGTGCTGTGATCAGTTTCGGAACTTTCGTCCCCTGATGGGAGAAAAATGCGTATTCGAACCGCTATGGCCGCCACCGCTATGGCCGCCGCGGCCGTTCTCGCCGGCGCCGGTGCCGCCGCTGCCGACTCCGGTGCGGGGGGCGCCGCCATCGGCTCCCCCGGCGTCCTCTCCGGCAACGTCCTCCAGATCCCGGTGCACGTGCCGGTCAACCTCTGTGGGAACAGCATCGATGTCATCGGTCTGCTGAACCCGGCGTTCGGCAACGTGTGTGCCAACGCCTGATACAGCGCACGCGTGGCGGTGCTCTGAGCGGCGCGGCGCCTGACGCCCGATGCCAGAGCGCCTGACACAAGGCGCGGGGCCCCGTCCGGGATTTGTCCGGGCGGGGCCCCTGTCTGTGTGGCACCGAAACCGTACGACCCTCCTGCTCGGCCGCCGACGGCGCGCACGGCTTCCTCGGAGAACGCCCGAGCACACCCCACGATGGACCCATGATGTGTGCGCTTGTCCCCAACTACGGGCACTGCACAAAGAGTTGGGACACGCCCGCGCATACGGCACAGCGTTGACCCGAACCGCATGCCCGGCTCCGAGCCATCTGCTTCCAAGCCCCGGGACCCGGCGCAGGCGGTGCGTCGAAGGCGCCGCGCGGGCCGCCGACACGCCGGGCTGCCACGATCGGGTGGTGCTTCGGCCCGACAGTTCGTGTTCGGAGTGTTGTGGCCGGACGGGGGATGGGGGTCGCTACGTTATCTGCCCCGGGTCCTCCGGTTTTGTCCCTGACGCGTACGTCGGGAGGGGCTGGCCTGGTGTTCAGCTGGGGAGCGTATTTGGTTGTGATCAAGGGGCTGCTCGTGTGAGGTCCTTGATCCAGATCATCGAGGCGCGGAGGTGGAGGCCGGCGAGGTAGCTCCCCGGGGTCTTGTCGTAGCGGGTCGCAATGCCTCGCCATGCCTTCATCCTGTTGATCGCCCGCTCGACGGTGTTCCGTTCTTCGAGGCCGCCCCCTTTGACCTGGCCTTCTCCTCGGCGGCAGCCTTCTCCAGAGCGGTGACGATGTCCTCGTCGAGGTGCATCCCGGCCGCGTCGTGGTGGGCACGGGCGGTGGTGGAGTCGATGCTGACCAGGGACAGATCCACCTCACCTTGCTTCGCGGCTTCCGCGATCAGGCCCTCCAGCAGGGCCTCGAAGACCCCGGCGTCACGCCACTGGCGGAAGCGGTTGTGGACGGTCGACCAGGCGCCGAACTCTGCCGGCATCTCCCGCCATTGCCCGCCCGTCTTGAACCGCCAGATCACGCCCTCGAACTGCTGCCGCAGCCGCTCGGGATACGGGCCGTACTCGCCGATCGGCAGGTACGGCTCGATGAACTCCCATTCCGGAACGGTCAGTTGCACTCGCGTCACGTAAGACGGTCTACCGGACCAGACCGTGCCACGAAGGCACATCCCGCAGATTGATCACGACTCGATACGCTCTAGCGGCCCTGGAAGACGCTCTCCCCGGTCGGGCTGGCCATTGCAGAGTGGATCGACTGGCACAACCACCGAAGACTCCACGGGGAGATGGGCCACATCCTGCCCGTCGAACACGAAGCCAACTACTACACCGAACTCACGAAACCCCAGGGCAGCACCACAATCTGAGATCTCTGCCGAACCCGGGGCGGTTCAGTGAGATGTGTCAGTTCTTCAAAGGCCGCTTCCGAGCCCTGAACTACCCCTGCGTGTGCGGGGCCCACGTGGGCGGCTGGCAGCGACGCGAGCACCGCAGCCGAGCCATCCCGCAACGTTCGGTCGACGGTCCACGACGGGAGAGACGGTGAAACCGTAGGCATCCGTGGGCCCGCCTGACCGTTTTGAAGGTGAGCCGCAGGTCCTGTGTTTGGCCCAGGTGACGAGCTGACTGGCACAGGCTGAGCCGACCCGGATGCGCCGCGTCGCGCTCGTCATGAGGGCGAACTGACGACAAGCAGGATGCTGCGGCGAACCGGTTCAGCCAGCATGAAGGATCTTCATCCGCCCAGTTCACCGAGTCCCGGCAGCATGCACACCCCGTTCCGGAACAAAGATCAACCAGCCTCCTCGGACCGCCGGACGCGGTCCGAGGAGGCTGGTTGAAAATACCTACTCAGACACGCTCGACGACGAGGGCTGTGCCCTGGCCGACGCCGACGCACATCGTCGCGAGCCCGCGGTCGTCACTGCTTGCTTCGCGCTCGAGCCGGCCGAGAAGCGTGATGACGATGCGTGCACCAGAGGACCCGAGCGGATGCCCGAGCGCGATTGCGCCGCCGTCGCGGTTGGTGGTCTCCTCATCGAGTCCGAGTTCCCGGATACACGCGAGGGCCTGAGAGGCGAACGCCTCGTTGAGCTCGACGGCGGCGATCTGTGCGATGTCGAGTCCCTGACGTTCGAACACCTTACGTGTGGCCGGCACGGGACCGATACCCATCGTCTCCGGGGCGACACCAGCCGAAGCACCGTCGACGATGCGGGCGCGTGGCGTGAGGCCGTGGCGCTCGATCGCGTTCTCGGACGCGACGATGATCGCCGAGGCACCGTCGTTGAGCGTGGAGGCGTTGCCCGCGGTGACCACGCTGCCGCCGCGTACGACGGGCCGCAGCCCCGCCAGTACCTCGACCGACGTGGGCCGGGGTCCCTCGTCCGTGTCGACGACGACGGCGGGGCCTTTGCGCTGCGGCACTTCGACGGGCACGATCTCGTCCTTGAAGTGCCCCGCGGCGCTGGCTGCGATCGCGCGCTCGTGGGATCGTGCGGCGAAGGCGTCGCAGTCCTCGCGCGAGGTGCCGTAGACAGCGGCGACCTTCTCAGCCGTCTCCGGCATGGAGAAGACGGTCTTGCCGTCGCGGGAGAGCTCTCCGCTGAGGAAGCGGGGATTGGTGAACCGCCAGCCGATCGACGTGTCGAAGGCGGAGCCCGGCGATGCGAACGCCGTGGCGGGCTTCTCCATGACCCACGGGGCGCGCGACATCGATTCGACGCCACCCGCTACGACGATGTCCGCCGCGCCTGCCTTGATCATGTGACTCGCCATGACGATGGCGCTCATGCCCGATGCGCACAGCCGGTTGACGGTGATCCCGGGCACCGAGTCGGGGTATTCGGCGAGCAGCCACGCCATGCGAGCCACGTTGCGGTTCTCCTCGCCGGCCCCGTTGGCACTGCCGAAGACGACCTCGTCGACCAGGGCCGGGTCGATCCCTGCTCGCTCGACCGCCGCCCGTATCGTGATGGCGGCGAGGTCGTCCGGCCGGACTGCGCTGAGTGCGCCACCGTATCGGCCCACCGGGGTACGCGCCCCTCCGACCAGGAATGCCTCTGTCATTCGTCTCACCTTCGTGTTGAGTTCAGTCGCAGCGCAGGATGATCTTGCCGTTGCCTGCCGGGTCGGAGAGCGCCTCCTGGGCGGATCCCGCATCATCGAGGCTGAAACTGTTCTCGATCACCGGCAGCGCTTCGGGGTGGTCACGGAGCAGCGCTACCGCGGCGGCGAGGTCGGCGGCGTCCCCCATCCAGGAGCCGGCCACAGTCAGTTGCTTGCCGAACACCGGCCGGAGGTCCATCTCGACCGAGTGGCCTGTGGTGACACCGCAGAATGCGAGGTGACCGCGGACGGCGAGCATCCTGAGGCTCGCGTTCCAGGTGGCCGCTCCGACGTGGTCGAGGACCATGTCGACGCCGCGACCGTCCGTCGTGGCCCGTACACGGCGGACGACATCGTCTTCCCTGACCACGATGTCACCGTCGAAACCCGTCGCGGAGAGCCACGACGCCTTCTCGTCGCTGCCGACGAGGGCGACGACGTGAGCGCCGATGGCGCGGGCGATCCGCACAGCCGCGTTGCCGAGGCCGCCGGTCGCTCCCCACACGGCGACGACGTCGTCGGCCTTGAGCCCGCCTTTGGCGACGAGCGCGTTCCATGCGGTGATGTACGAGACGGGCACTGCGGCCCATTCCCGGGGAGCGTCGTGCGGCAGCGGAACGACCGAGCCGGCCGGGACGACGACGGATTGCGCGTACCCGCCGTCGTACTGGTAACCGAGGATCCGGAATGCGCGGCACGCCGACGGGTGCCCAGCGGCACAGTGATGGCACTTGTCGCACGCCCGTCCCGGGTAGACGACCACGCGCGTGCCGAGCAGGTCGGACGGAACACCGTCGCCGGTTTCGACGACGGTGCCGAACACGTCGCTGCCCGGCACACGTGGCAGCGTGATGGCGTCGCCTGTGCCGCCCTGCCGGAGCCACAAGTCGAGGTGGTTCAGCCCGGCAGCGATGACGCGCACGCGTACCTCGCCGGCACCCACCGCAGGCTCGTCTCGTTCGCGCAGGACGAGTGGGGCGTCGTGTTCTTCCTGGACCTGGACCTTCATCGCGACTCCCGACGGTCCTCGAAACGCTTGAGCTTGGCACGATGACCGTGCCCCGTGAGCTCGCGCAGGGCATCGCGCCCCACGAGCTCGACCTCGATGGCAACGCCGATCTTCTGCTTGAGGAGCGTCTCGAGCTCGGCACGCAGGGTCGCTGAGTCGCCTGTGCCGTCCGCGCCCTCCACCATGACGGTCATCTCGTCGCGCGCCGGCTTCCCCCGGGGAGTCACCCGCTCGACATAGCAGAAGTACTCGCCGGTGATGCCCGGATGGCCGGCGATGATCTTGCCGCAGGCTTCCGGCCACACATTGACACCGCGGAGCTTCACCATCGTGTCGCTGCGGCCCCGGAAGTAGTCGAGTTTCCGGTGCCAACTGCCGCACGCACATTGAGCGAGCTCGTAGCTCGCCGAAATGTCCTGGATGTTGTAGCGGAGCTGGGATGTGCCTGTCTTGTAAAGCGCGGTGACAACGAGATTTCCCCGGTGCCCGGGGGGAAGCGGCTCGCCGGTTTCGAAGTCTACGACTTCGACGATGAAGGCGTCCTCGAAGATGTGCAAGCCGTCCTTCGCCTCGCATTCGGCTGCCACGTACTGCACCTCGTGAAAGGCGTACGAATCGTAGGCAGGTACACCGAATGCTTCCTCGACGGCTCTTGTGTCACCGAACGAAAGAATTGTCTTGAGATTGAGATCCGTCTTCGGATCGATTCCCATTCCCCGGGCGGTTTCCGCGATGTGGAGGAGATAGTCGGACGTCGCGGTGATCGACGCCGCGCCGTAGAGCTGGGCGAACTCGACCTGCTTCTCGGTCGGTGTCACGTTTCCCGTGCTCGTGGTGATCGGGATGGCGCCGAGCCAGTGCCAGAGTGCGTGATCCATGATCCACGCCGCATTGTGAGTCGAATAGGCCCATGCGTTGACGACCACGTCGCCGGGACGGATGCCCTGCATGTAGAACGTCCGGGCCGAGAGGATCGCCCCGACCTCGCGGTCCCATTGCGTGTAGACCGTCGGTCGTGGCGTACCGGTCGTGCCACCGCTCGTGTAGATGCGCAGCGGTGTATGCCGCGCGTCCTCGAAGCCGACCCCCTGGTAGTCGCCGAGCGGCGGTGCGTGCTCGATGCTGTCGCGGATGTCGTCGATCGTGTACGACGGCATCCGGGACAAGTCGTCCAGGGACCGGACCTGCGAGGGATCGAAGCTGTGCTTCGCCCACAGGCGTTGGTAGAACGGGACCTTGGCCGCCCGGTCCATCGCGCTGCGGAGCCGCCGAAGTTGCTCGTCGGCTATGTGGTCGGGCGACCACAGCCGTGATCCGGACATGAACTCGTACGGCGGCTGGTACTCGGAGGTGAGCCGATCCCAGTCCATCGTCTCGTGGTAGTAGGGCGGGCGGGTCGGTTCGCGCATGTGTGTCACCTTCGTTGTCGGGAGCCGTTACCGGATCGCGACTTAGCGGATGGGGAGGAAGTTGAGGGCGAGGATCCATATGATGCCGACCACGATCAGGATGGGGAGGCAGTACCCCATGAAGTCGCGCACCTTGAGCTTCGTTCCTGCGGCGAGTATGGGGAAGTACAGGAGTGCCCAGAACGGCTGGACGAGGTTGGTCCAGATGTCCCCGTAGGTGATGGCCATGATGGTCAGTGTGTTGTCGACACCCAACGACTCACCGGCAGGAAGGAAGAACGGAGCCGTCGCTGTGAACTGCGAGCCGGCCGAGGGCACGAACAGATTGAGTAGACCCGTGATCAGGAATGTGATCGTGAGGAACGTTCCTGGCGTCGAGATGCTCACGAGTCCGTTGGCCAGCACGCCTGCGAGACCGGTCACGGCGAAGATGGACGCGATGCCGCCGTAGATGGGGAACTGAAGCATGATCGAACCGGTCGAGACGAGATTGCGTGCGAATGACGCGGCGTATTCGACGGCGTTCTTCTGCATGAGGAAGCCGATGACGAGCGCGATGAACGCCACCGTGTTGAGGTCGAGCCCGGCGAGCCCCTTCTGCCAGAAGTAGTAGAGAAGGTAGCCGAGGCCGAGAAGCCCGATGACGAGGAGCGGAAGGCGGTTGCCGTTGACCTTCTCCGCGAAGGTCCGCTCACCGTTCGAGTTCTCAGTGGCCTCATTGCCCGCCTCGGCGGTCGCGGTGTTGCTCCCGACCGCGAGGTCGGCGAATGAGACCACCTCGGTCTTGCTGCGGGCGACGAAGTAGAAAGCGACGGTCGTGGCGATCACGATCGTCGCGGCGGAGACCAGGTTCATGACCGAGAACGTGGTGTCCTTGAGTCCGATCAGACCACCGATCGTCTCCGTCAGCGGGCCCTCGGACGCCACGAAGAGCGGAATGGTGCCTGAGAGGCCGGTGAGCGAAATGACGAAGGACGAGTATGCGATGGCAGAGATGAGGCGGTAGTCGACGTCCTTCATCTCCTTGGCGACGGCGCGCGCGAAGATCGCGGTGACCACCGGGCCGATGTACCAGCCCACGAACGAGGTCAGTGCACCGAGGACACCCGTCGCCACGTAGGCGGCCTGGGGGGTCCGCACTTTGCGAGCGAGCCATGTGATGCCTTGCTGCACCTTGGGCGTGTCGACGAGTACTAGCGCCGCCGCGTACGTGAACGCGAGCTGGAACGCGAAGGTGAAGAGCATTGGGAAGCCCTCGAACCACGCGTCCATCACCCCGCCCGGACCGGCGTCGGTGAAGACGAGCGCGAGGCCCATCGCGATCACGGTGAGGATGAGAGCGAAGAGCAGCGCATCGGGAAAATACTTCGAATACCAGTCCGCTACGCGTTCGGAGGCGGACATACGAGTGGACGGCTGTGTTGTCTGCGACATGGGGACTCCAACGATTCGGCGAGTCGGCGCGCGCAACGCATCATCCGACCGGGGAGAGTTTCGGCCACGCTACGAGGTGGTGAATTGGCAGCTCAAGACACGGGAGTGGAAGCCCATTCCGTCTGCCGGAAGGACAGGTTTCGGCGTGGTCGCAACGGCATGCCGAGGCTGCGCCGTGTCGATCTGGCGTCGATCGTCGTCCGGAAGCCGGAAGCCGGAAGCCGGAAGCCGGAAGCCGGAAGCTCGATCGTCCGGTCACGGCACTCGACCGGCGCCGCCTCCTGCCCGGCTGTCCCTCCACCTGGGCGTCTGGACAGGAAGGGCTGTGAGATAGCCTTCAGAAATGGTTGGCCAACCGATCACAGCGCTCGCTCGGGGACTGAAGGTCCTCGAGGTGTTGTCGCGTGCGAACGGTGCCATGGGCAACGGCCAACTGGCTCGAGCCACCGGGCTGCCGCCATCGACGGTGTCCCGGCTGACTGACAGCCTTGTGCAACTCGGCTACCTCCGGCAGAGCCAGGAGTCCGGCGCGTACGTGCTCACGCCCAAGAACTTGCGCCTCGGCTATCCCGTGCTTGCGAATCTACCCATCGCGGGCCGCGCCCAGAAAGCCATCGATGCGCTCGCGGACGAGACGGGAATGACAACGGCGCTCGCCGTCCGCGACGATCTTCACGTGGCGTTTCTCGTCGTGAGCCGACCGCGTCGGGCGCGCGCCGTCCCGCTCTCCGTGGGCGGGCGACTCCCCATCTCCGTCTCGGCCGCCGGGATCGCCTTCCTCCGGTCGATGACGGAGCCGATGAAGGGCCGGGCGACGACGGCCGTCCGCAAGGACCTGACGCAGCGCGGACAGCCGGTCGAGGACTTCGACCGGCGGTTGACGGAGCCTGAATCCAGGGCGTATGTGAGCCTGAGGAGCTGGCACTCCGACGTCGGAGGCGTCGCCACTGCGTTTCACGCCGGCGGCGAGCTCTACGCCTTGAGCCTTGTTGCGTACACGGAGGAACTCCAGCGCACGGACATCGACGGCTCTCTTGTCCCCCTGCTCCTTGAGACGACGGACGAGCTCGCCGACTGATCGGAGAGCTCGTCCGCCGGCGCTCTACTCGCCGATGAAGGCCGGCGCGCGTTTCTCGGCGAATGCGCGCAGCCCCTCTTCCTTGTCCTTCGTGGAGAAAAGGATGTGCAGGGCCTTGCGCTCGAGTGCGAGCGCCGTCTCCAGCGAGGCGTCGGCACCGAGCTGGATGATCTCTTTGATCTGCTCGACTGCGACAGCGGGCAGCGCGGCTATCTCCGCAGCCATGGCGACAGCGCCGGTCTCGACCTCATTGTCGGGGACCACCTGGGACACGAGACCGATTTCGTACGCCTCATGAGCCGTGATGGAGACGCCGGTGAGACACAGCCTCATCGCCTGGAACTTGCCGACCGCACGGAGGAGCCGCTGGGTTCCACCGGCACCGGGAAGGATCCCGAGCCGCACTTCCGGCTGGCCGAGCCGGACGCCCTCGCCGGCGATGATGATGTCGGCATTCATCGCCAGCTCAAGCCCCCCGCCCAACGCATGACCGTTGACGGCGGCGATGACGGGACGCGAGAACCGCCCGACGGCTGCCCAGAGTCGTTCCGTGTGCCGCCTGTACATCTCGACGGCCGAGACCCCGATCATGCTGTTGATGTCGGCGCCCGCAGCGAACGTCCGCTGCGTTCCGGTGAGAACGACGGCGCGCACCGACGGATCGTCCTCGAACTCACGGAACACGTCGGCGAGCCGCCGTCGCAGAGGCATGGAGAGAGCGTTCCTCGCTTCCGGCCTGTTGATGCGCACCAACACGACACCGGGCGAAGGATGCTCGACCAGAACCTCGGCCGGACGGGCCTCGGTTTCTTGAGTTGTCACGGTGTTCACCTCGTCTGCGCGGGCGCACCGAACTGCGGCCGACGCTTCTCGACCAGGGACGCCCGACCCTCTCGTACGTCGGGGCCGTTGAAGCCGAGGAATTCGAGGGCGAGCGACGTGTCGAACGTCGGCCCGGCCATCCGCAGCCAGTTGTTGAGCGAGTACTTCGTCCAGCGGAGCGCGGTCTTCGAACCGCTGTTGAGTTTGCGGGCCACCCTGAGCGCTTCCTTCTGCACGTCGGCCTGGTCGACCGCGAGCGACACGAGTCCCATCCGCTCGGCCTCCTCGCCGGTGACCTGCTCACACAGCAGCAGGTGGTACTTGGCCTTTGCCATGCCGCACAGGAGCGGCCACACGATCGCGGCGTGGTCGCCGGCCACGACGCCGAGGCGGGTATGGCCGTCGATGATGCGCGCGTCCTTCGCGGCGATCGACACGTCGGCGAGAAGCCCCGCGGCAAGGCCCGCACCGACGGCGGGACCCTCCATTGCCGAGACGACGAGCTTCGAGCAATTGATCACGTTGTAGACGAGATCCCGGGCCTCCTTCCACACGCGCGTGAGCACATCGAAGTTCTCCGACATGTCCTTGACGAGATCCAGGTCGCCTCCCGCCGAGAACGCGCCTTCGGAGCCCTTGAGAATGACGACGTTCACGTCCTCGTCGTCGTCGATGTCCTTCCAAATCCGGGCGAGCTCCCGGTGCATCCCGGCGTGCGCTGCGTTGAGGCGCCCCGGATTGTGCATGGTGATCGTGAGGATGCCGTCCTCTACCTTGTCGATGAGGAGGTGCTCGTAGGAGTCGTAGACCGACATTGTGGTCCCTTCGTAGCGTTAGTCAGGAGGAGAAGTCAGGAGTGAGGGCTGAAAGTCCGGCAGCCGCGCGGCGGCGCAGCCAGGGGCTGGGGCTGTAGCGCTGGTCCGCGTCTGTTTCGTACATCCCGCGGAGCACTTCGATGATTATGGTGACGCCGACGTGGTCGGCCCACTCGAGCGGGCCTCTCGGATAACGGAGGCCGAGCTTGACTGCCGTGTCGATGTCGGAAGGACTCGAGATCCCGCGCTGAGCGATCTGCGCCGCGAGGTTCACGATCGCCGCGAGTATGCGTTGCGCGACGAAGCCGGGAGAATCCCGGATGACCTCGACGTCCCCGAGAGTGCGGAGCCGAGCGGCGAGAGCCGCGACCGGCGAGGCCTGCACTCCCGGGGGCACCATGAGGGTCTGTACCGGGGCCTCTGGCACGAGGCGGTCGATCGCGACGGTGCGCAGCGGGTCGAGACCCAACTTCTCCGCCGTCCGAGAAGCATCGGTACCGAGTGGCGCGACGAGAATGAGGTCGGCGTCGTCCGGCTGCGCCGCGACGAGTCCGGCGCGGTCGCGGAGCCCGGCGAGTTCCTCTGCGCGGTCACCGGCAGTGGCGATGGTGACGGCCGCAGTCGAAGCCGCAGGGTTCACGGACACCGGATCCTCACTCGTCCTGCTGCCGCGGTAGTCGTAGAACCCGCGGCTCGTCTTGCGGCCGAGCAGGCCGGCGTCCTTCAGGTAGCGGTGATACCACGTCGAGCGCAGTTGCGGGTCGCCGAAGTTGTGCTCGAACAGGTTCTGGGTGACCGTGTAGTTGACGTCGAGCCCCGTGAGGTCCATGAGTTCGAAGGGGCCGAGCGCGAATCCGAGATTTTCCTTGGCGATGCGGTCGATCTGCTCGATCGTGGCGACCCCGTCGCGCAGTATCGCCAGCGCCTCGGTCGCGTAGGCGCGTCCGGCGAGGTTGACGAGGAAGCCGGGCGAATCGCGGACGATCACCCCGACTTTACCGATGCTGTCGACCCACTCGCGTGCCAGCGTGATGACGTCATCGCTCGTGTCGGGACCGCCGATGATCTCGACGAGTCGCATGGCGGGCACGGGATTGAAGAAGTGGAGCCCGACGACGCGACGACGATTCTCGAGCGCACCCGCGATCGAGGCGATCGAGAGCGACGACGTGTTACTCGCGAGGACGGCATCGCGTCCCACGATCGCCTCCAGCTGGGCGAACACGGCGCGCTTCACATCGGCGCGCTCCACGACCGCCTCAATCACGAGATCGCACGGGGCCAGCGCATCCAGTGCCTTGGCGCCGACGATGCGGGCCGAAGCGGCATCCGCAGCCTCGCGCGTGGTGCGGCCGCGATCGACCGCGCGGTCGAGACTCTCCGCGATCGACGTCGTCGCGGAGACGACAGCGTCGTGGTCGGTGTCGAAGACGAGCACGTCGTGCTCGGCGAGGGCGGTCACCTGGGCGATGCCTCGTCCCATCGCCCCCGCGCCCACAATGCCGACAATCATGCGTACTCCTTTCCGCGCCGTCCCGGCGACGGGCGAGACCCACCCTAGGAAGGGAGTCATGTGGCCAACAACAGGCGTGGGCGGAAGGCCATCCCGCTCTGCGGAAGACGGGCTCGTCACCGCCGGACAGGCCGGTGACGAGCCCGTCTTCGCGCACGTGATGGTCTGAACCGCTCCGGGATCGGCGCCGTGCAACTGGACCAGGAGCATGCCGTGCCCGGCTCCGCGCTGGTACTCGGTGGTGATGGACTCGAAGTAGGAGTGCACCATCGCCGGGCTGACTCGCTTGATCAGCCCGCCGGTGACCGTCCCGCGCGTGACCTGCCAGGGGTGTTTGGTCCTGGTCTCGGCCCGGTTCGGGTTGCCGGACCGGTGGCAGACGTGCAGGTGCGGGGCGCGGCACTCGCCGCAGGCTGCGTTCTCCCGCAGGTGCAGGTCGACCAGTCGCAACCCGCACAGCTCGCCGATCCGAAGCCCGCCGTCGGCGAGCCGGTCGACGACCAGCCGGTCCCGCGCGGTGTTCACTGTCTCCAGCAGCTTCCCCCTCGCCCTGTCCGGCGACATCTTCGGGTGCCGGCGGTGCGGCCCCTTCGGCGCCAGCGGGTTCGTGGGCAGCGGTGACTTCGTGTGACCGAGGAACGAGCGACGACGGTCCACCCGCGAAGGCAGCCGGGACCTATCGAGCGTGGCCGGGACACGATGGGTGATTCAGCGCGTCTTTGCCTGGCCCCACCGGTTCAAGCGGCCCCGCATCCGCTATGTAGTCCGCGCCGACCTCCACCTTCGCCGATTGCGTGGCGCCGAACATGGGTCGTCGGACTTCGCGATCGCTGGTCGGGTCAGGCCCGGGAACGGGCAGCCGTCGGGCCGAGCCGGGTTCGGTCGCCTCCCGGCCGCGGTACGGCGGCGACCGGCCCGGTGCCCAGGTAGCGGTCGCGCACCGCGGTGACGATGTCGGTGCTCGCCTGACCGGTGCCGTAGGGGGAGGGGAGCCGGGCCAGTCGTTCGGCGCCGCTCTCGTCATCGAGCAAGTCGCTCAGCGCGCGGGCGAGTTCGTGGCCGGGCTGGGCGAGGCGGGCGAAGCCGGCTTGTACGGCTTCGGGGCGTTCGGTGGAGTTGCGTACCACCACGAGCGGGCGTTTGAGCACGGTGCACTCCTCCTGGACCCCGCCGGAGTCCGACACCAGCAGACGGCAGTGCCGGGCGAGCGCGAGGAAGGCGGCGTGGTCCAGCGGATCGATCGGTCGCAGCCGCGCGATCGAGGTCCGCAGGCCGAACGCATCGACGGCCGCCTGGGTCCGGGGATGCAGCGGCAGCAGCACCGGCAGTTCCAGGGCGGCGAGTTGATCGAGGATCTGGGCGAGCCTCGCGGCGTCGTCGGTGTTCTCGGGGCGGTGGATGGTGGCGAGTACATAGCCACCCGGGACGACGGCGTGTTCGGCCACGATGCGACGGACTTCAGCCTCGGAGGGCAGGGATTCCAGGGTCGCCTCGACGACGGTGTTTCCGGTGATCACCACCCGGTGGGGTTCGATGCCCTCGCGTAGAAGGTGCGCGGCCGCCGTCGTGGTGGGCGCGCAGTGCAGGTCGGCGAGTGGGGCGATGAGGCGGCGGTTGGCTTCCTCGGGCATGTCGGGGTCGAACGAACGCAGCCCGGCCTCGACATGGACGACGGGTATGCCGACGCAGTGCGCCGCCAGCGCGCCGGCGGCCGCGGTGTTGGTGTCGCCCTGGACGACGACGGCGGCCGGTGGGCGTGCGGCGAGGTGGTCGCTCAACGCGCTGACCATGCGGCCGATCTGCTGTCCGCGCGGTTCGCCGCCGACGCCCTTCAGCCGGTGGTGCGGGCGGGGAAGGCCGTACTGCGCGAAGAAGGCGGTGGTGAGGGCCGGGTCCCAGTGCTGGCCGGTCCACACGACGCGGGCCTGGGGGCCCAGGAGGCGGACTACGCCGGCGAGTTTGACGATCTCCGGGCGGGTTCCGAAGACCAGGGCGACATCGGTCGAGGACATGGTGCTCCGAGGGAGGCGAAGAGCGGGGTGGGGGGCAGTGCAGTATCAGCAGACAGAAGGAAGGGATTCGAAGGAATATCCGAAAAGATCGTCAAAATCACCCAAAAGGATCAATGGTGTGGCCTGGGTGGGGTGTGCGCGTCGATTTGGGTTGCGGATCCCTCGGCAAGGGTTGACGGGGTGTCACGGGCAGTTGGGATGGCCTCTCGTCGTCGCGCGCGGGGCATTGCGGCAAACGGGTGATTTTCGAACAAGTGCCCATGTTTTTAGTCAGATCGAATGAATGGTGCGGCAATATGCGGGCTTATCCGATCTCGGGAATCGGCTGGAACGAGAGGAACTACCCATGTATGGACCCATAGCTGGGGGCCTGCCCCCGGCTGCGGCCGGCGGCGGCGTGCTCGCTTCCACCGGCTCGCCAGGCCTCGGCATCGCGGCGACCACCGCAACGGCGCTGGTGCTGCTGGGTGTTGTGCTGATTCGACGCGGTCAGTTGGCCGCCGCCAAGACCGGGTCGGCCGACCAGAGGCGCGGCCGGGCATAACGCTCGCCGTCGCGAGCGGATGGATCGGGCGGTCCCGCACGGCCCCGGGGGAGGGGCAGCGGTGGACCGCGAACGAGCACCGGCCGTGCCGCCGGCTCGACTACTCGCCGGAGCGCGTACGGGTCGGCTGCCGCGGAGCCTTCGGCCGCCCGTCTTTCTCCCAGGGGGTTTTCTTCATGACTTCAGACGCGTTGCCGCAAGGACCCCGGTCGTTGAGACCAGTCCGCTCGCGCGTGTCGCACTCCGGTCGCACCTCGCTGCTCGGCCGGGTGCTCGGGTCACTGCTACTGGTCCTGTGCGGGTCCCTGGTCGTCGGTGAGCGCAGCTACCGCTTCCATGAGATGGCTGCGGCGGAGTGGCTGATCTCCCACGTACTGAGCTTGCGGACCATGGTGCTTGAGGCCCCCGACGCACCGGTGCTCTACGCCGGCGACGAGGGCGGCTTCGGGCGCGGAATCGCTCTGACCACTGGTTGCAGCAGCGCCCTGTTCATTGCCATGCTCGCCGCACTGTCCGGTGTCCTGCTGCTGTTCAGCACGCGCAGGCCGACACGGATCCTGTTGGGCTTCGCCCTGGCGGCGGCCCTGATCGGCGGCACCAACCTCGGGCGTCTGATGTTGATCGTCGCCATGCAGCACCGCTACGGCGACCAGGGATTCGGCTGGACGCACATCCTGTTCGGCTCGGTGCTGATGATGGCCGCCGCCCTGGTCGCCCTGCTGCTCTTCCTCTACATGGTCAACCGAACGTCCGCCCACGACGCCGAGGACGACGCACTGTGACCCTGCTCGACATCTCCATATCCCTCTCCTTCGTTCTGGGCGTCAGCTTCCTCGCCTACGTGGCCGTGATCGTGCGCAACTTCCTCCGGGCGCGCCCGGATCCCCCGGGTGACCCGACGGGGTTCAGTTGGCACTTCCTCATCCCCTGCCTGGATGAAGAGGCCGTCATCGGCACCACCCTGGACTACGTCGCCCGGCACTTCCCCGGCGCCCGCGTCTGGGTCGTCGACGACCATTCCGACGACCGGACGGCCGAGGTGGTACGGGCCCGGACGAACGCGGGACACCCCGTTCATCTGGTCAGCCGTCGGCTGCCGCAGGCGCGGACCGGCAAGGGCGACGCGCTGAACGCGGCCTACCAGGCGCTTGAATCCTGGCTTCCCGAGGACGCCGACCCCGACCGGGTCATCGTCACCGTCCTGGACGCCGACGGGCGTCCCTCCCCGGGGATGCTGGACTGCTTCGCCGGACCGACGCTCTTCGGAAACCCGGCCATCGGCGCCGTCCAGGCCGAGGTCCGGATGTCCAACCGTGACGTGGCCGTGCCCCTGCCCGACCGGGGGCCCATTCGCAACCGGTTCGCCCGCCTGCTGGCCCGGTTGCAGGACATCGAGTTCCGCGGACCGATCTCCGCCATGCAGATCACCCGCCGGTACACCCGGACCGTCAACGTGGGGGGCAACGGGCAGGCCAACCGGCTCAGCGCACTGCGCTCGATCGACCAGGGCAGCGCCGAACCGTGGGGAAACGCGCTGCTGGAGGACTTCGAGCTCGGGCTGAGGATGATGCTCGGCGGCTGGCGCAACGGCTACACCACGGCCGCCTGGGTGGATCAGGAAGCCCTGTGGAGCGTACGGCAGTTGATCACTCAGCGGGTCCGCTGGGCGCAAGGAGCGATGCAGTGCGCGCCCTATCTGCGACAGGTCTGGCGCTCCCATCACTTCACCACGATGGGCTTCCTCGAAGTCCTCTACTTCATGAGCCAGCCCTGGATCCAGGCCATCGGGCTGGTCGTCTACACCGTTCCGATCGCCGCCTTCGCCTACAACGCGGTCGTGTACCCCGAGTTCGTCCTCGCCTTCCTCAGCCACGGCGGTGCTCCGCTGATCGCCCTCTACCTGCTCGTGGGGATCTCTGAGTTCGCCGTCTGGGGACCGCTCTACCGCCGTCGCTGCGAGCCCGGAGTCAGCCGCCGGGCCGCACTCGGCTACGGCCTCGCGCTCGCGGTCTATGCCGCGACCACCTACATCGTCGCGGTGCGCGCCTTCTGGCGGATCGTGCGGCGCAAGGGCTCCTGGCACAAGACGGCCCGCACGGCCGAGCCACTGCCCGCCGCCCAGGAGATCGCCACCGCCTGACCGATCACGCCTTCTCCTCGACCGATCACACCTTCTCTCCGACCGATCAGGCTCCTCCTCGACCGCTCAAGCTTCTCCCTGACCGGAATCCATGGCCAAGTCCACTTCCGGTGAACGGAGTTGAAGCACCACCCGCACGTCCCCGGCGCGCGGCTCGACGACGCCCATCGGCCTCGACCGGCCACCGCCGGCGGCCCGTTCGGGGGACGGCCCCGAAAGCCCTGTGCACCTTCATGGCCGACGGGAACCGCCCGTCCCCGCAACCACCACCCGGCAGCGGACCTGGCTGCCCGCTACACGAAAGGCCCAATCCGTGAGAATTCGTACCCGCAACCGCGTCCTGGCAAGCAGCGCCCTCGTCGCCGGAGCGCTGTCCGTCGCCGCCCCGGCGTACGCCGCCCTTCCGGCCCCCAAGGCCGACGCCTATGTCGTCTCCTCGGAGGCCCTGGCCGGAGCCGTCGCCGTGGCGCCGACGCCCCACTCGACGTACCCGTCGGGTGGTACCGAGACCCTCGTCGGTCTGAACCTCGGCGCGTTCACCACCACCTCGGTGCTCACCGCTGACACCGAGGGCAACCCGGCCGACGGCACCTCGAAGGCCTCCGCGGCCGTCGACAAGCTCGGGCTCGACCTCGGTGTCGCCTCGGTGTCCCTGACGGGGATCGAGTCGACCTGCGCGGCGACCCCCTCCGGGGCCAAGGGCAGCGGCCTGATCGCGGGCGGGTCGATCAGCGTCCTCGGAATCCCGACCAACCTCCAGGCCAACGCCCCCGCCAACACCAAGATCAGCATCCCCGCCGTCGGTTCGATCGTCCTCAACGAGCAGACCACCGACGCCGACGGTGTGCTGACCGTGAACGCCGTCCACATCACCCTGCTGCCGGCGTTGAACGGCGCCAACCTGGTCGTCGGCCACGCCGAGTGCGGTGGGGCGGAGCCCGCCGAGGCGGTTCCGATGATCGACCCGACCGTCGCCGGAGCGACCGGGGGCGCGGCCATAGCGGGCGTCCTGGCCACGGTCTACCTGCGCCGCCGCAACGCCGCCGCCGACGGGTCGGCCGCCTGACGCCTGACGCCTGACGCCTGCCGCCTGACGCCCGGCGTCCGGCGTCCGACTCACGAGGTCTGACGTGCGAGGTCCGACGTATGACGTCGACCGTACCGGCCTGCTGTCCGGCTCCTCGGTCCACCCGACCGAGGAGCCGGACAGGCCCGATTCTCTGCAAGCCTTCAGAACTCCTAACGAAATGATCTCCAAGGCGGTTGGATCACTCCGGGACTCTTGATCCGGGTGCGAGGCGGGTCGGCCGAAGCTGAGGGAAGGCGACCACGAGCTGTGGGCGGTGCAGGCAGCGTCGAGGAGAACGTAAATGCGTCGACAGCGCCCCTCGGTATCCGGCAAAGTGGCCGCCCGTGACGAGCAGTGAGCTATGGACCCGTGCGACCGCCGACCGCTACGACGCCGAGCAGACCGAGATGTCCTCGGCCGCCGTTCTCGGTCCGACTCTCGCCTTCCTCGCCGAGCTCGCCGGAGACGGCCGGGCACTGGAGTTCGCCATCGGGACCGGACGAGTGGGCGTCCCGCTCAGGGAACGCGGCGTGCCGGTCGTGGGCATAGAACTGTCCGAGCACATGGCAGCGGTGCTGCGGCGCAAGATCGACGAGGACACGCTCCCGGTAGTCATCGGGGACATGGCCACCACCGTCGTTCCCGGCGAGTTCACCCTGGTCTATCTCGTCTACAACACCATTACGAACCTGCTCACTCAGGATGAGCAGGTCGAGTGCTTCCGCAACGCCGCACGGCATCTGGAGCCCGGCGGCCGATTCGTCATCGAGCTGGGCGTGCCGCCGCTGCGGTTCCTGCCGCCCGGCCAGGTCGCGGTGCCGTTCGACGTCTCCGAGCAGCATCTCGGCTTCGACACCTTCGACCTCGTCGAGCAGATTCTCGTCTCGCACCACTTCACCCGGGACGGCAACGACGGCCGCTACCGCCGCAACAACTCCCGGCACCGCTACGCCTGGCCGGCAGAACTTGACCTGATGGCGCGGATGGCCGGGCTAGAGAGGGAACGTCGCGTCGCGAACTGGGACGGGGCGCCGTTCACCCAGGACTCCGCGAAACACATCTCCGTGTGGCGCAAGCCAACCTGAGGTCGGCCACCGGGCCATCAACGCAAGCAGTGCCTGTCTTGAAAATCCTATCGAGAGTTCAGGCGTCGCCAGCAGATCAGTGCGCATCCGAGGGTGAGGAAGGCTTCGTGGATGTCGTCGCGTATCTCCCAGCGGATGCGCAGGCGGCGGAACCAGTGCAGATGGGCGAATGCTCGCCTTACGACCCAGCGTTGGGCGCCGAGTCCGGAGCCGTGATTGGTGCCCCGGCGGGCGATCAGCGGCTTTACGCCGAGATCCCGGACCAGGCGGCGGTACTTGTCGTGGTCGTAGCCGCGGTCGCCCAGCACCACGTCCGGGCGGCGCCGGGGCCGGCCGCGCTTGCCCTGCACCGGCGGTACTGCCTGAAGCAGCGGGATCAACTGGGTGACGTCGTTGCGGTTGCCACCGGTCAAGGTGGGGGCGAGCGGGATACCGGTGGCGTCGGTGGTCAGGTGATGCTTGCTGCCCGTCCTGCCTCGGTCAACAGGGCTTCGCCCTGTCTTGGATCCCCCTTTCAGTGCCCGTATGTGGGAGCCGTCGACGGCCGCCCGGAAGATCGGGCGCTGGGTGGCTCATGCCGTACTTCGTTCAGTGGTTGGCCAACATAGGCCACGGCCGCGCGGGCGATCCACCCGATCCTGGGGGAGGACGCCCCCGGCGCCGTCGGAGTGCCGCCGTTCCGCGGTGCGTTCGCCTCGGCGGGGCCCGAGCCCGGGTCATTCCGCGGCGAGTTCCGAGGCCAGCTCCGAGGCCAGGTCCGAGGCGCGGCGGATGTCGTCGGCGAGGGCTTCGCGCTCGGTCTCGCGGAGAGGCAGCCCGGCGGCCTCGGCCAGGTGGGCGCGGGCCGCGGCCGGGTCGTCGAGTTGCGCGGCGAGGTCGGCGCGCAGGACCAGGGCGCGATAGTGCTCGGCGGGGCCGGCCGGGGTCTCCTTCGCCAGGGCGTGATCGAGAATGCGGGCTCCCTGCCCGGGATTCCCCTTGGACACCCCGATGAGCCATGCGTGGTGCAGGGCGCGGGCGAACGGCTCGTCGGGCGCGGGGCCGTGCTCGAAGGACTCGCCGTTGGGTTGCCCGATGCGGACGCAGTTCCCGCCGGGGTCGGTCATCAGGAACTGGCGAACGCCGTACGAGGTGTCCTTCAGCTGTCCGATGCGCGGGATTCCGCGCGTGGGGACGCGCCCCAGGGCGGCCTTCAGGCGGGAGCGGAAGGTCGCGTACAACTCGTCGACGCGGTCGGTGGTGATGTAGCAGGTGGACCAGGATTCGGCGGGGACGACCGCCTTGTGGCCGAAGAACTGCAGCTCGATGTCGTCCCCGTAGGCGAGCGCGGCGTACGGGTTCGGTCGGGTCTGAAGGTGGGTCACCGTGAAGCCGAGGTGCTCGTAGAACGTCACCAGTTCGCGGATCGAGGGACAGGGCAGGATCGGGATCGTCTTCTCCGCCATGCCTCGACCGTACGAGCGCGGACGACTACTGGTCAAATTTGATTACCAAGGGTGGAGTGCGTGAGGACTCCGCGTCGGCGAGGCGGGTGGAGCCCTCACGCACTCCGTCGGTAGGCCCCCGCGCGTGCCGCGGCCACGGCTGCCTCGGCGGCCTGGTCCGCGGCGGCCTCGTCGAGGCGGTCGCCCGTGGTCAGCAGGCGGTAGTAGAGGGGGGCGGAGACGGCGCGGATCACCTCATGGGTGTCGGTGTCCTCGGGCAACTCGCCTCGTTCGACGGCCTGTTGCACACAGGGTGCCCACTCCTGGACGCGGATGTCGTAGAACCGGCGCAGAGCCTCGGCCGTCTTCTCGTCGCAGGTGGCCGCCGCGATCACCGCCTTGAACAGTGCCCCCTGTCGCACATCGGCCAGAGTGCGCTGTACGAGCCGGGCATTGGCCTTCAGATCGCCGAGCAGTGAGCCGGTCTCGGTACGCGGCAGGGACTGCTCCGCCATGTCCATCAGCAGGTCGGTCACGAGGCCGGTCAGCGTTCCCCAGCGGCGGTAGACGGTCGTCTTGCCCACCTCGGCGCGGCGTGCGACGTCGGCGAGGTCCAGGTGGGCGAAGCCCTGCTCCGCCAAGGCGTCCCCGGCTGCCCGCAGCACCCCCGCCCGCACGCGTGCGGTGCGCCCGCCGGGGCGGATCGTCCCCGGATCCGCACTTTCAAACCCCATAACGGGACTCCTGTTCCGTTAGTCCATCGCGCCTGCTATCTTAAGCCACCACTAACGGAACCCTAGGCCCATTAGGTACTTTGGTGGGCGAGCACCCTCGTGGACGAGATCGCCCTTGTGGGCGAGAGAGGATCAACGATGGAGTACAGGCGACTCGGCGCATCCGGACTCAAGGTCCCCGCACTCAGCTTCGGCGCCGGCACGTTCGGCGGTCAGGGGCCGCTGTTCGGAGCCTGGGGAAACAGCGATGCGCGAGAAGCGCGCCGCCTCGTGGACATCTGTATCGATGCCGGGATCACCATGTTCGACACGGCCGACGTCTACTCCGGCGGCGCGTCCGAGGAAGTGCTCGGCGAAGCGATCAAAGGCCGCAGGGACCGGGTGATCGTGTCCACCAAGACCAGCCTGCCGATGGGCGACGGTCCGGGGGATGCGGGCTCCTCACGTTCGCGCCTGATCACCACGTGCGACGATGCCTTGCGGCGGCTCGGCACCGACTACATAGACCTGTTCCAACTGCACGCCTTTGACGCGGGTACGCCCGTCGAGGAGGTTCTGTCCACGCTCGACGATCTCGTACGGGCGGGGAAGGTCCGTTACGTCGGGGTCTCCAACTTCTCCGGCTGGCAGGCGATGAAGTCTCTCGCGATCGCGGAGAGGTACGGCCGCCCGCGCTATGTCGCACATCAGGTCTACTACTCCCTGATCGGCCGCGACTACGAGTGGGAACTGATGCCCCTCGGGCTCGACCAGGGACTCGGGGCACTCGTCTGGAGCCCGCTCGGCTGGGGGCGGCTCACCGGCAAGATCCGCCGAGGCAGGCCGCTCCCCGCCGGGAGCCGCCTTCACCAGACGGCTGACTACGGCCCTCCGGTAGAGGACGAACACCTCTATCGCGTTGTCGACGTGCTCGACGAGATCGCGCAGGAAACGGGCAAGGCCATACCGCAAATCGCCATCAACTGGCTGCTCCAGCGGCCGACCGTCTCCTCCGTCATCATCGGTGCCCGCAACGAGGAACAACTCCGCCAGAACCTCGGTGCCATCGGCTGGACGCTCACACCGGACCAGATGGCGAAACTGGACGCGGTGAGCGGCAAGACGGCCCCCTACCCGTACTTCCCCTACCAGCGCCAGGAGGGCTTCGCCCGGCTCAACCCACCCGTGGGCGGGGCCACCGGACGCGGACGTTAAGGGCTGCCCCTCCATCCGCGGTGGACCAGCGCGCGGCGTCGGATGCGGTGCATCGCAAGGCGGAGGGGCGTACGCATACTGCATGTATGCGGACGTTCCGACAACGCGGCGAGGTGTTAGCCGACGTCGCGCACCCGCTGCGGATTACGGGACAGCCCTTGGAGAGCGAGTTGCGGGGGAGCGCCGGGCGCACCGGGCAAAGTCAGCATCCGGGGCCGATCGGCGGAGACGAGGTCAGGGCGAGGGCGGCGACGGCGGTAGGGAACGGCCGCCGCGGCGCTTGGGCACCACGGCCTGGACCCGCCCGGCGAGCTCGGGCGCGGCCGTGATGGGATGCCGTCCCACCGAGCGAGGACACTGCCGTCGGCGGACCCCTCGAAGGGGCGATGAGGACGGCGTAGTTCCCGGGGAAGCGCCCCCTCGCGGAAACGACGAAGGGCCCGACCTGCGGGGCCCTTCGGTTCTCTTGCCACCTCGCGCTGCGGGACTACTTCACGTCGACGAAGTCACCGGGGGCGTTGACCGCGGGAGTCGAGGCCGTACCGGCGAAGCTCCAGCGCCAGTAGCCGTCCTGCACCGCCTTGACCGTGGTCTTCAGCGTGCCGGTTTTGGAGCCCTTCACCGTTTTGACGGTGGTGTATGTGCTGCTGTTCTTCTTCCGGAACTGGAGCTTGACCGGCTGGGACGCGTAGCCCGCGTACTTACGGGTGTCCCAGTTGGCCCGGTCCAGCTTGCCCGTGACCGTGATGGTCTTGCCCTTCTTCACGGGCTCCGGGGAGGCATCGGCCGTCAGCCGCGACAGCCGCTGGAACCTGACCAAGGAGAACGAGTCGTTCTCGGTGAAGCTCCCGTCCTTGCCCCATGCGCCGACGTAGACCCGCCAGTTCGTGGCGTTGGTGTTCCACAGGTATCCGGGATCGACCGTGATGGTGAGGGTGCAGGTCGAGGTTGTGGCGTTCGCGGCCTTGCACTTGGCCTTTGTCCCGTCCGGGTGGAACCCGAAGCCGTACAGGTTCGGTTTGTTGTCGCGGCCCCTCCAGACGTAGGAGAGAGCGTCCTTGATACCCGAGGAGTGGGACGCGGTGACGGAGACCGTCACCTTCTTGGTGGCGGTGGTACCGAGCACGATCGGCTTTCCACTGTTCACAACGACCTTGCTGATCATCGGGGCGGCGTCCGCCCGCGTCAGCGCGAGCGAAGGGCTGCTTGCTTGAGAGGCCGGAACGGTGAGGAAAGACAGGGCCAGGGCGCCGGAGACAGCGGCAACAGTGGCACGAATACGCATGTGTTCCCCAAGTTTGGACTGTGGGTCTGCTGACCCGCCAGGCCAGACCTCGGGCGAACGTGAAAGGTTGTGCACAAAGATGAAATCTTCGCGAAGATCGATGATCAGCCCAGATCAGAGGCTGCCGCACGGCTGAGCGTTGGTTTTCCGCGAGAACTACTTGGGACGGACTCTACGGACTCCACGGACCCCGCGGAGCTTCGGTCTGGGCGTGGACGGCGGGTCCGCCGTGACCAGAAGCCCCACCATGCGGCGCACGATGGGGCACATCTCAACTGGCGATCCTGGTGATCCTTGCGGTCCGTGCGGGCTGGGCGGTCAGGCGGTGGCGAACTTTCCGGACTTGATGCCTGCGACGAAGGTTGTGAACGCGTGGGTGGTGGTGTTCAGCACCGGGCCGTTCGGGTTCTTGGAGTCGCGGACGGGGACGATGCCGCGCGGGGCGGCGAGGTTGGCGGCGACCTCCACGCAGTTGCCACCGTTGTCGCTGTACGAAGACTTGAACCAGCGGGGGGAGTCGGTCGTGGTCGTCACGGGGTGCCCTTTCGTGCCTCGTTGATCATGAGTACGGATTCCGCCTGGGACAGCGCCTCGGCCTGGAAACGGACGGCGGGTCCGCCGCGTCCAGAAGCCCCACCATGCGGCGCACGATGGGGCACATCTCAACTGGCGATCCTGGTGATCCTTGCGGTCCGTGCGGGCTGGGCGGTCAGGCGGTGGCGAACTTTCCGGACTTGATGCCTGCGACGAAGGTTGTGAACGCGTGGGTGGTGGTGTTCAGCACCGGGCCGTTCGGGTTCTTGGAGTCGCGGACGGGGACGATGCCGCGTGAGGCGGCGAGGTTGGCGGCGACCTCCACACAGGCACCGCCGTTGTTGCTGTATGAAGACTTGAACCAGCGGGGGGACTCGCTCGTGGTCGTCACAGGGTGCCCTTTCGTGCCTCGTTGATCATGACTACGGATTCCGCCTGGGACAGCGCCTCGGCCTGTAGCTGATGGTAGGCGGTCAGCAGCGGGAGTACAGAGGTCGTTTCGCGTTCCAGGTGCCCCCGAATTTGGGATTCGGCGTACACGATCACGGACAGATCGGACAGCGTCAGCATGTACAACGGAAGGTCGAACGGTCGACGTTCCCCTATGTCGTACGGAACGACCTGGAGCACGGTGTTCGGCTGCTCGGCGAATTCCACCAGCCGCTCCAACTGCGCGTCCATGACCGCATCTCCGCCGACCCGCCTGCGGATGCAGCTCTCATCCATCACCACCAGCATCATCGGCGGGCGCGGGCGCACCAGAGCCGCCTGACGCTCCGCCAGGAACGAGACCCGCTCAGTGGCCTGCTCGGGGCTGATCGCTCCACGCCGTACGGCGCTGTCCGCCAGGACCCTGGCGTACTCCGGAGTCTGTAACAGCCCCGGGATGATCCCGATTTCGTACAACCGGATCTCCACCGCGCGTCCCTCATGCCCCACGTACTGCGGGAAGCCCTCCAGCAGTGAACCGTGCCGGATCTCGCGCCACTGGCGTTCGAACGTGTCGGCTGTGTCACCGGTTTCGAAGACGCGGTCGGCGCTGCGCGAGAAGCGAAGAGTCGGCATCTTGCGACCAGTTTCGACGGCGGAGACATGGGTGCCGGAATATCCCATCTCCGCACCCAGTTCTTCCTGCTTCCATCCGCGAGCCTCTCGCGAGCTGCGGATACGCGCGCCAAAGGCAGCCTCCGGACTGCTCTCGGGCTCCAACTCCTTGCGGTTCAACGGTTTGTCACCAGCTTTCCGTTCCTGCTCAACAAGTTGAAGCGTCCCAGACGTTGGGTCACGCTGGGCCGCCCTGGTAGTGGAATCACTACGGAGAGGAGTGGCCCGTGTCTGTGCAGAACGGCGCCTCGAACGAACTGGAGACCCCGCCCCTCCCGACACCCGGCACGCTCATGGTGGACCTATCACAGGATCGGGTCGGCGAGTTCCGCGGTGAGTGGTGCGGGCAGTGGTCCTTGCGACCCATCGGTGGCGGGGTCGAATGGACCGTCGCCCCCGAGGCCGCAAGGCCGGCCGACCCGATAGAGCGGCTGCGCGCCGAACTGGCCCGCGCCAACCGGCGTAGCCGAGGTGAGGTGCTGTGACGGGGCCGTTCCTCGTCGCGGTGTACGCGGGTGACGGCCGGACGACCATCCACCTGGGCGGGAGACGCGCCGCGAATCCCCGGCTCGCCCTGCGGTGGCTGCGGGGGCAGGCAACGCGGCTCGCGAACGGGCTGGACCCGGAACCGGGGACCCCGTGGATTCCCCCATACGTGTTACGGCCCGTGCCCGCGCCCACCCTCGTGCCCGCACCTTTGTCCACCCGGACTGTGCCCACCCTGTCCGTACCTACCCCGCCCATCCCCGACGCACCGGCCGAGCTGCGCGCCTGGGCCGCCGACGACGTACGCCAGACCGAGGCGCTGCACCGGCTCGCCACCGGCGCCGAGGTCTCGTTCGTCGCCCGGGACGAGGCGTGCTGGTACAGGCTCACCGCCAGCCCACTGCGCCTACCGCAACCCGCGCCTCAACCGGGCGCCGCGCTGATCAACGCGTAGCCCCACAACGCGCGCGCCCAAAGCCCGCCGCGTGCCCAAGGCCCACCGCCGCGAGCACCCAGATCCCGCCATCGCGTCCAAAGCCCGCCGCGCGCCCAGATCCCGCCGCCGAGCCCCGGGCCCGCCACCGCGGTGCCCAGAGCTTCCCGCCACCCCAGCAACCGTACGTTCGTTCGACCCAGCCACTGAAAGGAAACGCCCCATGTCCCTCCTGACGCCGTACGTCGCGTCGCGCACCACCGAACACCCTGTACGCGAATCGGAGTTGACGATCGAGTTCGCCTTGAACGGCCCCCGGATCGCCTACCGCAGCCCGCGACCCACCGACCGGGATCACCACGGCAATCTATGGGTACGCATGCAGGAATCCACCGGCGGACGTGTCCGTTACGAATGCATGCACGTACAACGCCAACGCGCCTGTATGGAGGGCATGTTGTGCCAAATCTGCGGCGGGCCTGCCGACCGGAACGAGCAAGGGTGGCTGTTCCTCGACTGGCGCCGCCCCGACTCGCCCCCGTCCTGGCCCGAGAAGTCCATCACCTCCATGCCGCCCCTGTGCAACGAACACGCCCGCGTGTCCGTCCGCCAGTGCCCGTTCCTCCGCACGGCCGACCACGCCGTACTCCGCGTACGTAAACCCCAGCTCTACGGGGTCTCGGGCGCCGTCTACCAACTCACCGACACCGGATGGCGCACTTTCGACAACGACGTCCTGGCCCCGTACGGCAAGCCGCGCCTTCCTGGCATGCTCGCCTCCCGCGTCCACCGCGAACTGCGCGGCGTCACCGTCGTCGGACTCCCGTAGCCGCCCGCCCCGCCTCATGGCATCAAGGTGTCGCGGCGGCGAACCCGTGGGCGGGCGAGGGCGGACTCAGCCGTGCTTGTTGTGGCTGGAAGAGGTGTCCTCGGGAGGCGCGGTGCGACCGCCGTCGTTTCCGCTGCTGACCACGCCGAGCAGGGCGGCGATCACACCGACGATGGCGAGACGGCCGCTCAGGCGCAGGGCCCAGCCCGTCGGCGAGCCGGTGTGGGCGCGAGGGCCGCGTAGCTTCTCCGAGCGCCGGGCGGGCCGCAGCAGGCGCAGCAGGAGGAGTGCGGCGATGGGGAGCTGGAGCAGCCAGATCGCGGTGCGGAACCAGCCGTCGTACCAGACGTTTGTGCCGTAGAGCAGGGTGTGCCAGACGCTCAGGACGTAGACGACGATGACGAAGCGGTGCAGTACCCGCCAGGTCTTGGGGCCGATGCGGTGCCTGATGTAGAAGAGCAGGCCCAGGGGGATGGCCAGGTAGAGGGCCGCCTGCCCGACAGGGATGGCGATCCTGCCGGTGCCCGAGGTGTAGCCGCCGGGGACGAAGGTCTCCACGAAGGCCGTGCCGATCGCGGAGTGCCAGCGTGCGGTGTCGGAGCGGACCAGTTGGGCGGCGAACAGCAGCGCGTGGGCGGCGATGAGGGCGATGGTGTTGAGGCTGGTGGTGCGGTGCAGGCGTTCGAGGCGCTGGCCGGACAACGGTAGCCAGGAGAGGCGGGGGCCGGAGAGGAGGAGTCCGAGGACGACGGTGATCCAGGCCCACAGCAGGGCGGACCAGCCGAATGCCTGGCTGAGGAAGTACAGCCAGAACTTGCCCGTGTCGGTCATGAAGGGCATGACCGACACGGTCGAGGAGGTCTCGGCGCGGATGCGGGCGTAGAGAAGTGCGAAGACGGCGCCGGTCACCAGCAGCGCGATCAGGCCGTCGGGGATGGATGCGCGCAGGTCGGACCGCAGCGTGGGGCGCCGCCGCTGCCCGTCACCGGTCTGGGCGACGGGGGCGTTGGCCGGTTCGGAGGCGGGTTGCGCTGGCAATGACGTCATCGTGCGGCCTCTTCAGTCGCTTCGGCTGGTGAGCGGGGGCGTGGACTCTCCGGGGCACGGGGTGCCCAGTCGCGCTACTGGATGAGTCGGAGGAGGAGAGACGAAAGTTCCCACCCCTATTGTGTGCCGTGGGTCACATGGGAGAAGTGTTGTCTCACCCTCGTGGTGGCCGCTGCCGCCGTGACGACGACCGTTCGCCGCCGGGTTCCGGGATGGCGGCCCCGGTCCCGATACGGCGGCGGCGTACCACGCCCGTCAGCAGGGCGGGAAGAAGTAGAGCCTGGAGGCACACGGCGAGCCAGAACCCCCGTGCCGAGCCCATGGCTTCCGCACCCGCGTACACTTGGCCGCCGACCACTCCGCTGCCGAACGCTCCGAGGCCGGCCGCCAGCCGCTGCCGGCCGAAGACCGAGGCCGGTGCCGCGGATGAACGGGCGAGCGCCTCCAGGTCGTTCTTCAGGAAGAGCACGACCTCGCCCACGCACATGAGCGCCGCTCCCGCGCCGATGCCCGTGTGGCCGCCGTATGCGATGGCGGCCGTCCCTGCCGCCATGCTCCCGAAGCCCACCTTCATGGTGTCCCGGTAGGCGAGTGCGGCGATCCACCGTGACAGCAGCGGCTGGGCGACGACCAGGAGGCAGGCATAGCCCGTCAGCACCGCCCCGTAGTAGGCCACCGAGGTGCGCGGGACGGCGTAGAGCGCCAAATAGTGCTGGAAGAACATGAAGACGTACACACTCAGCACGGTCACGGCGAAGGGCGGCAGGCCGTCGTCATGGCGACAGAGCCGGTCGGCGTCGCCGGCGGCCTCCCGCGCTTCGTCGGCCACCGGGCGCACCGCGGCCGGTGGCAGCAGCGCGTGGCCGATGCCGACGAGCGCGAACAGCGCGGTGACGCAGGAGAAGAGCACGGTGGGTGAGCCCAGGACGAAGGGTGCCGCGGCCGGCGGGCCGAGGGCGATGCCCGCGTTGAAGGCCGCCCCGCTCGCCGACAGCAGCCGGGGGCGGTCGGCCTCGTCGGCTCCTTCCACCAAGTACGCCTTGTTCGCCGGGAGATACAGGGCCGCCCCGCAGGAGACCAGGAACACGGCGCCGACCGCGAGCACGGGGCTGGTCATCCCGGGCACGAACGCCGCGAACCCGGCCGTCCGCACGGCCAGCGCCGTCAGCATGGTGGCCCGCAGGCCGATGCGCCCGGCCAGCGCTCCGGCGGCCACGCCGCCGGAGAATTGCACCAGCGAGGCGACGGCCAGCACGATGCCGACCGTACCGAGCCCCAGCCCGAGCCGCTGGTGCAGGAGCACCGACACGTACGGCAGGACGGCGAAGCTGCCCAGAGTGATCAGGAACGAGGCGGCCAGCAGGAAGGCCCGCGGGCCGGTGACCCGCCACCCACCGAGCCGGGGCCTACGGCCCATGATCGGCGACGACGGGGCACACGCGGGTGGCCGCGCTCCACGCCCGGTGCTGCGCCAGCTCCGCCGTCGCGGCTTCGGCCAGCACGATGCCGGTGCAGCCGCGCTGGTCCCCCACCTGCGGCAGCACGTCTCCCGGCGCCCTGGTCGGGTACCAGCGCACTTCTCCGGGAAAGGCCGCCAGCTCGTCGAGCCCGTGCCAGCCCTTGAGAACACCCGGCCGGTCCGCGTAGACGAGGACGAAGGCGTACGCGGGGCCGGTGCGATCGAGCGGCGCGTCCATGAGGCGCGGTCTGCGGCCCAGGGCCTCCTCCATCATGGCGGTGTACACATTGGTCCCGAGCGAGCGGCACATGACCTCTCCCACCAGGGCTCCGCCGATCCTGCGGTTGATCTCGACGAGTTCCGGTCCCTCGGTGGTGAGGATGAACTCCACATGCGCGAAGCCGCCGTGATGTCCCGCCGCGTGCAGGACGTCCCCGACCCACTGTTCGACGGCGGCCGACTCGGCCGGTGGCAGCGCGACGGGGAAGGCGGCGGCCTCCTCCCGTACCGCGGGCTGCCGGGACGTCTGCCGGCTGAGGACGCCGAGCAGCCGGGTGGCGCCGTCCCAGCTGAGGGTCTCGGCGCTGTAGAGCGGCCCGGCCAGGAACGTCTCCGCGAACAATTCCCCCATGAGCCGCTGCCGGGCGGCTTCGTCGAGCACGCGGCGCAGCGCTTCCTCGTCGTGGGCGATCCAGACATTGCGCGAGGAGGTGCCCGAGGAGTCCTTGAGCACTGCCGGCAGACCGACCGCACGACGCACCTCGTCGGCGCTGTCGGGACTCGGGGCGACGCGCACGGCACCGCTCCGGCTCAGTCCCCGGCGGTGCAGGAGTTCACGTACCCGATATTTGTCGCGGAGCAGCCGTACCGCGGCCGGATCCGGGCCGTGGAGCCCGAGTTCGGCCGCGAGGCAGGCGGCCGGCACGCTCCAGGTGTCGGTGGTGTTGAGCAGGCCGGCCAGGTCGGGCAGGGCGGTCAGCGCGCTGCGGGTCGCCGTCTCGTCGAAGGTGTCGACGTCGATGACGGTGAGCGTGTCGTCGGGCAGGGTGGCGAGTTCATGCCGGTAGACGGACCGGTCCGCGGTGAGCAGGCACAGCTTGTGTCCTGCTTCCGCCGCCGCCGCGGCCATGTGTCCCAGGCCGAAGGACAGGGATTCCAGGGCTGCGATGGTCATGGCGTCACCTCCACGGGCGAAACGGGTTCAACGCTGTTCGTGCCGGGGCATCGGCCCGGCCGTACCGTCGCTTGACCGGGACGCCGCCCCCACTCCATCACCGACCAGGGCGGACGCAGCTCGTCGAGTGCCTGGATCGGCCGGGGCCGGAGGGTGCGCATGTCCTGTGCCTCGGTGTGCCTGGCGAAGACCCGTTCGGCGTAGCGGTGGCCGGTGTCCGCGCCCAGGACGAGGTGGAGGCGCTCGGGATCGCGCTCCGCCTCCCAGGAGGAGACCAGGTGTGCGGCTCCGGTGGACAGCCCCGCGAAGGTCGCGTGTTCCTGGAGGAGGCCGATCGCACCGGCCATGGCGTGCCGGAAGCCCAGCCAGTGCATGGTGTCGTACAGCTCGTGCCGCACATTCTCGAAGGGGATGGAGCTGCCGATGCCCGCGATGATCGCCTCGGGGTCGTGGAAGTGCTCACTGCCGAAGGTGACGCTGCCGAACGGCTGAATCCCCACCAGGCGCACCGTCCGCCCGGTCTCCCGCAGTGCCTGCACCAGCCCGCCGGTGGACGCCCCCGTACCGACCGCGCCGACGACGGTCAGGGGCGCGTCGGGCAGTGTCCCGGTGACGAGGTCGGCGAACTCCCGGTATCCGGCGTAGTGGATGGAGTCGTGGTACTGCCGCATCCAGTGGAAGTCGGGGCGTTCGGACAGCAGTTCGCGGACGCGGCGGACGCGGCGCTCCTGGTCGAGCCTGAGGTTCTGCGACGGAGGCATCTGGTCGACCGTCGCGCCCAGGACCTCCAACTGCGCGCGCATGACCGAGTCGACGGTCGTGGACGCCACGATGTGGCACCGCAGGCCGTAGCGGTGGCAGGCCATGGCGAGCGCCAGGGCGTAGATGCCGCTGGAACTGTCGACGAGGGTCTGTCCCCGGACGATGCGCCCGCGGTGCAGCAGCGTACGGATGGCGCCCAGAGCCGCGTAGACCTTCATCGTCTCGAAGCGGGCGAGCACGACGTTGCCGCCGAGCCGGATCAGGTCCGGCGTCTTCAACGCATCGGTGATGTGCTCGTGGACGGGTGCGGGGGTGGTGTTGTGCTCATGGACGGGCGTGGCGGTGGTGATGGGCTCGTGGATGGGAGCGGCGGTGGTGTTGTGCTCATGGACGGGTGCGGTGGTGATGGGCGCGGACGAGGCGGCGGTTTCCGTCCGCGCTCCCCCCGGCACGGCCCGCGGGCCGTGTTCGGGCAGGTGTGCTGCCGCCGTGCTGCCGAGCGTGGGATCGTGGTTCTCGTGGTGCGGTGACATGGTGTACCGGTCCTCCAGGGCTGCGGGCGCCGGGTGGTTGGCCACGAGCGGGCGGCGGCGGCAGGTGCGGGCGCAGGGCTGCCGTCCCTGCCGGGGCGGGGCGGGCCGCGCGCGGCGGCACCCGGCCGGGGAGCGACGCGTGCGGACCCGATGGTCCGCGTCACTTCTTGCGCCCCCGGACGATCAATCGCCGGGAGTGGTTGTCGTACGCGCAACCGTCGAAGCCGCCGAAGCACTCCACGTCCGCGAAGCCGGCGGCCACGAACAGGTCGTGCAGTTCGGCGGCGCTGTAGAGCCAGGACGTCAGGGACGCCGTGCGCGCCCACGTACCGTGCACCAGCGTCCAGTCGGTCCGCAGCCTGCGCCAGCTGTCGAAGACGACGTCCCGCTGGACCACGTACGAGCCGTCCGGCAGGTCGACGGCCTGGGGCCGCCCGATCCAGCCGGCCAGGACCTCCTTGCCCATCACGTCCACCAGGAGCTGCCCATCGGGGGCGAGGCTCTCCCACGCGTTGCTCAGAACCCGGAGGTTGTCGTCCGGGTCGTCGAAGTACCCGAAGGACGTGAACACGTTCAGGACGACATCGAATGCCCCGGGAGCCGTGTAGGTGAGCATGTCCCCTCGTACCAGCCGCACCTCGGCACCGGCCTCCTCGCACGCGCTCCTCGCCCGCTCCAGCATCGGCTCACTGAGATCGACGCCCGTGACGTCGAACCCCCGGTCGGCCAGCGGCACCAGAAACAGGCCCGGACCACAGCACAGGTCGAGCACCCTGGACCCGGGCGGGAAGTCGAGGAGAGGTGACGTGGCCACCAGCTCGGCAACGGACTGCGCGCGCGCCGGGGAGAACATGGTGGGCGCGAAGTCGGACCACAGGGAGTCGTCCTCGTACCATTCCACGTCGCTCGGCCTCCCTCTTGGACCCACGGGCCCTGTTGGCAGCTCCTGTCACTCCTGTCTTTTCAGTAGTCGGCCGCTTACGGCCGCTGGTTCCCGGCGGTTCACGGCAGCGGCGAGGGCCTCGGCGTCGCACACGGTTGGCTTCAACTCCCCTTCAATTCACGTCAGTTACGTGCGATGGTTCACATGAGTCGACGTAAGTGGGACGCCCGGTCGCCATCCGTACCGATCCGGCAGGAGTACCCGTGACGCGAGAGGCGCGGATGCGAGGATGAGCCCGCCATGACCATTGGGTGGGTCTGTCGCGCGACAAGGACTGCGGTGTTCGCAGCCGTCTGTGCGCTGCTCGCAGCCCTGGGGCACCGAATGCTGTCGGGCTCCACGGTGCCCTGGTGGGCCGCCGCCGCAGCACTCGTGGGGGCCGGCGGTATGGCATGGTGCCTGACCGGGCGAGAGCGCGGATTCCCCCTGGTCGTCTCCGTCGCGATGGCCGCCCAGGCGGGCTCACATGTGTGGTACTCGCTGGCCCAGACGGCGACGCGGCCCCACCCGCCGAATCCTGCCACGCCCACCGCCCACCATCACGCCATGGCGGACAGCACGCCGCTGGAACACGTGGCCCGCTCCGGTCACCTGGGCCACGACATGTCAGGCATGTCGTCGACCGACATGGTCGCGGCCCACATACTGGCCGCACTGCTGTGCAGCATGTGGCTCGCGTACGGCGAACGAGCCGCCTTCCGCATCCTGCGGCTCCTCGCCGAATGGCTCGTGGCACCACTGCGACTGCCCCTCCTGCTGCCCGCCCCACCGCACCGTCCGCGCATCCGCACCCACCGAAACCGATCCGCCCCCAGGCCGTGGCGGTTCCTCCTCATCCACGCCATCTCCTCTCGGGGCCCGCCCACCGGAACCGCTGTCGTCTGACAGCCGGTTTCCCGATGCCGCCCCGGCACCCCGCGTCCGGACGGCCCCGGGTATCGGCCGTACGCCTCCGTGCGGTCGTACATCGATCACCTCTGCGTGGCCGCACGCCAGCACCGGACCCGCCGCCGTTCAACGCCGGGCCCGGATTCCCGAGAAGGACGCCAGATGATCGCTCCTGCCTTGCCCACCCCGCCCGACGAATCGACGACGGCCTGGGCACTCGCCGCCCGCAGCGGTGACGCCGAAGCCGTCGAGCACTTCGTGCGGGCCCTGCACCGCGACGTCCGCCGCTATGTGACCAGCCTTGGTGCCGACCCTCAGACCGCGGACGATCTGACCCAGGACACGTTCCTGAGGGCCCTCACCAGCCTGCACCGCTTCGAAGGCCGCTCCTCGGCCCGCACCTGGCTGCTGACCATCGCCCGGCGCGCGGTGGTCGACAACCTCCGATACGCCGCCGCGCGGCCCCGCCTGTCGGACACCGACGACTGGCAGGCCGCCGCCGAACGTGCCCAGCCACACAGCCTGCCCGGCTTCGAAGACGGCATCGCCCTCGCCGAGCTGCTGGCCAACCTGTCCGACGAACGCCGCGAGGCTTTCGTCCTCACCCAGTTGCTCGGGCTGCCCTACGCGGAAGCGGCACTCGTCAGCAACTGCCCGGTGGGGACGGTGCGCTCCCGAGTAGCACGCGCCCGCACCTGCCTGATCGAGTGGCTGAACGACGCCGAGCCCCCCAAGCCGATGCGCTCCGCGGCCTGACGTGCGCGGACTGATGTGCGCGGCTTGACGTGCCACGGCTTGACGTGCCACGGCTTGACGTGCCACGGGTTGACGTGCCGCGGGTTGACGTGCCGCACAGCGGGGATCGCCGCTCCTGCGGCAGGCCGGCGCTGTCCCTCACGTAGACCAAGGGACACCGACCTGGGCAGGAGTTCGGCCGAGGGGCCGCCAGGAGCCGCCGGGGGGTCGCGTACGCACCCGTTCCCGGCGGCCCCGAGGGCCCCGCATCCGAAGGCCCGCAGGTTCGCCATTCCGCAGGCCGACGGCTTCCTTCAGCCGTGCGCCCTGCCGACGGCTCGTTGCCTACTTCTTTCCGTAGAACTCGGCGATGGCGGTGAACGCGGCCTTCGGTTCCCACGACATGTCGGGGTAGGTGGTCCCGAGACGGCCGTCGAGGGCCTTGACGATGCCGTAACTGGCGAGGTCCAAGTCGTCCCGGGGGTCGCCGTCGGGGCGGTGCGGGTGATCAGCGAGCACGAAGGTGAACACGAAGGCGCTGTCGACGCCCCCGGCCTCGAACGCTTCCAACAGCTCGCGCACATACGCGGCCTGACCGGACTCGTCGCGGACGTACTCGCCGTTCAGCCGGGCGGGGCCGCCGTTCTCGCCGTACTCGACGATCTCCAGCCCCCGGGCGCCCACGTCTCCCGCGCCCCGGAAGGTCGCCGCGCCGAACTCGGTGATGGCGACCGGCTTCTCCCGAGCGGTGAGGTCGTGGACGCCCGCCGCGAAGCGGTCGGCGGTCTCGGCCGTTCGGTAGAGGTCCACGGACTCGATGTCGAAGGGGGTCCAGTCGACGCGTTCGAGCGGCACGGAGGCGTAGGTCACCTTGCCGCCGAAGCGGTCGCGGACGAGTGTCACCGCCTCGCCGAGGAAGTGGTTGACGCGTGCGCCGATCTCGCCGATGTGTTCACGTACGCGATCGGGCCGGCTCAGTAACGCGACCCGGTCGTCCAGGCTGTCACCGGGCAGGAACCCCTTGTTCATCAGGCTCATCTCGGCGCCGGTGACGAATACGACCTCGGCTCCCTGCCGACGGATCCGTTCCGCGCGCTCGGCGCAGTCGGCGAGCAGCGGCAGCATCTCTTCGGTGGTCAGTTCCAGGGGGTACGGGGAGAACCAGACCTCCAGCCCGAGGCCGGCGGCGTACGCCGCCGCGAACTCCAGCCGTTCGGGATCGCCCCCCATGACGCGTACCGCGTTGCAGCGCAGATCGTCACGGATGATGCGCAATTCGCGCTCGACCACCTTCGGATCGAAGGACGTGCGGGAAATCTCTCCGTCGCGGACGAAGCCGGTGTCGTAACTGATTCCTCGGGCGCGCATGCGTCGCGCTCCTCTCTGCCGGTCACGAGATTTACGGTACTCAACGTACCTTATTTGGCGCCTGTTGGAGGCGACAGCGAGAATGAGAGAGTACGAACGGTACCGATTGCGGGAAGGCGTCATGGCAGGGGAAGCGGCGAACCGGGCAGACGCCGGGCAGACACGGCGGCGCGGGGCTGTTCTGGAGGAGGCGATCCTGGCCGCAGCGGTGGACGAGCTGACCGAGTCCGGGTACGCCGGGCTGACCATGGACAAGGTCGCGGCCCGTTCCGGCACCAACAAGAACGCCATCTATCGTCGCTGGCCGAACCGCCTCGCGCTGGGCATCGCCGCGTACCGGCAACTGGCCACGACGGTTCAGCCGCCCGACACCGGTAGCCTGCGCGGCGATGCCCTGGACTTCCTGCGCCGGGCCAACCGCCACTGGAGTTCACCGCTCGGCGCGATCCTGCGTGAACTGCTCGCGGCGGCCGGTGGTACGTCGGAGCTCCAGGCGCAGTTGCAGGAACAGTCCAGCGATGCCGTGGCCGCTCCCTGGCTGACCATCCTGGGGCGCGCGGTGGCACGCGGCGAGGCTTCCCCTGAAGCGCTCCACCCACGGGTGGCCACCGTGGCCATCGTGCTGCTGCGCAATGAGTTCGTCGTACGCGGGGTGCCCACGGCGCCCGACGACGTGCTCGTCGAGATCGTCGACGAGGTGTACCTGCCGCTGGTGCGGCGACGCGGTCCGGTACCGGGCTGATCCTCCGTCGCCATCGGCCCGGTCGCGCCCGTCGGAGCCGTCGACCTCGGCTCTCGCCCCCTGCCCGCCCTCTGCCCACCCTCTGCCCACCCTCTGCCCCTCGTCCTCCGCCCGTTTCCTTCTGCTTGTCGCCTTCGGTTCGTCGTCTTCGGTTCGTCGCGTGTCCGGCTCGTGGCCGTCAGATGTGCGGCTATCGCTCGGACAGATTCGGAAGTGCGTCGCGCAGGCGGTCGAGCAGCGCCCGTGCCGCGGGACTCGCGGGCCCGGCGGACTGCCAGGCGAGAGCGACCCGGCCGCGCAGCCGGGGCCGGACGATTCGCAGCGTGCGCAAGGGGCCGTCCGGAATCGACTTCTCGTCGGCCGGTAGTACGGCGACACCGAGACCCCGGGCGGCGAGCTGCGCAAGAACGTACGGAGATGCCGCTTCGAAGGCCACCCGGGGCCGGAAACCCTCCTGCGCACAGGCGCGTTCGAGCACCGAGCGCACCCCAGTACCGGGCGGCAGACAGATCAGCGGCCGGTCGCGCAGCTCGGCCAGTGGGACGTTCGCGTGAACGGCGTCATCGGCGTCACTGACATGACGAGCCTCCCTGGCACGGTCGCCGTCACCGACACGGTCGCCGTCACCGACACGGTCGGCGGGACCGGCGTGCTCGGCGTGTTCGATGGGAACGGCCTGCTCGGCGTGAACGGTGTGCTCGGCGCGAGTGAGGAGCGGGTCATCAGGGGCGACGGCGGCGACCAGTGGCTCGTCGATCACGGTCTGGAGGGAAAGCCCGGGGGAGGAATCGTTCCAGGTCTGCCCGAGCAGGGCGATGTCCAGCTCACCGGCCAGAAGCGCGGCCCGCATCCGCTCCGAGGTGTCCTCGGTGAGCGCGATCTCCACCCCGGGGTGGGCATGATGGAAGTCGGCGAGAGACGAGGCGATGTCGAAGGCGTGACCGACGGCGCCGGAGACGAGCCCGACCCTCACCCGGCCGCGCAACAGCCCGGTGAACTCCTCCACCGTCTGCCGTACCCCATCCACGGCGGCCAGCGCGGCCCGTGCGTACGGCAGTGCGGCCCGCCCCACCTCGGTCGGCGTCACGGACCGGCCGGTGCGGTCGAGCAGCTGCTGCCCCAGTTCTCGTTCCAACTGGGCTATCTGGGCGCTCAGTCCGGGCTGGGCGAGGTGCAGGCGGGCGGCGGCGCGGGTAAAGCCACCCTCTTCGACGACGGCGACGAAGTAACGGAGCTGCCGGAGTTCCATAAGCAATGATGCTAGCCAGCAGCATGACCAACTATTGGACTTATGCATCAGGTGCGCACACCCTTGAACACATGGGGAAGACGAGCGATCACACAACGGACGGGACCAAGGGGAACAGGACGGACATCAGGGCCCTGATCGCTGCGGAACGCCGGGAGTTGGCGGATCTGCTCGATGGTCTGAGGCCCGATCAGTGGGACGCGCCGAGCCTGTGCACGGGATGGCGGGTGCGCGAGGTTGCGGCCCATATGTCGATGGGCTTCAGGCACTCCCTGCCGACGACCCTCGCCGAACTCGCGAAGGCGCGAGGCCGCCTTCACCGGATGACCGACCGGGTCGCCCGCCGGGACGCGGCAGCCCACTCCACCACCCGGCTCGCGGCGTTCCTGCGGGACAACGCACACCACCCCTGGAAGCCGCCGGTCGGCGGGCTCGCGGCGGCGCTCGGCCACGACGTGGTGCACGGGCTGGACATCACCGTCGCCCTCGGTATCGACCGGCAGGTCCCGGAGGATCGGCTACGCGTGCTGCTCGGCGAGGTCCGGCCCCGAAGCCTCCGGTTCTTCGGGGCGGACGCCGACGGGGTGCGGCTGTGCGCCGATGATCTGGACTGGTCCTTCGGCCAGGGCGTGCCCGTGTACGGGGCCGCCCAGGACCTCCTGCTGGTCGCCTACGGGCGCAAGCTCCCGACGGGTCGGCTGCGGGGCGAGCCGAGCCACCGTTTCACCGTGGCCTGAACGTCCTGTGACGCTCAGGCGTGGTTCCCAGGGCCGTCCTACAACCCCTGGCGGGCGCGCGACTCCGGCTACGGCACCTCGTCGCGTTGTCGGAACATCCGCATACATCCAGCACGCGGACGTCCTTCGTCTTGCGATGCACCGCATCCGATGTCGCGTGCTGGTCCACCGCGGACTACGGTGCCTACTGTTCCAGCCGGGTCAGCGCCGCCGGATGCTGCCTGCCCCCAGGCGCTCGGCCCCAGGGAAGAATTGAGTGTTCGTGTCTGTCGAGTTCACCGCCTGCACCTACCAGTACCGCCGGGGTGTGGTGGTACTCGACAGGCTCGATCTCGTTTTCCCGCCCGGAAGGACCGTGCTGCTGGGGCCGAACGGCGCGGGCAAGTCAACTCTTCTTGCCCTTGCCGCATCCGCTCTGGCTCCGGAATCGGGGTCGGTGTCCTACGGGGGACTGAATCCCGCGTTCCGTGTTCAGCGCAAGGAGTACCGCCGACGCGTGGGGTGGATGCCTCAAGAGATCGACGCCATGCCAGGTATGACCGCGCGTGAGCAGGTGGCGTATGCCGGATGGCTGAAAGGCATGTCCCGCTCGCATGCGTGGGAGGCGGCCGTCGGGGCACTGGACGCAGTCTCTCTCACCGACAAGGCTGATTCCCAGAGTTCCGCACTCTCGGGCGGCCAGCGGCGGCGTCTCGGCGTGGCCCAGACGCTGGTTCATGGTGCCGAACTGATCCTCATGGACGAGCCCACCGCCGGCCTGGACCCCGCTCAGCGCCGTGTGTTCAGGGGAATCGTCGGCCGCCTGTCGGGGCACGCCCATGTGATCGTCTCGACCCATCAGACCGAGGACCTCAGTGATCTCTACGAGAATGTGGTGGTCCTTGAGGACGGACACGTGAGATTCAATGGCACCGTAAACGAATTCACCGCACGGGCAGACAAAGATGCCGCCCCGAGCCAGACCGCCGAGTCCGCCTACGAGGAGACTCTGCGCAGCGGGGGCTTGCGATGATGTTCCGGCTTCATCCCCGGGCCAATGCCGCCGTCATCGCCGCGCCGATCTTGCTGGCCGTTGTCGGCATGTACGCCGCTTCCGAAGAGGTGTCCGCCCACCTGGACGGCTACTGGGAATCAGCGAGTGCCCAGACCGCGTCCGCGGTGAAGTTCATCGCGCCGGTGACAGCCGCATGCGCCGCGTGGGAGGCCGGTCGCCTGCGTCGCGCACGCGCCGAATCCTGGGCTCCGGCGCGCGGTGCCTGGCAGATCGCCGCCGGCTCCGCCCTTCCCGTGCTGGTGCTGGGAATTCTCGCGCTGTGCACCACCCTGCTGGGTGTGAGGCTACAGCTCGGATCCGCCCCCGGGTGGCCGGACTTCGCCATCCTGGCGGCGGCGCTGGTCATCATCGCCGCTCACATCCTGGCCGGCTTCGCGGTCGGTCTGTGGCTGCCGGCAGTCGCCGCTGTTCCCCTCGTGCTGATCGGCGACTATCTGTGGGCCGTCTACCCACCAGCGCTTGAGCCTCTCTGGCTGCGGCATCTGACGGTGCCGGTAGCCGGCTGCTGCGACAACGTCTTCGCTCCCGACACACGTGCCCTCGCGGCTTCCGCGCTGGTAGCCGTTGGCTTGGCCGCCGTTGCGTTGGCCGGGATCGCGGCTTCACGCCACATGCCGGCCCTGGGGCGCGTCACTACGGGGGCCCGACGGCGTCTGCTGGCGGTCGGCACGGTCGCCCTGGCGCTCTGCGTAGGTGGCGGGATCGCCCTGGTCGACCGGCTCGGAGCCGATGCGGTACACAAACGTGAAGCCAAGGAACTCGTCTGCGACCGCCTCGGGGCCGGTCCACGTGTCTGTGTCTGGCCCGAACACCGTGGTCGGCTCTCCGAGGCGACCCGGACACTCACCCAGGCGGCCTCTCAGCTCCACGCCTACGGAATCCCCGCCCCGAAGACCATCAGCGAACAGGACGCCCCCGCAACCAAGGACCGCTGGCAGATCACCGTGCGACGGACGCCGGATTTCACGCAGCAGGATCTGCTCGCAGGTCTCGCCGCCAACCTCGCTCAAGCTCTTCCCCACCTCTCAGCCCACCCCACGGCGCCGTCGTGTGCGAGTGATCCTGCGGCCGTCGACTCCGCCATCGCCGCATACCAGCAGCTGGAGGTCTGGCTCGCCGTCCGAGCCGGTATCGACGCCGATCAGGCGCCACCGCGCTACAGCCCCGATGCCTGGGCAGCAGTACAGACACAGATAACTCAGACGTCTCAAAGCCAGACCGTGTGGTACGAGGCCACCCTGTCCAAGGCCCGGTGTGCCTGGTGATCTGGTGGTTACGTCTTCGTCGGGTCCAGCTCCTCACCGTGATCACCACGGCATTCTGGGCCGTCGCCCTCTCTGTCGGCGAAACAGGTCTTCCCCTGCCCCAACTGGGCGGAGCGACTTCGGCATCCGTACCCCTGATCCTGTTGGCCCCCCTCGCCCCGGCCATCGCTCTGAACACCGGACACAACCGTGCTCCACAGATCGAAGCAACGGCCGGCCGCGCCGTCGCACGAGGTGATGCCGTACTCGCCGCCGCGACCATGGCCCTGACAGCACTGGTCATGTCCCTCTCACTCACCGGCCTCGGCCCGGACCCCGAGCCGGCAGGACAGGCTGTCCGCAACCTCGCCCTGTACACGGGTATGGCACTCGTCGGACGCACGCTGCTCGGGGGGCCCGCTTCCACCGTTCCTCCCGTCGTGTTCGCCCTGGCCACCGCCACGTTCGGCTACGGTCCACAGCAAACACCGCACTGGTGGGCATGGCCGGCCGCCCACCCCGCCGACCCGCTCGCAGCCCTGGCAACCCTGATCATCGTCGTCTACGGCCTCCGCACCGCGATCCACCAGGACCGGCCACGACGCCACCTCAGGTAGCACGCTCGTGCCCTCGTGCCTGTTCACTGCGTCGTACAGCGGCGCCGCGGGGCGCCACCGAGCAGCAGGGGTTGCGCGCCGACCGCTCCAGGTCAGAGCCGGAGCCAGTCCTCGATGAAGGGCTCCGGCTTCAAGGCGCAGCGACCGTTGGAGCAGACACCGGGAGCGGCGTTACGGTGCGGAGACCTGGGCCGGGGTATCGCCGGGCGTGGGCTGCGCCGGACGGTCCAGGGAGCCGGCGGACAGGTCCCGGCCCACTGTCTCGGGGGCCATGGCGACAGCCACCACGGCGACCAGCCCCAGGAAGGCGACGTACACGGCCACCGGCCACCAGGCATCCGCCCAGGCCAGGAGCGAGATCGCGATCAGCGGGGAGATTCCGCCGCCCAGGATCGAGGCCAGTTCATGGCTCAGCGAGAGGGCGCTGTAGCGGACGTCGCTGGGGAAGAGTTCGGTGAAGAACGCGGGCTGGACGCCGATCATGGCGGCGTGGCAGATCGCGTTCGCCACGATGATCGAGATCAGGACAAGGGCCGTCTGCCGGGTGTTGATGAGCCAGAAGAACGGTGCGGCCCACAAGGCGACACCCACCGCGCCCCCTATGTACACGGGCCTGCGGCCGACCCTGTCGGACAGCGCGCCCCACAGAGGCATGGCCAGGGCGTTCAGCGTCATGCCGATCACCACGGACGTGAGCGCCACCGAGTTGGAGATACCGACCTGATCGGTGTATGCCAGCACGAACACGATGAAGATGTACGAGGCCCCGCTCTCGGTCAGGCGGGCGCCGAAGGCCACGAACATACTGCGCGGGTGCTCGCGCAGGGCGGTCAGTGCGGGGAGCCGCTCGACCTTGCTCTGCTCCCGCACCTCTTCGAAGGCGGCGGTCTCGGAGACCCGGTGCCGGATGAACAGGCCCATGCCCATGATCGCCACACCGGCCAGGAACGGAATCCGCCAGCCCCACGTCATGAACTGCTCCTCGGTGGTGGCGCCCTGGGTGATCGCGAAGACGAGCGCCGAGAGCAGGAAGCCGATGCCGACACCGGTCTGGCTCAGTGCGCTCAGCATGCCGCGCCGCCGGCCGTCGACGTTCTCGCTGATCAGCAATACCCCGCCGCCCCATTCGCCGCCGACGGCGATGCCCTGGAGCATCCGCAGCAGGGTCAGCAGGATCGGGGCCCATACGCCGATGGTCTCGTAGGTGGGCAGTGCGCCGATGAGGAAGGTGGCCACACCCATCAGGCTGAGCGTCACATAGAGCATGGAGCGCCGCCCGATGCGGTCCCCGAAGTGACCGAAGATGAAGCCGCCGATGGGGCGGGCGGCGAAGGCCACAGCCTGGGTGCCGAAGGCGGCGACGGTCCCGACCATGGGGTCTGCGCCGGGGAAGAAGAGACGGTTGAAGATGAGCGCCGCGGCGGTTCCGTAGAGGAAGAAGTCGTACCATTCCAGAGCATTGCCGACCAGGCTGGCCGCCACGACACGTCTGGTTGTTGTACGGACTTTTCCAGAAGAATTCGTCATCAGCCACTCCTGTGAATTCGACGGTTTGCTTCCTGGCTTGCCCCGTTGGCCACATAGTGTTGGTGGGCCAGGAAGCTCTTGTAAATGTTGGCTTTCATGGGTGGAAAGAAAGGTGACATTGGGGTTTCGGGCAGAAGTCGCCACTCAGCGGTGGGCGTTGCTGGTGAAGCGGCTGGGATTGCTCTAAGCAAGGGCGGATGCGGCCCTGGTGAGGAGGAAGCGGGATGGCGGGCAACGGACGGGATGCGGGGCGCTCGGTCGCCAGCAAGATCTTTGCGATCCTGGGGGTCCTCGGCCGCAGCAGGTGCGGCCACACGGTCTCGGAAATCTCCCGCGCGACGGGGCTGCCGGCCACGACCGTCCTGCGTCTGCTGCGCGAGATGACGGACCTCGACGTGGTGCATCGCACGACCGGGCGCCGGTACGAGATCGGGATCGGCATCTGGCGCTGGGGGGTGCGGGCTCCCCGTGTCGACGTGGTCTGCCGGTCAGCCCGCCCGCAGATGCAGGAACTGCACCAGGCGACCCGGGAGAACGTCACCCTCGCGGTGCTGGACGGGCGCGGCTCCGCGCTCGCTGTGGAGAAGGTCAGCGGACGCGAGTCGTGGCCGGTCACCGGGGAGCTGGGCGCGGACATGCCGCTCCACGCGACCGGCGCGGGCAAGGTGCTCCTGGCCTTCTCACCACCGGAGGAAATCCAGCAGTACCTGTCCGGGCCGCTGCCCCGCTACACCCCGTTCACGGTGGTCAGCCCGGCCCTGCTGAGCGGTCAGTTGCGCGAGATCAGGCGTCTGGGAGTCGGCTACGCGGGCGAGGAGATGAACCTGGGGTCGGTCTCCATAGCCGCGCCCGTACGGGCGGACGGTGCCGTGGTGGGGGCGCTGTCGTTGGTGGGAGCCCATCGGACGGTGAACGTCACACGCGTGACGGACGAGGTGCGGCGGGCTGCCCGGTTGGTCTCCGACGAGCTGGCCCGGTCAGCAGGAAGCTGACCGGGGCGACGCTCACCGCGCGGGCCGACTGGCGTCGTCCGCGTCCGCGCCCGTTGCTCCGGCGCCGAAGGCCGCCGCGCAGTACGCGGCCACCGCCTGTGACCGGGCGGTGCGGCGCACCCCGGCCGGCCGTGCCAGCACCACGCGGGTCGGGGGAACGGGGTCCGCGATCTCCCTCACGACCAGCGGACGGCCCTCGGAACTCTCCTTCGCCAGCCAGCGCTGGACGAGGATCGCATAACCGAGCCCCCGCGCCACGGCCGCCCTGATGACCTCCATGCTGCCGCTGCGCAGGCCCACCTTGGGGGTGATGCCCACCGACCGGAGAACCGCCTCGCTGTCGTACGTGCCGGGGGAGGTGACGGGGGTGATCAGCGGCTCGTCGGCCAAGTCGGCCAGCAGGACGGCCGCTCTCCCGGCAAGCCGATGCGCCTCGGGCAGCAGAACGTACGGCTTGAGGACCGAGACTGACTGCCAGTCGAGCCCGGTCATGTCCTGATCCGCGTACATCAGGGCGATGTCGCACTCGCCGTTCAGCAGGGACTGGCGCAGTGTCTCCGCCTGGCCCTCCACCACAGCGAGGTCGAGCCCCGGATGGCGGCCGACGAGCTCGTCCAGCAGTTGCGGCACCACCACCGGAGCCAGGGTCGACGTGCTGCCGAAGGTCAGCCGTCCCGCGATCTCGTCGCCCTCGGCGCGTGCGTCGGTCCTGAGCTGCCGCGCCAGGCTGAGCATTTCGCGGGCGGCCGGAAGCACCCGGGCACCCGCCTCGGTCAGCACCACGCCCTTGGCCTTGCGGCGGACGAACAACTGCACGCCCAGATGGCGCTCGAACCCGGCGATGCCCAGGGACACCGCGGTCTGCGAGATGTTGCAGCTCTCCGCCGCAGCACTGATCGTCCCCAGCGTCGCGGCCTGGACAAAGTACTCCACTTGCCGGAACGAGTAGTCCACCAGCATGGAGACTCCTAAGTTTTTCATGTCTTTAAGTAATAAAGAACAAGCTTTACAAATGATAAGGCCGCCGAGCAGTCTGAGGAAGTCCTCGACCGGAACCGGAGCCCCGGGCCCCGGGAACGGACGACCGCCACAGAAAGGGGCCCGTCACATGAGGGACACGCGTGTCGAGCTGATCCAGATGGCCACCACCCAGGACGTCGAGGCGAACATCGCGTCGGCGCTCGCCCGGCTGGACGAGCTGGCGGACTCCGGAGCCCGGCCGGACCTGGTGTGCCTGCCCGAGATGTTCACCTTCCGACCGCTGGGCTCCGTCCCGGTCACCGAGGTCGGCATTCCGGGCGGACACCCTCTGGCGGCCGAACTGGCCGCGCGCGCCCGGCGGCTGAACAGCTATCTGGTGGGCACGTACATCACCGAGGAGGCGGACGGCACCTACGCCAACACCTGTCGGGTGTTCAACCGCTCCGGTGAGCTGATCGGCTCGTACCGCAAGACCCATCTCTTCGACGCCCCCGGGCACGCCGAGTCCGCCCACGTCACCGCCGGTGAACGACTGTGCCTGGTCGAGGCGGACTTCGCGACGTTCGGCCTCGTCATCTGCTACGAGCTGCGCTTCCCCGAGATCGCGCGGACGCTGGCGCTCGCCGGGGCCGAATGCCTCGTCGTGCCCAATTCCTGGCCGATGGACGGCTCCGGGCGCACCCCCGAGGAACTGCGGACGCTGCTCGCGGCCACCGCGATCCAGAACCAGGCATATGTGGTGCACACCAACCAGACCGGCCGGGTCGCCGGTCTCGACCTTGCGGGCGGAACCTGCGTCCTCGACCCGCGCGGCCACGTCGTGGCCGACGCCGGAGGCAACGGTGAACAGACCGTTTCGGGCGCCCTGCGCGGTGCACACGTCGACGAGGCGCGCGCCCACCGGCACCTCTACGCGCACCGGCGGCCGGAGCTGTACGAGCCGTCCGCCGTCGCCCGCCTACGTGGCTGAACCACGCCCCCGACGGAGCAACACGGAAGAAACGAGAGGTGCACGATGCAAGACGGCCAGGCCGCGCTCATCAGCGCGGCGAGCCGGACACTGCGGCGGTACATGGAACTGTGCGACGTCCCGGCCGTCGCCTACGACCGCGAGGAACTCCGGGCGCTGTTCGCACCGGACGCCGTCTGGGAGGGCGCGGGAAAGTGGAACGCCGAGCGGTTCGGCCGGGTCAGCGGGGCCGACCGCATCGTGGAGATGCTGGAGACCAGACTCCCCCCGAACCCCCACTTCACTCTGAACGCCCACCTGCTCGGCCGGGGCACGCTGAAGCCGTGCGGCGGCAGCGGCACGGGCGTCGAGGGCCAATGGCCGATGGTCCGGCTCTCCACCTACACCGCGGGCGGGGCGAACATCACGCTCACCGAGCTCCGCGTGTGGTTCGAGGCGGACCGTGACCGCGCCCTGATCACCGAGTACCGGCCCCGTCGGCTCTGGTCGCAGGCGCTGGACCCCGAACAGGCCCGCGCCCTGGCCTTCGTCCTGGGCGTGGACACCGAGACAACGCATACGAGCACGAGGAGGGCAATGTGACAGCCGACGCCGAGTACCCGACGGCGCCGGACCGGGGAGCACTTGTCGCGGACGACCAAGTCGCCGCACAGGTCTACCTGGACCCGGACATCTACGAAGAGGAACTGGAACGCATCTTCTACCGCACGTGGAACTGCGTGGGCCACGAGAGCGAGTTCCCCGAGCCGGGCTCGTTCAAGACCCTGGAGATCGGCCGCCGTCCGGTCATCGTCAGCCGTGACCGCAAGGGCCGGATCAACGTCCTGCTGAACCGGTGCCGGCACCGGGGCGCACTGCTGTGCGAGAAGCCCTCCGGGGCGATGACCAGCGGCTTCACCTGCCCCTACCACAGCTGGTCGTATGCGCTCGACGGGCGCCTGCGCGGCATCCCCTACCCGGAGGGCTACCCCGAGGACATCGACAAGTCCCGGCTCGGGCTCCAGCGGCTGCGCGTCGAAACCTACGCCGGGCTCGTCTTCGCACACTTCGACGAGGACGCCGCACCGCTCCACGACTACCTCGGCGCCGCCCGCGGCTGGATCGACCTGTTCATGAAGCAGGGCGCCGGATACCCGCTGAAGGTCCAGGGCGCATTCAAGTTCCGCCACCGGGCCAACTGGAAAATCCAGTTGGAGAACGTCACCGACGGCTACCACTTCCCCCTGGTCCACCGCTCCTGGATGGCGAACGTCGACGCCGAGACCGCCGAGATGCTGTCCTTCATGAAGGACCCGCGGGCCGTCACCTACGGCCTCGACAACGGCCACTCCGTCGGGATCTTCGTCCCGGAGCACGTCGACCTCGGCGAGGACGACGGAACGGAGCCCCTTCAGGAGCGCTTCGCCTCGCTGGTCGCCGACCTCGCACCGGACCTGCCGCCCAGGGACGTGCGCAGACTGGTCCGCTCGCTGCACGGCGCCGGGTTCAACCTCACCATTTTCCCCAACCTCGCACTGTCCATGGGGTTCATCCGGCTGCTCAACCCGGTGGCCGTGGACGCCACCGACAACGCCCACATCGCCCTCGGCTACGAGGGCGGTCCCGAGGGCGCGAACAGGGAGAGGCTGAGGATCCACGAACACTTCCAAGGACCCTTCGGCTTCGGCACCCCCGACGACTCCGACGTGTGGGACCGCGTACAGCGCGGGGCCGTGGCCGACCCCGGCATGGCCATCCTGCTCGACCGCGGCCTCAACCGGGAGCAGACCTCCGACGAGGGACATCCCTGGTCGCACATCACGGACGAGACGGGCATGCGCACGGCGTACACCATGTGGAAGCGGTTGATGACTGATGTTCACTGAAACGGGGACCGGCACGGGCACGGTGGAGCGCCTTCCGCTCACCGATCCGGCGGCGCTCGCCGCCGTCGAACTGATCTACGAGGAGGCCCGGCTCCTCGACGACAAGCGCTACCGCGACTGGGAGGCGCTGTGGGACGAGGGGGAGACCCGCTACGTCCTTCCGATGAGCCGCGAGGCCACCGACTTCGACGCGGTGCTGAACTACGTCAACGACGACGCCGTCATGCGCCACCGCCGCGTGGAGCGTATGGCCGGCGGATACGCCGGGGCGGTGGAGTCGGTCGGCCGCACGGTGCGGACCGTCTCCCGCTTCACAGCCGACCGGACCGGCGACGACGAGGTACGGGTGACCTCCACGGAGATCGTGGCGGCCTACCAGCGCGGTGAACACCAACTCTGGGCGGCCGAGATGGTGCACCACATCGTCGGCCGGGAATGCGGCCCCCGCATCCGGACCAAGATCGTCCATCTCATCGACGCGGAACACACCCTGCGGACCTGTGGATTCCTTCTCTGACATCCCGCAGACCAGAACCGACAAGGAGCGGAGCATGCCCAGAATCTTCTTCAGGACCAGCGGCCAGGTACGTCCCGTGGACGCCCCGGAGGGCGTCTCCCTGATGGAGGCCGCAGTCCGCAACGGAGTCCCCGGCATCGCGGCCGAATGCGGGGGAGCCTGCGCCTGCGCGACGTGCCACGTCTACATAGGGAACTCCTTCCGCGCCCGGACCGGTGAGCCGGGCGTCTTCGAGTCCGAGATGCTGGACGAAGTCCTCGCCGAGCGTCGTCCCACGAGCCGGCTGGCCTGCCAGATCCGGATCACCTCGGACATGGAGGCCCTGGAGGTCGACGTCCCGGTGGCCGCCCCGTGAGCGGCGGAATGCTCGTCGTGGGCGCCGGGACGGCCGGAGTGCAGGTGGCGGCCTCGCTGCGGGAGTACCGCTACACGGGACCGGTCACCCTCGCGGGAGACGAGCACGAGGCCCCGTACCACCGGCCGCCGTTGTCGAAGTCCGTCCTGCTGGACCACGCCGGCGGTCCCGGAGCCCCGGGACCGCTGGCCCTGCGCCCCGAGGGTTTCTACCAGGAGAACGACATCGAACTCCGCCTGGGGGACCCGGTGCTGGGCGTGGAGTTCGACGGGCCCGGCAGCTCGTCGGGCCGGGCCGTGACCGCCGCCGGGCAGACCCTGGCGTTCGACGGGCTCGCGCTGGCGACGGGAGCCGAGCCGCGGCGCCTCGGCGTGCCCGGCGAGGACCTCGCCAACGTCCTTCGGCTGCGGCGGGCCGGTGACGGGGCCCGGCTCGCCGCGGCACTGCGTGCGAGCCGCCGCCTGTGTGTCGTCGGCGCCGGGTTCATCGGCCTCGAAGTGGCGGCCGCGGCCCGGCGCCTGGGGGTGGACACACAGGTGGTGGAGGTCGCGGACCGTGCCCTGGCACGGCTGTGCGCGCCACCGACCGCCGAACACCTCGTCCGCCGCCACCGGCGGTCCGGGGTGAGGTTCACCTTCGGCGCGGCGGTCACGGAGTTCACCGGGGACGGCGCGGTCCGCGGGGCCGTTCTGGACGACGGCTCCACCATCGACTGCGATCTCGTGGTGGTGGGCGTGGGGGCAGTTCCCCGAACCGACCTGGCCCGGGCCATCGGTCTCGACTGCGGCCCCGGAATCGTCGTCGACCGGCGGGCCCGCACCAGCCGCCCCGGCACCGTCGCCGCCGGGGACTGCACGCTGCGGCCCGCGCCCCTGACCGGATCGCGGGACCTCGGCGAACCCGGCACCCGGGTCCGCATCGAATCCGTGCACAACGCGACCGCCCAGGCCAAGGCGGCCGCCGCGAGCCTGCTGGGGGCCGAGGTCCCCGGTGGTGAGGAAGTGCCGTGGTTCTGGTCCGACCAGGGCGACGCCAAACTCCAGATCGCGGGACTGAGCGCCGGACACGACCAGTACGTGCTGCGCGGCGAGCCGGACAGCGGACGGTTCTCCGTCCTCTACTACCGCGATGGCCGGCTCATCGCCTGCGACGCGGTGAACAACCCCCGGGACTTCACCGCCGTACGGCGGGCCCTGGCGCGCGGCGCGAACCTGCCGCCGTCCGCGGTCCACGACGTGTCCGCCGGGCTCGGGGACCTGCTCCGCGTTGCGGTGGAGAGGAGTCCCTCGTGACCCACCGCCTCCTTCTCGTCTGCTACGCCGACACCTTCGGCTACGGATGGCCCCACGTGGACCTGTTCGTGCACGATGCGCACGGACGGGAGGTCAACTGGGTGCACTGGGCTGCGCCGGGAAATGGTCCGGAGGCCGCCGACCGCGCCACCGCCGCCGAGGAGCCGTCCCTGACAAGAGCGGGGGAGTGGGAGCGCCGGGTCGGCCCCAGTGGCGCCGTCCACTGGACGGCGGAAGCCGAGTGGACCGGGTGACGTCCACGCAACCGAGGGCGGCCCGGGGAATCTTCCCCGGGCCGCCCCGTTCCGGCTCAGTGCCCGAGCGCGGACCATGCGTCCTTGACCGTGCTCACGTCCCGGGTGTTCTCCTCCGCCGAGGAGTCCCAGTCCTTGCTGGCCAGTACCTCGGCCAGCGAGGTGTCGGCGGGGGCGAACACCCACCGGTGCTCGATGGCCGAGTAGTCCATGTCCGGCGCCAGGCCGGGAAGCTCCTCACCCCGCTCCAACTTCTTCAGGGTCTCCAGGAAGAACCGCCGCGCCTGGATCACGAGATAGTCCTCCGTGCACAGGTTCTCGCCGGTACGGTCCACGATCGGCCCCATGCTGTGCTGGATGGCCAGGTCCTGGAGGTGCACGCCCTCGAAACCGGAGAACGAGCGCCCCTCCGTCATCGAGGCCCGGTCCTGGCGGTACCGGTACCCGTCCCAGTTGGCCGACACATACCCGTTCCCCTTGTCGACCGCCGTGTATCCCTGGGTGGTGTCGATACGCGCCCGGTCGCTCGCGGTCAGCGGGCCGCCCGCCCGCCAGACGACCGAGTACACGTAGTGCGAGGTGTCGTCGCTGGGTACCCAGGCGTGGAACAGGCCGCCGTCCACACCGTCCTCGGCGTGCGAGAACATCGTGAAGAACGGCGACACGAGAGGGTGGATCCAGAAGACCGCCTCCGACTCGTCCTCCAGGTGGTAGCGGAACGCGGTCTGGAGCCCCCAGGACGCCGGCTCGGCCGCCGTCTGCGGCCGGGGATCGAACAGGAACTTGCCCAGCCGCGAGTTGCTGTTGCGCTGCCGTTCCCATTCGTCCCGGGAGTAATGCAGATAGCCGCCGTGCGCCGCGTCGAGGTCGCCTTCCAGCCCCTGGAGCCAGTTGCTGGGCTGGTAGAAGTGATTGGCCCAGACCTGGTCGCCGGAAAGGGCGTTGAAGGGCCACATCGGGAACTCGGGACGCAGTTCGGGCGGGCCCATGTACGTCCAGACGATCCCGCCCGCCTCCCGGGTCGGGTACGCGGTGTGCCGGACGGACTGGGCGAACCGGCTGTTCGGCGGCTCCGGCGGGGTCTCCAGAACCCGTCCGTCCGCGTTGATCTTCCAGCCGTGGTAGATGCACCGCAGCGCGCAGTCGTCCTCCGTCCGGGCGAGCACCAGCGAGGCCCGCCGGTGGGGGCAGCGCGCGTCCATCAGGCCGACCTGCCCGCTGCGCCCGCGGAAGGCGACGAGCCGTTCACCGAGCAGGTTGATCTCGAACGGGTCCGCGTCCGTGGACGGCAGCCGTTCCGACAGGAAGGCCGGGAACCAGTAGCGCCGCATCAGGGTCCCCATCGGGGTGCCCGGACCGGTCCGGGTGAGCAGTGTGTTCTCTTCCTCTGTGAAGAGCTTGGCCATGATGGGCCGCCTTTCGATCCATGCGTCGGGGAGGGAACCGCTGTCGGCCCCCTCTCGCAACCCGCGCGAACAGTGGGGGAAGGGGAGTGCCCGGAACGGGCTCAGGCCGCCCAGGACAGGGCGTCGACGGGGGTCCGGTCCGCAATGGCGCGTCGGGCCCGGGCCACGATCTCGGGACGGCCCACGGCGACGACGCCGCGCAGCCCGTCCGACCCGCCGTACAGGCAGAGCAGCCGCCCGCTCGCCCGGTCCTCCTGGACGACGGCGGCCGGGGTGTCGGCCAGGCCCAGAACCTGGACACGCAGGCCGTACTGGACGGACCACGCGTAGGGCACGCTGTCGAACGCGGTGCGCCGCTCGGGCTCCTCGAACAGGTTCCGGCCCGCGTGCGCCGCCTGCTCCACGGCGTTGGTCCAGTGCTCGACGCGCAGCAGACCACCGAACCGGCCGCTGTGCCAGCGCGCCACGTCCCCGACGGCCATCACCTCGGGCACGCCCGCCACCGTGCACGTCGCGTCGCACACGACGCCGTCGTCCACAGGCAGTCCGGACCCGGCCAGCCATTCGGTCTCCGGAACCGCGCCGATGCCCATCAGGACGGCGTCGCACGGTATGTGCGTGCCGTTGTCCAGTACCGCACCGGTCACCCGGTCCTCCCCGATGATCTCCCGCACCTGCGAACCCAGGAACAGCCGTACGCCGTGCTCGCGGTGGCGGGCGGCCATGAACGCGCCCAGCGGTTCGCCCCCCATCCGCAGGAGGGGAAGCGGCGCCGGGTCGACCACGGTGACGTCCATCCCCGACCCGACAGCGGTCGCGGCCACTTCGCACCCGATCAGGCCCGCGCCGACGACCAGCAGCGAGCCACCCGGCCGCAGCGCGTCCCGCAGGGCGAGAGCGTCGGCCACCGTCCGCAACCGGTGCACCCCGCGCGGCGGCAGCGGCGCGCCGGTGCGCAGTTCCCGGGGGCGGCTGCCAGTGGCCAGGACCAGCCGGTCGTAGCCGAGGACCGCGCCGTCGTCGGTGAACACCTCCCGGCGGTCCGGGTCCAAGCCCACCGCCCGGGTGCCGGTACGGACCCGCGCGCCGGGCGGGAGTGTCGTACGGAACCGGGCCCGCTCCAGGGGCCAGGCCCCCGACAGGATCTCTTTCGACAACGGCGGAGGATCGTACGGCGGGAACTGCGGGTCCGCCGAGACCAGGGTGACCTCGCACTCCCGGCCGCCACGCGCCAGGGCGTTCACCACCGAGGCCCCGGCCACCGAACCGCCGATCACCACCACGCGTTCGTTCGACACGCTCACTCCTGCGCCGACAGCCGCAGCGCGGCGACCGGGCAGCGGGCCACGGTCTCGTCGAGCAGGGGCCCGTCCCCGGGGGCGACCACGGCGCGCAGCAGATGCGCCGTGCCGTCGTCGCGGACTTCGAAGTAACCGGGGGCGAGGATCTCGCACTGCGCGTGCCCCTCACACAGTTCGGCGTCGAGTTCGATTCTCACTCTGTCTCCTGGGGGTTCCCGGCGCGCGGCGCGCCCTGTGGGGTGGGGCCGGATCCGAGGGCGGTTTGGCCGGGGCCGTACGGCACGTGGGGTGTCACGGTCCAGCCCGCGGAGTCGACGGGGGTGGAGAAGATCTCCTGGAAGTGCATGTCGGCGATGCGCCACGAGCCGCTCTCCTTGGTGAAGGCGACGACGTAACGTCCGGCGATCCAGACCGCGGTCGGGACGCCGTCGAGGACGACGGTGGCGGCCTCCCACGAGTACCAGCGGCCGCGGGCGGAGCCCGACGAGGTGATCTCGATGTCCTCGTTGGTGAGGAAGTGCATCGCCTGCGGCATCCACCGCCTCCGGGCGGCCGAGAACGCCGCCCGCTCCTCGCCACGGGCGCTGCGGGCGGTGTCGAAACGCTCGCTCAGACCGGTGCTCCGCCAGGTTCCACCGTGAGCGGTCCAGTAGCCGGGGCCCTTGGCGGGGTCGGTGCCGACAACGGAGGGCGGCCCGAGGGCGCGGACGGCGCCCGCGGCCCGCCAGGACGGCACACGGTCGTCACTGTCGTCCCCGCCGTCGCTCCGCCACTGGTTCCGTGACATCAGCCGCCGGATGGCCGCCTGGTCTTCCAGGGTGCTCAGCCGCTGGGCCAGCTCGTCGAGCCGGGTCGTGTGTTCCATGGCGGTCATTAGAGACGGGGGCGCCGCACCACTCCAGCGCCGGCCACCACTGAACAGTGGGGCATGCTGACAGCCGTCGACCGCGACTACGTCGACGGCGCTTCGAACCGCTGCTGGGCGGCGGACTTCATGAGTCTTCTCTCATTCGGCCCGGTGCTGAAACGGGACGTGCGGATCGTCGCCTGCACCTCAGCGCCGGGCAGCGCGGCACTGGCCTGCGTCACCACGCCGACCGTCGCCCTCGACACGGCCGCACGGATCGAGGCCGATCTGCTGGCTCGCCGGGCTCGTGCGGAGCAGGCGGGTCGGCTCGGAGAGATCGAGGACATCGACCTCACGCTCAGCTTCCTCCGCCAGAAACGCGAGGAGAGCCAGCGGCTGGCTCTCCTCGCGCCGGTCAATCTCGGCATGCCGGTCCTTCGCCCCCAGGGGCGTGCCCCACTGACAGCTCACCACCGCTGGTCGTTGGTTGGACCGAGGGCATCGGCCTGACCCCGACCTTCGTCCCCGCTGATAGATTCCCTCTGGTGAGCGAGCAACTCCCCAGTGGCGGCATCGAACTGTCACCCGCCGAGCTCGATGCCCTCGACGCCAGATGGTCATCCTGCTGGACCCCGTGCGAGGTCGCACAGCACCTGGCCGGGATCGCCACGCCCTGGTGTGTGGCCGCAGGCTGGGCGCTGGATCTGTTCCGCGGCACGCAGACGCGCGAGCACGGGGACATCGAAATCGCAATCCCCACCGCAAACTTCCCCGAGGTTCGCAACCGCTTCCCCGGATACGTCTTCGACGCGGTCAGCAGCGGCCGGATCTGGGAGAACGCCACACCAGACGTGCTGGCCGCCACACACCAGACCTGGGTACGCGATCCAGCCACCGGCAACTACCTACTCGATGTATTCCGCGAACCCCACGACGGCAAGACCTGGATCTGCCGACGCGACGAGACGATCCGGCTTCCCTACAGCGAGATCATCCACCATACCCCGGACGGCATCCCGTACCTGGCGCCTGAACTGGTCCTGCTGTTCAAGGCCAAGCACGCACGTCCCAAGGATCAGGCAGACTTCGACGCAACTCTCCCGCACATGATTTCAGCTCAGCGCACGACACTGGCCGAGCTCCTCGCCCGCGCACACCCAGGACATCGCTGGCTCGGGAACCTGTAACTCCGCGCGATCTACCCGGAGGCATCACCGGTCAGGATGCAGCAGGCGTAACGGGCCTCGCCACTCGAAGACCCGTGCGGTCGGGGGCGCCGGCTGCTCAGCGGGGCGGGCGCAGCCGGAGCACCGCGGTCCCGCCGACGCCTCCGCAGCCGCCGGTCGTGGCCGGCCAGGACGATCGCGCCGGGACCGCGCCCAGGGCGCCAACGGCACGTCGGCGACCGGGAGCCACACCTCGGGAGCGGTCCCGGCCGACACGTCGGTGGCTCACACTTCGGGCGCCCCCGTTTCCCTCAGCTCGCCGTCGGCCAGCCGCAGCCAACGGTTCACCCCGATCCGGGCGAGGAAACGCTCGTCGTGGCTGACCACCACGAACGCTCCCCGGTAGGAGCCCAGCGCGCTCTCCAACTGACCCGCGCTGACCAGGTCGAGGTTGTTCGTCGGCTCGTCGAGGAGCAGTAGTTGCGGGGCCGGTTCGGCGCACAGCACGCAGGCCAGGGTGGCGCGCAGCCGTTCGCCGCCGGACAGCACGCCCACGGGGAGATGGGCGCGGGAACCCCGGAAGAGGAAGCGTGCGAGCAGGTTCATCCGCTCCGCCTCCGGCCGGTGCGGGGCGAACGCGGTGAAGTTCTCCGCGACGCTGCGGTCCGGGTCCAGCAGGTCCAACCGCTGCGAGAGGTAGGCGACCCGGCCGTCGGCCCGCTTGATCCACCCGCTGTTCGGTCCGGGGTCGTGGGCGGGTGCGGGTGAGCCGTTCCGCTCGCCGTCCTGCGTGTCGTCGGCCGGATCCAGATCGCCGTGGATCAGCCGCAGGAGCGTGGTCTTGCCGGCGCCGTTGGGGCCGGTGAGCGCGATGCGCTCGGGGCCGCGAATGGTCAGGTCGATGCCCTCACCGGCGAACAGAGGCCGTTCGCCGTGCCCGACCCGCATCCGCTCGCCCAGGAAGAGAGTGCGCCCGGCGGGCACGACGGTGTCCGGCAGGTCCAGGGTGATCCGCTGCTCGTCGCGCAAGGCGCGGCCCGCCTCGTCCAGCCGGGCCTTGGCCTCGCCGACCCGGGAGGCGTGCATCTGCCCCGACCGGCCTGCGGCCTCCTGGGCGCCCCGCTTCATGTTTCCGGCGACGATGCGCGGCAGACCGGCGCTCTTGAGGTTGCGGGCGGCGTTGTTCGCGCGGCGCTCGGCGCGTTCGCGGGCCTGCTGCATCTCCCGCTTCTCGCGCTTCAGTTCCTGCTCGGCGTTGCGGACGTTCTTCTCGGCGACCTCCTGCTCGGCTTGCACGGCTGCTTCGTACTCGGTGAAGTTCCCTCCGTACAAGCGGAGTTGACCTTCTTCGAGCTCGGCGATGCGTTCCATTCGGTCGAGCAGTGCCCGGTCGTGGCTGACCAGCAGCAGGCAGCCGCCGAAGTCGTCGAGCGCGTCGTAGAGCCGGTGACGGGCGTCGAGGTCGAGGTTGTTGGTCGGCTCGTCGAGCAGCAGTACGTCGGGCCGCTTCAGAAGCTGGGCCGCCAGGCCGAGCGAGACGATCTGGCCGCCGCTGAGCGTGCTCAGGCTCCGGTCGAGGGCGAGATCGCCGAGACCGAGCCGGTCCAGTTGGGCTCGGGTGCGCTCTTCGATGTCCCAGTCGTCACCGATGGTCGTGAAGTGTTTCTCGCTCACGTCCCCGGACTCCACGGCGTCCAAGGCCCGGATCACCTCGTCGACGCCCAGGACCTCGGCCACCGTGAGGTCCCCGGTCAGGGGGAGGGACTGCGGGAGGTAGCCGGGCGTGCCGACCACGGACACGGAGCCGGTTCGGGGCCGCAGCTCACCGGCTATCAGCCTGAGCAGGGTGCTCTTGCCGGAGCCGTTGGGAGCGACCAGGCCCGTCCGGCCGCGGTTCAGCGTGAAGGACAGGTCCTGGAGGACGGGTGAGCCGTCGGGCCAGGAGAAGGACAGGTTGGAGCAGATGACGGAGGCGTCTGACATGGGAAGACCTCAAGGGGAACACGGGCAGGCCGACACCGGTGCCCGGAGCATGAATGAAGGGAACGACGAAACGGGCCACTACGGTCTCGCGATGCTTCTGGGCATCGGCCGGCGGCCGGTCGGGGCGGTATCTCACCCCGAGATGTCGTCGTCCCCTACCACGTTCGGTCTCCTCGATACACGATCAACGTCGCCCGGAGTCTAACAGCGGCGTCGCGGTGGCTGCTCGGTATTTATCGGGCCGCCGCGACGGCCCGGGGCGGGCCTCTTGCGGCCCTGCGGCCCAGGGTGCCGTTCCCCGGGGGCTGGGTTCATGGGCTGGGGCCGCAGGCTCGTGTCCTGCAGCCCGAGGTCCGCGGCGGCCGGTGTGCCCGGAGTACATCCTTGGTTTATCGTTATTCGATAATATCGATAAACGATATGGAGGATCGTCTGTGGGTACGAAGTCATGGTGGAGCCGTGGCGACCAGCGGGCGCTTGAGCTGGGATGCGTGCTGGGAGTGGGCCTGGTCGGACTGTTCGGTGTGCTCGTACCGCTCCTCGGGGTGGTCGGCGTCCTCGACCCGATCACGCACCGGGAGGTACGACTCGAAGAGAGAGGACCGGCCCCGCACGCGCTGCTGGGCGGAAGCGACGGGCCGGCCCTCATCGGTACCGATCGCGCCGGACTCGTCTTCGCCCACCCCGCTTTCGGGGAGCGGCTGCTGCTCGCGCTGCCCGATATCGCCGGTGGTGTGCTGCTGATCGTGATACTCGGCCTGCTGTTCCGGATGGCCCGGAGCCTGCGCGGCGGGGAGGAGTTCACCGCGCGGAACGTTCGCAGGCTCCACGCCGTCGCGGCGACGGTGTTTCTCATGAGCCTCCTCGTGCCGCTGCTGGAAGCCGTCACGACCAGCCTGCTGCTGCGCGGCACGGACTCCGACGGGCTGGCTCCGTTCTCCGTCACCTACTCCTTCTCGTACTTGCTTCTCGCGCTTCTGATCGCCGCCGTCGCCGAGGTCTTCCGGCGGGGCACCCGGCTGCGCGCCGACACCGAGGGGCTGGTGTGACGGATCCGGCACCGGAGCACCGTATCGAGGTCCATCTGGACCGGCTGCTGGCCGAGCGCGGGATGACGCTGACCCAGCTTGCGGCCCGGGTCGGGGTCTCGGTCGTCAATCTCTCCGTGTTGAAGAACGACCGCGCCAAGGCGATCCGCTTCAGTACGCTCACCGCGCTCTGCCGTGAACTGCGCTGCCAGCCGGGGGATCTGCTCGGCTACCGGGACGAGTGACGGGCCGTCGCACGGGCGGGGGCGTCCGGGCGGCGGGCGCCCTGAGTCCTGTGCCGTGCCCTGTGCCGTGCGTGCGGCGTGGGCGGCCAGGCCGGCGTGTCCGGGGCTGGTGCCACGGCGGGCGGGTCCAAGGCTCGTGTGTCCGAGCCGCGTGTTCGAACCCCGCGCGTCCAAGGCTTGCGCGTCCACGGCTGGCGTGTCCCATGCCCGCGCGTGCGGACGTGGCGCATCCGGAGCCGTGCGCCCGGACGCCCCGCAGCCGGGAAGCACATCGCCACGGTCTCGTTCGTTTCGTGGTGACGACTGAGTCACAGGGCTGTCCCGGGCGCGTCCCATGCTCTCAGCCTGTCGAAATTTGCTGGTTAGTCTGATCCGGCTCCGGGCGCCACATCCGGCACACCGGACACGAACTTCGCAGAAGACGGGGAACAAGACCATGAGCCGAGACGACCTGTCACGCCGTCGGGTGATGAGACTCGCGGGCAAGGGGCTGGGGCTGGCGCTGCTCGGGGCAGGTGTGTGGGGATGCGCGCCGGAGGACGAGCCCAGCGAAGGCACCGCCACGCGGGAACCGGGAGGCGGAGGGAACAAGGACCCCTTCACCACGCCGCCCGCGGGCACCGCCCCCCAACCGCTGTGGCAGGCTCCCGCGGCCAATGACGGCCTGGTCGGAAATGACGCAATCGCCGTGGTGGGCGACATGGTCATCGTGTCCGGCGACCCGTTGGTGGCACGTGACATCGCCACCGGAAAGGAGGCGTGGTCCCGCAAGGGTGTCACCACCCCCGGAGCCTCCCTGCTCATAGGCTCCGGCACCCTGTACCTCGCCAGCGCCGAGTACGACGGGAACGTCATCGGCCTGGATCCCGCCACCGGCAAGGAGACCTGGCGGAGCCGCCTCGGCAGCCAGTACGCGGAGCCCCGGCCGATCGCCGTCGACGACGACCACATCTACGTCACCGGCGGCATCCTGGACAAGGACTTCAGGACTCCGGACAACGTGGTCGCGGCGATCGACACCACCTCCGGCAAGGTCGTCTGGCGCGAGCAGCGCGACCACGGCACGGAGGAGACCGGCATCACCGCCGTGGCCGTCGGCGGGCGCCTTGTCTACACCGACTACCGAGAGAACGTCACCGTCCGCGACACCAGGACCGGACGGCAGATCTGGACGAAGAAGATCGGCCGGTCCAACCACAGTGAGTTCGCCGTCCATGAGGACCTGGTCATCCTCGCCGACGGGGGCCGGCTGCGCGCCTTCAAGCTGGCCGACGGCACGGAACACTGGTCGCTCGCCGCCGAGGAGTTCAGCCGGTTCAACGGTCCGGCGGTCCTCGACGGCGTTCTCTACGTGTCCGACAGCGTCCACGGCCTGTGGGCCATCGACCCGGCGACCGGGAAGAAGAACTGGCACAACACCGACCTCCTGGAGGCCGCGTTCCCCTGGAAGTTCGCCAAGGTCGGCAAGACCCTCTACGGGGCGACGGAGTTCGACGAGAAGGGCGGTGTCCATGCCTTCGACGCCGCGAGCGGAAAACTGCGCTGGACGTACAACGACGGCACGGGCGACATCCAGAAGTGGTATCTGACGGCCCAGGGGAAGCGCTTGGCGGCCCTGCACGGAAAGAAGGTGACCGCCCTGCCGGCCGTGTGACGCCGAAGCCTGCGAACGGTCAGGCCGAGGATCCGCTGTCGATGACCAGGTCGGCGCCGACCACCGCGCCGGCTGCGGGCGAGGCGAGATAGAGCACCGCGGCCGCCACTTCTTCGGCTTCCGCGACTCGGCCGAGCGGGTTTTCTGTCTTCACCCGCTCGGCACGGTCGGCCTCGGTCTCGCCGGGCCGCAGCGACATGGGAGCAGCGGAGGCGCCGGGGCTGACGGCGTTGATGCGGATGCCCTGGTGGATGTGGTCGAGAGCGGCGGCGCGGGTCAGCGCGGAGACCGCCGCCTTTGAGGTGATGTACGCGGCGACGTTCGGGATCCGCAGGTGTGCGCCCAGGCTGGAGGAGATATTGACGATGGCGCCGCCACCGTTTCCCTTCATGTGCGCGATCTCGTGCTTCATGGCCAGCCAGACGCCGGTGACATTGGTTCGCAGCACCGCGTCCCAGTCCTCCTCGCTCACCTCACCGACGGGTACAGTGCCGCGGAGTATTCCGGCGTTGTTGACCGCGATGTCCAGTCCACCGAAGCGGGTAACGCTCTCGCGTATGAGGTTCTGAAGCTGGCTGGAGTCCGTGACATCGGCGGTGACGGCGGTGGCCGTGCCGCCGGTGGCCTCGATGAGACCGACCGTCTCGTCCAGGGAGGCCGCGGTGCGTCCCGCGGCGACCACGGATGCGCCCTCGGCGGCGAAGGCGAGCGCGATTGCGCGGCCGAGGCCGGAGCCTGCGCCGGTGACGAGGACAGTCTTGCCGGTGAAGCGGTTCATTTCGGTGGCTCCCTTGAGTGATGGATTACTTGGTGCGGTGGTTCAGAAGGGCGACGGTGGCGAGAGCGGCCCCTGTTGCGGCCAGGGACGAGGCGTCGCTGCCGAGCGTGAGCACGATCGCGAACAGGAGGGTCGGGCCGAATTCCATCGCGGTGTTCAGCACGCCGCCCACGAGTCCGGTCTGCCGCTGCGGCACGCCTTCGGTGGCGAGCACGGCGGCTCCCGCGAAGGAGGCCGCTGTGCCGGCCGGCAGCAGCACGAGGCCCGGCAGCAGTCCATACCCGTATGAGATGTGTGCGTCGATCCCGGTGAGCGCGAGGAGAGTGAGCCCGGCCGCGCCAGTGCCGAGCCCAGCGGCTGTGACGGTTCGGGCCCCGTACCGGCCGATGAGCGGTCCTGCTGCCCGGTTCGAGGCGATCAGCGCAACAGCGAACGGTACGAACGCCGCCGAGGTCTGCAGCTGTGACCAGTCGCGCGCCTGCTGGAGTTGGAGCGAGAGGAACACGAAGGTCATCGTGGTTCCGCAGGCGCTCAGTGCGATGGCCGCGAGAGCGAGGAACCGCCGCCGGTCGAGCAGGAAGCCGGGCGGCAGCAGCGGGTCAGGGGCGTGGCGCTCGGCGTACCAGAACGCGGCCAGCAGCGCGGCCCCGCAGAGCAGCGGCGTGAGCACGCCGACCGACGACCAGGGGCGGGTATCGGTGACGATGAGCCCGTAACTGGCGAGGGCGATCCCGGTGGTGGCGAGCAGAGCACCCGGCAGGTCGAGAGTCCTGCTCCGGCTCGGCGTGGTGTCCGGCAGCAGCCGGGGCGTGAGGGCGAGGGCTGCGAGGGCCACCACGAGCGGTACGGCGAAGGTCCAACGCCATGACAGCAGCGCTGAGATGACGCCGGAGAGCAGATTGCCCGCGGTCGCGCCGAGTACCGAGAGCCCGCCCCAGGTGGCCATCGCCCTGCTGTACGCGGGTGGGGAGGGAAAGACGGCGTGCAGCACGGCCATGGCGGCGGGCGCGATCAGAGCCGCCCCCGCCCCCTGCGCGAAGCGCGTGACGAGCAATGTTCCCATGCCGGGGGCCAGCGGGACCGCGGCCGAGGCGGCGGCGAAGAGGACCAGGCCCGCGTTGAGGGCGCGCCGACCCCCATAGCGGTCCGCGAGGCGTCCGCCAAAGAGCAGCAACCCGGCGAAGGTCAGTCCGTAGGCAGCGCTGAGCAGGATCAAGTCTGCGCGCTCCAGGTCGAATTCGCGCCCTATGAGGGGCAGCGGTATGGCGAGCGCAGCGAGCGTGAAGATCAGCGTGGTCTGGACGCCACCGAGGAGGACGAAGGCGTATCGCTGATGCGTAGTGGCGACGCGGGCAGCGCCCGTGGCGATCATGCCTTCCTCCTTATATTGGACCGATCGGTTCAGTATTTGGGCGTGCGGAAGGGGGCCCGGTGGATTCGGTGGATGTGAGTCAGTCCAACAGGGCTAGAGCCTGTTCGGCCGCGTCCCGTACCCGGGCGGGATCGTTCGACGCCTTGCCGACGACCCGTATCCCCTGGAGCAGTACGAGCAGCATGCGGGCCAGTGCGCGCGGATCGCGACCTTCGGGTAGCTCGCCCTGAGCCTGGGCCCGTACGAGCGCGGAGTGCAGCAGGGTCTCGACATGCTCCCAGCTGATCTCGACCCGGCGGGCCGCCGCGGGGTCGTGCGGCGCCAGCTCGGCCGCGGTATTGGTGACGAAACAGCCGTTCAGTCGACCCTCGGGGGAGGCGGCCTCCGCGGCGAAGCGGCGCACCACCGCCCGCACCGCAGGCAGTGCGGGGCCCGGCTGGGACAACTCGGCAAGCAGGGCCGGATCGCGCGTCTCGGTGTACCGGTCCATGGCCTTCAGATACAGCTCGTGCTTGCTGCCGAAGGTCGCGTAGATGCTGGCGCGGCCGATGCCGAGGTGCTCGACCAGATCCGTCAACGACGTCGCTTCGTAGCCGCGCCGCCAGAACAGCTCAAGGGCCGACTGCAGCACGGCGTCCGGATCGAATTCCTTGGTCCTGGCCATGTTGAAGACCGTAGCCGTATCAAGAACGATCGGTCAAATAACTCTGCATCGCGGCGGGACCCGGCACACCGCCGCACGAGAGACGGGGAATCGTTCGGCTGGCGTCCATCACAGGCCGGTAGGCGGTGTTGTTGCGCTTCAGCTCCAGCACGTCCAGGAGCGGCGAGAGCATCCGCCGCCAGTGTTTGGAGTACGACGAGCGCAGCACCGTGCGCACCCGGGCCCGGTAGCGGGCCTCGTCCGCCGACGTTGACGAAGTCGATGAACCCCTCCTGACCGCCCACCAGCGCGTGCGCGATCCGGCGTTGTCAGTGGCCGCAAGTATGTTCAGCAGTGTCCCGCCGACGTGGCGCGGACCCCCCTTCGTGCATAGGAGATGGTGCGTTGTCAGTTCGGGAGAGGTCGAGCACGGCACGGGTCATACCGCCCGCCCGGCCGCGCAAGCTCGCCAAGGTTCCGTTCGTCGAGCTGGCCGACGGACGCTTGCAGGGCGTGGTGTCCAGCGGCTCGGACATCGCACGGGTCTATGTCTCGTCGGTCGCGGCCGGCACGTTCGCGTTCGCGTGCAGCACCAACAACAACCGCCCCTGCGGCGGTGCGCGCGGCTCGTTCTGCAAGCACATCGGATCCCTGATCAACGAGGCGGTGCTCCAGTACGGCGCCGAGCGCGTCGCCCGCTACCTGAAGGTCGACACGGCGGAAGGGGAGACGAGTGCCCAGACCATCACCGCCGACATGACCGCGACACGGCCGCCCCAGGGGGACACGACGGCCGCCGCGCCGGTCTTCAGCCGGTTCCTGCGCCACCTGGCGTACCTGGAACTCGCCCCGACCACCGCGCCGCTGCCGGAGATGCAGTGGTTCCCGCCGACCAGGGCGGTGGCGTGATGCGTGCCGACCTGCTCGCCGAGAGCATCCCCGGGCTCGACGAAGCCCTGGCGGCCGTCGACGCCTTCGACCGGGTCCTCGTCACCGGGCTCCTCCGCCCCCAGCCCGCACAGACCGCCGGCCTGGCCGAGCTGGCCCAGGCCGTCGCGGGGTCGCCGCTCGCCGCCCGGACCGCTGAGGCGGCCGAGAAGGCAGCGGCCGGAGCCGCCGGAGAGGACCACTTCATCGCCCTCGCCGCAGCCCGCACCGCGCTCCTCGGCTCGGTCCATGACGCGCTGGCGGCCCGTATCGATGAGGCGACCGGCCGTTCCCGCGCCGAGGAGACCGTCCCCCCGACAGACGGGGAGCACGGGGCGAACCTGCTCGCCGCCGCCCGCTCCTGGCTGTCCGACCTGGCGCGCAGCGGATGGCAGGGTATCGATCACGAGATCGTCTCCGGGGCGGCCCAGGTCGTCTCCGCCATGCTCCCGGACCCGGCCCTGCGCCGCCCGGCGGCGCTCCTCGACGGTTTCGCCGCCGAACTTGCCGCGTCCTGCCCGGGCGCCACCCTGGAACACATCCCGGAACGCCGCTGGGCCGACCTGTGGTCCCGCGCAATGCTGCTGACGCTGCCCGGTGCGGCCGACGCACCCGCGACCGGTACAGCCACGGGGCGCCTCCTGCCGCTCGGCGTCGACCTCCAGGAACATCCGACCGCCGCACAGGCCCAGGTCCACGCGGTGTTCGAGCCCGCCGACGGCACCGCACCCCGCCTGGTGTGCGCCGGTGTCGCCGTACCGAAACCGGACACCGTGGTCGGCGCCGGTGTCTGGCAGCTGCTCCGCCCGCACCTGTCCCTCCTGGAGGCCGCGGGCGAGGGCCTCTCGATGGAGATCACCGACATGCCGGTCACCACCGAGGGCGATCTGATCTGGAGCGATGAGCACGCCCGCCCTGGCGAGCCTGCCGACGCCTTCGCCACCGCCCGCGTCGCCCTGCCCACCGCCACCGACGCGGTGACCGCGCCGCTGGACCGGCACCCGGTGCGCATCGCCGTGCCCGTGTTCCTGGAGGGCTACACCGCGCGGAAGGACGACGGCACACTGACGTTCACCGTCGCCGGGCACCCCCTCGCCGTCGACACCGACCGGATCCCGGCCGCCGGGCCGCTCACCCCCGAGGCCGTCGCGGCGTCCGGGGCGTGCATCGGACTGCTGCGCTGGGACGCCGGATCGTTCAACGTTCAGCCGCTGGCCGTCGAGACCACCGTGCGGAAGAAGTCCGTCGCGGTTCACGCCGGGGGATGGGCCGGGGGCACCACCGACAAGGCGGGCGCCAAGGCCGAGAAGGCCGCCACCGATGCCACGTCGGTGCTGCGGGAGCGCGCCGGAAGGCTGTTGAGGAAATGACCGGACGGACCCCCGAGACGGAACAACCCGAGAACATCGCCGGGCCGGGCACCGACGAGACCACCGGGGCGGAGACGGACCAGACCATCGCGGCCGGGACTGTCGCGGCCGAGGCCACTGCGGCCGGCACCGGCGCGGTCCGAACGGCGCGCCCCGACGAGGCCCCGGGGGCGGACCTCGACGGGCCCCCTGGGGCGGACCCGTACGACAACCGGCGCCAGGTCCTGTACTGGCGGCTCCTCGCCCGCCTCTTCGACCATGAGGAGCAGCCGGCGCTGGAATCGGCGAGCCTCGCCGTCGTCGAGGACATCGGGCTGCCGTCCGCGCTGCTGGATCCGCAGGCTTCCGTCGACTCGGTGGTGCAGCGCCACCCCGGGCTGGCCGACGAGTTCGACGGCCTGATGGCGCCCGCCCCGGTACCGGACGGCGAGGGCGACGGTACGGGCGAGGACGACGGCATACGCGACCGGGCCGCCGAGGTACGGCGTGCGGCACTGGTGTCGAAGGTGCTGCTCAACGTCTTCGCCACCGGCTCCGGCACGGTCACCGCCGGACAGTTGGCACGCTGGCAGTCCGACGCGGGCTGGCTGGAGCGCGCGCTGGGCTGCAAGCCCGGCGAACTGCGCGGCGGGCGCGGCGGCGGCCGTACCGGCGGAGGCGTGGCAGGACCCGGCGTCAGCCCCACCGGTACCGGCGCTCGGGGTACCACCCCCGACCTCAGCCGGCTGATCCCGGCCATCGGCCCGGAGCTGGGCGCCCTCGAAGCGGACCTGGTCAAGCGGATGCACCTGCGCGAGGTCCTCGCCGACCCCGCGCTCGCCGCACAGCTCACCCCCAGCATGTCGCTGATCGAACAGCTGCTGCGGGACAAGAACAACCTCTCCGGCGTCGCCCTGGCCAATGCCAAGGCCCTGATCCGACGTTTCGTCGACGAGGTCGCCGAAGTGCTGCGCACCCAGGTGGCGAAGGCGACGGTCGGTGCCCTGGACCGCTCGATCCCGCCCAAACGCGTATTCCGCAACCTCGACCTCGACCGCACGATCTGGAAGAACCTCACCAACTGGAGCCCGGAGGAGGAGCGCCTCTACGTCGACCGCCTCTACTACCGGCACACCGTGCGCAAGACCACGCCCCAGCGGCTGATCGTCGTCGTGGACCAGTCGGGCTCGATGGTCGACTCCATGGTGAACTGCACCATCCTGGCGTCGATCTTCGCCGGACTGCCCAAGGTGGACGTCCACCTGATCGCATACGACACACAGGCCCTCGACCTCACCCCCTGGGTGCACGACCCCTTCGAGACGCTGCTGCGCACCAACCTCGGCGGTGGCACCGACGGAACGGTCGCCATGGCACTGGCCCAGCCGAAGATCGCCGAGCCCCGCAACACCGTCGTGGTGTGGATCTCGGACTTCTACGAATGGCGGGGCGAGCCGCTGTTCGAGAGCATGACCGCCATTCACCGTTCCGGGGCCAAGTTCATCCCGGTCGGTTCGGTGACCAGCTCCGGCCGCGCCAGCGTCAACCCCTGGTTCCGGGAGCGTTTCAAGGATCTCGGCACCCCGGTGATCTCCGGTCACATCCGCAAGCTCGTCCACGAACTCAAGACGTTCCTCACTTGAGGGCTGTCCCGTGATCACCGGCGCGCGTCCGCCGACAGTTGTGGCACCTCGCCGCATTGTCGGAACATCCTCATACATCCTCATACGTCCGCATGTATCCGGTACGCGCGCGCTGCTCCGCCTTGCAGCGCACCACATCCGACGCAGCGCGTTGATCCACCACGGATGACGGGACAGCCCTCAGAACCGCCCGTCGCCGACCGCATCGGAACCGAAGTCGCCGACCACACCGGAACCGTCGGCTCCACTCGCTCGCCCGGCTTCTGCCGGACCGGCCGACCCGGCCGCATCCGCCACATACCGAGAATTCACTGAGAAAGGCCCAGACATGTCCGACCTGTTGCGCGCCCCCGCCGAGATCAAGTACGCCGAGGAACTGGACTGGCTGGAGTCCATCGACGACAACCCCAAGCCGTTCTCCTGGCGCCTGTCCCCGAAGATGGTCCGCCTCTTCATCCTGGGCTCCGAGCGCTCCGACGGCCTGGACCGGGAGATCTCCCAGAAGTGGTTCGGCGACCGCAGTTTCGTCGAGCGCTCCATCGTCACCCTGGCCTCCGACCGCGGCCTGCTGCTCATCGGCGACCCCGGCACGGGCAAGAGCTGGCTGGCCGAGCTGCTGTCCGCGGCGATCTGCCGCAACTCCACCCTGGTCGTGCAGGGCACGGCCGGCACCACCGAGGACCACATCAAGTACTCCTGGAACGTGTCCATGGTCATCGCCAAGGGCCAGTCCCGCGAGTCGATGATCCCCTCGCCGATCATGACCGCGATGGAGGGCGGCGCGATCGGGCGCTTCGAGGAGCTCACCCGTTCCACCAGCGACGTCCAGGACGCGCTGATCTCGATCCTGTCCGAGAAGTACATCTCGGTCCCCGAACTGGACAGCGACGGCATCGTCTTCGCCAAGCCCGGATTCTCGATCATCGCCACCGCCAACAGCCGCGACCGGGGCGTCAACGACCTTTCCTCCGCGCTCAAGCGCCGCTTCAACTTCGTGCGCATCCCCGTGGTGACGAACAAGAAGAGCGAGGCGGAGATCGTCCGCTTCCGCACCGAGGAACTGCTGCGCCGCCACCAGATTGAGCTGGATGTGCCGCCGACCCTCCTCGACGTGCTGCTGCAGAGCTTCGCCGATCTGCGTGCCTCGTCGGCCGCGGCCGGCAGCGACGACGAGAAGCTGGAGTCCGCGCTGTCCACCGCCGAACAGATCGGCGTGCTGGAAGACGCGATCCTGCACGGCAACTTCTTCGGTGAGCGCGCCCTGACCGCCCGCACCCTGGCCTCCTCGCTTGTCGGATCGCTGGCCCGGCGCGAGCCCGAGGACCTGGCCATCCTCAACAAGTACCTGCACGGCGTCGTCGAGCCCCGCAGCAAGGAGGAAGGCGGATCCTGGCCGGAGTTCCTGGAGGGCGGCCGCGACGCGATCGCCACCCTGTCATGAGCGCCACCCACGAGGGGACTTTCGCGGAGCTGCGCGCGCAGCTCCAGGAAGCCGCCGCGACGTTCGCCGACGGCCCCGACGCACTGGAGGGCATCCTCCTCGGCATCGTCGACGACGTCGACCGCGCGGTGCGCGAGCCGCTGGAGATCTTCCCCGTCTGCCACCACTCGCCCGCCTCGGCGACCGCGATGGCCCGCCGCCTGCGCGAGAAGCAGCCCAAGGTCGTCTACCTGGAGCTGTGCGAGGACATGGCCCCGCTCCTGACCGAGCTGCGCAACTGCCGCCTCCCGGTGGCGGTCCAGGCGTTCGCGACCGAGGTCGACGGCTTCCCCGCCGACTGGTCACCGTTGTCGGTCGTCGCACCGGTCACGGAGGCGTCGGCCGAGTACCAGGCGATCGCCTACGCCCTGGACACACCGGGCGTCGAACTGGTCCTCGTGGACCGCTCCTCGGACCACGTCTTCCAGTGGGACCCGCGCGGCGCGGAAACCCCGGAACCCGCCGACCCGGACGCACCACCGGTCTCGACCGAGGACGAGGCCCAGCTCCACGGTGACGCGGTCGGCGTGGAACTGGGCGACCTGCGACCGCGCTTCGCCGAACTGGAGGAACACCTGCTGCGCCACGGCAAGGTGCGGCACTGGTCGGAGTGGTGGCACCAGTACGTCGAGCTTCCGCTCGGCGACGGCGACCACGACACCTACCGCCAGGTCATGCTGCTGATCGGCAGCCTGTTCCGGCGGCTCGCCCCCGGCGACTCCGGCCGGGTACGCGTCGACGAGGACCGCGAACGCCACATGTGGACCAGGATGCGCGAGCACCTGGCCGCGACCGGCACCGACCCCGCCGACTGCCTCTACGTCTGCGGAGCCTTCCACGCGGTCAGCCGCGTCGCCGAGTTCGGCGTGCACGGCACCGACACCTTCGAGATCGGTCCGCGCACCGCCACCACATGGCAGTACGGCCTGATCCCGTCCAGCAACGCGGCGATCGAGGCGCAGTTCGGCCTCGCCGCGGGCTCGGTGTCGATCGCCGCGACGGTCTGGGCGAAGAACCTCAAGCGCACCCGCGTCAAGCCGTACCGCCTGGCAGGGCAGAACGGTACGAAGAGGACGAAGTCCAAGAAGACCGTGGCCGCGGCGGCCCCCGCACCGATCACACCCGCACCGCCGGTCCCGGCCTCCGACAAGCTGACCGGCTTCCTCCGGCAACCGCCGGTCCTGGACCGTCTGGACGAGGCCGAACTGCTCGGCTGGTCGGTGGAGATCGTGCGCGCCGCCCGCCGCAACGGCTACCTCGCCTCCACCGCCGACGCCATCGCGGTGTTCGAGACGTCGATCCTGCTGGCCGGGATGCGCGACCGGGCCAGGCCCACGCCGTACGACTTCCAGGACGCGGCCGTCACCTGCATCGAGAAGGACACCGTGCCGGGCCGGCGCGATGTGCGCCGCCTCGTCGAGATCATGATGGGCGGCGACCGCGTCGGACAGGTCGGCTACGACGCGCTGCCGCCCCTGGCGCGCGACGTGCACGACCGGCTCGCGCCGCTCAACCTGAAGCTCCAGCAGCGCGGCGTGCAACGGGCCCTGCTCGACATAGCCGCCCAGCCCGAACTGGAGCGGTGTTCCGATGTGCTGTGGATGCTGCGCCGCCTGATGCCGCACGGCGCCGCCCGGCCGATCATGGGCGAGCGGCGGCTCGGCGAACGCCCGATCCAGGAATCGTGGGACCTGGCGCTCGGCACCCACCAGCGGGCCCTCATCGAGCTCGGCTACGAGGGGGTGAGCCTGGAACAGGTCCTGGAACAGCGCCTGCGCCGCACGGCATACGGTCCGCAGGCCACCGCGGCGACTGTCCTGGGGACCGTCGAGGACGCGACGCTGTACCTGCGCAGCCGCCGCCTCGCCGACGAGTTGGGCACCCATGCCCTGGAGGTGCTCTCGGCCGAACGCGGCGTCGACGACGCGCCCGAGGTGTTGCGCCGGGTACGCCGACTGCTGGCGTACTACCGCACCAGTGAGCCGGTGCTGCCGCCGTGGATCGAGTCCTTCGTCAAGGCCGGCTACGCGCACTACTGCACCCTGTTGCCGACGGCGTTCACCGACGACGACGCCACCGTCCGCCAGGTGGCCGCGACGCTGGGTTTCCTGTTCAGCATGGAGAGCCTGGCGCTTTCCCTGGGCTGCGACCGGGCCCAGCTGGAACTGGCGGTCGCTCAGTCGCACCCGGAGGACCCGTCGAAGACGGCGCTGCTGTGGGCGGCCCGGACGCACCTCGGGCTCCTGACCCGTGCGGAGCTGCGGAAGCGGTGCGACGAACTGCTCGCCAACCCCCTGGTGGTGCCGGCCTATCCGCGCTACCTCAGCGGCTTCGTGCACGCCCTGGAGCCCGTTCCGGGCCTCACCGACTTCGTCGTGGAAGCGGTGTCGAACGCGTTCGGGCGGCTGCCGGACCCGGTGCTGCTGCCGTGGCTGCCGACCCTGATCAGCACCTTGCGGGCGAGCGGAACGGAGCTGGCCCCGCTGCTGATTCGCGAGGCCGGACGGATGTTCCCCGGCCGGCTCGCGGCCCTGGACACGTGGGTCCCGCCGTGGCGGGCCCGCCCGGAGCCGGAGGCCGTACGTCCGGTAGGGGGCGCTGCCGCCGCCCGGGGCGTCGCGCTGCTCGCCGCCCACCCCGCGACCTGCGACGCGGTGGCGGGCCTGCTGGGCTGCGACGGGAGCTGGGAGACGGCGGAAACCGGCCCGTCGGGCGTGGCGCTCGTCGGCCGCCATCCGGACACGGCGGTGGCGCTGGAGGTGCTGCTGACAGGTTCGTGACCTCCGGCAGGCCGACGGGCCCGATGGCCCCGTGGCCACCGGCCGGCCCATGAGTCCCGACCGACCCATGAGTCCCGGCGGGCTCGTGGTTCCGGCGGGGGAGGGGGGCGGAGTTGATGCCCGGAGAATCGAGGCTCACCCAGGTCTCCGGTTCTCCGGGCTCACTCCAGACCTCTGTGCCTGGCTACTCCAGCACGTCGAAGTCCCCGGCGGTCCGGTCCGCGGTGGGGAGCGGGCGGTGGCCCTCGTCCCAGTGGTTGGACCAGGAGCACAGACCGCAGGCGTACCGCCCGTCTAGCCCGTACACCTGTGCGTCACAACCTCGGCAGCGGGTGGTGGTGATCTCGGGGGTTATCGCGGCGGCCGGAGCGGCTGAGGACCAGCCGCACTGGTTGGTACAGGTCCACGAACCGTCGGGCCCCTGGTTCGCCGCAGCGCCGCAGTTTCCGCACGTCATACATGGCCTCCGGGATGTCTGGTCTCCGGGACGGCCCCGTCGACCGGGGACGACCCGGAGGACAGCGCCGACTCCAGTGTGCCAGCGGGCCGCCCCGGCGGAAGAGCCCCGGACGGGGGAGTCCCCGGCGGGGCGGTCCGACGACCGGCTTTCTCGGCCTGACGGCCCGCTGCCGAACACCGCCGCCGGCGCCCTCGGCGCGGCATTCCCCGTGTACGTACGCCGTCGGACGCCTCCCTCCGCCGGGCGCAGGGCTTCGAGCTGGCTCGCCAGCTCCTGGCGGGCGGTCGATGCCCTGGCGTAGCCGATCCGTACCGGTCGCTCCGTGCGGGGCGCCGGGACCACCGCGAGCGTGGGGCCCTGCTTCCAGGCGCGTCCAGGGAGCCGTTCGGCGGGGGCGGGAACGTCGAGGTGCTCGCGGAACGGGGGGACGAGGACGAAGCGAGGGGTTGTGGTACTTCTGGGCGGTCTTGCCGCCACGGGTGCGGCAGGCGCTGCCCGCCGGCGCGTCGCAGTTCGGGCGGTCGTGACGTTCTACCGCCAATGCTGCCTGATCGGGCGTCACATCCATGGCGCAGTCTCTCAGAAGTGCCCCGCAGCACAACACGCCGGTTTCGAGAGGACTTTGGCAAACGGGTGACCTGCGGAAACACGATCGCCTCCGGGCCTCTCGCGGAACTCTCACAGATGTTCATTTGTGAGAACAGTGTCCGGGCCTCTTGATACTGACGCCTCATTCAGATGCGGCAACGGTGTTGGCCAGATGGTGGAGGGTCTGGGTGGCGGCGTGTTCGCCGGAGCGGAGGGCGCCGTAGGTGCTGGAAGGGCCGAAGTAGTCGCCAGCAAGCTGGATGCGGGGATCGGCGGTGCGGCGGCGGGTGTTGAACGCACGGAGTGCGGCGTAGCCGCCGGGTGGGCGGACGACCAGGGCGGGGTCGCGGCGGTTGACATAGGTGGTGAGGACGGCGCTCCGGATGCCGGGCAGGATCGCCGAGGTGATGTGGAGGATCCGTTCGGCGATCGCGTCATTGTCCTTGTCCCACCACTGGTCGGTGAAGTCCTTGCGTGGATAGACGGTGATGAGTGCTTGGCCGACGTCGACGCGACCGGGGATCTTGTTGTGGTGAAGCTCGATTCCGGCGATCTCGGGTTGTGCAGCGCGGGAGATGAAGACGTTGGGGGATGTCTCCTCCGGTGGGTGGGAGAGCCCGAAGGAGATGCCAAGGCCGCGTGAGTAGGGGATTGAGCTTAGGTATGCGGCGTCGTCGGCGCTGAGTTGGGGCAGGATGTCTGGGACCTGCGGTGCGGGAAGGGCGACGATCGTGGCGTCGGCGTGTTCGTCGGGCTGGGGGCGGCCGTGGTGGGTCCAGGAGACGGTGGTGCCATGGCCCGCTGTGCGTACAGCGGTGACGGTGGCGTTGCAGGTGGTGGGCAGGCGGTCGGCGAGGGTCTGGGTGAGCAGGCCGACTCCGTGAGGGGTGTTGAAGTGGGGGACGAGGAATTTGGCACCGTAGAAGAGCATGTCGGCGGCGGTGAGATGGGCGGGGTCGCCCAGGACGATGCCGCCGCCGAAGAGCGGTTCGCATAGCTGGTCGTGGATCTCGCGGGTGAGGTGGCGTTGGGCGTACTGAGTAGCGCTGAGGCGGTCCAGGTGTGTGTTCTGGTCCATGGTGTCCCAATCCAGGCGCTTACGGTGCCGGACGAGGTCGGGCAGCACACGGGCCAGGGTGATCTTGGAGCGCGGTCCGATCAGAGGCGAGCGCAGGAAGTCGAGTGTGGAGTCGGTGCGCAGGTGGTGGACACGGCCGTGGCGGAGGAACCCGCACACCGAGCTGGATGGGCCGTACTGGCTGCTGATGCCGAGTTCCTCGATCAGTTGGAGCATGCCGGTGTAGTTGATGGCGAGGATGCTGGCGCCCAGTTCGATGCGGAAGCCGTCCTGGGTGATGGTGCGCATCCGGCCCCCGGCTTGCCCTTCGCGCTCGAAGACGCGGACGGTGACGCCTTGCTGTTGGAGACGCCAGGCCGCGGTGAGTCCGGCGATGCCGCCGCCGATCACGTGAACCGTCCGGGGCGTTGTCTGAAGCATGCGGGGTCCTCACGTCGTTAGGGCTGGTGGGCCAGGGCGTGCTGCCAGTAGGGCTCGAGTGCGGCGGCGCTGCCGGCGACCCAGCCGCCGATGGCGTGCACGAGGCGCCGCTGGGGCTCGGTCAGGGCGGGGTCGGCGAGCAGGCGGGCGTGGCCGGTGTCGAAGTGGTGTTTGTGGGATGCGTGGAGGACGACGGTGGCCCGGTAGGCGTCGGGCAGCGGCAGGCAGTACTCGTGGGCGAGGACGGTCACGGCGTTGACGGGATCGCCCAGGTGCTGTTCGGCGGTGAAGCCGATCAGATCGTTGGCGAGCGCGCCGATGAGGAAGGCGAGTTCGGCCAGGCCGGTCACGGGCGGCGGCAGTGGCTCTGAGAGCGGGGGCATGCCGGGGGCCAGGCGGTGCAGATACAGGGGATGGCCCCCTGAGGTGTGGACGCGGTCGTGCAGGTAGGTTCCCAGGGCGGGTGGCACCCGGCTCGCGCGCCAGGGGGCTTCGCGCGCACAGCCGGCCAGGTAGTGGCGCAGTGCGACGGCGAGCTGGGGCAGGAGCGGTTCTCCTCCGGCATCCACGATGTCCCGGCGCACGGCGGCCAGTGCGGCGGTGAGCCCGCCCGCAGGCGCCGCCGGGTGCGCCACCCCCGCCTCCAGCAGGCCGGGCAGGTCCCAGACCAGGGCGCGGTTCAGCCGCTTGGCGTCTTCGCCGACGGTGTCGTCGAAGACGAAGACCCAGGCCAGGTAACGGGCGGCCAGGCGGACCACCGGGGTGGGAGCCTGGGGCATGCACCAGCCGGCCAGGTGCCCGATCCTGCGCCGGGCCAGCTGGTGCTCCTGGTCCGGTCCGTACACCCCGGTGCGCTGTGCCCAGGTGCGGACATCGGCCTCCACCTCATCGGCCGCCGGATGCGGGGTACTTGGCGGGAGGATGCGGGTGAGGTGGCGGTAGGCGTAGGCGGTCAGCTCACGCGGTAGTGCGTTCTCCTGGCTCATGCGCCGAACCTCCGCTCACGCTGGGCGTAAGAGGCCAGGGCTCGCTGGAAGGACCGCTCGGTGAAGTCGGGCCACAGTTCATCGGTGAAGTAGAGCTCGGCCGGGACGCTCTGCCACAACAGGAACCCGGACAGGCGGAACTCCCCGGACGTACGGATGATCAGATCACAGTCGCTCTGGTGGCGCAGCTCCAGCTCCTGCGACACAGCGCGGGAATCCAGCACGGCTGCGGGGTCCTTGGCCAGCAGCGAGCGGGCCGCGTCCACGATTTCGTGGCGCCCGTCGTAGGCCACGGCCAGGCTGACCGCACCGGGACCGTCGCCTGCCGAGACGCGTTCCGCACCACGCAGAGCTTCGGCGCAGCCAGGATCGGGCAGTTGCTCCAGGTCACCGATCACGTGCAGGCGCCAGCCCGGCTGGCCGGCCACCGCGTCGGCGAGTTCGGTGATCGCCGTGAGCATGCCCGCGACCTCCGGCCGCCGCACCACGTTGTCCAGGGACAGTGCCCACACTGTGACCCGGTCGATGCCCGCCGCCGCGCACCAGCGCAGCGCCGCCGTTGTCACCCGGGCTCCCCGGCGGTGTCCCTCCAGAACCGACAGGCCCTGCTGGCGTGCCCAGCGGCGGTTGCCGTCGGGGACGAAGCCCACATGGCGGGGCAGCGCCCCGCCTGGGGCTTGCTCACTCACGGCCCACTCGCCGCTGCTGCCGCGAGCGTCCCGGTGCGGACCGCTGCGATGCTGCGGGAGCGCAGGTGCCCCAGGGAGAGCAGGGTGAAGGTCTCTGCCATGCGCCGACAGGCCGCCGCCCGCCGGCAACTGCTGCCTGACCAGATGCCCGGCCAGCCGGTGCAGCACCTCCGGCACCGTGCCCACTGAGGCCAGCGCCACCCCGGCCGTCGCGGTGCACCAGGTGTCGGCGTCCGACACGAACGGCAGCCCCCCGTCCGCCCGCTGATGTTCCAACACCTTGCCCAGCCCGGCAGCCACCAACTGCTGCGTGCCCGGCACCCGTCCCGCACCGCCCCACCCGCATCCACCCGCGAGATCACACGCCGCTCCAGCCCTCGCAGCAGCTTCGCAGCATCGTCAGGGAAGGGCAGAACCGTCCACGGCTCTGCCCCAGTCGACACCAGCACACGCATCCCGCCCCCCACGGCACGACCAACGCTTCCGATTTAGCCGCATCGGGCGGGAAGCCCACCAGGACGGAATCGATAAACCACCCCGACGGTGGAAAGATTCAGCGCCAATAGGACACGTGATCCATTTGCGGCGAGTGCGGTGCCCGCGGTCAGACCGAACGGCTCACCGCGCGTGCCACTGGACCTTGAGATGCGAAGCATCTGGCCGCAGGCGTGGCTGTGTCAGCGGCACCTCTCGGGGTAGCGATACGGGTGACGACCGCGTCGGCGTCCTCACCGGGGACTGGCGGCTGCTTGAGCAGCACGCCCCCTTCGACGTCCTCTGCTGCGACGGTGGAGGCAAGCGTGACGAACCCGAGGGGGTCGTCGAACTGCTTGCCCCCGGTGGCCTTCTCATCCTGGACGACTTCACCCCATCGCCCGACTGGCCGCCTCGTTTCGGTGGTGAAGTGGATGAACTCCGCTTGTTCTACCTCACTCACAGATTTCTGGACGCCACTGAAGTACTCACAACACCCACGGTTCAGCGATTGTCGCCGCACGTCGTCTCCGAGGCCACCGTTCCCGGGAAGGCGTCCCGGGAACGGTCCGCCAGTGAGCGGCGGCAGACCTTGCCGGTGGGGCCGAGCGGCATGACGGGGACGTGGAGGAACCGTTCGGGCAGTTTGCGTCTCTCCAGGCCCCTGCGCAGCAGGAAGGCGTTGAGGTCGGCGAGGCCGGGGACGGGGACGCCCGGTACGGGGCGCACGCAGACGCAGAGCCGTTCGCCCAGGTCCGGGTCGGGGACCGGGACGCAGACCGCCTCGGCGACGTCCGGGTGGTGGGCGAGCTCGCTCTCGACCTCGGCGGGGCTGATGTTGAGGCCGCCGCGGATCACCACGTCCTTGATGCGGCCCAGGACGTACAGACGGCCGTCGGGACCGATCCGACCGAGGTCACCCGTGCGCACCCACCCGTCCGCGGTGCGGTAGCGGGCGTCGAGCGCGGGGGCGGCCAGGTAGCAGAGCGGGGTCATGGGGCCCTTGGCCTGGATCTCGCCCGTGGTGCCCGGCGGGACGGGTGCGCCGTCGGCGCCGGTGACACGGATGGCGGCGACCTCCGGGTCCGGCCTCCCCACGCACCCGTCGTCGGCGCCGGGGGACCAGGCCGTATGGCAGTTGACGCCGTCCGAGGAGCCGTACACGGTCAGCACCGGTCGGCCGAGACGCTCCGCGCACGCCCGCGCGGTGCCGTGCGGCAGCGCGGCACCGCTGGAGACGAGGGCCCGCAGCTCCGGGAGGTCCCCGGCCTCCGCCGGGCAGTTCTCGGCGAGGCGGCGCAGCATCGTCGGCACCCCGAAGACATGGGTGGGGCGGTGGACGGTGAGCGCCCGCAGCGCCTCGGGGACCGAGAACGACGGCGGGACGACGAGCGTGCCGCCCAGCGCGACGAGGGTGACGACACCGCACGACCCGAAGGAGGAACCGAGCGGTACGAGCACCAGGTGGCGGCGCACGTCCGCGTCCGGGTCGAGCGCCCGCAGATAGGCGGCCCGGCCACCGGCCATCGCCTGATGGGAGTACGCGACCATCTTCGGCGCGGCCTCGGTGCCGGAGGAGACGAGGACGCGGGCGGGGGCGTGCGGGTCCACCGGGACGGACCGCCAGGGGCGCCGGGCCCGCGCCCCCAGCCGGCGGGTACCGGCGAGACCGGGTCCGGTGCCGAACACCACGTCGACGTGGGGCAGTCGCGCGCACACGGCGACATCGGCGGGGTCGGCGAGCACGGCGGCCCGCGCGTGGGAGCCCCCGAGCAGGGCCAGGGTGTCCCGGCTGCCCCCGCCCGGCGGGTACGGGAGGGCGACCGCCCCGATCGCGTACACCGCGAGTTCGGCGGCCACCGCGTCCCTGCCGCCGGGCAGCCGCAAGGCCACGACGTCCCCCGCCCCGAGCCCCGCCTCCGTGAACAGGGCCGCGATACGGCGGACTTCGGCGTCGAGCCCGGCGTAGTCGAGTCCGCCGCCGGCCGGGTCGCCGCTCTCCACGAGCGCCTGCCGCCGGGGGTGGCGGCGTACCCGCTCCCGGAACAGGGCGTAGAGATCGCGGTCAGGGCACAGCCCCGCCTCGGCCCAGGCCCGGCGTTCGGCGCGCGGAACGAGGTCGGGAACGGCCACCCCCGCCCGGGAGGTCCACACACCGTCGCGATGGGTTCCGGGGACGGCTTCGACCGGTACGGCACCGACGGGCGCCGGGTGCGCGGGGGCGGCATGCGCGGGGGCCGTGGCTTCCCGCACCGCGCCCGTCATGGGAACATCGCCTGTCCTGGGGGTCTTGCCCGTCGCGAGAGTGTCGCTCGTCATGAGGATGTCGCCTGTCACGAGAACGTCCAAGGGCTGCGCACCGTCGCGTACCCGCCGGGCGGCGCCGGGGCGACGGCGTCCCGGAAGGCGGGGTCGGCGGGGAGGGTGCTCAGATCGGTGCGGACCTCGGTGGCGTCGAACCCGGCCGAGCGCAGCCGTTCCCGCCACTCCCCGGTGGTGCGTCGGCCGAAGCGCGGGGCGACGGACTTCGGAGCGGCGTGGGACGACTCGGTGAGCCGGGCGAGCACGGCTTCGTCGGTGCGGGCCCGTTCGCCCAGGTACAGGTAGCCGTCCGCCGTCCGCAGCGGCAGTTCGAGCGGCGACCACCCCGTGCGGCGTACGGGCGCACGCGGCACCAGGGCGGCGGCGGACAGCAACGAGGTCTCGGCGTGGACGCCGTTCCCGGTCCGGGCCCGCCGCAGCAGTCCGGCCACGACCGCCTGGGCGCAGACGAGACCGCCGAGGACATCGGTCAGCGTCATGAGCGACGGCGCGGGCGGCTCCCCGGCCGGGCGCAGGGCAGCGGCCAGCCCGCTGCGGGCTTGGGCGAGGTAGTCGGTGCCGATCGGGGTGCGCTCCGGCGGACAGGCGTCCCCGAATCCGGAGGCGCCCGCGTACACCAGATCCGGTCGCACCCGCCACAGCCCCTCGGAGTCGAGACCGAGCCGTGCGTCACGTCCGGGCGCCCAGTTGTGCACGAACGCGTCAGCATCCGCGACGAGTTCGCGTACCGTCGCACGACCTGCGGCGGTACGCAGATCTGCCTCCACGACGGGCTTGCCCGCGTTGAGCGCCGCATAGCGGGCGGAGCAGCCGTCGGCCAGCGGCGGTAGACCGCGCATCGGATCGCCGCCCGGGGGCTCCACGCGGACCACCTCGGCGCCCAGCAGTCGCAGGACGTGCCCGGCGAGCGGCCCCTGGACCCGGCGGGTGGACTCGATGACGCGTACGCCGCTGAGCGGGAGCGCGTCCGGGGACGCGGGGCCGCCGCCCGGCAGGGGGACGCGGGGTCCGCCCGGCGACGGTACGAGACGTACCGGTTCCGGCAGGCCGGGCGGCAGTGGGTCGTCCGACAGCACGACCAGGCTGACGCCGCTCGCCGTGGCCGCCGCGCGCAGGGCGTCGAGCGGAGTGGTACGGGTGGCGTCCCGCAGCTCCCCGGGCAGTGCGCACACGGCGGTCGCGAACCGCCGTTGGAACGGCGCCCAACCGCGCCCCGCCACCCGCGCGGCGACGCCGATCCGGCACCAGAAGAGCCGCCACGCCTCGGGGTCGAGCGTCTCCAACTCGAAGGCCGCGCCCTCCGCCGACACGAGTGTCGCGCTGCCGACGGCCGAATCGGTCGCCGCGCCGCCGAAAGCCGCATCGGGCGCCGCACCACCCGACGGAACGGGCGGCCGTGGCGCGGCGGTCTCGTCCGGTGGGGCGGTGGCCTCGGCGAGGTACTGGCTGAGCGCGAGCAGCGCCCCCTGCGCGGCGGAGGTCCGCACCTCGCGCAGGTCCAGTCCCCGGTGGCGGGCGAGCAGCACGGCGGACACGCCCTGGGCTGTGAGCACCCCGGCCACGGTGGCCGCGTACTCGACGGCGAGCGGGAGCGGCCTGCCGTCCGCCCTGCCGTGGACGTGCATGATCCCGCAGGCCGCCTGGACGGCCGCCTCCCCGTCGAGGTTCTCGGCCACGGGTCCGGACCAGTCGGTCGCACGGCGCACGGCGCACGGCCCGGTGTCCTCGGCGACGCCGCGCAGCAGCCGTGCCGCCACCTCGTCGGCGACCGGTGAGGCGCCGACCTGCGAGGCGGTGGGCGGGGGAGTGGCGGCGGAGACGGGGGAGGGGAGGGAGAGGGCGGTGCTCATCGGGAGGCGCCCCCGGGTTTCCGGCCCTGGGTGGAGTACAGGACGCTGGACGCCGCGCGGAAGCCCGGATCGGCCATCAGCCGCTGCACCCGGTCGAGTTGATGGTCCGTCAGGCCCTGGGCGAGGAGCCGGTCGCGCAGATGATGCGTGTGGTGGAGCTGGAGCTGAAGACTGGGCGATCCGGCGTGCCGCACCTCGACGTGCGGGTGGACGTCGATCTCGACGAGTCCGGTGTCCCGCAGCGCCCCGGGGACGTGCCGCCCCCAGTGGGGGTCGCCGCCGGCGGCGCGCAGGGCCGCGGACTTGGCCGCGAGGAAGTCGGCGTAGAGCTGTGCGGACTCCAGGTCGGGGGCCAGCAGCGGGGGTTCGTAGGAGGTGTCGAACTCGTCGATCTGGAGCACTCCGCCGGGCCGCAGCGCACGGACCAGCCGGGCGAGCACCGCGCGACGCTCCGGCACGTGCTGGAGGACCAGACGGGCCACCACCAGGTCGTAGTGGTTCTCGGGGAGCGGGTCGCGCACGATGTCGTGGGCGCGCACCTCCAGGTGCGGTGCGGGGGCGATGTGGCGCGGGTCGAGGTCGGTGGCGGTCACGGCGCCACTGGGGCCGACGAGCCCGGCGAGCCAGCGGGCCACGCTGCCGCCGCCCGCGCCGACCTCCAGACACGCCCAGCCGGGCCCGACACCGGTGGCGGCGAGCCGGGGCAGGGTGACGGGGTCGTAGGCGGCGGCGAGGCAGCGGTGCTGCTCCGTGCTGTGCGGGGTGGCGTTGTCGAAGGCGTACCCGGGGGCGGCGGGCCGGCCATGTCCCGGGGTCGGCCGGGTGTGCTCCGGCGCGGGCGGGGCGTGGTCCGGGGTGGTGGGCTGGGCAGTCTTCAAGGCAGTGGTCCGGGTGTGCTCAGGGGTGGGGCGGGCGGCCGTCGGTTGCGGCACGGTGAGGTCCTCCGATGGGGCTTGACCAGGGGCGCGGTGGGTGGGGTGTGTGGGGCGGGGGTCCGTGGCCCGGTGGTTCCACGGCCCGGTGGCGTGCGCGGGGGCTGGAGCGGGACGTGCGGGATGTGCCGGGGCGCGCGTGGCCCGAGGGCCTGGCGGTCGACCGGCGGCCCCGGCGATGGCCCGGTGGCCCGACGCGGGGTGGTGCAGGATGACTTGGGGCCGAAGCGGGGTGGCGGACGATCAGGTCCAGCGGCCGGTGCCGCAGGTGCCCGAGTCGCCGGTGAGCTGCCGCAGCAGGGCGGCGCGCCGCACCTTCCCGGTCCCGGTGCGCGGCACCTCGTCCCAGGTGAGCGTGACGGGCTCGGCGAGGGGCGGGATTCCCACCACGGCGGTCTGCCAGCGCAGCGGATCGAGGTGCCCGTTCCCGGTGACGACGACGGGCAGCGGATCCTTGCCGTCCGGGCGGCCGAGCACGATGCACTCCAGCGCCTCCGGAAGTCGCTCCTCCAGCCGGTCCTCGGCCTCCAGGCAGCTGAACCGGCCGGGGCTGTCGACCTCGCGGTCGAGCAGGCGGACGCTGCCGTCGCGGCGCAGCAGTCCGATGTCGCCGGTGTTCCACCAGCCCTGGTGCTGCTTGTCGGCCCAGCGGTCCTCCTCGCCGACGTAACCGAGGGCGAGGGCGGCGGTCCGGGCCTGGAGGAGCCCGGTCCGGCCGCGTGGCAGCGGCAACTGGGTGCGCGGGTCGACGACGCGCAGCCGGGTCTTGACGGGGATGGGACGGCCGAGGTCGCGGGCGGTGGTGGCGCGGTCGCCGTCCCCCGGGGAACGGCGGGTGTGGAAGCGGAAGGTGAGCGGGCCCGTCTCCGTCTGGCCCCAGCCCTGCATCCACACCGGGCTCCGACGACGGCTGGCCCGCAGATAGGCGCGGATCGTGGGCGGATGCACGGCGTCGTACGTGCTGATGAAGAGGCGGACCCGCCGGAAGGCGTTGTCGAGGCGGCTGGTGAGCTCCTGGAGACGGACGTACGTGCTCGGCAGGGCCTCGGCGATGGTGGGCGGATGCGCGCGCAGCAGCGGGTCGGCGGCGTCCGGGTCCGCGCCGGACAGCAGGACCATGGACTCGGGGGCGCGCGAGAAGGCGACGGCCGTCCAGCAGAAGGTGCGGCCGTGCGCGTAGGAACCGGCATGGAGCAGGGTGTCGTCGCGGCGTACGCCGATGCCGGGATAGGGAATGGCCTCGAAACGGGCGAGTTTGCGGATGATCGTGCGCGTGGAGTGCACGACGAGCTTCGGTACTCCGGTGGTGCCGGAGGTGTGGTTGATGACGAGCGGTTCGTCGTCGTGGCGGCGGCGGTGTACCCCGGGCCCCGGTGTGACCTCGGTCAGCGGTAGGGCGTCCGCTACGGGGCCGGCCGTCGGTACGGCGCCCGGCGCGGCGTCGTCCGGGCCGGTCCCGTCCACCGTGAGGGTGATGCGTGCGAGGCCGGTGAGAGCGTGCCCGGCGGCCCGGCAGCGTTCCAGCAGGGCGGGGGAGGTGACGAGCACGGCCGGTTCGAGCCGGGCCAGGAGCGTGGCCAGGACCGGCGGTTCGAGCTGACCGGAGAGCTGGGCGGGCACGGCCCCGACACGCACCGCGGCGCAGGCGAGGAGGTCGTAGTCCCAGTGGTTCTCCTTGACGACGGCCACGCGGTCGCCCGGGCGCGCCCCCGCCGCGGCGAGCCGCGCGGCGGTGGTGGCGACCAGGTCCGCGAGGGCCGGGACGGTCCAGCGGGTGCCGCCCTCGGGCGCGAGGTCCAAGGAGCGGTCGAGGTGGACGACGGTGGTGTGGCCGCGCTCCGCGGCCTCGTCGAAGAGCACACCCATGTCGTACGGCTTCACCGGACAGCCTCCAACTGTCGTGCAGAACAAGGACGTTGAGCGCCGAGACGGCTGAGGACGCGGGAGGCGGCGAGGCTCCCGGAACGTACCGCCCCTTCGGAGGCGGGCCGCAGCATCACCCAGTCGCCGGCGTACTCGACGGGGCGCGCGGGGCGGCGCATGAAGCGTTCGCGAAGGTGCAGGGCGCGCGGGGTGGCCTCGGGCAGCGCGTGCGGGAAGGTGTGCACGAAGCTGTGGCGGGTGGCGCGGCCGAGACCGGGCACATAGCGTTCGGCGGCGGCGATCAGCCGGGCCTTCGTCTCCTCCTCGGGGCACTCGGTCAGGCCCGCTACGGTTCCCGGCGTGGCCATGAGGGTCAGCAGCCCCCTGCCGTGCGGGGCGCGGCCGGGGTGTTTGACGTGGTCGGCGATGACGGCGGACAGGACGTCCTCCTCGACGGCCGGGGTGAGCAGGAGGTACAGGGGGCGGCCGTCGGCGGTGGGGGCGAGGGGCCGGTCCAGCAGGCAGCTGACCTTGAGCGCGGAGCTGAAGGTGCAGGCACCGAGGAACTCGGCCTCGTCGAGAGGCGGTTCGGGCCGCAGCGCGGCGGCGACCGGGGCCGGTACGGCGAGAACGGCGGCCCGGGCGGTCACCTCGCCGTCGTCCAGACGCAGCCGGGCTCCGTTCTCGGTCTGGACGACCTCGCGCACGGCGCGGCCGGTCTCGACCTCGACGGTGTCGGCGAGCCGCCGGGTGAGCAGGTCCATGCCGTCCAGATAGGTGCGCCAGCCGGAGGGCGGGCCGACCTCGGCGAGCAGGCTCAGCATCGGGGCGGCGGCGGAGCGGGCGGTGTCCCAGCCGAAGCAGCAGCCGACGAGCGGCTGGAGCAGGTAGTCGTGCAGGTCGCGGTGGTAACGGCGGGCCATGGCGCGGACGGTGGCGGCGCCGACGGGGGTGTCGTCCGGCCGGTCCCCGTCGTAGCTGCGGTGGTCACGGGCGATCCGGCCGAGCAGCCGGACGAGGTCGAGGCGCGCGGCCGGTCCCAGTCCCGCCCCGCCGCCCAGGAGGGCGGCGGGACCGCCGACCCCGGGCCGGGGCCGGCCCTCGCGCCACACGGCGACCTCGCCGCCGATGCGGGGCACCTCGTCGCGGCGGACACCGAGACGGCCGAGGAGTTCCCAGGTGGCGCGGTAGCCCCGGGACGGGACCTGCTCGGCGCCCTGGTCGACGGTCCAGCCCTCGTGGCGGAAGCTGCGCATCCGGCCGCCGACCTCGGGGTGGCTCTCGTAGACGCGCACGCTCAGCCCGGCACGGCTCAGCTCGTGGGCGGCGGTGAGCCCGGCGGGACCCGCGCCGACGACCGCCACGTCCAGGTCGGGGGAGGCGTGCCGGCTCATGCGGCCCCCGCCCCGACGAGGAGGTTCGCTCCGACGAGGAGGACGACGCTCAGCCGGTGGACGCGGAAGCCGGTGCGCCGCGCGGCCATGATGTTCCCGGCGCAGAAGCCGGTGAGGTACTGCCGCAGCCGCAGGCAGCCGGCCGGGAGCATGACGAGCGCGAACCACCAGGGGGCGATGCCGGTCACCGACGCGGCGACGCTGAGCAGGTACTCGGCGGCGGACAGGGCGCCGATGAAGAGCGCGTTGCCGCGTGGAGAGACGAGCACCGCGACGGTGGGGCGGCCGACGGCGCGGTCGCCCTCGACGTCGTTGGTGTTGGAGTACACCCCGAACATGAGCGGTCCGAAGCCGAACAGGACGCCCTGCACGAACAGGAAGCCGCTGAACTCCCCGGTGAGCAGCCCGTACTGGGCGATGACGAGCACGAGGCCCAGGGCGGCGAGGAACGCCTCCTGGAAGCCGTGGTAGCTGATCTTCAGCCCGTAGGAGTACTGGAGCGAGACGATGTAGAGCAGTCCGAGCAGGATCACCGCCCACAGCGGGCGGTGCGGGGCGAGGGCGACGGTGAGCGCCCAGACGACCGCCCCGGCCAGTGCGCAGACCCAGGCGAAGCGGAGCGCTTCGCGCTCGGTGAGGGTTCCGGCGACGAGGGGTTTGCGCAGCTTGTTGCGGAGTGGGTTGTCGGGGCCGTAGTTGGCGATGTCGCTCCCGTCGCGGAAGCCGGTCACGTCGTCCAGCGCGACCATCGCCATGATGACGAGTACCTGCCCGAGCAGGAAGAGGACGAGTGTGGTGACGGACCGCCGGTCGATTCCGGAGGAGAACGGCAGCAGGACGGCGGCGAGGACCACCGGGGTGCTCAGGTAGTAGTCGAAGACGTCGAGCTTGCCCAGCCTGCGATAACTGCGCAGCTTGCTCTCCGGCCGGGACGCGGCGGGCACTGCCCCGGCGCCGGCCGTGACGCTCTGTGTCATGGCTTCTTCTCGGTCCTTCGTGTCGTCGTCCGTCGCCCCGCGAGGCGACGGACGCTCAGGGTCGGGCGGTCAGGGTTGGGCGGTCAGGGTCGGGCGGACACGGTCGGGCGGTCAGGGTCGGTTGTGTTTCGGGTGTGCGGGGTACGGGCCGGGCGGCTGGAGTACGCCTCGGCTCGTCCGGACCGAGCCGGCACGGGACCGGATGAGCCCCGCGCCGGACCGCTCGTGGCACCGGCCGTACATGGCGGGCCCGGGCCCGGTGGTCTCGACGCCCGGGGCCGGAACCTGGGATCGGGGCCCGGTGGTCTCGGCGCCGGAGACCGGGGCCCGACCCGGCTCAGCGCCCGGCCGCGAAGGCGCACACACGGTCGGCGACGCGCTCCACCTCGGCGTCGGTCAGCAGGTGATGCACCGGCAGTGACAGCGCGCGGGCAGCCGCGGCCCGGGCCCGGGGCCACTCCTGGCTGGCCGGCGCGTACCGGGCGAAGGCGGACTGCTCGGGCAGCGGCAACGGGTAGTAGACATGGCTGGCGACCCCGGCGCGGCCGAGGTGGGCACGGAGCGCGTCCCGTTCCTCGACGAGCAGGGTGTAGACGTAGTAGCAGCGGCCGTCGCGGCCCGCCGGGGGCGGAACGATTCCCTGTTCGGCGAGCGGGGCGAAGCGTTCGGTGTAGTAGTCGGCGATCCGTGCGCGCCGTTCGAGCCGTTCCGGGAAACCGTCGAAACGGTGCAGTTGAAAGGCTGCCTGCACCTCGTCGAAGCGGCTGTTGCGGCCGACGAGATGGTGCACGAAGCGCTGCCGCCCGTCCTGCCCGTGGTTGCGCAGCATCCGCACCCGCTCGGCCAGTCGTGGATTGCGGGTCACCACGGCTCCGCCCTCGCCCGGCATCCCGCAGGACTTCACCTGTACGAACGAGAAGACCCCGGCATCGCCCCACAGCCCCGCCGGGGTGGAGCCGAGGACGGCTCCCTGGGCGACGGCCGAATCCTCCACGAGCCGCAGTCCGTGGCGCCGGGCGAGGTCGGTGAAGCGCGGCATGTCGGCCATGACGGAGAACATGTGGGCGGGCATCAGCGCGGCGGTCCTGGGACCGATGCGGCGCTCCACGTCATCCGGGTCGACGACCATGGTGTGCGGGTCGATGTCCGCGAAGACCGGGGTGCCCCCGATGTCGACCACGGCGGCGGCCAGCGGCGCGCACCCGAAGGCGGGAACCACCACCTCGTCGCCGGGGCCCACTTCCATCGCGGTGAGGACGAGTTCGAGCGCCGAGGTGCCACTGCCGCAGAGCACCACGTCGGACGCACCGAGGGAATCGCGCAGCACCCGCTCGAACTCCTCGGTGCGCGAACCGAGGATGAAGCGCTGGGAGGGGTCCAGGGCCACCTCGCGGAAGAGGCCGATCAGTTCCTTCCGGTCGGCTTCGAAGAGATGCCGGGGGAAGAAGGGGACGGGGGCGGTGCGGGACGTGGCGTCGGCGGCCGGTGTCGGGGAAGCCGTGTCGGGGTCGGGTGTTGCGGGGGGAGTGCCAGGTTTCGGGGGAGGCGCGTCGGCGTAGGGTGTTGCGGGAGCCGCGTCCGGTGTCACGGGGGCCGCGTCCGCATCGTGCGTGCCGTGGGGAGCGTCTCCGGCCCCCGCCTGTTCCGCCCCCGCCTCGCCACCCGCCGCGCGTCCGGTGGGCGGGGCTTTTGCGGCACGCGGCGCCCGGGGGTTTCGCGGGATGGAGAAGTCGGCGATCGCCTCGCACACCCGGTCGACCTCCTCGATGCCGAGGTCCGGGTACAGCGGCAGCGCCACGGCCCGCCCGGCTGCGGCCTCGGCGTGCGGGAACCGCCGGTCCCGGCAGCCGAGACCGGCGAAGGCCGGCTGCCGGTGCAAGGGCACCGGGTAGTAGACCTCGGTCCCGATCCCGCGGCTGTCGAGGTGGGCGACGAGGGCGTCGCGCCGCTCGGCCTCGATCAGATAGACGTAGAAGACATCACGGTCGCCCCGCTCGGGGCGGGCGGTGGACCGCGGCAGTCGTAGCACGCCAGGCATTCCGTGCAACCGCTCGGTGTAGCGGGCCGCCAGGGCGGCACGGCGGGCGATGTCCTCCTCCAGCGTGGTCGACTTCGCCAGCAGCACGGCGGCCTGGAGGTCGTCCATCTTGCTGTTCACCCCGGGCCGACTGCTCTCCGTGGCGATCGCCGGGAAGTTGTCGAGAGTGCGCCCGGCCCGTCCGTGGTGGCGTAACGCGTCCACCGCGCAAGCCAGTTCGGGATCGTCGGTGAGGACGGCCCCGGCATCGCCGAGGGCGCCGAGGGTCTTGCTGGGGAAGAACGAGAGCACCCCGCCCGCCCCGAAGAGCCCGGCGTGCCGGCCGCCCCGCCGCATCCCGATGGCCTCGGCGCTGTCCTCCACGACCGTCAGCCGGTGGGCGCGCGCCACCTCCCCGATCGCCGCCATGTCCGCCATCCCGTGGAAGAGGTGCACGGGCATCACGAAGCGGCAGGCGGGGGTGACCGCCTCGGCCAGAGCCACCGGGTCCATGGCGTAGGTGGCGGGGTCGATGTCCACGAAGCGGGGGACACCGCCCGCGAGGACCACGGCGGACGCGGTCGCGAAGAACGAGTACGCCGGCACCAGCACCTCGTCACCGGGGCGCAGCCCGCAGGCGCGCAGCAGCAGCACCAGCGCGTCCGTACCGCTGTTCACCGCGACGGCGTACCGGGCTCCGGTGAGGGCGGAAAGCGCCTCTTCCCATTCCGCGACCTGAGCGCCGTGGGAGAACTTCCCACTGTCGAACACGCGCTCAAGGTTCCGTTCGACCAGCGGCCACAGCCGTTGGAATCCCTTCTCCTGGGAGAAGAAGGGGATGGGCGACGAGCATCCTCCAGGATCCGGCTCCTCGCTTCGATTCCCTATGCCCGTAAGGCTGTTGATGTCCAAACCGGCCCCCACCTGATGCCCTTCCCGATCTGCGGTGCATGTGGGATCAGCGTGTCCGAAGGGAAACCCGGCCGACAGCGGAAGCCTTCCGCTTTCACACTTTGCGGTGCTCATTTCCAACTCTGCTTGACGACGGCGTGGAGGTGTCGAAAGGGTCCGCGTAGAAGCACCTCGCGAACACAACACACCGGGAACGCAACACATCGGGAGCGAAACGCACCGGGCCCCGGGGATGGCCCACACCCGAGACCACCGGGAACGGGGCGTACTCGGAACACCGGCAACGGAACCGGAACGCGGCGGCGCGAGCAGGCGTGAAGGCGAGCGAACCGGGGCGGAAGGGCGGGGCACCCGCCCTTCCGCCCCGGTTCGCTTGGAACCTTCTCCGCGCCGTCGCACCCTCCACCGCGCGACGGCGCGCACCCGACCCCACCCGCCCGACCCCACCCACCACAGCCAGGGACATGCCGCCACGCCCCGACGACCACCACGTACCCACCTCGCCGCTCCCCTCCGCACTTCCTCCCTCCTCGCACTCCCTCCTCGAAGGAGCCACGTTGTTACAACCCCTGGTCATAGGACTCGGACGTTCGGGAGCCGGGCTTCACCTCAAGGCGCTCCGGAATCTGGCGCGCTCCCGGCAGATCCCACTGGGGCCGGTGGTCGGCTGCGACCCGCGCCCCGATCTCGCACGCGACCTGTCGGGCGTGGACCTCACCACCTCCCCGGAGCAGGCCCTGCGCCGCGTACGCGACCCTCGGGCGACCGTCGCCCATGTGTGTACCCCGCCGCACGACCGGCTGCCGCTGCTGCGCCAACTGGCCGACCACGGAGTGAGACACCTGCTGATCGAGAAACCGATCGCCACCACCCGGGACGAACTGGCCTCCCTGCTGCGGCTGCGCGAGCGGGCGGGCCTCGGCCTCATGGCCGTCACCCACTGGCTGGCCGCCGAACTCACCAGACGCCTGAGAAAGTTGGTCACGGAACAGCCGTACGGTCCGCTGCGGCGGCTCGCCATCGACCAGGACAAACCGCGCTTCACCCGGTCCCTCGCCTCGGGCTCCCACCGCACCGCGCTGGAAGTGGAGATCCCGCACGCCCTCGCCCTCGCCGTACACCTCTGCGGCCCGGCCCAGGTCGTACGGGCCTCCTGCACCGAACTGCGCACCGACCAGGAGGCGCGCCCGCACCTCGGCGGGGCGCGGGTGGAACTGCACCACGGCAGCGGGGTCCGCACCACGCTGCGTTCGGACCTGACCTCGCCCGTCCGCCGCCGCAGCGCGGAACTGGAGTTCCGGGACGCCACCCTCGTCGCGCACTATCCGGTGGGCGAGGACGACAACCACGCCCAGCTCCAACTCCCCGGCCGTGCACCCCAGATCTTCCGCGACGACGCCCTTCTCGCCTTCTTCCACTCCGCCTACCAGGGTTTCGCCGCCGACGGCTCCCCTGGTTCGGCGCAGGGGTACTTCGCGACCACCACGGAGGCGGCCCGTCTGGTCTGCGAGGCGAAGGCCCTGCTATGACACACCACCACATCACCTCCGCCCCTGCGGCCCCCGAGCCCTCCGGGCCGACGACGCGCCCGGTCCTGGCCGGTCTCACCGACGAGGCCGCCGCGAGCCTGGACGGCCAGCTCGCCGCCGTCCGGACGCTCGGCTGGACCGCCGTCGAACTCCGTTCCGTCGACGGCACCCCGCTGGCCGACCTCCCTCGCGACGAGGTCCGCACCATGGCCCGGCGCCTTGCCGAGGCGGGCGTCCACGTGGTCTGCCTCGCCTCCCGCATCGGCAACTGGGCCCGCCCCATCACCTCCGACTTCGCCCTGGACATCGGCGAACTGCGCGTCCTGGAGGAGTACGCGCAGCTCCTGGACTGCCGACGCATCAGGGTGATGTCGTACCCCAACGACGGGCTGCCGGAGGTGGAATGGGGGCGCCGGTCCGTCGAAAGGCTGCACCACCTCACGGAACGTGCCGAGACGGCCGGACTCACCCTGCTCCACGAGAACTGCGCCGGCTGGGCGGGCGCCGACGCGGAACGCGCCCTGCACCTCCTGGAGGAGGTGGACAGCCCCGCCCTGCGCCTGCTGTTCGACATCGGCAACGGCGTGCCGTACGGCTACCGGGCCGTCGAACTGCTGCGCCCGCTCCTGCCATACGTGCACCATGTGCACGTCAAGGATGCCGTGCGCGACGTGAAGGGCCGGATCGCCTACACGCTGCCCGGCGACGGAGAGGCCGAGGTCCGCACCTGCCTGCGGCTGCTCGCGGAGGCAGCGTACGGCGGCGCGTACTCCATCGAACCCCACCTCGCGGTGCGCCCCCACGAGGGACTGGCCCGTGCGGGCGAGGACGCGGCGGACCTCTTCGTCCGGGCCGGCCGCCGCCTGGCGGAGATCCTGGGCGCACCGACGGGCGACGGCTCGGGAGGAGGCACCCCGAGGGGAGAGGGCCGGACCAGTGGCACGCAGCCGGGCGCAGCCTCGGCCGGAGGCGCAGCGACGGGTGGCGGCTTGGGAGGAGGCATCCCATGACGACGCCCTTCCCGCCCCCGCCCCTCCTGCGCGCGAGCGATCACGAACTCCTCCTGCGCCTGCTGGAGCTGCCCACGGTCGGTCCCCTGGAGGGCGGCACCACCGACGAACGGCCCCTGCGCACCGCCCAGGAGCTCTACGCCGGGGCCGCCGCACCCTGCGGGCTGAGCGTCGTACGACACGCCCCCGCCGATCCATGCTGGCTGGAACGACCGGGCGTCCCCGCAGTGGTGCGGGAGGCGGCCCGCGCCGACCCGGGCTTCCTCGCCGCCCAGCCCAGCCTGTTGCTGCGCCTGGGCCCCCCGCTGCCGCCCGCCCGCACGCTCATGTTCAACGTGCATCTCGACACCGTGGCGGGCGCCGAACCGGTCCGCTTCGACGGCCGCCGCTTCCACGGCCGGGGAGCCGCCGACGCCAAGGGCCCTGCCGTGGCCCTGCTCGCCGGGATCCGCGCGGCGGCCGTCGCGCACCCGGCTCTCGGCCGGGACGTGGCCGTCCTCGTGCAGGCCGTGGCGGGGGAGGAGGGCGGGGCGATGGGCACCTACGGCACCCGCCCGCTGATCGCCTCCGGCCACTACGGACGGCTCAACGTCTTCTGCGAGCCGACCGGGCTGCGCTCGCTGCCCCGCGCGACCGCCGCCATGACCGCGCGCATCACCGTCGAGGGCGAGGACGCCATCGACGACCGGCCCGAGGCCGGGCACAACGCCACCGTCCTGCTCGGCCACCTCGCCCAGCACCTGGCCCACCGGCTCGACGGGGCCGTACCCGGCACACGCGTCTGCGTCGCCGGGCTGCACACCGGCGAACTCCACAACCGCGTCTACGGCACCGGCACCCTCCTCCTCAACCTCTCCTACGGCACCGAGGCCGACGGGGCGCGGCTCGCCGCAGCCCTCACCGACGCCCTCGACTCCGGGTTGACCGCGTTCGCCGAACGGTTCGGCGCCACCCGCGCGTTCGCCCGCACCGCCGAGGACGCCGCCCGGCTCGTACGGCTGCGCTGGGACAAACGGGACCTGCCGGCCCTGCGCAACGACGACCCGTGGGCCGAGGCACTGCTGGCCGCGGCCGGGGCCCTTCCCGCACCCTCCGACGACCCGGGCTTCACCTGCGACGCGATCTGGGCGGGCGGACTGCCCGGAACCCACACCACGGTCCTCGGCCCGGGCTCCCTGGAGGCCAACCACGCGCACGCGCGAGGGGAGTTCATCGACCTCGAAGACCTGGAGCGCTTCGCCCGGATCGTCGCCCGCCTGCTGGGGGCCTTCGCCGAGGAACCCGCGCGAGCGCCTGCGCGGCAGCCCGCCGAGGAACCCATCGAAGCACCTGTCGAAGACCCCGCCGGACAACCCGTCGAAACGCTTTCCGCGGAGCCCGCCGGAGCACGGGCGGGTGAGCCCGTCGGAGAACTCTCCGGAGAACCTTCCGGAGAACCCACGGGCGAACTCACCGAAGAGCCCGCACCACCCGTCCCCGCCCCGGGGAGCACTCACCCGAAAGGCAGTACCACCGCGTGATGACCACCACCGTCCGACCGGCCGAGGCACCCCCCGTCCTCGTCGCCCACGAACGGCTGCTCGATGCCCTCACCGGCCTCTTCACCCGCCGCGGCCTTCCCGCCGCCCGCGCCCGCACCGCCGCAGAGGCGCTCTGCCACGGCGAGTTGAGTGGATTCGCCTCGCACGGGCTGTTCAACCTCGCCCGGCTCTACCTTCCGCTGCTGGAATCCGGGCGCTGCGACCCGCACGCCGAACCCGCCACCGTGACCGACCTCGGTGCCTGCGCCGTCGTCGACCACCGGCGCGCCCTCGGGCTGTGGGCGGCGGCCGAGTCGATGGACGATGCCGTGGCACGGGCCCGGAAGTACGGCATCGGACTCGTCGCCGTGCGCGGCGGCACCCACTTCGGCTGTGCCGGCTTCCACGCGGCCCGGGCCGCCGCGGCCGGCATGGTCGGTCTCGTGGCGAGCAACTGCGGCGGCCAACGGCTCGTCCCGCCCCCCGGCGGCGCGCTGCCGCTGCTCGGCACCAACCCCCTGGCCGTGGCCGCCCCCGCCCTCCCCGGCCACCCCTTCGTCCTCGACATGAGCACCACGGCCGTACCCACGGGACGGCTCCGGCTCGCCGCCCGGCGCGGAGAGCCGGTACCGCCCGGATGGCTGGAGGACGAGCACGGCGCCCCCGTCACCGACCCCGGCGCCTACGACCGCGGCGAGGCCCGGCTGCGCTGGCTCGGCGGGGACCCGGAGACCGGGGCGTACAAGGGCTTCGGCCTCGCCCTGGCCGTCGAAGTGCTCGCCGCCGGACTCTCCGGAAGCGCCACCGGACCCGCCCCACAGGTCCCGACGGATGACGAGGACACGCGGGGGACCGACGACGGCATCGGCTTTCTGCTGCTCGCCGTCGACCCGGGACGGCTGCGCCCCGGCGACGGCTTCGCCGAGGCGATGCGGGAACTCTTCTCCGCCGTGAACGCCGGCCCGCCTGCCCCCGGTACCGACGAGGAGGTCCGCTACCCGGGCTGGCGGGAGGCCGAACAAGCGCTGCACCGGCGGAGCGAGGGCGTCCCGCTGCCCGCCTGGCTCCACGCCGAACTCACCGGACTGGGACTGTTCGGCACCGGTCACTCCCTGCCCGGCCACCCCCTCCCCGGTCACTCCGCCCCCAGTCACTCCGCCCCCGGGGAGGAAGCGCCCGGGGCCCTCCCGCAAGAGGCCCCTCGCCCCCGGGACGCAGAGCGCCGGCAGCGGGACGAGCACGCGGGAGGCGAACGCCCGTGACGACCCCACGTGCGGCCCTCGGTGTGATCGGCCTCGGCGCCATCTCCCGCTACTATCTGGCCGCCCTGGAGCACTCCCCGCACTGGCGGCTCGCCGCGGTCTGCGACGCCCGCCCCGAGGCGCTGCGCCGACACGGCGGCGCGGTGCCCGGATGGACCGACGCCGCCGCGATGGTGCGGGAGGCCGCCCTCGACGGTGTCGTGGTCGCCGTTCCCAACGACGCCCACACCGAGGTGTGCCGGGCGGCACTCACCGCCGGCGTACCGGTCTGCGTCGAGAAGCCCCTCGCGCTCACCGCCGAGCAGGGGCGTGAACTCGCCTCTCTGGCCGCCGAGTCGGGCACCCCGCTGCTCACCGCCTTCCACCGCCGTCACAACGACGCCTTCGGGACCCTGCTCGCCGCCGTCACGGCCGCGGGCTCACCCGTGCGGACGGTCCGGGTGCGCTACCTGGAACGCATCGAGGAACACACCGGAGGTGAGTCCTGGTACCTGGAGCCCGAGCGTTGCGGGGGCGGATGTGTCGCCGACAACGGACCCAACGCCTTCGACCTCGTACGCGGACTGCTCGGCGACGTCTCACTGACGCATGCGTTCGTCGGTCGTGACGCCGCCGGGGTGGACCGCACGGCCCACCTGCGGTTGCGGGCGGCCGACGGCGCGGAGGCGGAGGTGCTGCTCGACTGGTCGTACCCGGGGGAGGCCAAGGACATCACCGTGACCCTCGCGGACGGACGCGCACTCCACGCCGACCTGCTCGCCGGGCACCCGGGCTTCAAGGGTTCGCTGTGGCACGAGTACGAGCGGATCCTCGCGGAGTTCGCCGGGCTGTGCGCCGCCGTGGACGCGGCCCGCGACGGAACCGGAGCCGGAAGGGGGAACGGCCCTTCGGGCGGGCACGCGAACCGCGCCGGGAACGGGTACGGAGCCGCGGGCGGGGGGCTCGCCTGCCTCGACCTCGTCGCCGCGGCGTACGCGCACGAGGCGGCCCACCGGGACACGCCGTTCGTACCCCGGCCGGTCCGGTGCCCGGACACCCGGGAGGCCGGGGCATGAGGAACACCGTCGAGGACGGTCCCAAGCGGGCGGTGCGCGCCACCCTGGTCAAGGTGCTGCTGCACAGCCGGACGGATCGAGGCATGAGCCTGCTGGAGTGGGCCAGCCGTTGTGTGAGCGCGGGGGAGGTGCACGAGCTGGTGGTGACGGACCAGTGGGACCCGGTCGCGGGGGCCAGGATCGACCGTGTCGGCTTTCTCGGCTTCGCCGAGATGGAGTGCGGCGGGGTGGTGGACCGCGGGGACGTGCTGCGGATCGGGGACACCGAGGTGGGGCCGGTACTCGGCTTCGACGGCTGCCACTTCCCGAACCACTACAACATTCTGGTCCACAACCCCGTTCTGCTGACCGGGGCTTCGCTCGATCTGCGTCCCGAGTTCCCGGTGGTCTTCGCCCCTGCGCCGACGGTCGGAAAGGACTGAAGACCTGGAGGAACCGGAACCGGGAGAAGAGAAGACGCGACGGCAGAGAAGAACGCGACGGCCGAGCGAACGCACCGGGGCCGGTGGCCGGACGAGAAGTCCGGCCACCGGCCCCGGCTTGTGGCGGGCTCGGCTCAGCCCAGCAGCTCGACGTCGAGGCGCCCGTAGTGGTACTCGCGCACCACACGCAGCAGTTCGTCCTCGCTCAGCTGCCCGTCACCGTTCTCGTCGATCTTGCGGAAGGTCTCGGCGGCCTCGGTGCGCGGCAGACCGATCCCGCTGAGCCACGCCTCGAACTCGGAGGCGTTGAGCATTCCGTCGCCATCGCTGTCGGAGAGGGTGACGAGGGCCTTCACCACCGGCGAGAGGGCGCGGTTGAACGCCGCCTCGCCCTCGGCGAACAGGAGCTGCTCGGTGACCTGCAGGAAGCTCTGCTCGGAGATGCCCGCCTGGGCGCTGCTCCCGGACTGCTCGGCGAGGTGGGTGTAGAGGGCCTCGAAGGCGCCGTGCAGCGCCTGTACCCCGGGGGAGTCCGGCGTCGCGCCGAACCCGGCGGCGATGCGGGCGGCCTCCTGCTTGAAGTCCTCCAGCTCCAGCAGGCCGTTGCCGTCCACGTCCCAGCGGGCGAAACGCTTGCGCAGTCGGTCCTTGGCCAGGGCATTGCTCATGTCTGTACTCCTTCTCATGTTTCTCGGAAACCGCGCGCGGTGTCGCGGTGAAGAACCGGGCCCGGTCACCGGCGGACCGGAGGAACGGTGCCCGGCCGCGCACGCCGGACCGGCGTGCGAGCAGGGGGGCCACCACCCGCTGCAAGGGGTGGGGTCGCGAAAACAGGAACGTGGATACGTAGGCGTGCCGGCGGGTTCAGAGCGGGGTGACGAGCCGCCCGGTGAGTGCACCCCGGGTGTCGAGCACGGGCCGACCGCAGCGGCTCAGTGCCTGGGGGTCGTAGCAGGAGTGGGGTTGCAGGAGGACGACGAGGTCGGCCGTGCCGACCGCCTCCCGCAGTCCGGTGGCCCGGGGGAGCGGGTCCTCGCGTACGCGGAAGTCCTCCACGTACGGGTCGTGGTAGCTGACCTGGACCCCGGCCTCCAGCAGGCGGGCCGCGATGGAGCGGGCCGGTGTCTCACGGGTGTCGGCCACGTCCGGTTTGTAGGTGACACCGAGGAGCAGCACCCGGGCCCCCTCGGCCTTGATGCCGTGGGCGTCGAGCAGTTCGAGCACCCGCCCGGCGACATGACTCGGCATGGCGTCGAGCACTTCCCGGGCGGCGGCCAGCAACCGGAAGGAGTAGCCCTGTCGTTCGGCCTGGGCGGCCAGGTAGCGCGGATCGACGGGGATGCAGTGTCCTCCCACGCCCGGCCCGGGGGTGAATCGGTCGAAACCGAAAGGTTTCGTCCCAGCGCAGTGCAGGACGTCCCAGACATCGATCCCGACCTGGTGGCAGTAAAGCGCCACCTCGTCGATCAGGGCGATATTGACATAGCGGTAGGTGTTCTCCAGGAGTTTGGCCATCTCGGCCTCGTCGACACCTTTTGCGAGAACGAGATTTCGAATGAATCCGGAATAGAAGGCGACCGCGCGTCTCGCGCATTCCGGGGTGTATCCGCCGACGATTTTCGGCGTGTTCTCCACTCCCCATTCCAGATTTCCTGGGTCAATGCGCTGGGGGGAGTAGGCGAGTTGGAAGTCCTGTCCCGCGACAAGTCCGCTCCCCCTTTCCAACAGTGGTTTGACGATGCCTTCCGTGGTACCCGGGTGGCTTGTTGATTCCAGGACCACGAGAGTTCCGGCGGTGAGCGCGCGGCCCACTTCCGCGGTGGCCGTCTCGATCGCTGAGAGGTCCGGTCCACCGTCCGAGGTGAGCCCGGTGGGCACACAGATGACCACGGTGCGCGCTCCACGCAGGACACCGGGATCGACCGTGGCGCGGAAGCCTCGCTCCACCATCTCCGCGACCTCGTCGTCCGCGACACCGCCGACATGTGAACGACCGGAGGCGAGAGCGGACACGACCCGGGAGGAGACATCGAGTCCGACGGTCCGGATCCCGGCGGTGCAGGCGGCGCGCGCCAGCGGCAGCCCGACGTGCCCCAGTCCGACGACCACCAGCTCGGCGGGCCGGCCGCCCCCCGCTCCCGGCGACGGGGCCTGCCGAGGCAGTCGCACCTCGTCACTCGCGGGGGCCGCGCGTGTCGAGTCGTTCATCAGGCGGAGAAGCTGCCGCTGCCGGGCACGACGTGGGCCCCGTACCCCGGTTGTACGACCAGCCCCGGCGTGAGGCAGAACGGGTCCCCGTGCACGGTCACCGGGCGGTCGCTCCGGTTCACCAGGACATGGGAGTCGATCGGGAGCTTGTGGCAACCCCGCGGATTCTCGTACGCGGTGACCGGAGTGACTTCGGTCCGGAATACGACGACGTCACCGCCGTCCGCAGGAGCGGCATAGGCCACTGGCGCGAATACGGAAAGCGCACCCGCGGCAGCGAGTACGGTTGCGGCCCCGAAACGATGCAATTTCCAAACCTCCTGTAGCGATGCCCGCGAAGAGTTCGTGGACAATGAATATCTTGAGGCTCGCGGATGGATTTCATGGCCGCCGCTGGGAATATGCACCCGTATGGGTGACGAGATCCGGTAGTGACATCAATACGGGAACGGCAGCGGCTACGCTCCGCCCGTTTCCGTTCCGGGTCCGGTGGCCGAAATACCACCCATCGCTCTCGACGGCGGATACCCAGCGGTCTTGCAGCCGCGGCGCCGTCGCTCAGGAGGTTCGCATGCGGGTGGGAAGGAAGCGCCATGGGACAGCGGAGCCGGCCGCGGATCGTCCCGCGATGCAGGGCCGGAAGGTACCGGACGTGCCAACGACGCGGCACCTTCCTCATCGGCTCCGATGTGGAGCGTGTTCAGGCGGAGCATGGGGCTATGCGGACAGGACGAGGTACCCCGCGAGTCCGATGAGAACCAGACCCGTGGCGGCGTTCAAGACGCGCCGGGCACCCGGGCACCGGAATACGGATTGGAAGGCGCCGACGGCGAGGGCGACCGCGGTGAACCAGACAAGCACCGCCAGGACGGTGACCGTGCCGAGCACGGCCTTGTCCGTCCAGGTCGAGTGGTCCGTCAGGAACTGCGGGAGCAGTGCGACCAGGAACACGACGGACTTGGGGTTGAGCACATTGGTGACCAGACCCTGCCGGAAGGCGACTCACGGCACATGTGCGCCCGCGTTCCGCGCACCGGCTGCCTGGAGCGCACCGCCTGCCACCGTGCGGATCGCGAGCAGCGAGCGGACGCCCAGGTACACGAGATATGCGGCGCCGGCCAGGCTAATGGCGCGGAAGAGGGACGGCGAGGCCGCGAGCGCCGCGCCGACGCCGACCACGGCTGCGACCGTGTTCACCGCCATACCGGCTGCGACCCCCGCGCCGGCACCGAGTCCCGCGGCCCGGCCGTTGAGCGCCGCGAATCGGCTGACCAGAGCGAAGTCCGGACCAGGAGACATCGCTCCCAGCAGGGCCACACCGGCATAGGAGGCCGTCGCCTCCGGGCTGATCATCGGGTCGAACGCCCCTCGGTGGCGGAAGCGGCGGTACGGCCTTCCGGCAGCGGCCCTCGGCAGGTGGTGAGGAGGAACTGGGCCAGGGCGGTTCCGTCGGGGCCGAGCCGGTCGGTGTGCCCGGTGGCCCGGCCCGTTCGCTCTCCGCGCCCTCGCGCGAACCATGAGGCGCTTTGCCCGCGGCTGCGCGAGGGGGTCGGCCGGGGTGGTGCCGCCGGGCCCTGTGGGCCCCGCGGCTGCGCCGTTCTCCCTTGCCCCCGGCCCGTCAGGGCCGAGGTGTCACCGGCCCCTGTGCGTTCCGGCCTTCCGAGCGGAAGGTGTTCGCGGCTGGTCGTTCGGGGCCGGTCGTCCGCGGCCGGGAGGACGCAATCCGTCGGTGCCTGTCAGCCGGGCCGTCACCCGACCAGTGCCTCCCAGGTCTTCGGGCCCGCCTGGCCGTCGACGGTCAGGCGGTTGACGCTCTGGTAGGAGCGTACGGCGGAGTCGGTCACCGACCCGAAGTCGCCGTCGATGGCCAGCCCCGCACTGTGCTTGTTCAGCGCCGTCTGAAGGGCGCGCACGTGTGATCCCGAGCCGCCCCGCTGAAGTGAATAGACCAGCACCGGCCAGGTCTTGGGGCCGACCTGACCATCCGCCACCAGACCCTTGGAGGACTGGAACTTCTTGACCGCGTTGACCGACAGCGAGCCGTAGTCACCATCGGCGGTCAACGCGGTGCCGCGCTGGGTGATCAGGTACTGGACGACCCGAACGGTCGCCCCCGCGGCTCCGGGGTCGAGGGTGGGCCAGCCGCCGCCCAGGCGCACACCGCGTGCGGAGAGGAAGGTGACGGGGTTGGTCGTGGACCCGAGCGCTCCCGTGTGGGTCTCGAAATGCAGGTGAGGCCCGGTCACGTTGCCCGTGGCACCCATGTCGCCGATGCGCTGGCCGGCGGCGACCTTGGCGTTGAGGGCCACCCGGAACGCATTGAGATGCCCGTAATAGGTGTACCGATTACCGCCGTGCGAGATGACCAGGCCGTTCCCGGTGCGTCCGGTGAGGACGTTGGAGCCGCGCCGTATCACGGTTCCGGCCGCGGCGGCGTAGACGGCTGTCCCCGTCGGGTTGGAGACGTCCTGGCCGGCGTGCGGGACTCCGCCGCGCGGCGCGCCGTACTGCCCGCCCGCGGGGAATCGGCCCTGGGCGGGGTTGCACCACTGGCCGTCCTTGAGCGTTGCCGCCGAGGCCGCCGGGGTCAGGCTCGGCAGCCCCGTCAGCACCACCCCGAGCCCGGCCCCGGCGCCGAGCAGCAGGCTTCTGCGAGACGGTCCCGTGGACCGCTGGTTCCCCCGCTCGCCGGACGCGCAGTCGGCCGGACCGCATTGCTGGCACATGTTCTGTCCTCCTTGAGGTCTGATCAGCTCTACGCGCGTTGCGTTGACGAGAGCATGCCAGAGATCGAGGTGGTGCTCCAGAGGCGTGGGGTAACGAGCCCGGTACGTCGGCGGCAGTCGGATCACCGGCCGTAGGACGGAGCGGTGCGGCGGGCGCCGGGGCATGGGTGTTCAGCCATTTCTCGATGCGCTCCCAGACGGCGGTGACCTGTGCGGCGGACTCTTCCGCGTCCCGCTGATCTGCCATGCCGCCACCGTAGAAGCAGGCACCAAGTACCCTGAGAAGTGCGGGGGTTCACACTGTGAACGGACATCTCGTGGTCATGAAGAACCATCCGTCGGAGTTCAGGGCGGACGCGGTTGCGTTGTACGCGTCGCGGCCCGAGGCGACGATCCGGCGGGTCGCCGCTGATCCGGGGATCTGTCGGCGCACACACTTACGTGGCTCTGGCCAGACGTAGCGCCGTTGCTGCGGAGGAGCGCCGAGCTCCGGAGCATTCCCCGGGATCACTCACACCGCCTGGGCCTGGAGCCCGGACCCGCTCGGGCGGCGGGCGACCTCGGCGGACAGCCGTGTCCTGAGTCCCGCCGCCTCGTGGCCGCGCCCCCGGCGCCGCCGGTGCTCGATCCCCGCCGGGCCCTCCGGGCGCCCCGCCCTGCGGTCGCCGGCGGGCCGGCCTCACGGAGGGCAGGGCCCCGGTCCGCGACGTGCCCGCGCCGAGGCCGGCATCACGGCGCGGAGAACGGCGAACTCCCCGCCGCCAGCGCCGAGTCGAGGGTGGAGGGCGCCAGTACGTGGTCGCGCACGAGGAAGGCGGCTCCGGTGATCCCGGCGTGGGACTTGTATCTGGTGGTGACGATCTGCAGTTGCCGTGTGGCCAGCGGCAGCGAGCGCTGGTACACGACCTCGCGGACGCCAGCCATCAGATGGCCCCCCGTGGTGCCGAGGAGTCCTCCCAGGACGATGACGTCAGGGTTGAGAAGGCTGGTGGCGTAGGCGGCGGACTCGCCCAGTACCCGGCCGGCCCTCCTGAGCGCGGCGAGCGCACGACTGTCACCATGCCTGACGCGGTCCACGACATAACGGGCGTCCCCTCCCTGGGCATCCCGGCCCTCGCGCAGATCACGGGCCAGCGCCCAGCCGCCGACGAGTGATTCCAGGCACCCCTGGTTGCCGCATCGGCACTGAGGGTCGCCGAATCCGCTCACATGCGCGTGCCCTATGTCCCCCGCCGCCCCCTGGGTTCCCCGATGGACATGGCCGTCGATCACCATTCCGCTGCCCACGCCCGTCCCGGCCTTGATGTAGAGCAGATTCCGCTGGTCGCTCCAGAACCGCCGGTGCTCCGCGAGGGTGAGCAGGTTGACGTCGTTGTCGATGAGGATGGGTACCGGCCAGTCGGCACGAAGGTGGGCACGGATGTCGTAGTTGTCCCAGCCGGTCATGATGGACCAGCCGAGCACGTGTCCGGCTTCGTAGTCGACGGGGGCGGGCAGCCCGAGGCCGATGCCCGCGACCGGCTTCCCCTCGGCGCCGGCGTCCCGGATGACCTCGTGCACCGTGGCCGTGATCCTGCCGAGCAGCGTCCGGGGCCCCTCGCTCAGAACGAGCGGCTCCACACTGTCGGAGAGGACCTTCGCCTCAAGGTCGGTGACCGCCACGCGCGTACGCGATTCGCCGATGTCGACGGCGATGATGATTCCTGCGGCAGCGTTCAGATGGAGCGCGCGCGAGGGGCGCCCGCGCGAGGACGCGCTGGTGCCGCCCTCCCAAACCAGACCGGCCTCGAGCAGGGCGTCGAGGCGCTGGCTCACGGTCGACCGGGAGAGCCCCGTGATCCGTGCGATACCGCTGCGCGTCTGTGCCCGACCGGTCGTGATCAGTTCCAGGATGTGGCCTGGTCCGTCATGGGGGTGCCAGGGCACCGGACCCGAGGAGGCCGCAGGCGTTCTATCGGTCATCGTGCTCCCGTTCCGTATTCGATCGGCACAGTGAACGACCCTATTATGTCGGCCAACACGCATAAATCCTATACTTATGCTTGACAGTCAACTTAATGATGCGCAGCATCGACGTTACATCCCGTCACGCCGATCACAGGACATCGGGAGCCCCTTCGGGCCCAACGGGCAGCCCCAATTGATGAGGACCGGGTCAATGAAGAACATCAGATGTGCTCCTCGCTCCACCGGGTTCAGAGTTTCGGCCCTCACCCTCACCTGTGCCCTCGCCGCCGTGGCCTGTGGCGGGAACGGTGGAGGCGACGCCGACGGAAAGCCGACCATCGGCGTCGTCGCCCTGAACCTCAGCAACCCGTTCTTCGGCACGCTGGAGAAGGCGACGGAGGATGCCGCCAAGGCCAAGGGCTGGAAGGTCATGAAGGCGGAGGCCAAGACGCCCGGCGACTCCGCGACGCAGGTGACGGCCATCGAGAACATGATCGCCAACAAGGTGAAGGCGATCGTGGTCACCCCGGCCAGCGCCACCGCTCTCAACGGAGTCCTCAAGCGGGCCAAGGACCAAGGCATCCTGGTCCTGGCGGTCAACGCGCCGCTCAGTCCCGACAGCGTCGCGGACGCGACGTTCGCCACCGACAACGTCGCCGCCGGAAAGCTCATCGGGCAGTGGGCCAAGGCGTCCGCACCGGCGAAGCCCCGCGTCGCGATGCTGGACTTCGACCTGTCGGACGCGCCGGCGGCCGACCGGCACAAGGGATTCCTGGCCGGATACGGCATCTCCGCGTCGGCTCTGGCCGGCAGCGCCCTGACCAAGGGCACCGAGGACACCGGGCAGCAGGAAATGGAGAACCTGCTGTCGGCGCACTCCGACATCAACGTCGTGTACACCATCAACGAGCCGGTCGCGCGCGGTGCCCACACCGCCATCAAGAACAAGGGACTGAGCGGCAAGACCCTGCTGGTCTCGGTCGACGGCGCGTGCAGCGGCGTACAGGACGTCAAGAAGGGCGTGATCGGTGCCACCGCGATGCAGTTCCCCGACAAGATGGGTGAGAAGGCGGTCGAGGCCGTCGCCGCCTACCTCAAGGACGGGACGAAGCCGCAGGGCGGGATCATCGACTCCGGTACGGCGCTCGTCACCGACACCCCGGTGAAGGGCCTCGCGTCGCAGACCTCGGAATGGGGTCTTGAGCACTGCTGGGGACCGAAGTGACGACGTCCTCCACGCGGGAGACCGAGATCGCCGCGCTGGAAACACCGCTCCAGGCACAACGCGACCTGCGTGGCCTGGTCGCTCACCAGATCTTCGGACCGCTGCTCGCCCTGGTGACGGCGATCATCGTGTTCAGCCTCACGACGACCACGTTCTTCAACCCCGACAACCTGGCGCTGATCGCCCAGCAGTCCGTCGTGGTCGGCACCCTGGCGCTCGGTCAGACCCTGATCATCCTGACATCGGGAATCGACCTGGCCAACGGCGCCATCATGGTGCTGGGCTCGGTGGTCATCGGGAAGATGGCCGTCGGCCACGACCCGGTTCTCGCGGCCATGCTCGGCGTGGTCGTCTGCCTGGCACTCGGAGCGGTCAACGGGGCCCTGGTGTCGTGGCTGAAGCTGCCTCCGTTCATCGTGACCCTCGGCGTCATGTCGGTGGTCATGGCCGCGGCCCGTCTCTACACCAACTCGCAGAGCTTCCCCATCACCTCCGACTTCCTCACCGCCCTGAACAACGGGCCGGTGATCGGCGGGGTCACCATCACCTACGGGGTGATGCTCTGGATCGGGCTCACCGCGTTTCTGGGATACGCCCTCACCCAGACCTCCTGGGGCGTGCGCGTCTATGCCGTCGGCGACAACTTGAGGTCGGCCGAACTCGCCGGAATCAAGGTGCGGCGGGTTCTGCTGAGCGTCTACGTGGTCGCCGGGATGATCTATGCCCTGGCGGCGTGGCAGGCACTGGGCCGCACACCGACCGCCGACCCCAGCGGGTACGTGAACGGCAATCTCGACAGCATCACCGCGGTCGTCATCGGCGGCACCAGCCTCTTCGGGGGCCGGGGCGGCGTCGTGGGGACCTTCATCGGGGCTCTGATCGTGACCGTGTTGCAGAACGGACTCACCCAGGCGGGCATCGACTCGCTCTACCAGCAGGTCGCGACGGGCGTCCTGGTGATCGTCGCGGTGAGCGTGGACCGCCTCGCGCGAAGGAGGCAGGTGCGATGACCGGCACCGATCCCACAGCCCACGTGCTGGAGGCACGCGGGCTGACCAAGCGCTACGGGCACGTCGTCGCCATGGACAACTGCGACTTCGACCTGCGTCCCGGCGAAATCCTCTCCGTGATCGGCGACAACGGCGCCGGCAAGTCCACCCTTATCAAGTCGCTGACGGGCGCGGTCGTCCCCGACTCGGGGACCCTGCGCCTCGACGGGGAGCCCGTGCAGTTCCGCAACCCGCTGGACGCGCGACGGGCCGGCATCGAGACCGTCTACCAAGAGCTGGGGGTCGCCCCTGCCCTCGACATCGCGCAGAACCTGTACCTGGGTCGGGAGCAGCGCCGCAAGGGAGTGCTCGGCACCGTCTTCCGGCAACTCGACAGGCGCGGTATGCGGCACGAGTCCGCCCGCCAGATGGCGGACCTGGGCATCCGGGTGCAGTCCATCGCCCAGAAGGTGGAGACCCTGTCCGGAGGGCAGCGCCAAGCCGTCGCGGTCGCGCGGGTCGCCGCGTGGGCGAGACGTGTGGTGGTGATGGACGAGCCGACGGCGGCCCTGGGGGTGCGCGAGACCAACCAGGTCCTGGACCTCATCCTGCGGGTGCGGGACCGCGGGCTGCCGGTCGTGCTCATCAGCCACAACATGCCCAATGTGTTCCAGGTCTCCGACCGTATCCACATCCATCGGTTGGGGCGCCGCATCGCGCTCGTCGAGCCGAAGAACATCTCCATGGAGGAGGCCGTCGCGATCATGACCGGGGCCAAACAGCCCGATCCCGTCCACACCGGAGGCACTCACGCCCCAGCGACCGGCAGGACGGCGGAGGCCGCTGCGGAGAAGAAGGGAGAACGGCGATGAGCCGGAGCAGCGGTACCGGCGGGAGCCCCCCGCCCATGGTGGAGGAGACCGACCGGGCGGCCCTCGTAGCCGCCGCGCGATCGTTGATCGTCCCCGGACACCGCACCATTCTGGGCATCGTCGGCGCACCGGGCTCGGGCAAGTCCACGCTCGGTGAGGTCCTGGCGTCCGCGCTCGGCGAACAGGCGGTTCTCGTGGGCCTGGACGGTTTCCACCTGTCCAACGCCGAACTGGACCGGCTGAACAGGCGCCCTCGCAAGGGCGCGGTCGACACATTCGACGCCGCCGGCTACGTCAATCTTCTGCGCAGGCTCCGGGCGCGGGACGAAGAGGTCGTGTACGCCTCCCTGTTCGACCGGAGCCTGGAGGAATCCATAGCCTGCGCCGTACCGGTGCCCCGTGAGGTCCCCCTCGTCATCACCGAGGGCAACTATCTGCTGGTCGAGGACGGGCCATGGGCCCAGGTACGCGGGCTGCTCGACACGTGCTGGTTCCTGGAGCCCGGGGAGGAGACCCGTCTGCAGCGGCTCATCGCGCGGCACATGTCGTACGGGCGCTCCGCCGAAGAGGCGTACGACCGTTCACACGGTTCCGACCAGACCAATGCCGAGCTGATCGGACGCACCGGGCGCCGTGCCGACCGTGTCATATGTGTCGTGGCGTCGGACGACATGGCCCACCCCATCAAGGAGCGCACCACATGAACGTACTGGACAGATTCCGCCTGGACGGCAAGGTCGCCGTCGTCACAGGAGGGAACCGCGGAATCGGCAAGGCCATCGCCACGGCGTTCGCCGAGGCGGGCGCCGCCGTGGCCATCGCGGGCCGGGACGAGGAGCGCAACAGCCGGACCGCGGCCGAACTCGTCGCCGCCGGAGCGACGGCCGTGGCGATGAGGACCGATGTCACCAGCCGGGCCGACTTGACGGCCCTGCGCGATGAGGTGGCCCGGCAGCTCGGCCCCGCCGACATCCTCGTCAACAATGCCGGGATCGGCATCCACGGCGAGTCCCTGTCCCTGAGCGACGAGGACTGGGACCGGGTGCTCGCCACCAACCTGAACGCGGTGTGGAAGGCGAGCCAGGTGTTCGGCGCTTCCATGGTCGAGCGCGGCGCCGGCGCGATCGTCAACGTCGGATCCATGTCAGGGATGATCATCAACCGGCCGCAGTGGCACGCCCCGTACGCGGTCTCCAAAGCCGGTGTGCATCACATGACGAGGTCTCTTGCCGCGGAGTGGGCGCCGCACTCGGTGCGGGTGAACGCGATCGCGCCGGGATACACCAAGACCGAGATCTCCGACATCGACCGCCCCGAGTACAAGCACTACTGGATCGATGAAGTGCCCATGCGGAGATACGCGCAGGCCTCCGAGATCGCCCCGGCCGCGCTGTACCTGGCGAGCCCGGCCTCGTCCTTCGTCACGGGCGAGGTCCTTGTCGTGGATGGCGGTTACACGCTGTGGTAGAGAGAACATCCGAGGGGCGGACCTCGGCCGCCCCCGCCCGCTTCCCGTGGACCGATCTGGACAGGCGTGCCGTCGTCGCCGCCCGAGTCCTCGCCATGGACGCCGTCGAGGAAGCGGGACACGGCCACCCCGGCACCGCGATCAGCCTGGCCCCGGCCGCCCACCTGATCTTCCAGCGTTTCCTCCGGCACGATCCCGCCGACCCGGCATGGCCGGGCCGTGACCGCTTCGTGCTTTCATGCGGCCACTCCAGCCTCACCCTCTACATACAGCTCCACCTCACCGGCTACCCCCTCACCCTCGACGACCTCAGGAACTACCGGAAGAAGGGCAGCCTCACCCCGGCCCACCCGGAGTGGGGGCACACACCCGGCGTCGAGACCACCACCGGACCCCTCGGCCAGGGCATCGCCACTGCGGTAGGCATGGCCATGTCCGCCCGGCGGGAACGCGGGCTGTTCGACCCCGACGCGCCGGAGGGCACCAGCCCCTTCGACCACCGTGTCTTCGTGCTCTGCTCCGACGGCGACATCCAGGAGGGCATCAGCGCGGAGGCCGCGGCCTTCGCCGGTCACCAGCAACTCGGCAACCTCGTCGTCGTCTACGACGACAATCGCATCTCGATCGAGGGCAGCACCGAACTTGCGATGAGTGAAGACGTGGCCGCTCGTTACGCCGCCCAGGGCTGGCACGTCCAGAGTGTGGCGCTGGCAGCCGATGGCGACATCGATGTCTCCGGACTGTCGGAGGCTCTGGAAGCGGCCACGGCGGAAACGTCTCGGCCCTCGATCATCGTGATGCGCAGCACCATCGCCTGGCCCGTCCCTGGAGCGAAGGGCACCGCGGCTTCCCATGGCTCCGCTCTCGGTGCGAAGGCGGTCCGCGAGGCGAAGTCCCTTCTGGGTGTCGGTCCAGAAACTGCCTTTGCCCCGCCGGCGGATGTGGTCGAGTGGACCTCCCGGACGGCCTGGGCCAGGGGCCGGGCGGCACGGGACGGGTGGCAGCGGGCCTTCGACCGCTGGGCGAAGGCCCATCCCGACCGCGACGAACTGCTGACCCGCATCAGGAGCGGGCAGCCGCCCACGAGCTTCCACGGCGCGCGCCCGGTGTTCGGACCCGGTTCCCCCGTCGCCACACGAAAGGCGTTCGGCCAGGCGCTGCGTGCCGCCTCGGCTCAACTGCCGGAGCTGTGGGGCGGATCCGCGGACCTCGGCGACTCCAACCACACCACTGTCGACCCCAAATCCTCCTTCCTCCCCGCCTCCAGCACCCTGCCCGGCGCCGATCCGGCGGGCAGGACAATCCACTGGGGCATCCGGGAACACTTCATGGCCGCGGCCATGAACGGCATCGCGCTCTCCGGACTCAGCCGTCCGTACGGAGGCACCTTCCTCGTCTTCAGTGACTACATGCGACCGGCCGTACGCCTCGCGGCACTCATGCGGCTGCCGGCTCTCTACGTCTGGACACACGATTCGATCGGCCTCGGCGAGGACGGCCCCACCCACCAGCCCGTGGAGCACCTTGCCTCGCTGCGGGCCATGCCGGGGCTGGACGTGGTACGTCCCGCCGACGCCAACGAGACTGCCGTCACCTTGTGGAAGGTGCTCCAGAGCCGGGGCCGTCCCGTGGGTTTCAGCCTCAGCAGGCAGGATCTGCCGGTGCTGCCGGACAGCGGGAACGGTCTGCGATCGACAGAAGGTGCCGCGCTCGGCGGCTATGTACGATACGCGCCCCCCGCACAGGGAGACCCGGGCGACCCGGATGTCGTCATCATCGCCACCGGTTCCGAAGTACCGGTCGCCATCGAGGCCGCCCGCGCACTGACGCGGGACGCCGTCCGGGCGCACGTGGTCTCCATGCCGTGCCGGGAATGGTTCGACGAGCAACCCGCCTCGTACCGGGACTCCGTCATCCCGCCCACGGTACGGCGGCGGATCGTCGTGGAAGCGGGGGTGAGCCAGGGCTGGCACGACCTGCTGGGACTCGACGGGCGCGCGGTCTGTGTGGAGGAGTTCGGGGCGTCCGCCTCGGCCGGCGACCTCTTCGCGCACTTCGGCATCACCGCCGAAGCCGTGGCGGACGCCGCACGCGCTCTCCTGTGATGATGTGACACACCATCCGCCGACGCGATGCGCCGGGGTCCGTCCGTGCCGTCGCTGTCCGCCAGGTGGGCCGGGTCAAGCGGGGCGTAGCCGAACCACGCGGATACGCGGGGTGCGGGCCGCGTCCCGGTGCGGGGCCGGAGCCGGCCGTCGTGTCCGGGGCCGGATCACCCAGGGACCGCAGGCCGCCGGGCAGATCGGGAGCCGGAACGGGCACCCGGCCGAGCATGTTGATGTGGAGCCTCTCGGCCGGTCGTCCGGTCGATGCGCCACATCTTCTGATCGGGCAGAGCCGCCAGTTGCGGCGCAGACACGAACCCGGCCGGGGTGAGCAGGCCAAGGGCGATGCCGAGTACGAGGAAGTGCCACTGACGATCACCTCGGGACGTGTGCCGCCGTCGCGGTCGTAGAGGAGGTCCAGCACGTGCAGCGAGTCGTACGGGGTGCCGGACACCACCCACCAGGCCCGCTGCCTGGTTGATCACGTTCAGCCCGGTGGCGCCGCCCCGGCGCCCGAAGCAGGCCATGCCGGTACCCAGGTCACCGTGTCGGCGCGGGGCAGCCGTATGGCAGCGAGGTAGTCACGGAGGGCGGCGAGGGCGGGGTGAGGGTTGCCCGCGCGCCAGAGCAGGGAGTGGGGATAGACCGGGGTGGGCCCGCGCAGGGGAATGCGCCGCAAGTCGTGGCCGGCAGGCCAGACAAGCGGCGTCCGCTCGCCGAAGAAGGTGGCCAGTGAGTCCGAGCCGGCGATGGCGTCGAGGAGTGCCTCGATGCCGAAGTCGGGACCGATGGTGTCGATGGTGACGCCGAAAGCGTCGGCGAATGCGTCGTAGTAGGCGGCCCACTCGGTTCCGGGGGCGTTGCCGGGCATCCAGATGCGCTGCCCGGCGAGCTGGGCCGGGTTGACCGCACTGGCGTCGGCCAAGGCATGTGCGGGGCCGACGCACAGATGAAGGGCCTCGTCGTAGACCGGGACGCTCTCGATGCCTTCGGGAAGCCGGCTTCCGGGCAGGGGGACGGCACGGAAGGCGGCGTCGATGGAGCCGCTCCGGAGCGCGGAGACGGCCTGATCGGCGTCGAAGAGGGTCACGACATCGAGTTGCGTCTCCGGGTGGGCGGTGTGGAAGTCCCGCAGCAGGCCGGCCGGGCCGACCCGGCGGCCGACCACATCGATGCGCAGGGCGCGGGTTCCCGGGCGCACGGACGCGGCCGCGCGTTCTTCGGCCTGCAGGAGGGTGCGGGCGTGGGGAAGGAACGCCTGGCCGTCGATGGTGAGGCCGACGCCGCGCCCCGTGCGGTCGAACAGCCGTACCCCGAGATCTCGCTCAAGCGTGGCGATGCGTCTGGAGACCGCCTGCTGGGTGAGTGAGAGGTCGGCCGCGGCCTTCTGGAACTGGCCGGTGTCAGCGACCGCGACGAACGTACGCACAGCGTTGAGATCCACGCCGGGAAGCCTACTGGTACAAGCAATGGTTGTGGCTCGTTGGTAATTCGGTTGTTTGATCCGGGAGTTCGGCCTCGCTTAGATGATCCAGGGCAACGGACGGTTGTCCCCGCCGGGAGGCGAGCGATGTGCCACGCCCCAGGGGCCGACTGTCTCCCGGTGTGCTTGGTCTCCGCCCCGACCTCGGTGGCGCAGGGCAGGCACGTCTGCTCGGTGCGCCGAGGGCTTCCTCGGGCGCCGGGACGCTCGCGTGCGACGGCTTCGCTCCGGGCGACGGTCCGGTGCGGCCCACCCTGTCCGTTCCGAGTTCACGGGCCGGCCTTCAGCAAAGCCGCCCTCACGGCGTCGTACGACCGGATGGGGCCTCTCATCCATCATCGGAGGTGAAACACGCATGCCCGATTCCTTCGTCCACCTGCACAACCACACCGAGTACTCGATGCTGGACGGAGCCCAGAAACTGCGGCCGATGTTCAGCGAAGTGGCGCGGCAGCACATGCCGGCGATCGCGATGAGCGACCACGGGAACATGTTCGGGGCCTATGAGTTCGCCCAGGTCGCGAGGGACTTCGAGACCGTCAAGCCGATCATCGGGATCGAAGCGTATGTGGCGCCCTCGTCCCGGTTCGCGCGGAAGCGGGAGTTCTGGGGACAGGGCGGGCGCCGCGCCGTGGGCGACGACGGCGAGGGCTCCAAGGACGTGTCCGGCGGTGGTCGTTTCACGCACATGACCATGTGGGCGAGGACCGCGCAGGGCCTGCGGAATCTGTTCTGGCTCAGCACACGGGCCAGCTATGAGGGCCAGTTCCCGGCGGGCAAGCCACGCATGGACCGTCAGCTGATCGCCGAGCGGCCGGACGGCATCATCGCCACGACCGGCTGCCCCTCCGGGGAGATCCAGACCCGGCTGCGGCTGGACCAGTACGACGAGGCGAAGGCCGCCGCCGCGGCCTACCAGGAGATCTTCGGCCGGGAGAACTACTTCCTGGAGCTGATGGATCACGGCCTCGCCATCGAGCGGAACGTCCGCGACGGGCTGCTGCGCCTGGCCCGGGAGCTGGACATCCCGCTGCTGGCGACCAATGACGCGCACTACACCACCGAGGACCAGGCCGACGCCCACGACAACCTGCTGTGCATCGGCGTCGGCAAGAACAAGGACGCTCCGGGCCGCTTCCGTTTCAATGGATCCGGCTACTACCTGAAGACACCTGCGGAGATGCGCAGCCTCTTCGCCGAACTCCCCCAGGCGTGCGACAACACGCTGCTCATCGCCGAGCGGATCGAGCCGTACGGTGAAGTCTTCGACTACGTGGACGAGATGCCGCGGTACCCGGACGTCCCCGACGGGGAGAACCAGGAGTCCTGGTTGCGCAAGGAGGTCCTGAAGGGGTTGGCGGCCCGCTACGGCGACCCGGTTCCCCCGCACGTCCTGGAGCGCTTCGAGACCGAGATGGCGGTCATCGGCCCGATGGGTTTCAGCTCCTACTTCCTGGTCGTGGCCGACATCTGCCGTTTCGCCCGCGACAACAGGATCCCACTCGGCCCGGGACGCGGCTCGGCCACCGGGTCCATCGTCGCCTACGCCACGCGCATCACCGAGCTGTGCCCGCTGGAGCACGGCCTGCTGTTCGAACGGTTCCTCAACCCCGAACGCATCAACCCTCCGGACGTCGACCTCGACTTCGACGACCGGCAGCGCGAGCGCATGGTCCGCTACGTCATCGACAAGTACGGTGACGAGTACACGGCCCTGGTGAACACCTTCGGCAAGATCAAGGCCAAGAACGCCATCAAGGACTCCTCCCGCATCCTGGGCTACCCGTACGCGCACGGTGAGCGGATCACCAAGGCCCTGCCGCCCGACCAGAACGGCACGTCCGCCGCGCTCGCCGCGATCTTCGATCCGACGCACCCCCGGTATGCGGAGGCCGGCGAGATCCGGCAGATGTACGAGAGCGAGCCGGACGTGCGGCGGGTGATCGACACCGCCCGCGGTGTGGAGGGTCTCACCCGCGGCACCGGCGTGCACGCCGCCGCCGTCATCCTGTCCAAGAAGAAGCTCACCGACCGCATCCCTCTGCACATGCGGGCCGCCGACGGGGCGAAGATCACCGGATTCGACTACCCCTCGTGCGAGTCGATGGGCCTGATCAAGATGGACTTCCTCGGCCTGCGCAACCTGGGCGTCATCGATCAGGCCATCGAGAACATCCGCGCCAACCGCGGCATCCACCTGGCCACCGTGGCACCTGCCACGAACGACACCACCGCTCTCGCCATCCCGCTCGACGACGCCAGGACGTACCGGTTGCTGGCCGACGCCAACACACTCGGCGTCTTCCAACTCGACGGCGGCGGCATGCGCGCGCTGCTCAAACTCATGGAACCCACCCGCTTCGAGGACATCGCCGCGGCCAACGCCCTCTACCGGCCCGGCCCCATGGCCGCCAACGCCCACACCAACTACGCGCTGCGCCAGAACGGCAAACAGGAGCCCACCCCGATCCACCCGGAACTCGAGCAGGTCCTGGAACCGATCCTCGGCCCCACCCACCACCTGCTCGTCTACCAGGAACAGATCATGGCCATCGCCCGGCAGCTGGCCGGCTACACGCTGGGCGGCGCCGACATGCTGCGCCGGGCGATGGGCAAGAAGAAACCGGAGGTGCTGGCCGCCGAGTGGGAGAAGTTCCACGCCGGAATGGCGGCGGGAGGCTACTCCGACGAGGCGATCAAAGCCCTGTGGGACGTGATGCTGCCGTTCTCCGGCTACGCCTTCAACAAATCCCATACCGCCGGCTACGGCCTCGTCTCGTACTGGACCGCCTACCTCAAGGCGAACCATCCGGCCGAATTCATGGCCGCCCTGCTCACCTCGGTCGGCGACGACAAGGACAAGGCCGCGCTCTACCTGGCCGATGCGCGCCGCAACAAGGTCCGTGTCCTGCCACCCGATGTCAACGAATCGGTTGCCGAGTTCACCGCCGTCGGCGACGACGTCAGGTTCGGCCTGCGCTCCGTGCGCAACGTCGGCGACAGCGTTATCGAGGCCGTCATCGACGCCCGTCGTCACAAGGGACGCTTCACGTCCTTCGCCGACTTCCTGCACAAGGTCGAACTGCCCGCCCTGAACAAACGGGCCGTCGACTCCCTGATCAAGGCGGGCGCCTTCGACTCCCTGGGCCACACCCGCAAGGGCCTCGCCGCCGCCCACGAGACCGCCATCGATGTGATCATCCCGGTCAAGAAGGCCGCCGGCTTCGGCCAGCACGACCTCTTCGCCGACCTCACCGAAGCGGACGACGCCCCACCCGCCTTCGGCCTCGACATCCCCATCGACGACACCGAATGGCCACGCCGCCAACTGCTCTCCACCGAACGCGAGATGCTGGGCCTCTATGTCTCCGCCCACCCCTTGGACGGCGCGGAACACGTCCTCGACGCCGCCCGGGACTGCTCCATCGCCGACCTCCTGACCTCCGGCCGCACCACCGGCGACGTGCGGCTGAGCGGGCTGATCACCAACCTCCAGCACAAGGTCACCAAGAAGGGCAACCCCTGGGCCCTCATCACCCTGGCCGACCGCGACGCCAGTCTGGAGATCCTCTTCTTCCCCACTGTCTACCCTCTCGTCCAGCACGCGCTGAACGAGGACGATGTGATCACCGTCCGGGGCCGGATCGAAGACCGCGACGGCACCCTGAACATCCACGGCAGAGAACTCAGCCCGCTCGACTTGTCCGCGACCGAACACACCGGCAGGCCACCCGTCCGCCTCGCCCTTCCCGCCCACCGCATCACCACACGGTCGATCGCCGAGCTCAAACGGATCCTCACCGCCCACCCCGGTGACACCCCGGTCCATCTCAGCGTCCGTTCCTCCCGGAAGACCACCGTCTACGCCCTGCGCGCCACCGTGAACGCCTCTGCCATCGCCTCCGACATCAAGGGAACATTCGGTGCCGAAGCCTGGGCAGGCCCCGTATGACCTCCCTGAGCGACCACGTGCACAACATCAAGGTACGGACCGCCGCCCTCCCGCCCTGCCGAAACTGCGGATCCCCGGCCCTCCTGACCGCCCGCTACCGGCACTCCTGGCGCAACCGCGCCGGAGACCAGGTCATCGGTTTCAAGGAGAACATCCTCTGCCCCACCTGCGACGCAAACGATCCGGCAGCGGCCGGACTTCTCGCCCTGCTCGGGCGAATGAGCGGCCATGACGCTGTACACCTCGCGACCCTCGGCCCGCTCGCCCACGAATGGATCAAGACCATCCGACACCGCACACCCGACCTGACGGACCTGGACCGCGAACTGGCCCGGTGGAAGGCCGGAGAACTGTGAAATCCGCACGGCCGAAAGGGCACGTCGGCCGACCCTCGCCCGCACTCGGTACTACCGCAGGCGGTCACGTCGATGGGGTCGACACCGGGCTGTGGCACCTTGCCGCGCTACCGGAACGCCCGCATGCATTCGGTATGCGGGTGCCCCTCCGTCTTGCGACGCACCACCTCCGACGGACCCGAGGGCTCACATCGCGCCCAACTCCGCTCGACGTTCCGCGTGGTCACACACTCATGCCGTAGCCCAGTTCCTCGGCGGCGACGCACCAGAAGGAGTTCTCGTCGGCAACGGCCTCGGCATCAAGGGCCCCGAATCGTTCCACCAACGCCTCGGTGAGCGCGTCGGCGGCCTCCTCGGCCAGGTCCACGGCCTCGGCGTCGTCGAGACCGTCGCCGGGCCCCTCGTATGCGGCGGCGTCAGCAGCGGCCTCTTCATAAGCACGGTTGAAGGCGACGAACGCCTCGACACTGGAGTTCACCAGGTGAGGACCGCCGTCCTCCGGCAAGCCCCACAGGGAGCCGTCAGCACGCCGTACGCCGAGCGCGCTCAGCCCTGGGTCGGCCGCGACCAGGGCATACCGCGTACCGTCGACCGTGCGTTCCGTGAAAGGGGAGTCCAGCCACGCCCCGGGGTAGGGGCAGCGAACACATCCGGCCAGGAGCGAGGCAAGCTCGGCGTCGTTCATGCTGAGAACCTAGCCCGCGCCGCCGACACTTCACCAGCCGGGTGAACATGTGCGGTCGCGACACCGGAAGCCGACGAAGCCGGCCGTCAGCCCCCGCACTCGACGCCCCTCTCGTCATCGATCTCCGCAAGCGCTCTCGCCCCCGCATCCGGCTCGCCATGCGCCGCCTCGTCGTCCGTCGCCTGAAATGCTGCTGAGTCCGCGCCACCCACCGGGCCGCCGCGCCGCACGCCGGGGCGGACCCCGGTGCCGTCAGCGGCGCAGGCGGGCGTTGAGCCTGGCGGCCTGGAGCGTCAGGTGGTCGCGCTCGGCGAGGTTGGACGCCTTGCGGGCCGCCTCGGCGTACAGCCGTGCCGCCGTCGCCAGGCCGCCGTCGCGCTCATGGAGGTATGCCGCCACCGCGGCGTAGCGGGGCAGTGAGTCGCTCAGTGGCGCGAGCGCCGCCAGCCCGGCGCGCGGTCCGTCGGCCTCACCGACGGCCACTGCGCGGTTCAGTCGGACGACCGGGCTGTCGGTCAGGCGCGCGAGCTCGTCGTACCACTCGACGATCTGTACCCAGTCGGTCTCCTCGGCGGTGGGTGCGTCGGCGTGGAGTGCCGCGATGGCCGCCTGGGCCTGGAACTCGCCCAGTCGGTCGCGGGCGAGAGCTGCCTGCAGCATCCCGATGCCCTCGGCGATCGACTTGGTGTCCCACCGGCTGCGGTCCTGCTCGGCCAGCGGCACCAGGCTGCCGTCGGGCGCGGTCCGGCTGGCACGCCGGGCGTGGTGGAGCAGCATGAGGGCGAGCAGCCCGGACACCTCGGGGTGGTCGATCGCGGCCGCGAGCTGCCGGGCGAGCCGGATGGCCTCGGCGGCGAGGTCGATATCGCCGGAGTAGCCCTCGTTGAACACCAGGTAGAGGACGCGCAGCACGGTGGCGACGTCGCCGGGCTCGTCGAACCGCACACCGGAGACGGTGCGCTTGGCACGGCTGATGCGCTGCGCCATGGTTGCCTCGGGCACGAGGTACGCCCGGGCGATCTGGCGGGTGGTCAGCCCGCCGACCGCGCGCAGTGTGAGCGCGACCGCGGACGACGGCGTCAGCGACGGGTGGGCGCACAGGAAGTAGAGCTGGAGTGTGTCGTCCGCCGAGGTCACCGGCCCGGGTTCCGGTTCGTCGTGGACGAGTTCCTCGCGTCGGCGGCGGGCGGCGTCCGCCCGGGTCGCGTCGAGGAAACGGCGCCAGGCCACGGTGACCAGCCAGCCCTTCGGGTCCCGGACGGGGGATTTCCCGTTCGAAGCGCTTGGGGAGGGGCGCGCCGGCCAGACGCGGACCGCCTCGACCAGCGCTTCCTGCACGGCGTCCTCGGCCGCCGCGAAGTCGGCTCCGCGGCGGACGAGGATTCCGAGCACGCTCGGCGTGAGGCTCCTGAGCAGGGCCTCGTTCATCGGTGAGCTCACTCCGTGATGGTGGGCGGCGAGGCCAGGAGCGGGCGCACCTCGAGCCACTCGTGGATCGGCTTCCCGCCCGCCCCGGGAGCGGCGGACAGTTCCCCGGCCAGCTCGATCGCGCGCTCGTAGCTGTCGACGTCGATCACCATCCAGCCGGCGATGAGGTCCTTGGTCTCGGCGAACGGGCCGTCGGTGACCGGCGGGCGCCCCTCACCGTCGTACCGGACGAACGTCCCCTCGGGTGCGAGTGCCTGGCCGTCGACGAACTCGCCGGTCTCCTCCAGCCGATTCGCGAAGTCCTGCATGTACCGCACGTGCGCCGAGATCTCCTCCGGCGTCCACTGGTCCATCGGGACGTCGTTGACCGGAGCCGGGGCGCCGCGGTAGTGCTTGAGCAGCAAGTACTTGGCCATGGTGTTTCTCCTCGGTCTTGTGCGGCCCATTCTGGTCGCGTTCACCGCGGGGACGGAGCAGGCCACGGGTTTTCGACATCGCCGTCGGAATTCATCAGGTCACCTTCGGAAGAGAGACCTGGCTGCGGGACCTGACCGAGGGATGCGTCGTTCGCCCGCGTGCCGGCGGTCCGCAGTCATCCCACCCGTGTTCCCCTGCCCCGCAGGACTCGGCCGACGGCGCAGGCTCCGGCGAGCACGGTGACGGAGATTCCGAGCAGGAGCCCGCAGACCAGAGGACGGGTGGGTGCGGGGGACACCAGGATGGCGACGAGCGGGACGGAGGCGAGGGCGAGCATCGCCAGTGCGGTGCGGAACGTGGTCATGAGTGAGCCTCTGCAAAGGGGAACGGCAGTCACGGTTCGGGATGCCAGGTGGCTTCGAGTCGTACCGTGCGGTCGGGCGTACGCACGGTGTGCCGGTGGGCGCGGGGGCGTGCGATCGGAGTCGGTCCGGGCGAGACGTGCAGGACCGGGTTGTCCAACGAGGAGTCGGCGAGGCGGCGCAGGACGCCGATGAGTCTCGCGCACGCGGTGGCCGGCAGGCGGGCGGTGTGGTCCCGAGCGGTGGCGCCCATGCGGGCGGTGGTGCCGATGCGGGCGGCGGTGCGGATGCGGGCGGCGAACGGGGTGGCCATTGCGGTCACCTCCCGGAACGAACGGACGGATGGGACGGGTTCCGTGTCCGGGGCCCACGGGTGCGGGCCCCGGACACGGAATGCGGGCGGACTACAGCCAGGTGCCGAACCGCTTGATGTAGCGGGTCTTGAGGAACTGGGTCAGCGCGCAGTAGCCGAGCAGAGTGACGATGAGCAGGGGGAAGTACGTCCAGGGCAGTGACTGCAGTCGCAGGGTGGCCGCCAGGGGCGAGAACGGCAGATAGATGCCGATCGCCATGATCGCGCCGGTGAGCAGCAGTACGGGGGTGGCTGCTCGGGACTGGATGAACGGGATCTTGCGGGTGCGGATCATGTGGACGATGAGGGTCTGGGAAAGAAGGCCCTCGATGAACCAGCCGGACTGGAACAAGGACTGTTCACCGATGGTGTTCGCGGAGAACAGCCACCACATGGCGCAGAAGGTGGTGATGTCGAAGATCGAGCTGATCGGACCGATGTACAGCATGAAGCGGGACAGGTCGCTGGCGTCCCATTTGCGGGGCTTCTTCAGATATTCCTTGTCCATCTTGTCCCAGGGGATGGACAGTTGGGAGATGTCGTAGCAGAGGTTCTGTACGAGCAGGTGGACCGCGAGCATCGGCAGGAAGGGCAGGAACACGGAGGCGACGAGTACGGAGAAGACGTTTCCGAAGTTGGACGAGGCCGTCATCTTGATGTACTTCGTGATGTTGCCGAAGGTGCGCCGGCCCTCGATGACGCCCTGTTCCAGGACGGTGAGGTCCTTTTCGAGCAGGATGATGTCGGCGGACTCCTTGGAGATGTCCGCCGCGGTGTCGACCGAGATGCCGACGTCCGCGTCGCGCAGGGCGGCGGCGTCGTTGATTCCGTCGCCGAGGTAGCCGACGGTGTGGTCACCGGACTGCAGGGCGCGTATGATCCGGGCCTTCTGGACCGGGTTCACCTTGGCGAACACGGTTGTCTTCTCGGCCAGTTCGCGCAGTTCGTCGTCGTCGAGGGCGTCCAGGGAATGGCCAAGGGGAATCTCTCCGGCGTGGAGGCCGACCTCGGTCGCCACCTTGCGGGCGACCAGTTCGCTGTCCCCGGTGATGACCTTGACCGTGACCCCGTTCTCGCCGAGCGCGGCTATCGCGGACGCGGCAGTCGCCTTGGGCGGGTCGAGGAAGGCGACGAAGCCCACCAGTGAGAGGTCGGACTCGTCGGCGACCGAGTATTCGGTGCGCTGTGCGGGGAGGGTACGCGTGGCGACGGCGAGTACCCGCAGTCCTTGGCGGTTCTGGTCCTCGGCCACCCGGCGCGCCCGTTCCCGTGCCGCGTCGGTCAGCACGATGTCCCGGCCGCCTTCGCGTACGTGGACGCAGGCGTGGAGCACCTCGTCCACGGCGCCCTTGGTGATGAGCACGTGGGTGTCCTGTTCGCGCTGCAGGATGACCGACATGCGGCGGCGGGCGAAGTCGAAGGGGATCTCGTCGACCTTGGTGAAGCGGGCGGCGGCCAGCAACTGGTCGCCTTCACTGACGTGGTCGATGACCGCCCGGTCCAGGAGGTTCTTCAGACCGGTCTGGAAGGAGCTGTTGAGATAGGCGTATTCCAGGACCTCGTCGTCGGGGCGGCCGAGCGGGTCGAGGTGGCGTTCCAGGACGATGCGGTCCTCGGTGAGGGTGCCGGTCTTGTCCGTGCACAGTACGTCCATGGCGCCGAAGTTCTGGATGGAGTTGAGCCGTTTGACGATGACCTTGCGCTTGGACATCACGACCGCGCCGCGTGCCAGGTTGGCCGTCACGATGACCGGCAGCATCTCCGGGGTCAGGCCGACGGCCACCGAGACGGAGAAGAGGAACGCCTCGAACCAGTCGCCCTTGGTCAGTCCGTTGATGGCGAGGACCACGGGGACCATGATCAGCATGAAGCGGATCAGTACCCAGCTGACCGACCGCACTCCGCGGTCGAAGCTGGTCTCGGGGCGGGTGCCGACGAGGTTCTTGGCCATCGAGCCGAAGTACGTGCGGGAACCGGTCGTTGCCACCACGGCCGTGGCGGAGCCGGATACGACCGAGGTGCCCATCAGGCACAGCGTGGCGGACTCCAGCGGGTCGGCGCCGGCCTCGGGTCGGCCGCCGGCCGCCTTGTGGGCGACCGCGCCGAGGGTGTCGTACTTCTCAACGGGCAGCGACTCGCCGGAGAGCACGGCCTGGGACACGTGCAGGTCCTTGGAGCTCAGCAGTCGGCAGTCGGCCGGGATCATGTCGCCGGCCGCGAGACGCACCAGGTCGCCGGGGACCAGGTCCTCGGTCGGAACCTCCCGCTCCACGGGGTCGGCGTCCGCGTCCGCCCGTCGGACGACGGTGGCCGTGGTGGTCACCATCGCCTTCAGCGCCTCGGCCGCCTTGGTGGAGCGGAACTCCTGCCAGAAGCGCAGGAAGACGCTGATCAGCACCATCGCCGTCAGGGTGATCATGCCTTGGGTGTCGTCCGTCAGGAAGAACACGGCGTCGAGGCAGATCAGAATGAGGATGAACGGGTTCTTGAACGTCGCCGCCAGTTGGAGCAGCGGGTGCGGCGGGCGGTCGTGGTCGACGGTGTTGTGGCCGTACCGGTCGAGCCGCCCGGACGCATCGTGTTCGGTCAAGCCGCGCGGGCTCGCCCCGAGGTCGCGGAGGATGTCGGTCGGGGAGGCCGAGCCTGCCGCCATCAGCTCCGAGCCGATCTTCGCGGTGGCTGCCCCGAGGGCATCGGTCTTGCGTCCCTTGCGGACAGAACGGCGCGGCCCCGACCGGGCACGCTCCAGCTCTTCTACGGTCTTGCTCATGACAGATTGACTCGTCTCTGTACATTTCGGGGCATGCCGAAGGTGTTCGCGGGCGTGGCAAGCCGTCCCGCGAACCCGGAGAGCCCCGGGCAGGAAAGGTGAAATCCGAGAAATCAAAAGGATGTCGACGGGAGCGGTCCCGCTCAGTGCGCTATCGCGTCATGTGACACGGCCGGCACGGGAGAGGCGAATCCGCGTATCTACTGCCGCTGGGACTCACTGCTCTCACCTCCTTGCTGCCGGACCGATCACACGCAGCAGAAGGCACACCACACTCCGCGCCGGACACGGCGCAGCAGGGTCGTACACCTCCTCGTCAGAGCTTTGGCACTACACGGCGTATCGAACCCAGCGGGTCCAGAAGCCACTTGGGGTCACCCCTTAAGCCGGGGAGACCTGTCCTGACCCGGAGCGTCTCTCGACGGGGGAGGTCAGTGGCCTGTGTCCGCGTAGAAGCCTCACCGAACGAGGTGCTACAGCCATGAGTGAACACCCCTTCACCCTTGATAGTCAAGCGGGCGCGCAAGTATTCTGGGGCGGTAGCCCGCCCCGCTCCCGCCCCTCCCGGAGACACGCAGCCCGTGACCGATATCCCGCACGACGAATCCCCCCAGCCCCTGAGCCCCCGCCAACTCCAGCAGGCCGCAGGTACGTTCGGGATGCTCGCCGCGACCAACCGGCTGCAGATCATGTGGCTGCTCTCGCAGGGTGAGAGCGATGTCGGCACCATCGCCGCGAAGGTCGGCGGCACGGTCGCCACGGTCAGCCAGCACCTGGCGAAGCTCAAGAAGGCCAAAATGGTCAGCGCCCGTCGCGAGGGCCGACGCCAGATCTACGTGCTCGACGATCCCCATATCGCCATCCTGGTCGACCAGGTCGTCGCCCATCACCGCGCACTCGACGAACGAAGCACCTCGTTGGGTGCCCTCGTCTCCGGCCGCAGAGACACCTGACCTCCGCCTCAGTGAGACCGCGAGCGCGGCGGCGGCCCCGCCCCGCGCCGCATCCGCTTCAGCCGGGTGTCCGGTGCCACGACCGCTCCCACGGTCTCACGGGCCTCGCACTCAACGGTGCGGGCTCGGCTGACATGGTGCACGCGGCGGGGCGTGCCTTCACGTTGACCGTCCTTGACGGCCTTCGCCTTCATTGCGGTCGCAGCCCCGGCTGGTGTTCCTCTGCCGAACGCGGCGCCGGTGAAGCGGTGATGTCACGGGAGAGGCCGGCGTCGTGCGGGATGAATTCCCCGCACGACGCCGGCCTCTCATGCTTCCGCGTCTTCCCTGGCGAGCGGTCGGGATTTCTCCAGGAGGCTGTCCACCGTGCGGTGGTCAGCGCGCGGTCGGCTCGGCCGCGGCCGGCTCCCCGGACGGCAGCAGACGCGGGATGAGGCGGACGTAGGCGACCATGCCGAGGACTTCGACGAGGGTCTGGGTGACCACGACGACCGCGGCGACCGCGAGGGTGCCGGGCAGGGCAAGGGCCAGAGGCAGCACGACGAGGGAGTTGCGGGTCGCGCCGGTGAACACGATCGCTCGCCCGGCCGGGGCACCGAGACGGAACAGGCGGGCCACGCCCTTTCCGGCGAAGGCCATGACCACGAGGAACGCCGCGTAGAAGGGGATGACGGCGGCGACGTCGGTGAGGCTGCCGCCGAGCTTGGGGACCTGGGAGGCGACCACGGTCAGCAGGGTGGCGGCCATCAGCGGCACCATCGTCGTGGTCGCGGCGTCGGCAGCCCGTTGCCCGACCGGGCGGCGCGCGGCCCACGCCTGCAGGGCCCAGGCGAGCGCGAGCGGGATGACGATCAGGACCACGAACGCTTCTACGAACGGGCCGACGTCCACGATGTCGGCCAGCTCCGAGCCCATGAACAGGTACAAGAACCCCGGCAGGAGCAGCATCTGTGCCACCAGCAGCAGCGGAGTGGCGGCCAGCAGACGGCGGCTGGAACCGCCGGCCAGCCCGGAGAAGACGATCACGTAGTCGACGCACGGGCACAGCAGCACCAGCAGAACCCCGACCCGGACGCCCTGGTCGGCGGGCAGGAAGGTGAACATCGCTGCGACCACCAGCGGCACGACCACGAAGTTCACCACCAGCGCGGCCGTGAGGAATCGGCCGTCGCGCAGAGAGCGGAACAGCTCGGCGGCCGGAACCTGGAGGAAGGTGACGAACAGCAGAGCGCCCAGGACGGGGTTGATGGCGTGCTCCAGCCCGGGGCCCGCCTCCGGGGCCAGCCCGCCCAGCAGCCCTCCGGTGGCCATCGCCGCGAGGTAGATCGCGACCTGGTGGTGTTCCATCCGCTCGACCAGGCCCTGCGGTCCTCGCTCCGGCACTTCTGATCGCTCCTCGTTCCCTCTCGTACCGGCTGCCGTCGTGGCGGCCGGTACGCCCATCCTCACAGGTCATGCCTCCCGACCCGCCGCCGGTCGTGCGTCGGCTCGGCCGTCTGGTTACGGGAGTGTCGGACCCGGGGCTCTGCGACACGGTCACCGGCACCGTGTGTGTCCCGTCACCCCGCTGTCGGGAGTTCCGACGGCTCGGCTTCAACGACGCCCGTAGTAGAGGGAGTTGTGCGCGGTGTCCGGCAGGTACAGCACATCGTTCCCGTCCGAGTCCCGCCGCACCGCGAGCCGGTCCGCACTCACGCCCGGCGCGGCGGACTGCGCGGTCCATGTGCCGCCCGACTCGGTCGCGGCGAAGACGCGGTCGGTGCCGGAGCCGGTGACGTAGTAGACCCGCTTGGCTTCCTTCTCGTCCCAGGTGATGCCGAGGGCCGCGGCGGTCTGGCCGCCGGCGTACACGGTCTGGCGGGCCCAGCCGCCGCCGCTCGGATACGCGTAGTACACGCGGAAGTTGCCGCCGCTGTCGGCCGAACGGTAGCGGTAGGCGACCTTCGGGGTGGAACCGTCGAGGGTGAGCTTGGCGCTCTGCACCGCCGGCCCCGTGTAGGCGTTGTCGATGCTCCACTCCTCGCCCGCGGTGAGGTCCTGGATCACGTCGGACGTGCCGGGTGTCACCGGGGTGGTGAGAGCCGCGCCCGCGCTGTTGGCGAAGGCGCCGGTCGACGGGTCGTAGCGCAGGTAGGAGAGCTGGTGCCGGAATCCGGTCGCCGGGGCCTTGGCCCACTCGTACAGGAGGTGCACGCGCCCGGCGGCGTCCACCATCAGGTCGTCGGGGTACACGGAGCGGTTCAGCGCGCCGGCGAAGGTGGCGACCACGCTCCAGCGCGCGGCGGCGTTGTCCCAGCGGTACAGCTTGCCGGGACGCTGGTCGGCGCCGGCGCCGACGCGAGCGGCCAGGTACAGATCGCCGTTGGGCGCGGTGGTCACGATCGGGTAGGTGATGCCCACGCCCTGGTCGGGCAGTTCGGTCGCGTGGTCCGTGACGTTCCCGCCGGGGGCCTCGGTGCGGAAGTAGCGCCAGGCGTTGGCGTGCATGGAGGCGAACACGTGCAGGCGGCCGTTGCCGTCGCGCGCGACGGACGGCTGGTTGTGACCGTTGTCGTCGGGGAACTCGGCCTGCTGTCCGCTCTTGTCGAGCAGCGGCAGACGGCTCCAGACCCCGTCCGGGTCGCGCCGCGCGATGGCCGGGCGGTGCGTGGCGGCCGTCGAACCGGGCTCGTTGAAGGCGAAGTACGTGTACTGGCCGCGGCCCTTGTACGTGGCGACCGGTGTCCACCATGCGGCCTGGTTCGACGAGTCCATCGCGTACGGGACCTTCTCGATCACCGTCGGCGCGGCTGCCGTGCGGTACGTGCTGTCGGCCTGGGCGGCCGGGACGGTGGTGAGCAGGGCGGCCAGGGCCGCGGCCGAGGCGGCGTACGCGCGTGCCGTGGGACGTCGCAAGGTGAGCTCCTTCGCGGGCGTGATGGTGAGGTGGACGGGGCGGCCCCGCGGGTCGGTCCACCCACTCCACTGCGCCGGGAACTTACAGCAGATCCCGGATCGTGAATAGGGGTTGCACAATGCGGATTAGAGATACGTCTTAGGGAAAGCGTGTGCGGCATGACAAGGGGCCCGGTGAAGGTCGTTCGGCCTTCACCGGGCCCCGGACCGCCGCGTGCCGGTTCAGCGCTTGATGAGGGCGGCGACCTCCTCGCCGGCCTTCTTCATCGCGTCCTTCGGCTTCGACCTGCCGACCAGGACGGCCTGGACCTGCTTGGCCACGGCCTCCTCGATCTGGGCGTTCTGCGCGAACTGCCAGAACGGGCTGCCGGTCGCCGTCTTGGTGATCTTGTCGGTCCACTCGGTGGTGAAGGTGTCCTTCGCGACCTTCGGGTCGGTCAGGCCCGCGGTGGTGGACGGCGGCAGGGCGCGGGACTCGAAGTACTCGGTGGTGGTCGCGCGGTCGGAGGTGGTGTGCAGCGCGAACTGTGTCGCCGCGTCCTGCCCCTTGCCCTTGACGATCGCGATCACGCCGCCCCACAGCAGCGCCTGCGGCGTGTCACCGGAACGCAGCACCGGACGCTGCATCGGCTGCATCGCGGCGGCCAGCGTCTTGTCCTTGGACTGGGCCGCGGTCACGCCCTTGCCGATGATGGCGTCGTCGTAGAAAGCGGCCTTGCCCTGCCCGAACAGGGCGCGCGCGTCGAAGCGGTCCACGTCCGCGGCGATCAGCTTCGCGTCGTGCAGCTTCTTGTACCAGGTGACCGCGTCGACGGAGGCGTCGTCGCCGATGGTCACCCTGTCGCCCTCCAGAAGCGTGCAGCCGAAGGTCTGCATCCACGGGAAGATGTCCTTGAGCTGCGCGACCTTGGTGGCCGCGGCGTAGGGCACGACACCGCCGCCGAGCCCCTTGAGCTCCCGCAGCGCGTCCTCGAACTCCTCGACGGTGGTGGGGTGCTTCTTGATGCCGGCCTTCTCCAGGAGCTTGGAGTTGGCGATCACGCCGATCGAGCCGGTGTTCCACGGCAGGCCGTACTGCTTGCCGTCGTACATGCCGCTGTTCAGCGCCACGTTCGTGTAGCCGCCCTTCAGGGCCACGGAACCGAGGTCGGCGAGCTTGCCCATCTGCGCCACCGCGGCGAGCCAGGCGATGTCGAGGTGCACCGCGCCGGTCGTCTCCCCGCCGCCGAGCTTGAGGGTGAGCTGGCTCAGGTACTCGTTGTACGGGTACGAGACCGCGCGGATCTTGGAGTTCTCGGCCTTCTCCCACGCCGCGATGATCTTCTCGATCGCGGGCTTGGCGGCCTCCTCGTTGAGCGACCAGGAGGTGAAGTCGAAGTTCTTGGACTTCGTGTCGCCTCCGTTGGAGGAGGTGTCGGCGCCGGACGGTGCGCAGGCGCTCAGTACACCGGCGCCGGCCACACCGAGCGCGCCGATGCCGAACATGCGCAGCGCGCCGCGCCGGCTGATGCCAGAGGTGGTCATGGTGTCTCCATGGGGGAGTGGGCGGAAGGGGGAATGCGTGGGCGAGGGTGCGGGCGGAGCCCGCGGGCTCAGCTCTTGACCGAGCCGGCGGTCATGCCGCCGACGAGGTAGCGCTGCAGGAACATGAAGGCGACGACCACCGGGATGGACACGATGAGCGAGGCTGCCATCAGCTCGGGCCAGGCGGCCTGGAACTCGCCGATGTAGGTGGAGACGAGGCCGGGCGGCAGGGTCTGCTTCTCCTTGTCGGCGAGCGTCACCGCGAAGATGAAGTCGTTCCAGCCGCGGACGAAGGCGAACAGGCCGGCGGCGATCATTCCGGGCGCGGCCAGCGGTGCCACGATGGAGTGCAGCGTCCGCCACCGGGACGCGCCGTCGATGGAGGCCGCCTCCAGCAGGGCGTCCGGGATGGTGTCGAAGATGCCCTTCAGCATCCAGACGCACAGCGGCATCGTGAACGTGGTGAAGGACAGCACCAGGGCGGTGTACGTGTTGAGCAGGCCGAAGCTGGAGAACACGGCGTACAGCGTCACCAGCAGGAGCGCCTGGGGGAACATCTGGGAGGCCAGTACCAGGTGCATCAGCGAACGACGTCCGCGATAGCGGAACTTGGAGAACGAGTAGCCCATGTACGTGGCGACGACCACGCTCAGCACGGCGGTGATCGAGGCCACGATGAGGGAGTTGACCAGGTAATTGATCAGCTGGTCGTTCTCGGCGAGGGCCGCGAAGTTGCTGAAGGTGATGTGGGTGGGTACGAGCTTCGGCGGGAACTGGAAGGTCTGCTCGGGGCTGCTCAGGGCGGTGGCCAGCAGCCAGTAGACCGGCAGGATGCCGAAGGAGCCGATCACCAGGACCGCGGTCCAGGCGGCGATGCGCGAGCGCAGCAGGTCTTTGCGTATCCGGCGCCGCGGGGTGCGTCCGGCGGACGTGGCGGGCGGGCTCAGCCGGTCGGTGCCGGACAGCGGGGTGGAGGTCGTGGAGGTCATCAGGCGTCGCCCTTCCGCTCGGTGATCCTGAGGTAGACGACGACCAGGATGAGCAGGAGCAGCATCCACAGGCCGCCCAGCGCGGTCGCCCGGCCGATGTCGAAGCCCTTGAAGGCGGTCTGGTACACGGCGGTCGCGAAGGTCTCGGTGGCGCCGGCCGGGCCGCCGCCGGTGAGCACGTAGATGGTGTCGAAGTGCTGGAAGTTCCAGATGAGCTCCAGAAGCAGCACGATCGAGGCGACACCGCGGACCTGCGGCCAGGTGACGGAGAAGAAGCGCCGGATCGAGCCCGCCCCGTCCATCGAGGCCGCCTCGTGCAGTTCCTTGGGCACGGTCTGCAGACCGGCCAGGAGCATCACCATCATCCAGGGGAAGCTCGCCCAGGTCTTGGTGATGATGACGGCGAGCATGGCGGTGCCGGGCTGGCCGAGCCAGGAGACGGACTCCTCGATGATCCCGGCCTTCATGAGGATGCCGTTCAGCACGCCGTAGTTCGCGTTGAAGATCCACATCCACAGGAAGGAGACCACCACGCCCGGGATCACCCACGGGAACAGGAACAGGCCGCGCAGGAAGCCGCTGCCCTTCAGGCCCGAGTTCAGCGCGAGCGCGAGCGCGAAGCCGATCACGAAGGGGGCGAGCGTCGCACCGACGGTGAAGACCAGCGTCTGCTTGAGGATCGTGAGGAACTCGCCGTCCAGCCAGTGGGCGAAGTTCTCCAGGCCGACGAACTCCCGGCCCGGCAGCCGCAGGTCCTGCTTGAAGAAGCCGGTGAACAGCGCCGACAGCAGCGGATAGATGATGACCGTCGCGAACAGGGCGAGCCCGGGTGCGGTCAGCAGCAGTGCGAACGCGCCGTTGGAGAGCCGTCCGCCGGTCCGCTCTGGGTCTGGAGCGGCCTTCTGGGGAGGTGCGGCCGTACTCATGGGTGTGTCCTCTCAAACGGGGCGGGAGCGGTGGTGCAGGGCGCGGCACGGGAGGCCGTGCGTCGGCAGGCGGATACGACGCGGCCGGGCGTGAGCGGCGAGCCGCCCCGTCCTCTGTTTCGACCGAGGCCCTGTGTGAATGCCATGCATGCTCCATTGAACGCAAGTTGCAGCATGCGGGATCGTTCTCCATATGGTGCGACGACGTCAACCCTTTTGGTCGGTGAATCGCCGGTTCCGTATAGACCGGTGATGTCGCCGCACCTGCCGCGAACTTGGCTGTCGGCCCACGGCGACGGTGTCGTCGACTGCGCCGGAACCTACAGCAGATCCCACTAGCTGAATAGTGGTTGCATAATATGCATGTGATGTACGTTCGAGGCAGCTCCGCCGCGGCGGAGAGTATCCGAGCTTCACACCAAGGAGGCCGCACCGTGCGGGAAGAAGAGGTCCATTACGACATCGCCGTCATCGGCGGTGGCTTGGCGGGGACCTGCGCGGCCATCGCCGCAGCCCGGCTCGGCCGACGCGTCGCCCTGGTCAACAACCGGCCCGTCCTGGGCGGCAACGCCAGTAGCGAGGTCCGTGTCTGGGTCTGCGGCGCCACCGCCCACGGCGTGCACCGCTGGGCCCGCGAGACCGGCATCATGGGCGAGCTGTACACCGAGAACCAGTACCGCAACCCCGAGGGGAACCCGTACTACTGGGACCAGGTGGTCCTCGATGCCGTCCGGGCCGAACCGGGCATCGACCTGTACCTCAACACCGACGTACGGGAGGTCGACGCGAGCGGCCCGGACGACGCACGCGAGGTGCGCTCCTGCACCGGCTGGATGATGGGCTCCGAGCGGCGCATCACCTTCCATGCGCGGCAGTTCCTCGACTGCACCGGCGACGGCCTGCTCGGCCACCTCGCCGGCGCCCACTACCGCATCGGCCGCGAGGCACGCTCGGAGTTCGGCGAGCCCTGGGCGCCCGAAGAGGCGGACAAGGCGCTGCTCGGGTCGACCATCCTGTTCCACACCAAGGACACGGGCCGGCCGGTGAAGTTCGTGCGGCCCGCCCACGCCCGCGACCTCTCCACCACGCCCATCCTGCGCAACCGCGTGCTGCGCACCGGCGACAACGGCTGCGACTACTGGTGGATCGAGTGGGGCGGCGAGCTCGACACCGTCCACGACAACGAGCGCATCCGCGACGAACTCCAGGCCGTGATCATGGGCATCTGGGACCACATCAAGAACTCCGGCGAGTTCCCGGACGCCGAGAACCTGACGCTGGAGTGGGTCGGCAGCGTCCCCGGCAAGCGCGAGTACCGCCGCTTCCTCGGCGACCACATGCTGACCCAGCAGGACATCCTCGAACAGCGGCAGTTCGCCGACCGCGTCGCCTTCGGCGGCTGGTCCGTCGACCTCCACCCGGTGCAGGGCATGTACGCCGACGAACCCGGCGCCCGCCAGCGCTACGCGGACGGCGTCTTCCACATCCCGCTGCGTTCCCTGTACTCGGCGAACGTCACGAACCTCCTGTTCGCCGGGCGCAACATCTCCGCCACCCACGTCGCCTTCGGCGCCACCCGCGTCATGGCCACCTGCGCCACGCTCGGCGAGGCCGCGGGCACGGCCGCCGCGCTGTGCGTCGCCGAGGGCCTCAGCCCGCGCGAACTCGCCGCCGAACGCCCCGAGCTGGTGCGCCGCACCCTGTTGCGGCAGGACGCCTCGGTCATCGGCCTCCACGACGACGACCCCGACAACCTGGCGCGCACGGCCCGCGTCAGTGCCTCCTCGCACCTGAGCCGCCTGGCCGCCGAGCCCGCACCGACCGCGCCCGGCGAGCCGTACCCGCTCACCCGCGACCTCGCGCTGCTGCTGCCGGTGGACCCCGCACTCGACACGGTCGACCTGCTCGTCCACGGTGCCCCGGGCGAGCGGCCGAGCGAACTCACCGTGGAACTGTGGAGCACCGGACGTCCCGAGAACGCGGTCCCCGTCGACCACCTGCTCACCACCACGGTGACCGTGCCGGCCGACGGCCCCCACTGGGTCACGGCCCGTCTCGACCACCGCCCGGACAGCCCGGAGAACGTCGTCCTGATCGTGCGCGCCTGTCCGGGCGCGGCGCTGGTCCTCGTCCCCGAGCGCACGGACGGGGTCCTCGCGCTGCGCAGCAGGGTCGAGGGAGACGCGGCCGTCGACCACGACATCCCGGAGGAGGACGACCAACTGGTCCTGGAGTGGCAGGCCCGCGGCCTGCGCCGCCGGACCTTCGCCTTCCGCGCGACCCCGGACACCGCCGCGTTCCTTCCCGAGCGTGCCGTCGGCGGATTCCAGCGCGCCTACGGGGGCCCGCAGATGTGGTCCTCCGCGTTGCTGCCCGACCCGGACCGGGCCGCGGAGTGGCTGCGCCTCGACTGGGACGAGGAGCAGCGACTCACCGAGACGCGCGTGGTGTTCGACGACGACGTCGACGAGTACCTCAACAACCTGCACCGCCACCGCACCCCGTTCGAGGTCATGCCGGAACTGGTCCGCGACTACCGCATCCAGAGCCGTGAACCCGACGGCGCCTGGCGCACGCTGCTGACGGTGACGGGCAACCGCCGCCGCCACCGCGTGCACGAGCTGAAGGGTGCCGACGGCGGGCCCGTGCGCACCGACGCGCTGCGGCTCGTGGTGGACGCGACGCACGGGGCGCGGCACGCGCACGTGATCGCGTTCAAGGCGTACGGCGCATAGCCACGCAGCGAGGGGGGCCCGGTGAAGGTCGAACGACCTTCACCGGGCCCCCCTCGTCCTCGTCACCTGATTCAGAGGGCGCCGAGTGCTTGGCTGATGGCGTCGGCGGCTTCGATCACCTCGCGGGTGAGGGCGAGGCGCTGCCCTTCGGCCTCGGTGTGGTTGCCGAGGAGGGAGGCGGGGCCCCACAGGGAGATGGCGGCAACGATGTCACCCGAGGCGTCGCGGACGGGCGCGGCGAGGGAAGCGCGGCCCAGAGCGCGCTCTTCGGCCTCGACGGCGTAGCCGGTGCGGCGAACGGTGTCGATCTCGCTGTCGAGGAGGTCGTGGCTGGTGGTCGTGTAGTCGGTGTGTGCCGCGAGCGGTTCGGGAAGCAGCGTGCGGCGCTCCTTGGGCGTGAGGCCGGTGAGGAGGCATTTGCCGATGCTGGTGGCGTGCAGCGGGGCGGTGTGTCCGGCCTGCGTGTAGGACTTGGGGGCGCGGTTTCCCTCGAAATTGCACAGGAACATCAGCTCGGTGCCGCGGCGGACGGCGACGTTGGCCCCGAGTCCGGTGCGGGTGGCGAGGTCTTGGAGGACCATGCGGGCGGCGCGGTGGACGGGATGGCGATTGGTGGCGGTGGCGGCGAGCGGGAGGATGCCGAGGCTGAGTCGGTAGAGGTTGCTGACGGGATCGCGCTCGACCATGTCGAGGCGCTCAAGGGTGGACAGGAGGCGGGAAGTGGTGGAGGAGCCCAGTCCGGTGAGTTCGGCGACGTCGGAGACGCGTAGTTCGGCGCGGCCGGAGTCGAGTGCGCGCAGCACCGAGACCGCTCGTTCGACACTCTGGTTCGTCCCGGCGTCGGTCGCCCGAGTAGCCATGACCCTCCTCATTCTGCAAACCGCATGCACAATCTGCATCAGCATATCGCGTCGGTCTGAGGAACGTTCCTGAAATCCGCAAGCTCGCGGCCGGAACACATACGGGGCATCCACTGGCTACCCGGGCGCCCCTGCACGAACGCCATCCGCGCGAAGGAAGGCGCAGCGCAGGGATCCGCGTCCGATCAGGCGGAGGGGTCAGCGCCTTCTCCGCCCTCCCGGTCCGGGAGCCGACGAAGCCGGAGCGCGGCCGCGACTGCCGCGCCGGCGCCGGCCAAGGCCAGCACCAGCAGAAGAGCACGGTCCGAGACGGCCTCCCCGAGCCGCGCGGCGCCGCTCTCCCAGGCAGCCTCGGTGTCGATGTCGAGGAGGGACGGCAGCGCCGAGGTGCCGTCGAAGAGCAGGAAGACGACCCCCAGCAGAACGAAGAGGAGCCCGCCGACGAGCGAGGTGGTGTGCACGGTCAGCGGGCCCAGCCGCAGCGCCCGCCCCCTCAGCCAGCTCCGACGGCCGAGGTCGTAGCGGTCCCACAGCAGCGCCAGGACGAACAGCGGCACGGCCATGCCCAGCGCGTAGACGGCCAGCAGGAGACCGCCGTGCGCCGGGCTGCCGTCGAGCGCCGCCACGGTGAGGATGCCGCCGAGGATGGGGCCCGCGCAGAAGCCCGCCAAACCGTAGACGGCGCCCAGGGCGAAGACGGACACGGCGGACCCGGTCCTGCGGGCGCCCGCCGTCTGCTGCAGACGGCGGGAACCGAACCCGAGGCCCAGGATCTGCGCCAGTCCCAGCCCGATCATCGTCCAGCCACCCAGCGTGATCAGCAGGTCGCGGTGCCCGTAGAACAGGCGGCTGGCGAAGGAGCCCGCCACACCGAGCGGCACCAGCGTCGTGCACAACCCCGCGTAGAAGACGGCGGTACGCAGCGACAGGCGGGTGCGGCTGGTGAAGGAATAGGCGAAGAATCCCGGCAGCAGCAGCGCACTGCACGGGCTGAGCAGCGCCAGCAGTCCGCCGAGGAAGGCGGTCGCGACGGTGATCCCGCTCATCGCCGGTCTTCCTTCATGGCCTTCTCCACGGCGTCGGTGAACGCGCTCAGCGGCTGCGCACCCAGGACGGGGGTGGTGTTGACGAGGAAGGCGGGAGTGCTGGAAACCCCCAGCACGTACCCCTCCTCCTGGTCCTTGCTCACCGACACCCCAGCGGCCTCGGACTCCATGTCGGCCTCGAAGCGGCCGAGATCGGCGACGCCCGCCTCGCGGGCCATCTCACGAAGCCGGGAGACGGAGAATTCGCCCTGGTTGCGCGGGCGGTCCTTGGCGTAGACGACATCGTGGAACTGCCAGAACCGACCCTGCTGACCAGCGGCCCAGGCGGCTCGGGCGGCCCGTTCCGATTCGGCGCCGAACACGGGGAAGTTGCGCCACTCGATGCGCAGTACTCCCTTGTCCACGTACGAGCGAATGAGTTCCGGCTTGGTCTCCCGTGCGAACTTGCCGCAGAAGGGGCACTGGAAGTCCTCGTAGGCGATCAGTACGACAGGCGCGTCGGCGCGGCCCAGGGCCAGCGGGTCCTTGACGTCCCTGCGGGCCAGGGCGAGCAGCGACTTCCGTTGTTCGTCGGGGGCGGCTTCGCCGGTGGACGGCGAGCCGGTGGCCGCCGGCCGGTCCCGGGAGACGGGGTCCCCGGAGCCGCCGCCGAGGGCGGCTACCGCAGCGATCACGGCTGCCGTACCGCCACCCACGGCGATCCAGAACAGGCGGCGACGGCGGACGCGAAGGGAAGAAGGCATGGTACCTCCGAGGTGAGGTGCGCGAAGGAGAGGGAAAGCAGTGGTCAGGCAGCAGCGGGCTGCACGCGGCAGGCCGTCTCGGCGGCCAGGCGCCGCAGGGCGGCTTCGACCAGCAGAACGAGGGAGAGCACCGCGACCGCGGGCTGCAAGGGGGCCCAGTAACTCAGCGCGCCCGAGGCCCCCAGCAGGAGCAGGACCACCTTGTTGCAGACAGGGCAGCCGACGGCGAGGAAGGACAGCACCGCGCCGGCCGATCCGAGCGAACGCCCGGTCGCGTCGTCACGGCGCGAGACGGGCCCGGTCCGCACATAGGTGGCGAGCACCACGGCCGACAGCACGCCGGTGAGGACGAGCACGGGGTAGTTCCACCACACCGGCGGCACCGAGCGGGAGAACAGCGGGGTCGGGATGAGAGCGGTGGGCACACCCAGGGCGAGGATCGCCACTGGCGTGGCCGCCGCCGAAGCGGCCCATCGGCGACGGGGCCAGCAGCGCAGGGCGGCCCACGCCGCGCGGGGGGAGCGGGAGACAGACAACGAATGACTCTTCCGGTCGTGCGGGATGACAGGGACGCGCGGAAACGACGCGCGGCCCTACACCCGCCGTACGGAGAGTTCGGTGAGGTCGGGAGGAGACGGTTTCGGCCCGAAGCACCAGACACCCGCGGACCCGGATCCCAGCACGGCGGGCGTCATGTCATCGGCCTGCGCCGGAAGAGCACGTTCGAGCATCGCACCGGACCGCAGGTGCTGTTGTTCCGGCTGAACCTTCTTCAGGCACGACGCCTTTCCGGCGGAGAAAGACGCATCGAGACCGGTGTCGTCCAGCATCTCGTGACCCGGGGCCATGTGCTCCTCGGCCGCGGCCGAGGAAGGTGCTGCTGCCTGGAATGCGGGCGGGGAGACGGTCGTGGCGCAGAACAGTGCGGCCAGCAGGGTCAGCAGCGCGAGGGCGGCGCCCATGGCACCGTGCCGCTTGCGATGCATCGCCGTCCCTCCATTCCCTCGGTCCCGACACCATAGCCCAGGTACCCCCGGGCGTATCGACGTCGGGGCGATCATCCGGGGGACCGATCCCCCGATCCGGCCCGTTCTGCCGCCTGCCGCTGTCGCCGACCGAAGGTCGGCCTCAGCGGCACGGCACACCGGTTTCGTTCATCTCGACGAGCAGCGAATGTCGACACTCCCCGCGGACATCCGCACGGGCGCCGACCGGTCCCAGCGGTCGCCGACCGGCCCGAGGGCGACGCAACCCGGTCGTGGTACGGGTTGTGACGTCCGTCAGGTGCGGCTCGGTGCCGGCTCCGGCTCGTCGGGAAGCGCCACCGCACGGCGGGGGAGCAGCAGCGGGGTCGCCAGCAGGAGCACGCCGGCCAGGCCGATGGCCGTACGTGGGCCGAGCAGGCCGCCCAGCACGCCCCAGACGGCCGTCAGGAGCGCGGTCGAGGCTTTGGTCGTGACCGCCCAGGCGGTCAGTGTGCGGGTGACCCGGTCGTTCGAGGTGCGCTCAAGGCGGTAAGTGGTGTGGACGGGGTTGAAGACCCCGCAGCAGAAGATGAGCCCGAGTTCGACGCCCATCACCAGCAGCAGCCCTCCGGTGCCCGGCCCGAGGAAGGCCAGGCCGATGGGCCAGATCGCGCGCAGCGCCCCGGCCACGACCAGGACCTGGTGCTGCCCGTATCGAGTGACGAGCGGTCGGGCCAGCCGCGAACCGAGCAGCCCGCCGATCGCGGGCGCGGCGAAGGCGAGTCCGTACTGCCACGGTGCGAACCCGAGCCGGCCGAGCATCAGGACAGCCAGCAGCGGCTGAGTGGCCATCACCAGACCGTTGAACAAGGCGGTGTTGAAGAACAGCGGACGCAGCGTCGCGTCGGCGAGGATGTACCGCCAGCCGTCGAGCAGGTCCCCGGCCCGCATGCGCGCGGCCTCCCGGCGCTCGGGCCGCGGCTCGTGCCCGCGCGTCGCGCGGATGCCCAGGGCCGAGAGCAGGTAGCTGACCGCGTCGGCCACCACTGTCGCCACCGGGCCGAGGAGCCCGATCGCCGCGCCGCCCAGTGGGGGTCCGATGAGCGTGACCGTCCAGGTCGTGGACTCGAATCGGGCGTTGGCGGCGAGCAGGTCCTCGGCCGGCAGCAGCGTCTTCAGGTACGCGCCGGAGGCGGCGCGGAAGGTGATGTCGGACGCCGCGACGACAACCGAGACCAACAGGAGCTGAAGGAAGGTGAGCATGCCGAGCGCGAACGCGGTGGGGATCGTCAGCAGCGCCGCGAACCGGACCAGGTCCATCGCGATCAGCACCTGTCGTTTGCGGCGGAACTCCACCCACGGGCCGAGCGGTACCGCCGCGGCCGCGCCCACTGCGGACCCCACGGAGGAGAGCGCGGCGACCTCGGCCGGTCCGGCGTGCAGCACCCCGATGGCGATCAGTGGGAACGCGCCGAACGCGAGCCAGGTGCCGAGCGCGCTGGTTCCGTATGCCGCCCAGAGCCACCCGAACCGCCGCCCCAGCCGATGCCCGAGCAGATGTTCCAGCCGCTGCCTGCTCCTCATGCCCGACGCCCCTCGCTCGTCACCCGCGCAACCGATCCGCGTTCGGAGGCATCCCTGGTGGTCGCCCGATCGCTCGGATCAGCGCTCAGGGGACGGGAGATGATCAGGTGAATGGTTCGGGGGGAAAGATCTTGGCGAACTTCGCCTCCCGCCTGTCCGCGCGAACTCACAGCTCCAGCACGAGCCCTCACCTCAGCGAGGAACGAGGGCGAGATGCTGCCCTTGCCAGCTGCGGCGCAGCCAGCGGTCGTGGGAGGCGATGACGACCGTTCCGGGATAGTCCGCGATCGCGTCTTCGAGGGCGTTCACCAAGACCAGGGAGAGGTGGTTGGTCGGTTCGTCCAGCAGCAGAACCTCGGGCGGGTCCGCGAGCAGGATCGCCAGCGCGAGGCGGCGTTGCTGACCGACACTGAGCTGGGTGACGGGGCGGCTCTCGTCACGCCCGGCGAGCAGCCCGAAAGCTGACAGCGGCACGGCCTCGGCCAGGGTGATGCCGATGTTGTCGGTGTAGACCTGGCGTGCGGTGCGATCCGGCCCGCGCCCGTGGGGATCGGGCAGCACGATCTTCTGATCCAGCAGACCGACACGCATCCCCGCCCGGGTGTGCACCTGCCCGTGGGTCGGCTCCGACTGACCGGCGAGCAGGTGCAGGAGCGTGGACTTGCCTGCCCCGTTGGGGCCGGTGACGAGCCACTTCTCACCATGGCTCACCGCCACGTCCACCGGCGACAGCCGTTCGGTGACGCCCAGTCCGGTCGCGGTGAGCACGGGCCCGGGCTCGTGCTCCGGTGCCGTGCCCGTCGTCGACGTGGTGAGTCCCGCGAAGTGGAGCTCAGCCGGGGGTTTGCGAATCTGCCGTTCTTCCAGGTCCTCCAGACGGGAGCGGGCGTCGTTCACGCGACGGGAGACGACCCTCGCGTTGCGGTCGGCGTAGAACTTCTGCGCCATCCGCACCTCGGAGCGCGGCTTCCAATCGGTGTGTCCGACACTTTGGTTGCCGCGGACGGCGGCGCGCAGCCGGGACAGCTCCGCCTGTTCGTCACGGAACTGCTGCTCCCACCGGCGCCGCGCCTCGGCCCGCGATTCGAGGTAGCTCGTGTAGGTGCCGGTGAACCGGGTCACCCCGATCCCGGTGCCCGTGCCGTCCTGGACGAGCGCCCCCGTCCTGGCGTGCGGCTGCGGGGCGGGGTCGAGGTCGATCAGCGAGGTGACGGTCTCATCGAGGAAGTCCCGATCGTGGCTGGCGAACAGCACCGGCCCCCGCCACTCGCGGAGTACCCGGTGCAGGTGCTCGGTCGCCTGATCGTCGAGGTGATTCGTCGGCTCGTCCAACAACAGCACGTCCGGGGCGTTCAGCAGCACCCACGCCAGCGACAACCGCGCCCGCTGCCCGCCGGACAGCCCGCCCGTCGCCCGGTCACGCGACACCCCGCCCAGTCCGAGCCCGGACAGCATCGCATCCACCCGTGCGTCGATCTCCCACGCCCCCAACCGCTCGGCCGCGTCCAGCGCCCGGGCGTAGGCGTCCGCGACCGCCGGATCCTCCGGCACCTCAGCCAGGGCACGCGCCTGCCGGTCGACGGCATCCGAGGCCGCGAGCGCCGGCGCGATCGCCGACTCCAGCGCCTCACCGATCGACTCGGACGAAGCGAAGGGCGGTTCCTGGTGCAGCAGTCCGATCCGGGGCATCCCGCCACCCGGTGCGACGGCCTGCACGGTACCGGCATCTGTCGACATCCGTCCGGCCACGATATGCAGCAGCGTCGACTTTCCCGATCCGTTCTCACCGATCAAGCCGACCCGATCACCAGCCGAGACCACGAAGGAAATATCGGTGAGCACGCGCCGGGCCGCGAACGACTTCGACACACCATCGACGCGCACATGGGCGGAAGAATCAGAAAAAAACGAAGAATGAGCAGTGAGCACGAATACCCCGTCATGGTGGTGACACCTGCCGGGCACAGCCTCGGACGCAGGATGGAAAGGGTACTCAAAGGCTCATGCGGCTACCGTAGCAGACACTTTCGGGACGACGTGCGTCTGCGGCCAACGAGCCCATGCGGCTGCACGGTTCGGGCCGGGCCGCGGATCGACGCTCTGCGACCGGTCGTTTGAACAAGCCGCTGACGCGCTCCTGTGCGGGGAGCGGAGTTGAGGGGGCGGGAGCGCCCGCGTCTGCCCGGCGCTGTGGTCGCCGGCCTGTATCCGGCTACCGCCCTTCGTCACCCGGCTCGACTTCTGCGATGCGGATGTCGTCGGGGCCGAGCGTGCGGCCACTCGCTGACTGGATGGTCACCTGCACGGGCTCGCCATCGGGTCCGGTCAGGCGGAGGCCGGTTTCCACGCGGTCCAGGTGCTTCTGTCCCCAGGTGAACAGGGCCAGGATCACCGGGAGCAGTTCCTCGCCCGCGGGGGTCAGTTCGTACTCGTGCCGCGCTCGTGAGCCCGGCTCCTGGTAGGGCACCTTGCGCAGCACATCGAGGTCCACGAGCTCTTGGAGACGCTTGGCGACGGTGGCCTCGGAGATGCCGGTGTGCTGGACGAACGCCTCGAAGCGGCGATCGCCGTAGAACGCCTGCCGCAGCAGCAGGATCGAGGTGCGGGATCCCACCGCCTCCACAGTGCAGTTCACCGGGCATCCGGGGCCGGGTGACGGCGACCGGGTCGGTTCGGTCGTGAATGACATGGCCCAATCCTACCCTGACTTGAGAACCTTCAAGCCAGGTGGCTAGCATCTGGCTTTATGCTTCTAAAGTCATCACGCCTGGGGCCCTGGACGACGCTGCTGGTGGCCGGCACAGCACAGTTCCTCGTCCTGCTGGAATCCACGATCATCACCGTCGCGATCCCGTCCATGGGCGCCGACCTCGGCGACGGCGGCTGGTTGGCCTGGGTGCTCAGCGGCTACCTGCTGGCCTTCGGCGCGTTGCTGCTCCCCGGCGGGATTTGGGCCGACCGCCGCGGGCAGCGCCCCGTGTTCTTCACAGGGCTGGTGTCGTTCGCCGTGTCGAGCGTGCTGTGCGCGCTGTCGCCGGGGATCGAGGTGCTGGTGGCGACCCGGATGCTGCAGGGTGCGTCGGCGGGCGTGCTCGCCGCGAGTGCGTTGGGCGTCGTACTCACCCGTTACGTCGGCTCTCGGGAGCGGGCCGTCGCGATGACGGTGTGGAGCGCGCTCGGGGTGATCGGCGCAGTGGCCGGCAGCCTCTGCGCCGGTCCCCTGATCATGTGGCTGGGCTGGCCGGGTGTGTTCTGGATCAACGTCGCCGCCGTCGCGATCCTGCTTCCCGTCGCATGGCGCGTGATCGAATCCCGAAGGGGTGCCGCGGTGTCGCCGCGGGTGTGGCCGGCCTTCGTCGCCGCGACCGGAACGGCCGGTATTCTCGCGGGTCTGAGCATCGCGGAGCGCACCGTGGCACCGGGTACGGCGGTGGCGCTGCTCGGGATCGCGGTCGTCGTCGGCACGGTTCTCGCTCAGCGTCGCTCGGCGGCGCCGATCCTGCCGGTGGGCTTGTTCCGCCTGCCGAGCTACCGGGCCGCCACGACGGGACTGTTCGCGGGCAACGGGTTGATGATCGCGTCCATGTTCGCGTGCTCCAGCCACCTCCAAGGCGAATACGGGCTCTCGGCCGCCGCGGCTTCCCTTGCGATACTGCCGGTGGCCCTGGCTGCGCTCGTGGTCGCGTTCCTCGCCGATCTGCTCATCGGCTGCTTCACCGAGACCGTCACGTTCCGTCTCGCGGGCGTGGTGCTCATCGCCGGCGCCGGAGTACTGCTCTGGGTCAGCCTCACCGAGGCGGCCTGGGGATGGCTGATCGTCGGAGGCGCGCTCATCGGAGCGGGCCTGCCGGCCTGCTTCGTCATCCTCAACCGGACGGCCTACGCCCAGGTGGAGAGCTCACAGGCCGGGTCCGCGTCCGGGTTCACCAACATGCTCACCACCATCGGCGGAGCCGTCACCGTCGCGCTCACCGCCCTCGCGGGCACGCTCCTCGGCCGGCCCGGAGCGTACGGGGTGCTGCTCGCCTCCGCACTCTTCATCGCCACGCTGCGCAGGGAGCCCTCCCACCAGTCGGCGGTGGGGCGGCCGACGTCGGCGAGGAGGCGGGCGGTCTGCTGGCGTGCGCGGTCGGCACGCCCCGTCCGAAGCTGATCTTCTTCGGAAAACCTCAGTGGCTCGGGGGGCGGCGATGCCGCACCGCCCGGCGGTCCCGCCCCGGCCCGAGCGGCCGTCCCGCACGGGGCGCACGAAGCGGGCCGGCACGCCCGTCGCGTCGCTCCAGGAGGCGGACCGGCGCGACGGGCGGCTCGGGCGGTGCGGGTACGGGCAAGGAGACGCCGGTCGGCTGTGATGCCCCAGTCTCCTTTCCAAGGGGGGTGATCGCGGCCGGGTAGGTTCTGGCCATGGTTGATGACTGGCGGATGGACCGGATCGGCAGTGCTCTGCGAGGCGAAAACCCCGCTGTGCTGAGGCGCTTGAACGCGGGGTTCGCAGCGATCGGCGATGTGCAGTTCCTGCCGGGCTACTCGGTGCTCCTGGTGGACGATCCCAGGGTGGAGAGACTGTCGGACCTGCCCAGGGACAAGCGGTTGGCCTTCCTGTCCGACATGGACCGGCTCGGAGAGGCAGTCGAGCGAGCATCCCGGCACATGGATGCGGCTTTCCGGCGGGTCAATCTGGAGATCCTGGGCAACACCGACGGGTTCCTGCACGCGCACGTATGGCCACGGTTCGAGTGGGAGCCGGCCGACTTGGTGGGTATGCCGGTGTGGCTTTATCCCCGCGACAGATGGACCGACAAGCAGTTCGCACTCGGCCCGCAGCACGACCCGCTGCGCAAGGCGATCGGGGACGAGTTGGACCGTCTGCGCTCGACGGACCGACAGGAGTGCGAGGCCGGCAGGGACAGCGTCATCTCGCAGGTGGCCTCCGCGTCGAGCCTCACCGTGTGACGGGGAGGTGGGCGTCCGTGCCGCCTCGCGGAGCAGGGCGAGGCCGCGATCCGTGTCGCCCGCCGCGGCCCCTCGGCGCATTGCACAGTACTGGTTCGATGCCGCGTGGCCTGGCCCCGCCTGTGGCTGCTCCTGGAGGACGAGGTGCGGCGCCCTGTCGTCGAGGCGCGGATCGGCTTCGCCGAGGCCGCCACCCTCGCCGGCTGGGGCTGCCTGTACGGGAGCGCCGGGCTCTTCTGGTGGCCCGCCCTCGTGACCGCGGCCTGTGTCCTGCTCGCATCATGGCGCCGCGCCCGCTCCGGCCCGGAGGAGTTCGCGACCCTCGTCGAGGGGGTTGTCGACGTCCATCACCGCCTTCTGGCGGACGCGTTGGGTGTTCCCCCGGGCGACGGAGGCATGACCGAGGCGGAGGATCGATGACATTCTCCGCAAGGGCGGCGACTGAACCCTCCGCAAGGGCGGCGACTGAACCCTCCGCACGGGCGGAGAGTGAACCTTCGCAAGGGCGGGGGAGTGAACCTTCCGCAAGGGCGACCCGTCCGGCACGCGGAGCCCCTCGTCACCGGGGCGGACATCACCCTGATGATGCGCCGCCGCACCCGCAGGCCAACCCGCCAGGTCCACTGAGACTCCACGCGTGACACCGCAGACCGCGTCCGCTCGAACCGCGCGATCGCGAGCCATGGCGCGGCAGCAGGCAAAGATCATCAGCAACCGCCGGGCCCCCGAACCGACCAACCGGCACAGGCCGTCCGATCAGCCCACCTCGCGGCGGGGCGAGAAGCGGCGCCGTATCCGGTCGCCGATCTCACCCACGACGATCACCAGCACAGCGCTCGCCGCGCACCCCACAAGACTCGCCGACTGACCGAGCAGCTTGCCCAGGAGCCAGAAAACAGTGGTGATGGCCACCCACCACATGGCCCACAAGCCGATCACAGACCACCAGCGCCGCCTCTTCACGGCATCACGATACGTTCTCCGGCTCACTCCGGCGGCGGCGATCGGCGGCCCCGACCGCGACGGCCCTGTTCTCCGGGCCGTCCGAACCGACCGCGGCAGGGCGCCGGGAGACGTCAGAGTGTGTCGATCAGGGGCACGTCGAGAAGCGATTCGAGCTCGCCGAACGTCGTCCCGTGCACGGAGAGGACCTCGACCCCGTCCCGGGAGATCCCGAAGGTCGCCAGGTCCGTGTAGACGCGGTTCACGCACGCGAGCCCCGTGAGGGGGTATGTGCAGGCCGGTACCAGCTTGGGCGCGCCTTGCTTCGTCAGGAGCGTCATCATGACGAACACCTCCTTGGCTCCGGTCGCCAGATCCATGGCGCCGCCGACAGCGGGGATGGCATTGGGGGCGCCGGTGTGCCAGTTGGCCAGGTCGCCCCGGGCCGAGACCTGGAACGCACCGAGAACGCAGATGTCGATGTGGCCTCCCCGCATCATGGCGAAGGAGTCCGCATGGTGGAAATAGGCTGCTCCCGCAGGTTCGACGACGGGAACCTTGCCCGCGTTGATGAGATCGGGGTCGATCTCGTCTCCGACCGCGGCCCGGCCCATGTTCAGCATGCCGTTCTCGGTGTGCAGGATGACACCGGCGTCGGCGCGGAGGTGGTCGGCGACGAGCGTCGGTTGTCCGATGCCGAGGTTGGCGTACGAGCCGGCGGGGATGTCGCGCGCGATGGCTGCGGCGATCTGGTCCTTGGTGAGCGGGTGATCCGTACTCAGGGCGTGCGTGGTGGTGTTCACGAATGTCCTCCGACGGCGACGACCCGGTCGACGAAGATCGACGGGGTGATGATCGTTTCGGGGTCGAGTTCGCCGGTCTCGACGATGTGGTGCACCTGGACGATGGTCGTCGAGGCGGCGGTCGCCATCACCGGGCCGAAGTTGCGCGCGGTCTTCCGGTAGACGAGGTTGCCCATCCGGTCTGCGATGTGAGCGCCGATCAGCGCAACGTCTCCGCGGAGCGGGTATTCCAGGACATGGGTTCGGCCATCGAGTTCACGGGTCTCCTTCCCCTCGGCCAGTACGGTGCCGGCACCGGTGGGGCAGTAGAAGGCGCCGATTCCGGCGCCCGCGGCGCGGATCCTCTCGGCGAGGGTTCCCTGGGGAACGACCTCGAGCTCCACCTGGCCGCGGCGGTAGAGATCGTCGAAGACCCACGAGTCGCTCTGCCGGGGGAACGAGCAGACGACCTTGCGGACCCTGCCTTTCGCGAGAAGAGCCGCCAGGCCCGTGTCCCCGTTGCCGGCGTTGTTGGACACGATGGTCAGGTCGCTCGGACCCGCGTCGATGAGCGCCTCGATGAGAGGGACCGGCATCCCGGCCATGCCGAATCCACTCACGAGAATGGTTGCGCCGTCCTCGACGCCTGTGAGCGCTTCCCGGGCGTTTGCGCAGATGGTGGTCATGTGACGTTCTCCAGGATCACGGCCAGACCCTGGCCTACACCGATACAGATCGCGGCGACCCCCCACCGCTGGTTCGTGGTGCGCAGCCGCTTGGCGAGGGTGGCGAGGATACGGCCGCCCGAGGCCCCGAGGGGGTGTCCCAGAGCGATCGCGCCACCGCGGGCGTTCACCAGTTCCGGATCGACGTCCCATGCGTCGATACAAGCGATCGCCTGCACCGCGAACGCCTCGTTGAGTTCGACCGCACCGACATCGCTCCAGCTGATGCCGGCGCGCTCAAGGGCCTTGTTGGCCGCTTCGACGGGAGCGATCCCGAAGTCCTGGGGATCGAGTGCGTGGACCGCGCGGGCCGCGATCCTGGCAACGGGCGCCGTTCCGATGATGTCTGCGGCCTTCTCGCTGCCGAGAACAAGAGCGGAGGCACCGTCGTTGAGTGGGGACGAGTTCCCTGCGGTGATCGTTCCGGTCGGGCGGAACGGGGTACGAAGCCCCGCGAGGCTCTCCAGGGTGGAATCGGGGCGGATGCACTCGTCCCGGTCGAGGGATGCACCTGCTATCGGGGTGACCAGGTCGTCGTAGAAGCCGTCCTCCCACGCCTGGTGGGCGAGTCGGTGCGATCTGACGGCGAAAGCGTCCTGCCGCTCACGGCTGATCGCGAACCTCTGACCGAGAGCTTCGTTCGCCTCACCGAGCGAAACGGTCCATTCCTTCGGCATCCGGTCGTTGATCAGGCGCCATCCGAGGGTCGTGGAGTACGCGGTTGCGTTTCCGGCCGGGAAGGCACGCTCTTGTTTGGGCAGCACCCACGGCGCACGCGTCATCGACTCCACCCCGCCGGCGATGACGACATCCGCGTCGCCGCTCTCGATGGTCCGAGAAGCAGCGATCGCCGCGTCGAGGGACGAGCCGCACAGACGGTTCACGGTTACTGCGGGCACTGAGGTCGGAAGCCCGGCGAGGAGTGCGGCCATGCGGCCGACATTGCGGTTGTCCTCTCCCGCCTGGTTCGCGCATCCCCACACCACGTCTCCGATGGCGAGGGGATCGAGGTCGGGGGTCTTCGCGAGTACGGACGTGAGCGCGGACGCGGCCAGGTCGTCGGGTCGCACCTCGCTGAGGGCGCCTCCGAAGCGACCGAACGGAGTCCGGTTGGCGGCAAAGAGAAAGCTGGAAGTCACACCACCGAGGCTAGGAGAGCACACTCATTACGTCCAAGATTGAATCCGACTTGATTTATAATGCTGAAGCATGGAACTACGCGAGCTTCGCTCCTTCGTCGCCGTCGCAGCCGCTGGTGGGTTCGGGAAGGCGGCAGATCAGCTCCATCTCGCGCAGCCGGCGGTCTCGCAGCAGGTGAAGCGGCTGGAGCGCGAACTCGGCGCTCCTCTGTTCCACCGCACGACGCGCAGCGTGGAGCTCACCCCCGCCGGTGAACGGCTGTTGGAACGGGCCAGATTCATCCTCGCGGAGATCGACCGGGCGGCTGACGAGGTGAGGCGCGTTCAGGCCGGTGACATCGGCAAGGTCTCGGTGGGATTCGTCGGGACGGCCACCTACGACCTGCTGCCGACCCTGTCGCGCCGGGTACGCAGTCAGCTGCCCGGCATCGAACTCGATCTCCGGGGCGAGCGACTGAACCCGGACCTGTCGGACGGTCTCCTCACGTCGGACCTGGACCTCGCCGTCATGCGCGATCCAGGCCCGGAGAGCGGCCTTCATGTGTCGAGGCTGCGGACGGAGCGCCTGGTGGCGGTCCTGCCCGCTGAACACCGACTCGCGGACGTCGGAAGGATGGAGATGGCCGACCTGCGTGACGACGTGTTCGTTCTGCACCCGTCCGGCCGACGCTCGGTCATACACGCGGCGGTCATCGGGGCCTGCCGGTCCGCGGGGTTCGTTCCGTTGGACGTCATCGAGGTGGCCGAGACGGCGACGCTGGTCAACTTTGTCGCAGCAGGGATCGGTGTCGCGGTCGTTCCGCATCCGGTGAAGGCGCTGAATCTCGAAGGCGTCCGATATGTGGAACTGGTCAACGCACCGCAGCTCGACCTGGTGCTGGGGCACCTCGGCGAGCGACGACCGGATTCGGAGGCGGTGGCACGCATCATCGCCTCGCTCGTCTGACTCGTACGTCGTGGGCCATGCGAGCCGAGGGGGCCGGGGTGCCGCGCCGGCCCTGGCCCCGGTGCCAGGGTCGGGTCAGCCCGGTGGTTCAACGGAGTGGCTTCGGCCGGGACGGCTGGTGCAACCGGCTGCGTGGCCCCTGCCCCGGTCCTCGAACGCCACCTGGTGATCAAGGGTTCCAGCGGGGTAGCGCTTCTCCGCCGTGGCCCCGCCGAGCATCCAGGCGGCCCCGCCGCGAAGCTCAGCCACCCGCCGGTGCGGACGAGCGCAGGGCCAACTCACCTCAGAATAAGGCAACTTCAGGTAAAAAATAGTTTCCTCGTGTGCCGCGGGAGCTGACAGAAACCGCCGGGAGGGGCCACGATGCCTCGACATCGAATGGGGGGCCTGATGAGCGCTGCCGAAATGGCCGAAAGCGAAGCCGAGGCAGGGGCGGAGCTGGCGCTGCGCGTATTCACCGGTGACGAACGCTGGGGCTGGGAGTTCGTTCAGCCGCCCGATCCGCCGGCGCACCCCGACGCCCAACACCCTCCGGTGTACAGGGAGCCTTCCGTCGCCGAGGTGCGCGCCATGGAGGAACGGGCCATGAGCGGCCGGAATACCTCCGGCCTCGGCTGCCTGACCGTGATCGCGGGCGTCGCGGCGCTCATGGCCGGCGGAGTGGCGGCCGCGGTGATCGTTGTTCTCGTCATCATCGCCGTGGTGATCTCGACCTCACCGAGCAACAGGCTCGCGGCGGCTCGACGCCGACTGGAGTCCGAGCGGGCCCGGGCGCGGCGCGACCACGAGAACCGGCGGCAGGCGTGGCAGCGCCGGATCGATGCCCACCGCGAGGAGCACCTGCGGCACAACGAGACGCTGGACACCTGGTTCCCGTTGGCCCTCCCCTCCAGGCCCAGCCGCATCGACGTCTTCGGCGGCACCGGCAACGGCTGGGCCAGCCTGCTCGCCACCGTCGGCGGACCGCTCCTCAGCAGCGGCCAGTCCGTGGTGATCCTCGACCTCACCCAGCAGGCGGTGGCCCTGGAACTGGCCGGGCTCGCCGCGCGGCGCGGCGTCGCCGTGGACCACATACCCATGCCGGGTGCCCTGCTCGGGACCGATCTGAGGGAGGAGTTCACCCCCGAGGAACTGGCCGAGGCCCTGGCGGAGGCGCTCGGGTCCATGCGTCCGCCCGGCGTCGACATCGACCTGCACACGATCGACGTGGATGTGGTCCAGACCGTTCTGGAACTGCTCGAAGGGCCCCTGACCTTCGCCCGCCTCGCTGCCGGTCTGTGCGTCCTGCTCCGCATCCACGACGCCGATCAGCACGGACCCGGCGCGCTCAGCGCCTCCGAGATCGAGTCGATCACCCGGGCCATCGACCTCGTGGGCTCCGGCGAACGCGTCCAGAACGAGCTGCGCTACGTGCGGGCCCAGACCGAACGCCTCACCCGGTCGGAGACGGCCGCCGTCCCCGCCACCCGGGCGGGGGACTGGTGGCGGCCGGGCGGCCTGACCGTCGTCACGACCGGGGACGTGGTCCACCGGCGCAAGGACCTGACGGACCGCTTCGTCTTCTTCTGGCTGCTCCACACCCTGCGCAAGCGGAGCGTCGCCCCGGGCGCCGGGACGCTCGTCGTGGCAGGAGCCGACCACCTCGGCCGCGAGGCCCTGGAAGCGATGGCACGCCAGGCACGGACGGCGGGCGTCCGGCTCGTCCTCCTTCTGGAACACCTGCGGGAGGCCGCTGTGCAGGTCGCGGGCGGATCCGACAGCGCGACCGTGTTCATGCGCATGGGCAACGGCGAGGAAGCCAAGGCCGCCGCGCAGTTCATCGGGCAGGAGCACACGTTCCTCGTCAACCAGCTGACCCGGCAGGTCGGCGAAACCCTCACCGAGGGGCGCGGCGACAGCTACAGCGTGCAGCGCGGAGTGTCGGACACGAGCGGCTCCCATCGCGGCGGTGGTTCTTCGGGCGGCAACTGGGGCGGTTCGCGTTCCTTCTCGACCTCGCTCTCCCGCAGCTGGCAGGAATCGACCAACACCTCGACCGCCCGTTCCACCACGACCGGCGAGAACCTGAGCCGCGTCTACGAGTTCACGGTCGAGCCCACCCAGCTGCAGGCCCTGCCGGTGACCGGACTGGTACTCGTCGAGGCGGGCCCGGGCGGCCGTCGCGTCGTGTTCGGCGACTGCAATCCCGGCATCACCTTCCTGCCCCGGCTGTCCTCGCGACCGCGCGCGAGCCTGACGTGAGCGGGGGCCCCGGCCCGGTGCCGCCCCCCGGGCTCGCCGACTACCGCTTCCACCGCCTGCTCACCGTGCCCCGGCGACCGGCGGACCCTCGCGACGAGGACCGTACGGCCGCGCAGCTGGCCGCGGCGGTGACGGCCGCCCACGCCGTACTCACCCACAGCGGCCAAGGGGGCCCGGCGGGGCTCGCCGCGGCGTGGATACGCCCGGGCCGACACCAGCCCCTGCACTTCCTCGCAGGCGGTGCCCCCTTCTTCCCCCCGGCCGGGGAAGAGCCGCACGGGGAGACGGAACGCCCGCTGCGCTACCCGCCCGGCGCCACGGGACGGGACGTCCCGCCCGGCGTGGCCGCCGAGCTGCTCCAGCGGATGCCCTTCTGGCTGCCCTGCGCCGGATTCCACGAAGCGCTGCGGATGGGCGACGACGAGCGTGCCCTGCCGGCTGAGCGGCGCGGCTCGTTCGACGACGCCGTCGCCCACCTGCCGGACGCCTTCGCCTGGCTGGTCCTGGCCGAGCCCGTCCCGTACGAGCGGCTGGAGCGGGAGCGCGCGGCGCTCGCCGTCCAACTGCCCCGGCTGCGCCAGCGGGAGAACTCCGCGGCCGACCGGATGGCGGCGGAACGGGCCGAGGCCCGCTACCGAGAGCTGACCAGGGCGCTCGCCACCGGGGTGTGGAGCGTACGCGTGCTCGTCGGGGCAGAGCGGCCCCAGTCGGCGCTCGCCTCGGCGGCGCTGCTGTGCGGCTCGGGCGACCTGGACGACCTGCCGTACGTGCTCGTACCGGCGCGGCGTCCCCTGCCCCTGGCCGAGGCACTGACCGCGGTCACCCCGCAACCGGCCACCGCCGGGTCCGGACCGCCGGGAACCACTCCCTTCATCGCCCCCGCGGAACTGGTCGCGGCGCTGGCCCGGCCGCCGGAGCGGGAACTGCCCGGTATTCGTACGGTGGCCCCGAACCGCTTCGACGTCACCGCCGACGACACGGGGGAGGATGCGGCCGACGACGGTTTCCTGATCGGCGACATCCTGGACGAGTCGCTGTCCGCCGCGGGCCGGCTCCATGTGTCGCGCTCGACCCTCAACCGACACGCCTTCGTCTGCGGGGCCACCGGGTCGGGCAAGTCCCAGACGGTGCGGAGCCTGCTCACAGCCCTGTCCACGCACGAACGGCCGATCCCCTGGCTGGCGGTCGAGCCGGCGAAGGCCGAGTACGCGCGCATGGCCGGGCGCCTCGCCTCGGCGGGCGGACCGGAGAGCGTGCGAGGGGTCACCGTGATCCGGCCCGGGGACGTGGACGTCCCGCCCGCGTCGCTCAACCCGCTGGAGCCGGAGCCCGGATTCCCCCTGCAGAGCCACGTGGACCTCGTACGGGCCCTGTTCCTGGCGGCGTTCGAGGGGAACGAGCCCTTCCCGCAGGTGCTGGCCCGGGCACTCTCCCAGTGCTACACGGCCGCCGGGTGGGACCTGGTCACCGGCGAGCCGCGACCGGCCCACAAACCGAAGTACCTGCTGACCGAGCCGGACGTGCCCCGAACGGCGGTCTATCCCACCCTCGGCGAACTCCAGGCGACCGCGCGGCAGGTCGTGGAGATGATCGGTTACGGGAAGGAAGTCACCGCGGACGTGCGGGGCTTCGTCGATGTCCGCATGGGCTCACTGCGGGAGGGCACGCCGGGCCGGTTCTTCGAGGGCGGGCATCCTCTGGACATCGCCGGCCTGCTGGCCGGGAACGTGGTCCTCGAACTGGAAACGATCACCAACGACCAGGACAAGGCCTTCCTCATCGGGGCCGTGCTCATTCGGCTCGTCGAACACCTGCGGGTCCACCACAGTGCGGGAGGTGTGCCACTGCGCCACGTGCTGGTGGTGGAGGAGGCGCACCGGCTGCTCAAGAACGTCGAGGACGGCCCCGCGGCAGCGGCCGTCGAACTCTTCGCCTCGCTCCTTGCCGAGATCCGGGCGTACGGCGAAGGCGTCGTCATCGTGGAGCAGATCCCCAGCAAGATCCTGCCCGACGTGATCAAGAACAGCGCGCTGAAGATCATGCACAGGCTTCCGGCAGAGGACGACCGCCGGTCGGTGGGCGCCACAATGAACCTCCAGCAGGAACAGAGCGAGAACGCCGTCGCCCTGCCCCCGGGACGCGCCGCCGTGGCCGCCGACGGCATGGACCGGCCCCTCCTGACGGCGATCCCGCACGGTGAGCACGACGAGAGTGCCAAGGACGCGTCCGGGGAACCCCCACTGCGCGCCAGCCGCAGCCCGCTCTGCGGGACGAACTGCCGGAGTGAACCGTGCACCCTCCGTACGATGAACGACTCCCACCACCGTTCTGTCGAGCCGCTCCACCTGATCTGGGTGGAAGCGACCGCTTCGGCCCAGGCGATGGGCATGGTCGCCCCCGGCCCCGCCGAGGTGGTCCGCGCCGCGCTGCGGGCCCTCCCCGAACGGGACCTGGAGTGCACGCTCGTGTACGCGGTGGAACGCGCCGTCTCCGCGCGCGACGCCCTGATGCGGGACGAGATCGACCCGGCGGACTTCGCGGAACGCCTGTACACCGTCCTGTCCTCCGCGCTGCGCGGAGGGGACCCGCCGGCCGGGGACCGGCGTCGCTACACGTACGCCAACTACCGCTTCCGGGACGTACTGGAAGCCATCCAGCGGGCCCGGAAGGCCGATCCGGACGGGCCCCACGGCTACCCGGACCACGAGACGGCCCAATGGGCGTCCCGCGGCCTGGTCCTGACCGGGACCTCCGGAGCCGACCACCGCCTTCAGGTCCGCGCCCTGCCGGGGTACGGGCCGGAGAAGGCCCATGCCCGGCTCGGCGACGTGGACCGCAGCGGCCTGCGCGACGCGGTGACGGCGCTCACGGGCGGCACGACAGAAGAGCACGTCAGGCGGGCCTTCGCGCTGGCCTGTGCGGAGGGGCCGCGACTGCGCGCGGTGGTGGCGGAGACGGCGGCGCGGACAGCGCAGCAGTGCGCCCGAAGGAAGGAGATCCGCTCATGAGCGAACTCGGCGGCATGTCCGACGCACCACCCCCTCCGCCACCCCCGCCCCCTCCGGTCGACGCGAAGGAACCCGGGGACGGAGACGTACCCGAGGAGACCGACGAGGACTCCGGGACGGCGGACGGCGGCCAGGAGGGGGCGGACGACCGGGCCGACGGCGACGTCCCCGAGCCTGAGGACGGAACGGACGATCAGCTCACGCCTGCCTCCGAGGAAACGTCGGACGACGACATCGGCATGCAGGAGACGAAGGCGGAGCAGCCTGCGAACGAGGACCCGCCGATGGAGCCGGACTCCCCGGAGCAGGAGCAGGAGCAGGAGCAGGAGTCGGAACCGGAACCGGAGCCGGAACCGGAACCGGAGCCGGAACCGGAACGGGAGCCGGAACCGGAGCCGGATGTGATCGAAGACCCACCGGCAGAGCCCGACTCCCCCGAGCCCGAGCCCGAGCCGGAACCCGACCCCGAACCGCAGGCTGAGAAGGATCCTGAGCAGGAACTTGAATCTGAGGGCCAGGCGGCAGCGAAAGGCGGGCCGGACGGCGCCCAGCCGCTCGACCCTGCGGACGGCCCGTCCGCGGCGTCGGACACGGCCGAGCGTCCGGGGCAGGCCGGGGCTGCGGACGAGGCACAGGAGGGTTCGGACCGCGCGTCCGTCGAGCCTGGTCCGCCCGAGCGGCCGGGCATGTCCGAAGAGGAACCGAGGCCCTCCGAACAGGCCGACGCGCAGCAGTCGGAACCCGGTGCCCCGAGCGACGGGACGGTCCCCGCCTCCGTGGCCGAACGCGGTACACCGGACGCGGGAACACCGAGCCCGGATCCGGACACGGCCCCGGACCGGCCGACGCCGGCGGAAGCCGACGACGGACCTGGACGCGAGGGAACAGGCGACCACATGCCCCCGGGCGCCGGAGCCGCCGAGCCCGCCGCAGCCGCCGAACTCGACCAAGTCGGCGAAGCGATGGTCGCGATGGGCGAAAGCATGGCAGAGACCGCCATCGACGTGGCCGAATCCGCTTCAGGCGTCATTGAGGAAGCCGTGAATGACATGGACGCGGCCGCCGACACATCCTTCGACGCCGGCGCCAATGCCGTTCGTACCGGAGCAGTCGGAGACCGGATCCCGGATGGGCGGTCGGATCCCCCACCGTCTCCCAACGAGGCGCAGTGGGAGGAAGGTGACCCTCCGGCGGAGTACGCGGAACGCGGGCGGACGGGGACGGTCGAGGGCCGGCCCGCCAATCCGTGGCTCAACCTCGGAAAGCAGTCGGCGGACGGGGAAACGGTCAGCGCGGGTGCCGGGGTGCCGCCGGACGGCCCGGACGATCCCGCGGGACCGGGTGCTGCCGCGGATGACCCTGGTGATCCCGAGGACCCGGGTGCGGATGACCCCGACGATGGAGGGGAACCCGGTGAGAACCCGTGGCGCCGGTTCTTCCATCCCCGGCCCGCCGACGCCGACACGGCCGACGCCGACACGGCCGACGCCGACACGGCCGACACCCCTTCCGACCCCGGTGCCCCACCGAGGGACGACAGTGACAGGAAGGACGAGGACCGGCCCGACAGTCACGCAAGAGAACTCAAGAAGGAGCTCAAGCTCGAACCCGATGCCGAGCGCATGCGCGAAGCCGACATGGCCAGAGCCGTTGAGGCCCAACAGGCGTACGAGGCCCCGCAGGAGGCTCAAGGCCAGGAGGCTCAAGACCGGCAGCGGCAGGACCAGGAGAGGCAGAGTCAGGAGCGCGACGAGCGGCGGGAACCGCGCGTGCGAGGTGCCGAAGCAGCGTCTGCGTTGAAGAGTGCCGCACTGGGACTTTCGAGTGTCCGCGACGTGGGTCGGGCCGCTGTGAACCACGTAGGGAATGTGCCCGACATGACCCCCGCGACCACACAAGCCCTGCGAAAGAGCTTGGAACAACGCCAAGGGCTGGGCCTCCGGAAGGACCTGGGTCCGAGTTAGGGGAGGGGCACACATGAACGGCGGAGGCGTGCGGTTCGGGACGACGGTGATGCGGGTGGTACAGGTGCGCGCGTGGGAAAAGGAGATGTGCCCATGAGCGAACTCGGCGGCAGGTCCGACGCGCCTCCGTCTCCGCCACCTCCGGTCGATGCGGAGACGCCCTGGGACGGAGACGTGCCGGAGGAGGGCGAGGAGAACACGCGTGTGCAGGACGTCAGCCAGATGGGGGCGGCAGCCGAGGAGCACGACAACGACGGTGACGTCCCGGCTGAAGCAGGCGAGCGGTCCAGGTCTGCCCCCGAGGAGCTGACGGACGGCGACCTCGACATGCATGACGCGCATGACGCGCATGACGCGCAGGTGGAACAGCCCGCGGACGCCTCGGTGTCGGAGGGCCGTGCCTCCCTGGGCTCCCCCGAGCCGTCCGGCCAGGTGTTGATCCAGGACCGGCTGACGGCACTGGACTCCCCGAGCCCGGCTCCAGAACCGAGCCCGGCCCCGGAGCGGAACCCGGCCCCAGAGCCCTTGCCGGACAGCATTCAGCCGGTCGCCCCGGTGGAGGGCCCGTCCCAGGGGCCGCACGCGACGGAGCGCCCGGAACAGGTCGGGGCGGCGAACGAGGCGGAGGTCGGAGCGGCGGACGAGGCGGGGGACGGTTCGGGCCACGCGTCCGCCGAGTCTGCTCGGCCCGAGCAGCCGGGCGGGCCCAAAGCGAAGCCAAGCCCCCTCGAACAGGCCGACCTTCCGGATACAGCTACGGCCGACCCGGACAGAGCGACGAGCACGGACACGGATCCATACCGTCCGGCGTTGGCGGAAACCGACGGCGGATCCGAGGCCGGGAGAACGGGCGACCAGGCGCTTCCGACCGACGAATCCGGCGAGGTCGAGGCCGCCTCGGACGGGGGCGAGCAAGCCGCGGACGTCATGGGCGAGGGTGCCCACGGCGCATCCTTCGACTCCCGTGCCGATCCCCTCGACCAGGACCTCGCCGAAGGCCACGGCCCGACGACAGACGCTCCGCCCGCAAAGCCCGAACCATCCGAACGGGACGGTCAGGCCGATGCTGCGCCCGGCGACGGGGATACGAAGGATCTCGTCGGGGAGCAGGCGGAATCGGCGGAACAAGCGGAAGCCGTGGAACAGGCGGAAGCTGCGGAACGGGCGAATGCGGCGGAACGGGCGGAACGGGCGGAAGCGCGCACCGCCGAAGGCACCGAAGACGCGTCGCCGGAGGCCGAAACCGCTGACGCGCGTTACAGCGGATCCGACTTCGAGGGGGCGAACGACACAACGGAAGACGTCAAGCACGACCAAGAAGCCGAAAGCGCCGCCGTACCGGAATCGGTCGGCCGAGACGGCCTCGCCGTTGGGCAAGGAGACGCGAAACCTGAGAACGATCCCGGACGTCCACCTCTGAGCATCCGAGACAGAGCACGTCAGGCGATCGGAGCCATGAGGAACTGGGCGAACGACACGTATCTCGGACGCCGGTTGGCAGGAAGGCTCATGGAGCCCTGGTCAAGCAATCGCGACTTGTATCGGAGCCAGAAAGGAGCACACCCCGAACCAAATGCAACAGTCGACGACCTGCGTGACCTGGTACGCGGAAACCCCACAATCGGATACAAGGATGTCAACGCGAAGATCAGGTCGGACGTCGACCTGATCAATTCCGTTTTTGCTCCTCGTGACGGTCAGTACATCGCGACACACGTTGACCGGCCGGGCGTGATAGGGCAAGGAAACCATAGGGCCGCGGAGCTGCTGAGACGAGCCGATGATCCGGATAACAAATCCATTGAATTGACCACGCCGATATTCATCCACCGGGTCGGGGAGTGAGGCCCGAACGTCCTTGACGGCTCCGAGCGCCTCCGCAGATGTTGCCGTCACCTGCGGAGACACCGGCTTCCACAGTGGGCTCCACGGCCGCCCGGTCAGCATGAGCTGCGGTCGGGGCAGCGCGTGTGCCACGGTGTACACATGAAGTGGAACGGTGACGAGTACCAGGCCCGGTTCGACCGCATCGCCGCCGAAGGCGAAGACGTTCACGGCGAAGCCGCGCTGGTCCGCTCCTTCGAGCCTGCCACCGTCCTCGACGCGGGCTGCGGCACTGGCCGGGTGGCCATTGAGTTGGCCCGCCACGGGATCGCCGTGGTCGGCGTGGACATCGACGAGTCGATGATCGCCACCGCCCGGCGCCTGGCGCCGGAGATCCGCTGGCACCAGCACGACCTGGTCGGCCTCGACCTGGGGACGTCGTTCGATGTCGTGGTGATGGCGGGCAACGTCCCGCTGTTCACTCCGCCGGGAACGGAACCGGCCCTGGTGGCCGGCGTGGCGGGCCACGTGCGTCCGTCCGGCCGCCTTGTTGCGGGGTTCTCCCTGGACCGCGGATACACGCTGGACGACTACGACGCTCACTGTCGTGCGGCGGGGCTCATCCTTGAAGCCAGATACGCGACTTGGTCCCGCGACCCTTACACCGGCGGGGAGTATGCCGTTTCCGTGCACCGCAAGCCCTGACCGTCCGCGTCCGGAACTCGCCCCTCGCGCCGCGGACGCGTCGTCCCGGAACCAGGGGTCGATGGGTGCGCACTCCGCGCCGCCCCAGGGAGTCGAGGCGGCCTGGCACTGGACAGCGCGAACGGGCGCACCAACGTGCCGGTGCCGGCCTGCACCCCTGAGGAGTACCAGGGGCCCGCGCCCCAACGGGTACTGGATGGCGGAGGACCGACTGGACGTGCTGGACCGGCGCGCGGCAGCACGTCCGCTTCCGGACGCGCCCGCGCTTGGCGGCGCCCCCACGCCGAACCGTTCCTGTCGGCCCTGGAGTCCTAGCTCAGACACCAGCCGCAAAGTAGGTCGCGGGTAGCCGGACGAGCCCCGTTTCCCCGTCCTGGGCGTCGTCGTTGGTCTGATCGAGTGATCGAGGCCAAAGGGGCGGGCGTGCGGCAAGAGCGGTCGCCAGAAGAGCTGTTGGCGAACTGGACGCTGGTAGACGGCGACTGGGACTTGGTGGCGAACAAGAGCAGGACGACCCGGCTCGGCTTCAGCCTGTTGCTGAAGTTCTTCGAGCTGGAAGGCCGGTTCCCTGATGTGCTGGAAGAGGTCCCGCTGGCCGCGGTGGAGTACGTCGCCGATCTGGTGAAGGTCCCGGCAACGGACTTTGCGCCCGCGCCGAGCGGCGGGTGGAGAAGCAGCTCACCGCCGAGTTAAAGAAGGTCGGCGGCAAGGAGGGCATCCTCTTCAAGCTGGCGACGGCCGCCGTCGACAAACCCGACGAGGTCGTACGCCGGGCCCTGTTCCCAGTGGGCGGGGAGAAGACGCTGCGCGAACTGGTGGCCGAGGCGAATGCGAACGAGAAGGTCTTCAAGGCCAAGGTCCGCACCACGCTACGGTCGTCGTACAGCTCGTACTACCGGCAGATGCTGCCTCCGCTGCTGAACACGTTGGGCTTCAAGTGCAACAACACCGCCTACCGGCCGGTGATGGACGCGATGAAGCTGCTGAAGAAGTACGCCGACATCGACGGCAAGACCCGCTTCTACGACGCTGGCGACGAAGTGCCGATGGACGGCGTGGTGCGCAAGGACTGGCGCGAGGCGGTCGTCGACGACAAGGGCAAGGTCGAGCGCATCCCCTACGAACTGTGCGTCCTGGTCGCCCTGCGAGACGCCGTACGGCGCCGCGAGATCTACGTCGAGGGCGCCGCCCGCTGGCGAAACCCGGAAGACGACCTGCCCGGCGACTTCGAGGCTACCCGCGCCGTGCACTACGCCGCGATCCGCCAGCCGCTGAACCCGAGGGCGTTCATCGCAGACCTGAAGAAGCGCATGACCGCGGGCCTGGACCGGCTCTCCGCCTCACTCGCGGACGGCTCGGCGGGCGGGGTGAAGGTCACCACTCGCAAGGGCGAGCCCTGGATCACTGTGCCGAAGCTGGAGCCGCTGGCCGAGCCCACCGGCCTGGCGGCCCTCAAGGACGAGGTTGCACGCCGCTGGGGCATCCTCGACCTCCTGGACGTGCTGAAGAACGCCGACTTCCTCACCGGCTTCACCGACGAGTTCTCCTCGGTGGCCGCCTACAAGCGCATCGAGCGTGACGTCCTCCAGCGCCGCCTGCTGCTCGCGCTGTTCGCATTGGGCACGAACATAAGCATCCGGGCGATCGTCGCGACCGGCGAGCACGGCGAGAGCGAGGCGGCGCTGCGGCACGTGCGCCGGCACTTCATCACCGTCGACAACCTGCGGGCCGCCGTCACCAGGCTGGTGAACGCCACCTTCGCCGCCCGCGACACCGCATGGTGGGGCCACGGTACCGCCTGCGCGTCGGACTCGAAGAAGTTCGGGTCCTGGTCCTCGAACTTCATGACCGAGTACCACGCCCGCTACGGCGGTAATGGCGTGATGATCTACTGGCACGTCGAGCGGAAGAACGTCTGCATCTACTCTCAGCTCAAGAGCTGTTCCTCCTCCGAGGTCGCGGCGATGATCGAGGGCCTGCTGCGGCACTGCACGTACGCCGAGATCGAGTCGAACTACGTCGACACGCACGGCGCGAGCGTCGTCGGGTTCGCCTTCACCGAACTGCTCAACTTCCGCCTGCTGCCGAGGCTGAAGAACATCGGCAGCATCCGCCTGTACCGCCCGGACGACACCCCGCCCGGCTGGCCCACGCTCGGCGCCTCGCTGACCCGGCCAATCCGCTGGGAACTGATCGAGCAGCAGTACGACCAGGTGGTCAAGTACGCCACCGCGCTCCGCCTCGGCACCGCCGAGGCGGAGCAGGTCCTGCGGCGCTTTACCCGCGGCGGCCCCAAACACCCCACCTACCAAGCCCTCGAAGAACTCGGCCGCGCGGTCCGCACCATCTTCGCCTGCGACTACCTGGCCAGCCCCGGCCTGCGTCGAGAGATCCACGGAGGCCTCCAGGTCGTCGCGAACTGGAACAGCGCGAACACCGTGCTGCACTACGGCAAGGACGGCGCCCTGACCGGCCCGGACAAGGAGCACGCCGAGACCTCGATGCTCGCCCTGCACCTGCTCCAGTCCGCACTCGTGCACGTCAACACCCTGCTGGTGCAGCAGGTCCTGGCAGAACCGGCGTGGGCAATGAAGCTGAGCGACGAGGATCGGCGCGGCCTGACCGCGCTGTTCTGGTCCAACGTCAACCCGTACGGCACCTTCCGACTGGACATGAGCAAGCGTCTCGACCTCGGACCGGCCGCTGCCATGCCCCGCCCCCGCAGCCCGGCGGATGCCGCTGGCCGGTCGACCACGACGACGTGATGAAGGGCTTTCAGGGTGTGGGCGACAGCGTTCGCCAGGACATCAGGGCAGCGATGGCCGAGGCCGCGCCAGCCAGTGTGACGACCAGCGCCGGGGCCGCGACTTCGCCCAGCGCGCCTCCGGCCGCGGCGGCCAGGCCCTGCAGCGTCATCGTTCCGGTCAGCAGCAGGCCGAACGCCTGACCGCGCTGCGTCTCGGGCACCGCGTCGACAAACCTGCGGGCCAGTGCGAGCTGGTACGCGACGCCGAAACCGGACACTGCCAGCAGGATGGCGGCGTATGCCGGTGCGGGGTGCAGCGCGAATCCCAGCAGCGGCAATCCGAGGGCAAGTGCGAGGGGGCGGGCCAGCCGCTCCCGACTCGCAGGGCGTACCAGGCGGCCGACGATCAGGTTGCCGGCGAGCATCCCGGCGGCGACTGCTGCGAACAACAGACCGGCCGCGTCAGGCGCGCCGACCTGTGCGGCGTACGGGACCAGCACGCCCTCGGCGCCGACCATCAGCGCCGGTGCCAGCCATTGCGCCAGCAGCAGCGCCCGGACCGTAGGCCGGCGCAGCAGCGCCCGGTTCACCTGCCAGGTCTCGCTGATGCCGGCCGAGGCGCTGGTGCGGCGGCGTGGGTGGTCGGCCAGGCGCAGTTGCAGCAGGCCTGCCGAAGCCAGGCAGGTTGCGGCGGTGCTCCAGAGCGCGCCTGACGTGCCGACAACGGCGATCAACATGCCGCCGGCGGCGAAGCCGAGCACTTGGGTGCCGCCGGCTGTCATGGAGAAGACGGCACGGCCGAGCACGTAGCGGTCGCCGTCCAACAGGTCGGGCAGAAGGGCGGTGCGCGAAGCAGAGGCGACGGCGCTGGGCACACCCGTGACGAACACCAGTGCCAGCATGGCCGGTACCGGCAGTAGACCGGCGGCGAGCACGGCGCTGACCGCGGCGCGCAGCACCTCGTAGCCGATCATGACGGTGCGCGGGGGCCAGCGGTCGGCGAAAGCCAGCAGCAGCGTGCCGCCCAGGGCATAGGGCAGGAAACCTGCCGCGTACGCCAGCGCCGACATCAGCGGCGACCCGGTTGCCGCGTAGACGGTCACAGACAGGGCGAGCATCCGCACCGTCTCACCGATCAGGAAGAGTGTGTAGCTGCCGAACAGCACGCGGAATTGGCCTACGGCGAACACCTCGCGGTAGGTGGCCGGGCGTGCTGCGACGGGCGTGGTGGTCATGGCCGACAGCATCACGGCAGCCCGGCCATGGTGGCTATGCTTTCGCATGGAGGCAAAACATGCTGGCCATCGAGGTGGGACCCGTAGACGTGGCGCGTACCCGCTACGCGATCTCGCCACTGGGTGAGGCGATGCAGGCGCTGCGCGTCGCAGCCGGCGTGCAGGCCGCCGGCCCGCTCCGGCCGTGGGCCGAGCGCATCGCGCCCCGGTACGAGCAGCTACGTCGGCAGGTGCCCGCGGTCGGGGCGCTGACGGCGCTGTTCCGCCGCGGCGGCTACAACGCCGACTTCATCCATCCGCCGCCGTCGGGCTCCGGTGGCGACTTCGCCGCTGAGCTGGCCGTCGTGCGCGCCACGCCGCTGCGCCGTGCAAGCCTGGAACTGGCCCGCAACCTGGAGGGACTGCGGACGCCGCCACGCTACGTGCAGCGCATCCTCGACGCGCCGGACGTGGTCACCCGGCTCGCCGATGCGCTCGAGGCGAGCTGGCAGGCGCTGGTCGAGCCGGACTGGCCGCGGCTTCGGGCGGTGCTGGAGCGTGACCTGGTCCGCCGCGCCGGGTACCTGGCGATGTACGGCTGGGCGGCAGCGCTGTCCGATCTCGACCCGCGGGTGAGCTGGCGCTCCGAGGGGCAGGCCGGGACCATCGAGGTGCGCACGGGCTCGCGTACCGAGTGGGACCGGCACCGGCTGGCCGGCAAGGGCCTGCTGCTGATGCCGACGGTGTTCGGCACTCTGATCAGCTACGTCGAGCCGCCATGGCCCTACGCCTTGGTCTACCCCGCCCGGGGCATCGCGGACCTGCTCGGCCCAGTGGCACGTACACCGGGTGGCGAGGCCCTGAGCCGACTGGTCGGCCCGCACCGTGCGGACGTGCTGCGCGCGCTGACCGTGCCTGCAACGACGACGCAGCTGGTCGCCCAGCTCGGCCTGAGCCTAGGCACCGTCGGCAGCCACCTGGCGGTGCTGCGCGATGCCGGCCTGGTCACCCGCACCCGCGACGGCCGGGCCGTCCGCTACGAGCACACGCCGCTGGGCGCAGCCCTGGCGGCCGGCTGAACGCCGCCGGCTGGCCCACCTGGCTGTCCGAAGCGGGGTGCCATTGACGAATGGTGATCCAATCGACAGGTAGCCGCGCGTGACGCTCTGGTGGTTGGAGCGCGCGGCGGACTGTGGGCAGAGCTGCGGTCGGTGTTTCATAGGTGGTCGCTCGTGAAACACCCGGCCGCACGGTCGTCCACCTGCGGCGATCATGTTTCATGAGTTGTTGCAAATGACGGGACGCCTGAAACACCCTCATGAAACAGTCCGGGGTCGTGAGCGACGACTTCAAGCGCGTGGAATCGCACGACTGCCCGATGTCCACCTGCGCCGCCCCCGCGGGGTCCCCGTGCCGGACCGGCAAGGGCAAGGTGGCGATCCAGTACCACACCGCCCGCTTCCGCCTGGTACCCCAACTCACCAAGGCCCTGAGTGTGCCGACCCCCGCCGTACGCAAGCCGGGCTCGGCGTGGACCGAGCTGCCCCGGCCCGTGCGCGCCAGCGCCGAACCGGTCGGACACGTCCGCCTCGGCTACGCCCGCGCATCGACCGCCCGACAGTCCCTCGACGCACAACTCGACTCGCTCGGCGAGGCCGGGGTCACCCGGGTCTTCTCGGAGAAGATCTCCACCCGCGCCACCACGCGCCCCGAGCTGGAGGCTGCTGTGAAGCTCGCCGGTGAGATCCGCTCCTCCGGCGTCGCCGTCACCCTCGTCGTGCACGAGCACAAGCGCCTCGGCCGCGGCATCGAACTCGCCATGCTCGCCGAGGAACTGAAAGCGAGCGACGTTGGCCTGGAGTTTCTCACCGGAGAGCTGAAGGGCTCGCACGATCCGTCCGGGATCGTGTTCACCGTGCTCGCGGCCATGTCCGGCATGGAGCGCGAGTACATCAGCGACCGCACCCTGGAAGGCCACGAGTCCGCCCGCAAGCGCGGCAAGACCATCGGCGGCGCCGGGGTCACCGACGACGACATGTTGTCCATGGCACTCCACCTACGCGACCAGGAGATGAGCCTGCGCGACATCGCCAGGCGCCTCGTCATCACCACCGGTACGAAGAGGGGCCAGCACCCCTCACCCGCCACCATCATGCGGATGCTGCGGGAGTACGACGAACAGGCCGCCACGGCGGCGAGCGCGTGATCATCCGGCTAGTTTGCGGCTGGTGTCTGAGCTAGGACTCCAGGGCCCTGTCGGAGCCCCGCCATAGCCTGACCGCATGAGTGATGTCTACGAATTGCCTCTCGCCCTCGATCTGCCGGAGTCCCTTCCCGCCACCGAACTCGACTGCCTGCGACGGCATTTGAGTGAAGGCGAGGGCAAGGGTGAAGGCAAGAGCGAAGGGAAGGGCGAAGGCGAAGGCGAGGGAGCCGGTGGGGCCGGTGACGACGGGGTGTGGCCACTCCTGTCCTCGCGCGGCTCGGCGTGGCGCATCGGCGGCGCTCTGGTCGGCAGCCTCTGCCGCAGTCGGCGGGGAGGCTGGTCTCCTCGGCAAGTCCGCGCACTGCCGCCGCCTCGAACGCCTCCGGGCCGGTGGTCTTGCCGCCAGGAAGTTCCCACATGCCCTGGCGTGAGCGCCGGAGCAGGACCCGGCCGGCCTAGTCGGTGACGACCGCGAGGGCGGCGGTCGCCGCCGGACCCGATGGCGGTCGGCGCCGCTCCACCGACCGCGTGTCGGCATGGCGAGGGCCGCGCAGGACCAGTACCGCGAGCCGGTCGGCGTCGAACCGTTCCGCCCGCTCCCAGCCCCCGGTCAGCAGGCCGATCTCGTCCTCGTCGAGCGCGACGCCCCGCCGCTGCGCAGGCGTGTGCTCGACCACCGGGGTGATGACGACGAGCGCGCCGCCGGGTCGTAGCCGCTCGCCGAGCCCGTGCAGGACCCGCATGCGGTCCGAGAAGAAGGGATACACCAGTCGGAGCACGACCAGGTCGTAGCCGTCCCCGTTCAGCTCCGCCGGGTCGTCGCGCTCGATGTCCATGCAGATCCAGCGCACTCCCAGGGCACCCGGATACTGCTCCTGGGCGCGGGCGAGGGCGCTGTCGGCGAAGTCGCACGCGTCCACGGTGTAGCCGAGGGATGTGAGGTAGACCGAGAGGTCACCGGTACCGCAGCCCAGATCGAGCGCCCGGCCACCGCCGTCGGGGGCGGGGGTGTGCTCGGCGAGCAGTGCCTGCTCGCGCTCACCGAGCTGCCGGAATCCCTTGCCGTCGCCGTAGTGCTGCTCCCACTGATCGCGGGCGGTGTACGTCAACGTGCTGCTCCTCGTGTGTGGCGGGGTGGTGTTCAGGGGCGTTGCGCGGCGCGGAGCCCGGCCGCGGTGCGCCGGCCGCGCTCCCCCCAGCTCGGGATCGCCTTGGGCGGCACTGTAGGAGATGCCGGAGACGGCATCCAGGACGGACAGCCGCATGGAGCCCCGCGCTGCCGGGCCTTCTGCCGACTGCTCAAAATCGATCGCATACCGCGCGTCGGCGGTGTCGTCCCAGCGCAGATTGCGCGGCTGGAAGTCGCCGTGCGTGGGCACCGCCCCCAGGACTGGCTGATGCTCCGCAGTACACCCACGCGGGCGGAGGGGCTGATGCACTTCAGTTCCACAGCGACTCCAGTCGTGTTCGAACTGCCGAAGGGGGACTCGCAGCTCGGGGCCATGCCGGGCACCGTCACCATATGGAGTGCACGAGGTGGACGACGACGTTCGGCTACACCGGTCTCTGCCTCGTGGATTCAGGTTGCTGCATCGCACGTCCGAGGGATGCACGGACGAACAGGAGATGCGGAGTACTCCCTGCGCGAGGCTGAGATCAAGCCAGATCTTCGAGGGGACGAACCAGGTCCAGCGCCTGGTGCCTGGTGATCAGCAGGCAGCTGACGGAGGACCGGAAGTAGTCGTCGTCGCCGTCCCCGCCCGTCGGCCGACGACCACTGAGTGCAGAGCCTGTTGCCCTTAAGCGCAACAGGCTCTGCACTTGTTTTCTGCTGTCTCCCGGATCTCCCCGGGTATCGGCCCCTTGTGCGTGCGATGCCGGGGAGAGTGGTAGGCGGGGAGGGCGGATGAAGGCGGGTCCGGAGAGCGATCCCGGTGCCTCCCGTGCCAGGCCCGCGCATACGGACGCCGCGGTGCAGCGTCTTCCGGGTGACCGGCCCGTGCCCGCGCCCGGCGCCGCGCGGAGTCTTCAGCGGCTTCAGGGCGCGGTGGGCAATGCGGCGGTGGCGCGACTTGTCGCTCAGCGCTATGTGGCGCCGGTGAAGCCTGGCGTGGCTCAGGCTCCTGGGTTCCGCAGGGTGAAGTCTGATGTGGCGGCGAAGCGGTCTCGTCTGGCCGCGCATGTGCCGGCCGGGGCGGAGGCGAGGTCTGCGCAGGATGCGGCGGTGGCGCCTGCGGACGACAAGGAGGCGCAGGGAAAGGTCGCGAATGCCGAGAAGATGAATGCGGCGAAGCCGGGTGAGTTCGACAAGGCGGCGTTCATCGCGGCGGTGGACAAGGCGATCGAGGCGCAGGCGCCGAAGAATCTTGATGACGCGGACAAGTTCTCCAGGTCGGGGAAAGCGGACAAGATCAAGGGTGAGGTCGACGGGAAGGTCTCGGCCGGTAAGGATTCCTCGGCCAAGGACATCGAGACCACCACGCAGGCTCCGCCGGACACGTCGGTGGCGAAGGAGAAGCCGGTCACGCCGATGTCCCCGGACCGTCCGCCGGGCAATCCGGGGGCCCCGAACGCCTCCGACGTGATCCCGGACAAGCAGCCGGCTGCTGTCACGGACTTCTCGCAGGGACCGGCCGCGAACGACAAGGCGTTGGCGGCTGCGGAGGTCACGGAGGACCAGCTCGCGAAGGGCAACGAGCCCGAGTTCGACCAGGCGTTGAAGGCGAAGAAGACCGCTGAGTCGGATTCGGTGAAGGCTCCGGTCGCGGCCCGTTCCGGGGAGTCGCGGCAGTTGGCGGCAGCGAAGGCGGGTGCGGCGGCGTCCGGTGCGCAGGCGATGAACGCGCTGACCGCGACTCGTGCTTCGGCCGGCAAGCAGGTTGACGGCGGCAAGGGCGAGACCAAGTCGCGGGATGAGAAGCGGCGGGCTGAGGCCACGGCGAAGCTGCGGAAGGTGTTCGACGCGACGAAGAAGGACACCGAAGGGATCTTGTCCGGGTTGGACAAGAAAGTCGACGACGCGTTCACGGCGGGGGAGAAGTCGGCGCGGGATGCGTTCATGGCGGACCAGAAGGCCCGCATGAAGAAGTACAAGGACAAGCGGTACTCGGGGTGGACGGGCAAGGCACGCTGGTTGAAGGACAAATTCGCGGGCCTGCCGGAGGAGGCGAACCAGCTCTACCAGGAGTCCCGCAAGCTGTATGTCGCGCGGATGCGGACGGTCATCTCCTCGGTGGCGGATCTGATTGGTGGGGAGCTGGGCAGGGCGAAGGCGAGGATCGCGAAGGGCCGCATCGAACTGAGGGCGGAGGTCGACAAACTCCCGGCCGATCTGAGGCAGTTCGGTCAGGAGGCGGAGAAGGACGTCGCGGGGAGGTTCGAGGACCTGGAAGCGTCCGTGAACGAGAAGTCGGAGCAACTGGTCCAGGATCTCGCGACCAAGTACACGGCGGCGTTGATCAAGATCGACGAGGAGATCAAGAAGCTCCAGGAGGCGAACAAGGGGCTGATCGACAAGGCGAAGGACGCGATCGTCGGTGTCATCAAGACCATCAACGAACTGAAGAACCTCCTCCTCGGCATCCTGACGAAGGCCGCCTCGGTGATCATGAAGATCATCAAGGACCCGATCGGGTTCCTCGGCAATCTCGTCAAGGCCGTCGGCGCGGGCCTGCATCTGTTCGTCGCCAACGTTGCCGAGCATCTCAAAACCGGTGTGGTGTCCTGGCTGCTGGGCATTGCGGTCAAGGCCGGTCTCGAACTCCCGCAGAGGTTCGACCTCAAGGGCATCATCCAGCTGATCGCCTCCCTCCTCGGCCTGACCTGGGCCAACATCCGTACCCGCATCACCCGCAAAGGCGTCCCCGACCAAGCTCTCTCAGCGGTCGAGACCGGTGTTCCGGTCGCGAAGAAAATCGCCACCGAGGGCCCGGCCGGGGCGGTCGACGAGATCAAGGCCGAAGCGGGGGACCTGAAAGCCACGATCCTGTCCAGGCTGACCGAGTACCTGATCCCCACCGTCGTCATCGCCGGCATCACCTGGATCCTGTCCCTGCTCAACCCTGCCTCCGCGTTCGTCCGTGCGGTCAAGGGCATCATCGACATCGTTACCTTCGTCGTGAACCAGGGCGCCCAGATCGTCGAGTTCGTCAACGCCGTCCTCGACGCCGTCATCCAGATCGCCAACGGCGGTCAAGCCGGCGTCCCTGAACTCGTCGAAACCGCCCTCGCCGCCAGCGTCCCCCTCCTCATCGGCTTCCTCGCCTCCCTTCTCGGCATCGGCAACCTCGCCAACAAAGTCAAATCCGTCTTCCATGCCGTCGCACGCCCCGTCAAACGCGCCATTGACAAGATCGTCAATCTCATCGCCCAAAAAGGCCGCGCCCTCTGGAAAAAACTCAAGAAAAAGTTTGGATCCGAGAAGGAAGCCCCGACGGACAAGGACATGGGCAAGGGAAAGGGTAACGACAAGAGCCCGTCCGCGTACCCGCCTCCAAAGAAGGGCTTTCAGTCGCTCGAGAAGGAGAGCCACAAGGTCCAGTTCAACGGGAAGGGCGCGGACGCCGATCTTGAGGTGCACAGCGTTCCGCAGGGGATCGGGAAGTATCTGGGGGACTGGGATACCGAGCTTCAGAGCCCCGGCGGCGACCCGGGGGGTGACTCCCGCACCGCATGGGAGAAAGCCAGTAAGAAGAAGGACGACGTCACGTCGCTGCACCGTGCTTTCCGTGACCTGCCCACGGGGGCGAACGGCAGCCAGAAAGCCTACGAAGACCTCCTCGCCTCCCTTGCAGGGCTGGCCCGACTCCTTTCCCGCCGACCGGGTGCCACACCCCCGCTACCCCCTCCGGTACTCCCGCCGATGGAGAACGGCGTCCTTGCCCATCCCTTCAAGGCGAGCTACATCGACAAGGGCATCAAAAGGGGGAGCGAGGCGCGGACATACGACGGCGCGACCCTGACCGGTTGGAATACCGCCGCAGGCTACAACACCACGACGGACAGAAATGCCTGGGTGAAGATGCATCTGCTCCCCGCCTTCCTCGGCGGGGACGCGGTCGATTCCAATCTGGTTCCCGCGAGGGGTTTCGTCAACAACCCGATGTTTCTGCATGCCGTGGAGAATCCGGCCCGAAAATCGCTGGACGCGGCGACCACGGATCGGTCGTACGAGCGCATGGTCTGGTACAAGGTGAGTGTCAGCTACTTCCCGACACACGCCGGATTCCCAGAGAAAATCGGGGTCGAGTGGGGTGGATACGACCACTCCGGAGGGACGTGGAAAGAGCGGTCGCCGAGCGGCGGCGGCGTCAGTTCCTTCTCCGACAGACAGGACCCGCCGAAGGCGTTGACCAATGACGTGCTGCGAATCAACGTGCGAGGGGCGAAGTTCACCGTCTTCGCTTCCCTCGGGATAAGTCGGGCGTACGCGGAACTGATCAAGAGCAGGTCGAAGGAAAGGGAATTCACCGACCTCGATGACGCCATCAACAGGCTTCCGCAGTGCCTCAAGAAGCCACTCACCGACGCCGCCACGGCGAACCGGCTCAGGTTCGACTGACCTTCATCCGAAGAAGCAATCGTACGAACGCGATCCGGAGGAGAGACATGGAAACCGACTACGAACGCCGCCTGCGCACGATGGTGGAGCAGGTCCAGGCGTGTGGTTCCATCCGCACGGATGCATACGATCCCGGCCCGCTGGCCACCCACCTGAAGCACGCCGAAGACGCCTTCGAGATCGCGCGGACCGTGGAAGACCGCCCGCTACCCGCCGCACTGACCAGGAACTTCCACCGACACTCCGATCTGCTCTTCGCCTGGCGGGCCCGGGAACCCTTCCAAGCGCTCGCCGGGGAGTTCCAGCTCGTGCACATCGGTGAAGCGCTGATCCAAGAATCCGAGGAAGGGTCCGCGTCCGCGGAAGCCACCGAAGTGGAGCGGCTGGTCAGTGAGTTCAGGATCTTCGAGACCCATCCGATTGGAGGAACCGGCACGTACACCGCGCTCAGGCTCACCGAGAACCAGGAATCGCCCGAACTCTGGTACTTCGATCTCAGGCAGGACCCGACTCGGCTCCACCTCGGGTACGGCGACTACCTCGACGTCATGCTGCGTACCAAGGGTCTCTACGACTGGCAGTACCTCTTCGTGGAGCCGGATCCGAACAACTACGGAATGTGTGTGTCATTGTCCTACCTGCGTGACGGGCTCGACTTCCTGTCCCGGGAGTTCCCGGACGACGACCTGTCGGACCTCCGGGCCAGGCTGGAGGAGCGCATGCGAGTCGTGGACAAGGGCGAGTAGGCCAGGCAGCGCCGAGGAGTGCGTGGAGTGGCTCGCGGAGTACGTCCGGGCCGGTGCCCGGCACGTGATCCTGCGGATGGGCTCCCTGCGGTCGGCATTCGGGCCGAAGGAGACCACCGATGAGGTGTTGCCGATGCTGCGGGACCGATTCGACCGGCGAACCACGCCGGTTCCAGGCATGACACCTCGTAGAGACGAGCACTCGGAGTTCTTCCCCGACAAGACGCGGGGAGCGTTCTCCCAGGGCGACCATGCGGCCAGCCCTGCTCCCTGCCCTTCAGCAGCGGCAGTACCACCGCAGCGAGGCCCACCGTGGCCGAAGCCCGCCCCGCCTCCGCCGCGGCAGGGGAGCCCAGTCGGTCAGCCCAGCGGGGCCCATGGTCCGATCGGGGTGGTGGCGCGTATCCCGTAGGGATGTGACGCCGGAGCGGCCCACCGTCGCGCGAGTGACGCGTCGCACCGGCCACGCCGTGCGAAGGGCGCGGGCTTGACGTAACCCAGGGCGGTACGCCTGTACCGCGTGGCGTGCGGCACGGTACAGCCGGGGCCTCGGCGATGCCATGGGCCTGCCGGTGGTGACCAGCGACCACCGGGCTCCACGCACCAGCACCCCGGGCGGGATTCGTCATCGTGCGTTGCGCAGCTTGAGAATGTATGTCGCAGTAAGCGCAACGGCACGGTCTTCGTCATGTGACAGAGCTGCGAGGGCACGTGACGTCGTGGTCCCCGGGATGTCCGCGAGCGCCTGTGCCAGCCGTCGACGTGCGACCGACCCGATGGTGCCGTGGCCGAGGCAGTCGACGAGCCCGGTGGCGATCCGATCCGCCAACGCGGGATCACCCGCCAATGTGCTCAGTGCATCGGCTGCGTCGGCGTCGTTCCGCTCCTCGACGATCATGTCGATGAGCGTCGGGACCGCGTCGGCCACCCCACGTGCCCCGAGCGCCAGAGCCGCGTACCCGCGGACCACGACGTCGGTGTGCGTGAGGGCGTCCTGCAGCAGCGCGGTCGCCTCATCGTTCGGAATCTCGGCGATGGACCGGACGGCACGTTTCCGCACCTCGGCCACCGGTGAGCCGAGGCCCTCCGCCAGCAGTGCCGGCCCGCCCTCGCCCGATTGCGCCAAAGCCCAACGAAGGGCTCCGGCGACGTTCGGGTCCGACTCGCTCAGCACGGCCTCGACCAGTGCTTCCACCGGCACGGGAACGTCCTCGACCGCGGACAGGGCGGCGCGCTGCCGCACCCCCGCGCTCTTCGACCCCAACGCCTGTAGAAGCGCGACGACTTGGAGGACATCCTCCCAGCCGGCGGGTTCCGCGTCACCGATCCGACGGAGTCGCGTGAGCAGCTCCGTCTCCGCCGCGATGCGGTCTCGCGTCTGGCGGATGAGGTCGTCGACGAGCTCCGCGGTCGCGAAGCCGGGGTCATCGAGCGCGCGCCTGACGTCGCGCAGCGACAGCCCCAAGGACCGCAGGCTCTCGATGTGGAAGATGCGTTGGATGTTCTCGTCGGAGTACTCCCGATAGCCCGAGTCGGTACGCCCCGTTGGCCGCACCAGGCCGAGCGATTCGTAATGCCTGAGCATGCGGGCGCTGACCCCGGACCGTCGCGCGACATCACCGATCAACACTGCCTACCGCCCCTCCTGACCGGCCCCGCCGAGGGCTACGATGCGCTTCGCCTCCTCGATCGCGAACTCGAATCCGGCATTCGGGTCGCGCCACAGCCGTTCCGTGGCGATCGCGTGCGCGCTCACGCGGGCGTCGACGTCCGTCGTCGCGGCGCCCACTGCCAGCAACATCACCTCCCCGAGCGCGATCAGCGCCCGGCTGAGGCTCAACTGCGTCTCGCGTTCGCCGCGCCCGAGCTGTGCCGCCAACACTACGGCCAGCTCACGCTCCTCACCTTCGGGCACGAGCACGACCGCTGCCCGCCAGGCGCTCCTGGCCACTTCGTCGTCGCTGTCTGACAGCAGCGCTGGTGTGATCGCCGGCCACGCTTGCCGATCCCCGATCTTGGACAGCGTGTGTAATGCCTGGCTCCGTGCCTGCGCACGCTCCGAGCGGACTTCGTCGAGAAGCACCGGGACCGTCATCGACGCCGCGTGGCGGGTGAGTGCCCAAGTCAGCATTTCGCGCACGTAGAACTCGGGTTCGATCGCACATCGCTCGATGAGCTTGCCGATGAACCCCGGGTCCGGGGTCGTGCCGATCGCCAGCGCTGCCTGCAGCCGGACCGACGAGTTGTCGTTCTCCAGCCCCTGGAGAGCTCGCATCGTGTTCGTGTCCTCTTTCGGCACGGTCATCAGGACCACCTCCTTGGCCACAGTGAAGGCCTTGCCACTGTGCCAAGGTCAAGCGGAGTCAGGCCGAGAGGTGGCCAGGAGACCGCCCGGCAGGTCGCGGAGCGCCCCTCGCAGCGAAGAGGGAGTGCCGGATCGGTATTCAGTCCGTGCACTCCTCGTTGGCCGGGTGGCGTCCGCTGGTGAGAAGGTGGCCGGCATGACGATCAACAGAAAGGCCGATGCCGCGTAGACGGCCTGGCCGCGTCCGTACCGAGCTTCCGCGTCGGCCTCGGAGGCAAGACGGCATCATGACCATCCAGGGCCTGTGCTCGGCAGCGCTCGCTGAAGTTCGACGGATCGAGCGTCAGAAGAAGTACCTATGGCCGGGCTCGATCGGGTCAGCGATGGTGCGCTGGAGAAGCTTCGTTCACCAGCCGAATCGTCGCCTCTGGGACTAAGAGAGCGGCGGCTGCACGGAGTGGGCCTGTTGCGGAGACCCGTGGCAGGCCCGCGAGCACCTTGAAGCGGTGATGCTGGCGATGACTCGGCGACGGGCGCGCGAACTCCGCAGCCTCGTTGAAGCCTTGGACAGACGCTACTGAGTCGTGGACGGACTACCGGCGGCTGCTGGCCTGGGCCAAACGGTGGCCGCAGTGGAAGTGGGCGGTAGAGAACGCCAACGGGCAGGGCCGGCATCTCGCTCAGTGGCTCATCGGCGTTCGCGAACTACGCCGGTGCCGCTCCGGTGGAGATCGCCAGCGCGGACAAGGCCGCGAAGGACGCGCGGACAAGGCCGCGAAGGACGCGCGGACAAGGCCGCGAAGGACGCGCGGACAAGGCCGCGAAGGACGCGCGGACCGGGCCGGGGAGAAGAAGCGCGGAAAATCTCCCGGGCTCTGTAAGGATTCATCCCCGGCATGACATGTACGGGGTGTGGAGAGCAACCAGACCGTGAGGGATTCGGGCCGGGGTGCGGAGTTCACCGCGTTGTACGCGCGAGAGTACCCCCGGGTGCACGCCTTCGCGCACCGCAGAACGGGGGACCGGTGCGCGGCCGAGGAGATCGCTGCCGAGGTGTTCCGGATCGCGTGGGAGCACGTGCTCAAGGACGGTGAGGCGACGGCCGGATGGCTGTTCGTCACTGCCAGGAACGTGCTCGGCAACCACTACCGGGCCACCGCCCGGCTGACCGAGCTGCACCGGCGGATCGGTGCGGAGATCGGCCGCGCCCCCGCGTCCGCGGAGGACTCGGCGGTTCTGGACACCCTCGATCGGCTGGCGGACCACCACCGCGAGGTGCTGCTGCTCAGCTACTGGGACGGCCTCTCCGCGGCGGAGGCGGGCCGCCTGCTCGGCTGCGGTGCTCCCACCGTCTGGGTCCGTCTGCACCGGGCGCGCAAGGCGTTCCGTGAGCTCTACATCTCGTCCCGGGAGTCGGTATGAAGCGTTCGCAGTCCAAGCAGGTCAAGAAGTCCGCGATGTCCGCCCAGGGCGTCGCCTCGCTGATCCGGCACGCCGATCCGCTGCCGACCGGCGCGTCGGAGGAGGGCCTGTCGCCGCGTGCCAGAGGAGAGTTGGGCGTCCTGGTGGGCGAGGCCCGCCCCGTCCCGCTCACCCGGCGCCCGCGTCGGCGCGGGGTACTGATCGGGACCGTCGCCTGCGGCGCGGCCGCGGTGCTGATCGGGGCCGTCGCCGTGCTCGCGGCCTCCGGCCCCGACGAGCCGAGCGGCGGACTCGTCGCCGACGAGCCCCACTACCCCTCTCCGGCCGAGCTGGAGGGTGCGGCCGACCTCATCGTCCGGGCGAAGCTGGGCGAGGGCGCGGAGCGGACCGTGGACGACATCACGTCCACGGAGGCGCCCGCCGAGGTGCTGGCGACGGCCAAGGGCACCGCGCCGGGCGGGCGGGTCACCGTCTCGTACACCCCGCCCGGTTTGGGCGGACCCGAGACGGCCGCGCTCAAGGCGGGGGAGGAGTACGTGTTTTTGCTGGAGCGGCAGGACGACGGCCGGTTCACGCTGGTGAACTCCGTCCAGGGGTCCTACGGTGTCAGCGGAGACCGGGCCGTCCCGACCGGGGACAACACGGTCACGCTGAGCCCGGGGGTCCTGCAGGCGCTCCGGCTGACCGGCTGACCGGGGGCTCCGGAGATGCTTCCGCCGACCGGCCGACCGGGTGCCTGATGGTGCTCCGGCCGGTCGGGTCGGGAGCGGCCCCGGTCCCGGCCGCCATTCTGGAAGGGGCCCGGGACGCCGTCCACGCGTCCGGGGCGTGGCCCCCGGAGGCATCGACACGGTCGACGGCGTCCTTGCCGACACCACCGCCGGTATGCGGCTCCGCCCGGGCCCGGACGGCCGCTGGTTCCCCTTCAGCTTCTTCGGCGGGGGAGTGGCGCCCCGCCGTCGGATGCTCCGCCGATCCGACCGAGGCGTACCGGGCCGCCCGCAGCGCACGTGTGGTGCGCCGACGACGTACTGGTGAGCCGTCAGGAGACGTCGCACCCGTGCCGGGTCCCGGAGGCGGTCGCGAACGCCTCCAGCACGTCCGTCATGGCGTCGGCGGTCGGTGTGTCGACCGGGGTCGGTTCGCCGTCCGCCCCCTTGGGCGGGGTGAGTTTGAAGTACGCGGTGCCGAGCGCGCCCGGGCACGGGTGGGACCGGGTCCGTGCGCCCTTGACGCTGCCGGGGTAGCGGCGATCGAGATACCTCTCCTGTTCGGAGGAGGGGCCGTAGAACGCGGTCAGGACCAGATCGCCGTGCTCGCTCCGTTCGACTTCGCACTCCTCGGTCAGCGCGTGGCCCGCCGAGCCTTCCCGGACGACCGTGGCACGCAGGACCTTGGCGGTGTCCCGTGACACGACGCCGCGGCAGGTGCCGGTCGCGTCGGCGACCGGGCGTGTGGTGCTGGTGGGGCGTTCCACTGTCGTGGGGCGTTCTCCCAATTCTCCTTCGCAGCCGAAGCGTTCGGCGGCGCGACGGGCGGTCTCGGTGGCGAGGCGGGCTACCTGGGTCACCTGGGCCGCGGAGAGTTCGTCGGTGAACTTCGGCGTCCTCGTGAGCACGAGCAGCCCCTTGCCCGCCAAGGGGGCACAGTCGACGAGCACGGCGGCTTCGGGACCGCCCTGGAGGGCGAAGGAGCCGTTCCAGCCGTGGCCGATCGGGGCGGCGGTGGGCACTTCGGCCGCGCCGCTCGCCCGATGTGCCGCGGCGGGCCTGATCTGCACCCTGAGTTCGGGGCCCTTCCCGCCGCCCCGGGCCCGTATGGAGCACCACTCGGTCCGGTGCCCCACCCACTCTCCCGTGTGCCCCCACAGCTCCAGTTCGGCGCCGTCGAAGAACTTCCTGGCCTCGTTGACGGCCAGTGAACCGCCGCAACTGTCGGCGAGGGCGTCGCCGGACCCGTCCTCCCCGCCGATGCCCCAGACCAGTGCTCCGCCCGCGACCGCCAGGACGATCGCCGCCCCGGCCGCGCAGACCTTCCGCCGTCGTGTCATGTGTTCTCGCTCTCCGCCCGTCTCCGCAGGCCGGTCGTCGTTCATCGGATCGTGCTGCGCGCCGTGAGGGGATGGTCGTGGCGGTCCCGGACGCGTGCGAACCGCCGGTACAGGTGCCGGCGGACGAGCGAGATCATGGCGCATCGGGCGAGCACCTCGGCCACGGGCCCCTTGGCCGAGAGCTTCGGCGAGCTGTGTCCCCCGGCTGGACCAGCAGGACCCTCTCCCCGTGCTCCCCGCCGCCGCTCCCGACCGACTCCAGCACCGGCCGGTGAACCGACCCTCTCCCCGTGCTCCCCGCAGCCGCGCCGCCGTCCAGGATGGTGAAGCTGCTGAGGGGCATGGCACGCGCAGTAAGGTGAGCGCATGGTCACGAACGCGCTCACACCTTCTGATTCTGAGAAGGGCGCTGCCGCTCCCGGGGATCTCATCAGGCATCTGGGGGTCATTCTCCGGGCGTTCCAGACCCGTTTCGAGACCGCGATGGACGGCATACCGGCGGGCGTACGCGGATATCAGATCCTGTCGACCGTCGTGTACGGGAATCCGCCCAACCAGCAGGCGATCGGCGCTCATCTGGGGATCGACCGCACGGTCCTGACCTATCTGATCGACACCCTCGTCGACGCCGGCCTGGTCGAGCGAGTTCCCGACCCCGTGGACCGCCGCGCACGGAAGATCGTGGCCACCTCTGCGGGTACCGAGACGCTGACCGGCTACGAAGGGCGTGTGGCTGTGGCGGAGGCCGATCTGCTGTCGGGGCTGTCCCCGCAGGAGGCTGCGACGCTGGCAACGCTGGCAGAACGTCTGTCCACGCACATCCATCGCGCGCACCCGGGGGTCAACCCCTGCGAGGCGATGGACCACCTCTGACACCGCCCTCATGGGGGGTGCGAGAGCGCACGGGTGAAGACGGAGCGGGCCGCCGATGTGGCGGCCCGCTCCGGCGTTCCGTGGAAGCGCCGGACGAGAGGCGCTTCGCCGATCACATGCTGGCGGCGGCCAGTGCGAGCTCGGCCGCCGAGACGACGAGGAGGACGCCGGCACCGGGCGTCCCCTTGAAGTCCTTGACCCGGAGGTGGGCGATCACAGCGCCCAGGAAGTACAGCACCACGCCCACGGCCGCCGCGACACCGAGCGGACGGTAGCCGATCCCGACGAGCAGGCCGACCGCCCCGGCGAACTCCAGAACGGCCAGCACCGGCACCATTCCGGCCGAAACCCCCACAGCGGCCATCGCCGGCATGATCTTCGGGTCCTTGGCGAGTTTGCCCCGGCCCGAGACGACCAGCATCAGCGACAGCAGGGCGGCGAGAACGATATAGGCGATAGACATGGATTCTCCGGTGGTGGCGGGCGGGCCGGGCAGACCTTGCGGTCAATAGATGGTCGACCAATCTTCTGCCCGGCAACTGATCTGCGTGACAGACTATAACCGGTGGAGGGTGTCGGGTTCGCTGCTGTGCGTTCCGACCGGCAGCAGTGCCACGCGCCCCGGCCCGACCAGGGTGGGGGCGCAGCCCGCGACCGCTCGACCGCAGCCGCCCCGGGGTGGGTGGGACGCGTCATCTTCCTTCTGCGATCCACCGCGCGGTGCGTGTGGCGGGCCCGGCGGTCGACGAGGCCCAGGTGATCTCCAAGGCGAGCGCGGACCGGATCACGCCACGCTGGGTACGGACCCGGCCGAGCCGCCCGCCGACCGGGGCGGGCGGCCTGACGCTGCTGTTCACCGTCCTGATGGTGCTCGCCGCGGCGGTCGCCGTCTGTGCCGCCCTGGCGGTGCCGGTCGTGCCTCCGCTGCCGAAGGCGCGCCAGACGCTGGCGGACCTGGTCCGTCGGCCGGCGGACGGGGTGTTCGTGCGGCTGGTGGCCGCTCTGTCCGCAGCCACCGCCGCCCTGTCCGTCGGCGTCGGGTTCCTGCCCCTGTCCGGCAGGGCCGACGGTCTGCCCGCGCTGGTCACCGGCGCTGCCGTGTCCGTCCTGGCGGCGTGCGCGGCCCTCGTACAGCCTTGGGCGGGCCGGGCGCTGGACGAGGGGCGGCTGACCGCTCGGACCGGCGTGTCCGTGGGACTTGCTTCGACCGCGTGCGCCCTGGCCGCCCGCCGTACTCCCCGCTGACACGGTCGTCCCGGCGCGCCGCGGCTCCCGCTGCTCCGTCTTCATCCGCGGCCCTTTCATCCGCGGCCTTCTCACGGCGGTCCGCGGTGTCGGTCAGGCTCGGTCGCAGGTGCCCGATCCACGCCGCCGCGGTCCGCTGGAGCCCACCGCCGCGGTTGTCGCCCACGACGTGAACTCGCCATCGCCCCCGAGGCGACGCCAGCCCTGGAGATGGACCCGGGTCCATAGGCACGGGGTGCTCCATAGGCACGGGGCGCTCCAGAGGAACGAGGTGTTCCCTGGGGCGTCGGCATGGGGGCGTGCGGAGCCCCCGTGGCCGTGCGAGCGCCGGAACGGGTCGGCGGGCATGCCGGGGTGAGCGGGTTGGCGGGCATGCCGGGTCGGGCACACCATGGAGGTGATGGGCGGTGAGGCTTGCCCTTGCCCGCGCGTCCTGTGCTGGTGGCCTCTGACGGAAGACGCCCGCGACCCGCTGCCCCGCGGCCCGGCATGGAGGCATTGCGGATGTACGTGTACACGATGCGCAAGGCCCGGATGGCTCGCGGTGACAGGGTCATCCTCGACGACGTCACCCTCGCCTTCCTCCCCGGAGCCAAGATCGGCGTGGTCGGGCCCAACGGCATGGGGAAGTCCACCGTGCTTCGGATCATGGCGGGGCTGGAACGGCCGACGAACGGGGACGCGTTCGCCGCATCCGGCATCAGCGTCGGAATCCTGGAGCAGGAGCCGAAGCTGGACGACTCGACCACCGTGCAGGGCAATGTCGAGCAGGGCGTCGCCGAGATCCGCGACATGCTGTACCGCTACGAGGAGATCACCGCACGGCTCGCCGAGGCCGAGGGCGAGGAGACGCGGCAGTTCCTGGACGAGCTCGGCGGTCTTCAGGAAGCCCTGGACCATGCCGGCGCCTGGGACCTCGACTCCCGCCTGGAGCAGGCGATGGACGCCCTGCGCTGTCCGCCGCCGGACACCCCCGTGCGGGAGTTGTCGGGTGGCGAGCGGCGCCGGGTCGCCCTGTGCCGACTCCTGCTGTCGCAGCCCGACCTGCTGCTGCTGGACGAGCCGACCAACCACCTGGACGCCGAGTCCGTGGCCTGGCTGGAGCAGCATCTCGCCGACTGTCCGGGCACGGTCGTCGCGGTGACCCACGACCGGTACTTCCTGGACAACGTGGCCCAGTGGATCCTGGAGATCGACCGGGGCCACGCCTACCTCTACCAGGGCAACTACTCCACGTATCTGGAGTCCAAGGCGGCCCGCCTCCAGGTGGAGGGCCGCAAGGACGCCAAGCGGCAGAAGCGGCTCTCCGAGGAACTGGAGTGGGTGCGCTCCGGGGCAAAGGGCAGGCAGGCGAAGTCCAAGGCGCGGGTGCAGCGGTACGAGGAACTGGCGGCCGAAGCGGCGAAGAGCAGGAAGCTGGACTTCGAGGAGATCCAGATACCTCCCGGACCCCGCCTGGGGAGCCTGGTGCTGGAGGCGGAGCACCTGACCAAGGGCTTCGGCGACCGGGTGCTGCTGGAGGACCTGTCCTTCTCCCTGCCACGCGGGGGCCTGGTCGGCGTCATCGGCCCCAACGGCGTCGGCAAGACCACCCTCTTCCGGATGATCGTCGGCCGGGAGAAGCCCGACGCGGGCGTGCTGCGCCTCGGCGAGACCGTCAAGGTCTCCTACGTCGACCAGAACCGGGCCGGGCTGGAACCCGCCAAATCCGTGTGGGAGGCCGTGTCCGGCGGGCTGGGCCACCTGCGCGTCGGCGACGTGGAGATGCCCTCCCGCGCCTACGTCGCCACCTTCGGCTTCAAAGGCGCCGACCAGCAGAAACCCGTCGGTGTGATGTCCGGCGGCGAACGCAACCGCCTCAATCTGGCCCTGACGCTCAAGCAGGGCGGCAACCTCCTCCTGCTGGACGAGCCGACCAATGATCTCGACGTCGAGACGCTCGCCTCGCTGGAGAACGCGCTGCTCGGCTTCCCCGGCTGCGCCGTGATCACCGCGCACGACCGGTGGTTCCTGGACCGGATCGCCACCCACATCCTGGCCTGGGAGGGCGGCGCGAACTGGTTCTGGTTCGAGGGCAACTACGCCGACTACGAGACCAACAAGGCCGAGCGGCTGGGCCCGGACGCGGCCCGCCCGCACCGGGTCACCCACCGCCGCCTGGTCCGCGGCTGAGGGCCGCGACCCACTGGAGCCCCGCCATGACAGATCTCGACCAAGAGGCGGTCGCTGCACTCCGCACGGCGCAGCTCACCGTCGTCAGCGCCAAATGGCACATCTGCGAGGAACAGGCCGTCGAGCGGCTGGCCCCCATCCACGGCCTGGCGTGCACCCCGCTGTTCCCCGGACACCCGGTCATCCAGGTCGTCACCTGCGACGGACGGCTCCTCGGCCGGGTCCGGCGGCACAGCGTGGACCGTACGGCCCGCTGGATCGCCGTCCCCGCCGGTACCGCCCACGAGATCGGCGCCTACCGCAGCCCGCACGCGGCCGCCCGCGCGCTGGCCCGCGATGCCGGCACGCGCCGCTTCCGTGTGACCGACTGCCCGGTCCGCGAGCTGGAGCCTTCAGGCACATCGCCCACATCGTCATGAGCGGAGTCCGTCCGTGAGGCAGGAGGCGGCCCGGCCGAGTGCCCCGCCTCCTGCCCCGCCGGTCCGCCGGCTGCCCGTTTCTGCCCCCGGGCGCCATGGCCACCGAGGCGCTGGCCGCGCCGGCCCCCGGCCGACTGTTCGACCGGTGAGGGCCGTGGACGGTGGCGGGCGCGAGGCTGCCGACCGCCTGCTTCCCGCCGCTGGTGTTCCTCGGCGGCCCTCGGCGGTGTGGCCCGGCCGCGGTGGGCGTGGTCCTGTGGGGGCTGGGCATGGCCGAGCGCCTGCACGGACTGCTCGTGGCCCGGCCAAACCGGCTGTGTGTTGCGACGCTCCCTGGGAGCCGCCCTTTTCAGAGCCCGCAGTCGGGCGCCGACCAGTACCGGCCGGTACCGCCCGCGACGTGGACGTGATCGTCGTGACCCGGGTAACCCGGGCCCAGGATCTGACCGAAGCCGTGCTCGCGGGCCTGGAGGGCCAGGGCACAGAAGCCCTGGGATCCGGCGCTGAGGTCGGCCGCGAGACCGTACATGTGGAGGCTGTCGGAGGCGCCGCCGACAGCGTCGTTGCAGGGGTGGCTGCGGAAGCCGTCGTTGATCCCGATCGGCCTGTCGCCCATCGCGTGCCGCAGGGCCTGCAGTTTCCACATGGTGACCAGAACGTTGGCCTGGACCGTGCCGGCGCCGACTTGGCCGCCCGACCAGTCGGAGTTGCACTGGTTGAGCTCGCCCCAGTCGAAGTTGGCCGGAGAACAGTCGCCCTTCTGGAGTTCGTAGATCTTGCCGAAGGTGATCGGGCCCGCGACGCCGTCGGCCTCCAGACCGTACGCCGCCTGGAAGCGCTGCACCGCGGCTCTCGTGGCCGGGCCGAACTCGCCGTCCATGTCGAGTTCGTCGCCGAAACCCGGGTAGCCGGCGACCCTGATCTGGAGTTGCCGTACGTCTTCGCCGGATGCCCCTTCGCCGAGGGACCTGTTCCAGGTGTAACAGGCGTTGGCGGACGTGAAGTCGGCGGGGGCGGAGACGGGTGCGGGGGACGGCGCGGGGGTCGCGGACGCGGGTGCGGCGAACAGCAAGCCGACGCAGGCCAGAGCGGACACGAGCACTGAGGTCGAACGCGATGTCATGTGGGGGCCTCTGTTGGGATGACGACACGGTCAGAGGCGCAGCCTGACCAGTCGACCGATCCTTGTCAATGCTCTGTCAAGAAAACCCGTGGCCGGCGGCTGCCCCCGGCCAGCCGCCCCCGACACGGCAGCCGTGGTGGGCGTCCGCCGTCCGGTGCGGTGGCACGACCGGGCCGCGGGCGCTGCGGCCCGCGCTCTCATGACGTCGGGCAGAGCGCGGCCCGCCGCGCCGTGTGACGCTGCTCGCGGGGGCGGCGACGTGTGAGCCGGACGTACGGGAGGCGATGTGGGCCCCGACAGGCTGGAGACACCGCGGCACGGGACGGAACAGGGGTCGGTGCTGCGCCGCAGAACCTTCGTGAAAGCGGGCGTCGGGCTGGTCTCGGCGACGGCCGGCGCCTGTTCTCCTTCTTCGCCCGCCCGTGGCGGCCGGGCGGCAGCCTCGCACCGGCCCGAGACCGAACGGGATCGTCCGGGGACACCCGACTGGCGTATCCGGTGGCAGGGGCCCGCGGCGGCCGTCGTCGGGTACGCCGACCGGGTGAGTGTGACACCGGGCGAGGAGTGCGGTCTGTACGTTTCGACGACCGCCTCGTCCTTCCGCGTCTCGGCCTTCCGCATCGGCTGGTACGGCGGGGCCGAGGCCCGGCTCGTCTGGTCGTCCGAGCGCATACCGGGCCGCGTCCAGACGGAGCCGGGCTTCCTGTCCGACACCCGCACGGTCCGCGCGGACTGGCGGCGCACTCTGAGCTTCGGCACGGCGGGCTGGCCGGAGGGCGCGTATCTGCTGCGGCTCGACACGGAGGACGGCCACCAGCGCTACGTCCCGCTGATCGTGCGCTCCGCGCAGGGCGCGGGCCGAACGGTGCTCATGCACGCGCCCGCCACCTGGCAGGCCTACAACCGGTGGGGCGGCTACAGCCTCTACGAGGGCCCCTTTGGGGCGTACGCCGCACGGTCTCTCGCCGTGAGCTTCGACCGGCCCTACGACTCCGACGGCGCGGAGAAGTTCATGGTGTACGAGCGGGCGGCGGTGGTCCTCGCCGAACGGCTCGGCATCCCTCTCGCGTACACCACCGGGGTCGACGTGCACCGCGACCCGGAGGTGCTGCGCGGGGCGGTCGCCGTCATCTGTCTCGGCCACGACGAGTACTGGACCCCGCAGCAGCGTCAGCACGTCGCCCGGGCCCGCGACGCCGGCACCAACGTGGCCTTTCTCGGCGCCAACACCTGCTTTCGCCGGGTCCGCCTGGAGCAGGACGGGACACGGCCCGAGCGCACGGTGGTCTGCTACAAGTCCTCCTACCCGGCCGACCCCTACTACTCCACCCACCCCTCCTTGGTGACGACGGACTTCCGCCGGTCCCCGGCGGCCGACCCGGAGTCCTCGCTGACGGGCGTGCTCTACGAGGGTTATCCGACGGATGCGCCCTATGTCGTCCACGCGGCGGATCAGTGGCTGTACGAGGGAACTGGGGTACGCCGCGGCGACGGCTTCGACCATCTGGTCGGTGTGGAGTACGACCGGGTCACCCCGGGCGCGCCCGTCCCCGAACCCCTGGAGATAACGGCCCATTCCCCTCTGGTGTGCAACGGACGCCGGAGCAACAGCGACTCGGCGTACTACACCGCGCGAAGCGGCGCGGGCGTCTTCGCGACCGGCACCATGCGGTGGGTGGAGGCGCTGATGGCCGGAACCCCCGACGGGGGACGCGACCACGGTATGGACGCCCGGACCCGCGCCTTCGTCACCCGCACGACGGAGAACCTCCTGCGCGCTTTCGCACAGGGCCCCGCCGCCCACCACCGGCCCGCACCGCGTCCGAACGTGACGGAGGTGTACAGGGACAGGGCCTGAAGGAACTCCCCGTTCGTCGTTCGCGGTTCCCGGATTCGGGTCGCGCGGCACCTGGGGCGCGGCTCCGGGCGGTGTCGGTGCCCGGCATGGCCCTGCTGCGAGCCTGGGAGGAACGCCCGAGCAGACGCTCCTCCTTCTCCAAGGAACGGACCGCTTTCTTCCAGGCACGGCCCGCCGAGATGACGGCCGACTCGGCGGGCGGTCGGCGGCACGGGGGCAGTCGAGCAGATCATCGAATTATCCCGGTGCGGTGGGTGACTGGGCTGTTACAGTCCGATCGCCCCGGAGTACGGGGAGCAACGGAAAACAGAATGAGGGGGCACAGTTGCGCATACGTCTGAGACGGATGGCTGCGGCGATCGGGGTGGGGCTCGCGCTGGCCCTGGCGCCGATCACGGGGACCGCGGCAGCGGGGGAGACGGGCACCATGGCTGTCACGGACATGGACTTCACCCCGTCCACAGTGGACGCGACGCCTGGCGGAAAGACCGTCACGCTCCGCTGGACGATGACGGACACCACCCCAGGGACCGACGGCATGAGTGCGCGGGTCTACCTGCGCCGCCAGGGCGCCACGGCCGGCACGTACCTGGGCGTGCCGCTGGTCGGGACCCATGACCTGGGCTCCTCCGGTCAGGACATCACCCTGGTGCCCGGTTCGACGCCCCAGGAGGCCACCTACGAGTGGACGCTGGCCGTTCCGCAGTACGCGGCCGGGACATCGGTCATCTGGGCCGTCACCCGCCTGGAGGCCTGGGACACCCAGGGCACCTCGCTGGACTGGGGTGCCGACCGGCTGGGTGCGTTCCACAACACGTTCGAGGCGAAGACGCTCGCCGACGCGGAGGGCCCGACGTACGACGACCTCGCGGTGGACAACGAACGGAAACCGTACGTCTACGTCGGCGAAGACTCGTCGAGCATGACCTACCTGCTCAACGTGCACGACTCCCAGGCCGGCGTCTCAGGCGGCACCCTGACGCTGACCGGCCCTGGCGGGCAGCAGCTGACCGGTTCGTTCGCCATCGAGTGGACCTGGTACGCGGGCTACCAGGGCTGTGGCTACATCGAGTGGGGCCAGACGGACGCCAGGTCCTGTCGCGTGTCCGTGACTTTCCCCGCGCACGCGGCATCGGGCACGTGGACCGTCTCGCAGGTCGAGCTCACGGACAACGCGGGCAACACCAGCACCTACGACAACCTCTCAGCCGCGCCGGTCCACGTCACCTCCAATGACGTGCTCTCCGCGGACGGCTTCACGGCGACGCCGAACCCGGTCGACACCTGGCAGGGCGCCCGGACGATCCAGGTCGGCTTCCGGCCCCACGGGGACCGGGGCGGGGTCGCGTCGGCGGTGGTGGACACCGACAGCGTCAACGGCTGCCGACAGACCTCCACCACGGCGACGACCGCGGCGGACGGGACCGTCTCGGTGGACTACGACGTGCCGCGGAAGGTCTTCACCTGCCACATCACCGGCGTGATCATCACGGACAACGCCGGGAACGTCGCTCTGTACGGCTCGGAGTTCGGCGCACCGGAAACCGGTCTGACGATCACTTCGGCACCCGACACGGTGCTGCCCGAGATCGACCGGGCCACGCTCTCGCCCACCACCATCCCGGCAACGGAACACTTCACGGACATCCGCCTCACCGTCAACATCTCGGGCACCACCGCAGGTGTCAACGGCTACGACGTCTATCTGGTCGACTCCTCGGGGCAGGAGATCCCGGCCGTGTCCGGCGGCGCCCCACTGACCTTCAGCGGCCCGTTGACCATCTCCTTCCCACTACCCTTCAATGTGGGCCCCGGGACGTACACCATCGCCCTGCGCCTCTCCGACCAGGCGTACAAGTCCTCGTCCTTCGGTTTCCGGAACGGCACCCCGATGCCGGGCGGCCCGGTGACTCTGACGGTCACGTAAGGGCTGTCCCCTGAACCGCGGTGGACCAGCGCCCGGCGCGGGCCAGGCCTCGGCCGTCCCGTCCGCGTCCCCACCACCGCCCCCGTGCCGCCCGCGGTCGCTGACCGCTCCCGCACATCGACGGCCCGGCACCGCTGACAGCCCGTCGTCCAGAGCTGTCCCGGTGCGTCGGCCGTGCGGGAACTGCGCGACCCGTACGGGGCGCGGAACGGCGGAGCGCCGGTTTTGTCGGGGAACCCGCGCTCCGTCGGCGGGCATGCGGGGCTCAGTCCCTGGCCGCGCCGCGGTCCTCGGACTGCTGCCGGGCGCGGCTGAACTCGCCGGCGCCGACCCGGGCGGCGAGGGTGTCGTCGCGGCCGGACAGCAGGGAGCCGTAGCCGGTGGCGGCCCACAGGCTGCGTTCGGCGGGCACCTCGAAGTAGGGGACGGTGCGGCCCTGGTCCCGGACCGCCAGCACCTGCGGCGGGCGGCGGGCGCGCAGGGCCTGGCCGCAGTCCTCGCAGACCGCGACGTCGGCCCGCTCCCGGCGGCCGAGGGGGCGCCAGGTGGTCCGGCGGACGGCGGTGCCGTGCCGGGGGTCGAAGAAGCACAGCGGGAGTCCGGGGGCCGGGGCCAGGGCGGAGCGTCCCTCGGCGGCCAGGGCCAGCACTCCGACCAGGTCGGGAAGGCCCCGTGCGGCGTCCAGCACCCGGCCGGCCGCGTCGTAGGCGTCCAGGGCCCGGCCCAGGCCTGGGGTGGTCTCGTCGTCGGCGTGCTCCACGGCCTCGCCGAGGGCGAGCAGTTCGGCGGCGGCCTGGCGGCGCAGCCCGGCCTCGTCGGCTGCCTGCTCGGCGGCGAAGACGGCGTCGGGGAAGGTGAAGGCGGTGTGCCGGGGCGAGCGGCGGCGGACCAGGACGACGGCGCCGACGGCGGCGAGGACCAGCACCGCGGCGACCGCGAGCAGGGTCCCCGAGCCGCCGCCGGAGGCGTTCTCCCTGACCTCGGGCCGGGCCGAGTACTCCTTGTTGATCCTGGCGGTCTCGGCCTTGTAGACCTCGGTGCCCTTGCCGTCCTTGATCAGCTCCACGGCCTTGCCGACCCGGGCGGCCAGTCCGGCGTCGTCGAGTTCCTTGAGGAATCCGACGGCGGAGGCGGCGTCGCGGGTCTGATGGGCGTCGGTGGGCCACTCGGTGCCGTTGAGCCACTTCCCGTACGCGGCGTTGGTGATCAGGATCAGCTGCTGCCGGTCGAGCCGTTCCTTGAGCACCGCGGCGAGGGTGCGGGGGTCTCCGTCGAAGGCGTCGCCCTTCTTCAGCGGCACCAGGACCACCTTGATCGGCAGGCCGGTCGCGTCGATCTGGTCGGCCAGGGCCTGCTGCTGGGAGGGGTTGACGGCGGCCGCGTAGGACGGGTCGACATAGACAGGGTCGGTGGTCAGCGCCTCGGCGATCTTCGTGGCGCTGGGCCCGGTCCCCGCGGTTTCCGCCCGGGCGGGGGCGCCGGCGGTGAGCAGCGCCGTGCAGGCCAGCAGCAGGGCGGCGAGCAGTCCGGCGGCGAGGCCGCGGGAGGCGCCGGTCGGGCGGTCACTGGTCAGTCGGTCACTGGACACTGGCGGACTCCCTGGCCCTGAGGATGAGTGCTTCGAGCCCTTCACGGGCGGCCGGCAGGACCTGCCCGGCCTCGTCCCAGGCGGTCCGGGTGCGGCCGTCCGCCCCGGGCAGGCGCAGCAGCCGTTCGGTGGCCGCCCGTTCGCGGTCGGCGGGGTCGGCGGCGCTGTGGCTGGCGCCGACGCTGCGCAAGGCGTCCCGGCAGGCGGGGCACAGCTGCGCGAACCTGGGGCCGATGCCGAGGTCGGCGAGCCACCCCGGGACCTTGCCGCCGGTGGCCTCGCCGTGCAGCGGGTTGAGCCGGCAGAGGGTGGGGTGGAGGTGTCCCCGGAGGGCGGCGAGTCCGGCCTGGGCGAGCACCGCGACGGCCGCCAGATCGGCCGCCTCGGTGGCCTCGTCCGGGCGCTCGCCGCCGGTGTTGGCCAGCAGTTCGGCGGCGTCCAGGCAGTCCCAGGCGCGGGGGCGGCCGGGCGCCTCCTGGTCGGCGGCGGCCAGTTGCCCGGAGAGCTCGCGGACATCGGCGGCGGCCCAGGCACGCAGTTGCCGGACGGACGGCAGCGCGGTGGCGTGCCGGGGTCCGGAATGCTGCGGCGGCGAGGGGTCGGCCGCGCGGGTGCGGCGGGAGTGCAGCACGGCCCGCGTGACGGCGATCACCAGCCAGGCGATCAGCAGCAGGGCGCCCAGCAGCATCGTGCCGAGCATGATCCCGGGCGCGAAGTCGCTGCTGAACAGGCCGGGCAGCCGGTTGTCGTGCAGCGGGGGCAGTTCGGCGTCGCGGGTCGCGGGGTCGTCGCCCTTGCTCGGCTCGGCGTCGGCGACGGCGTCCAGGGTCTGGTTGAGGCGCGGCACCACCTGCAGGTCGCCGTCGTCGCGGTACTCCGGGTAGTGGACGGTGGACGACAGACGCATGAAGCGGCGCGCGGCGTCCTGGTCGGTGCCGAAGGTGTCCAGGTCGATCCGGCCGGACACCGGGTCGATCAGCACGTAGACGCCGTTCTGGCCGGTGCGCTGATGGACCCGGGCGAGCAGGAGGCTGCTGTCGCCGCCGCTCTCGTCGTCGCTGTGGGTCGGCGTGACCAGCACATGCACCGGGCCCTTGGGCGCGAGTTCGGCGATCCGTTGCCGGATCGCGGGCAGGTCGGCGGGGGTCAGCACGTCCGCGGTGGACGGGTCCTGGTGGATCGGTCCGGCGGCGAGCCCGGTGGCGACCTCCTCCACCCGGGCGTCCAGGTCGCCCTGGGTGACGTGGAGGTACGGGCTGTCGACGGTCTGCGGGAAGACGGTGGGCGCGGCCTGCACCACGGCGACCGCGGCGGCCACCGCGGCCACCACCGTCAGCGGCAGCACACCGCGTCGGCGGGTGGCGAACCAGGTGGTGCGGGCCGGGGCCTTCGGGTTCGCCGCGGCCTTGCCTGGGCCCTTGCCCGATCTCTTGCCCGGTATGACGGCCTGGGCCTTCGAGTCGACGGCCGTCTTCCTCCCGGCCGGCCGCGGCCGGCCGGAGCGGCGGAAGGAGAGCCGGATGCCGAGGGCCAGCACCAGGCCGGGGAGCACCACCACGGCCAGGCCGAGCAGCAGGTTCTGGTTCTGCCGGTCGGTGGAGCTGATGTACAGATCGGGCTTGCCGTCCTTGCGGTAGCGGTCGTACAGCTCGTCGGCCTTGGCGGCGGCCTGGTCGCGGCCGGAGGCGATCGCGTCGACGAAGGACTCGAACGCGGCGAGCGGGCCGGCCCCGTACGGGGTGCCGTACAGGGCGATGCGGCGGGCTTCCTCGACGGGGACATCGACGCCGAACGTGGAGGCGGTGATGCTGCTGTGGTTGCCGATCAGCACGTACAGGCCGTTCTCGCCGAGCCGGTCGTGCACCAGGCCGAGCAGTGTGGCGTCGCCCGAGGGCAGCGCCAGCACGTAGGTGGGCACGCCGGTGCGCTGGGCGAGCGCGGCGATGTCCGGAGCGAGGGAGCGCGGCAGTTTGCGGGGGCGGTCGGCCGAGACGTAGACCGGGTTCTTGCGCAGTTCCGCGGCCAGGCGCTCGGACTGGGTCGCACCGTCGGCGCGTCGATCGGCCGGCGCGGTGGTGGCGGTCGCCGGGGACGTCGCCGTGGCGCTCGGCGCCGTGCCGGGGTCGGTCGCAACCGCCGTTCCGGCGCTGCCGAGCAGCACGAGCGCCGCGAGTGCCCCGAGCGCCGTGCCCGCCCGGGTCCTGAACGTCCCGGTCCGTCGCCGTATCCCTGTCAGCGTCCGCATAGGCGCCCTCCCGGTGGTTCGGCCGGTCACTTTACCCGCGCTTGATGCCGACAAGTACGGACGTCTTCCGGCCCCCGGGTGGTGCGAGGCGGTTGCATCGCGGGCGGCGATGCCGCCACGGGCGCGGCCGGACGGAGGGGCGAGGAGCCAGGGTCTCGGCGTCGCCCTTCGACGGCGAGGGTGCGAGGAGGCGTACCGGCACCGCCGTGCGGCCCGGCAAAGCGGCGCGGTGTCCCTGGCATCGCTTCCGATCCGCCGCCCTTGCCGCGGTCAGGTAATTCCCGGAGGCCGGCCGACGGGGTTTCGGGCGGAGCTTCCCTCGGGCCATCTGCGGAAAACCGGTCGACGGGCCGGACCGGAGTCGTCATGATCCGCACTTGTGACGATCCCCAAGCAGTTCCTGGTCCGGGCCGCCGCCCGCAACAACGCCGAGTGGTGCGCGGCGATGAGCCGATCACACGGTGTGGAGGGCGAGTTCGGAGCACAGGCCTGGGCCGCCCCGTCTCGTACGCCGCTCTACTACCCGGACGCGGTGACGCTGGTGCCGGACGCCGACCCCGCCGCGCTGGCGGCCCGGATCGACACCACCGCACCCGGCGCCTCCGTCAAGGACGGCTTCGCCGACCTCGACCTGACGGAGGGCGGCTTCCAGGTGCTGTTCGAGGCGCAGTGGATCCACCGGCCGGCGCGTGCGCCCGCTCCCGCGCCGGATCTTTCCTGGAACGTGGTGGGCGACCCGGACATGCTGCACACCTGGGCGCTCGCCTGGGACGACGGGGACGGCGACGCGGACCTCTTCCGGCCCCAACTGCTCGACGACCCCGCCACCTTCGTGCTTTCCGGAAAGACCGAAGACGGCCGTGTGGTCACCGGTGCGGTGGCGAGCCGCGGCGACGAAGTGGTCGGAGTCTCCAATGTGTTCGCGCTGGACGGCGGTCCCGACACGGCCTGGCCGGTCGTACTGGACGCAGTCACGCGGCTGTTCCCCTCCTTGCCGGTGGTCGGCTACGAGCAGGGCGACGCCCTGGCGGCAGCCATCCGTCATGGCTTCGAGCCGGTCGGTCCGCTGCGTGTCTGGCTGCATGGCCGGTAACCGGACCGGATCCAAGGCCGCCCCGTCATGCGGCGCGAGCACGACCAGCGACCACAACTGCGCCGCCTGCCTCCTCCACGCCCACGACACCGCCATCGACCCCGAGGAGAACGGAACCACCCATGACCACCTGGACCACCCGTCCCGAGACCGCCGAGGACATCCCTGCCATCCGCGGCATCGTCCTCGCGGCCTTCCCCACCCCGGAGGAGGCCGACCTCGTCGACGCCCTGCGCGCCGACCCCAGGACGTGGATCGACGGCCTGTCCGTGATCACCACCGCCTCTGACGGCACCCCGGTCGGACACGCCCTGCTCACCCGCTGCCACGTCGACGGCGAGCCCGCCCTCGCCCTGGCCCCGTGTGCGGTACTGCCCTCCGTACAACGCACCGGCGCCGGATCCGCTGCCATCCGCGCCGCCCTGGACGCAGCCCGGGCCATCGGGGAGAACCTCGTCGTCGTCCTGGGACACGCCAACTACTACCCGCGGTTCGGCTTTGCCCCCGCTTCCCGGTTCGGCATCCACGCACCTTTCGAGGTGGCTGACGAGTTCATGATGGCGATGGCCCTCGACGACACCCGCCCGGTCCCCACCGGCACCATCCGGTACCCGGCCGCGTTCGGCGTCTGACCCGGCTCGGGCTGGGGCCGCACGACGGACGCATCCGGCTCAACGTTCCCGGGCGCCGCGCCCGGAGGCGATCCGCTCCCGGCCCGAACGGTAGGGCGACTGGAGGACGGCGTCCGTGCTCCTCGCGCTCCCGCTCAACCACGCAAGAAAGGCGACGACGAAGAGGCCCTCGACGAACAGGGACAGAGCGCCGTACGGTGGCTCCCAGCCGGCTTCGTGGTAGCCGTCCGGCAAGCCGACGGTGCGTGAAAGCAGAAACCCGACGATCATGCCGAGACTGACCGCGGCTCCGGTCAGCCAGGCGAGATGGGGACGCTTCGAGATCAGTAGGGCCGCCGCGACGACGAGCATGACGGCACTACCGACGGCGAACAGGACGCCGATGTAGAACTTCTCCTCAAGATGATCAGCGACGAGAAGTCCGTGCAGCACCGTGTTGCCGACGGCACAGCAGGCTCCCAGCCCTCTCAGGGGGGCTTGGGCGGGATAGGTGGAGTTCATCATGACTCCAGCTGTTCACTTGCACGGACCGGATGACAGGGGGACGCCGACGGCTGCGGACCGAGGCGGGGCGCCGATTCACCGCTCGCAGACCGTATCGCCCCGAGGACCGTCTCCGGCTGTGTGTTCGCCGCGCAGCTCGACGCAGCACGAGCCGGGCCGAGGGGCGAGTACCGCCGTGGTCCTGTCGCTTCCGAGGCCGTGCAGGTAGCCGGCCAGGAAAGCCTGATTGACGGCGCAGATCAGGTCCGGAGCCTTCGCCGCCAGGGGGTGGAAGGGGCAGTTGCGCAGCCGTAGCAGCGTGGGCGTGGCGCGCTCGGGCTCGAAACCGAAGTCTTCGAGTGTTTCGGCGGCGACGCTCAGTCCCCGCTCGGCGCCGAGCCGCCCGGGACGTACCCGCTCGCGTTCGGCCTCACCCAGGGCCTGTCCGCGCTGGTGCGCCACCCGAAGTGCGGCCGCACGGGCCGACTCGCCTTCCGCCTCCGTCAGGACGGCTTCGGTGAGGACGTCGGCCAGCATGCCGTAGCGCCGTTCGGGGATGGTCACCGCGATGGCCTCGGCCACCGGCTCGTACACCTTGGGCCGACGGCCGACCTTGCGGATTCCTGTGGAGGTGTCATAGCGGGCTTGGAGCAGACCGGCCGCCACCAGCTTGTCGAGATGGAAGGCGGCCAGCTTGCGCGAGATGCCGAGGCTGTTGGCCACCTCCTCGCGGGTGACCGGTAGCCGCGTCTGCCGTATGAACTCGAACATACGGAGCCGGGTGGCGTCGCCGAGTGCTGCCAGGGTGGACAGCGAGGCGTGGTCGAGTCCCACACGAACAGAATATCGACCATCAAAGTAGGTGAAAACCCCCTTTAACCCTTTTTCTTGCGACAGATGAGAAATAAGGAAAACGGGTGTGTGTGGATCGCATGAGGAGTGGGCCTGGGCCGGCTCACCATCTGCCGGGACGAGGGGCAATCCGCCGGACAGCCGCCGCTGTGGATCCCTCCACACACCTGAAGGGTGTGCGGAGAGGCTGACGATCACCGCTCGACCAGACTGCCGCACTCCCAGCGGCGGGCACGGTCAGCCCGACGGACCGGGGCGGGACAGGACGTGGTGGCCCCGGCGGACGATCCGGCTTGACGACCGCCCGGCCGATCAGGCCGTCCGGGCCGACGGCGACGCTGCCAAACGCTCCATTCCTGAGCCGTCGCCTCCGGATCGTGAGTCGTCGCCAACGCGGAAAACGTGGGTGCGCGTGGGTTCTCGGCCGTGCCAGGATGGCGCCGGAAAGCGAGGGCGCGTGGACGAGTTGAGACGATTCCGCCTCGCCCTGGTCGCGTGGGCGGCCGGCGGAGCGGAGGCGGGGGAGGCCGCCGCGGTGGCGCGGGAGCTGGCCGGCGGCGGTGCGCGGACGATCGTGCTCGTCGAAGGGAGCAGCGACCAGGTCGCGCTCGAAGCGCTGGCCACGCGCTACGGCCGCGACCTCGGTGCGGAGGGCGTCGCGGTCGTCCCGCTCGGGGGCGCGACGAGCATCGGGCGTTTCCTGGACGTGTGCGGTCCCCCGGGGCTCGGCCTGCCGCTGGCCGGTCTCTGCGACATCGGCGAGGTGCGGCACTTCCGGCGCCATCTTGAGCGGGTCGGGCTCGGATCCGACATCACGCAGGCCGAACTGGAGACACTCGGGTTCCATGTGTGCGTCGCCGACCTGGAGGACGAGCTGATCCGCGCGATCGGGGCCGAGGGTGTGCAGCAGGTGATCGAGGCCCAGGGCGAGACGCGCCCTTTCCACACCTTCCAGGGCCAGCCGGCACAGCGGGAACGGCCCGTGGAGCACCAACTGCGGCGCTTCATGGGCACGCACAGCGGCCGCAAGGCCCTCTACGCTCAGGCGCTGGTCGCGCACCTGCGCCCCGAGCGCGTTCCCCGGCCGCTGGAGCGCCTCCTCGCGCACGTCTGACACGGCCGACGCCAACGCCATCGCCGTGCCGGCTCCTCCTCGCCGCCTCCACCGTTCGTGGCCGCCCCGACCTCGCAGCCCGGCACACCACCGTCCACCTCGGCATGCCCGAGTTCCGCAGCGTTGTCGCTCGCATCGCCCCGCGGATCGATGCACTCGTGCGGTGAGCCCCGGGCCGGTGGCTCTTCTGCTGTAACGCGAGTTCAACTGACGTCCGGGAGAGGGTGTTTGGTGCTTGAGTGACCACTCGTCATCGCTTCCGGCAGTGACATCGCAGGCATGTAGTCTCGGTCTTGACCAATCGTCTCGTGGTTTGGAGGAAGCACCGATGACGAAGGCCCCGTTCGTCGCCATGGCCGCCGCTACCGCGGCGCTTGGGACCGCGCTTGGCTCCCTCGCGCTTCAGCTGCGCGCAGAAGGCTATGAGCAGTACGTCGAATCCGTGACCACCTTCAGCGTCCTGATGTACATCACCGCAGCTCTGGTCGTGGTGACATGGGTCCGGGACGGTCGGCCGCACTCGAACTGAGTTCTTTGACGCAGGTTGTGAGCGTCGCCGTCTCCGGCCCACGACGCGTTGTGCCCGTCCGCCGCGGGGCGGGCGCGGGGCCGGCCGGTCACCCCGCCGCGAGGCAGTGGGACGTCGGCCGGATGGGGGCGACCAGCTTGGAGAGGTTCACCAAGGCGGCGTCGGTCTTCGCAGCGCCGTCGAAGACGACCTGGGTCGCCGGGGTGCGGCCGTAAGTGACGACGACTTTCCTGCTGTCGGTGGACTGGGCCTGGTCGATGACCCAGTCCACGCCGTCGACGGCGAAACACGGGTCGCCGGTTGGCCCGGGAGGGGTGACACCGCAGCGCAGCACGATGGCGCGGTCTCCCCAGAGGGCGATGCCGGGAAGGTCGCTGTCGCGGCGGGGCAGGCCGGCGAGGGACGCGGGGGCGGCGTCGGCGATGCGGTGGCAGTGCGGGGCGCCGGAGGCTTTGGCAGGGCGTATTCCGGCATCGGTACCCGTGTCGGCGAGGGCGTAGGCGGTGAGGGCGGCGCCGGCGGCGACGACGCACACTCCCGCGATCAGTGCGGGCCGCGATCGGCGGATGGAGGGCATGCTCGGCGTCGTCTTCCCGGGGTGGGGGCGGTTGGTTCGGGCGCAACGTTAGGGCACCGGGAAGGACCCGATCGAGGCGGCCCGGACTCATGTCCCTCCGGCATCGCTTCTTTGGCCATCTCCCCAAGGGACTTGGTGGAGACGGTTGTTCGTGCCGGAGTTCGGTCGCGCGAGCAGAACGACCGTTCCAGCCGATGCGCGAGCTAGTGCCGCATCAGGCAACGTTCGCCCCGTCGCGACGTCCGGCACGCCCTCTCGCCGCACCGGCCGAAAACCCGAGTACGTCCAGTACGAGGGTTTCCGGCCTGCACACCGAGAGCACGCACCGGACGCGCTCCTTGACGGGCAAACGTTGCCTGCCCAGGCACGATCGACGACGACGGCGGCGGCCACTGACCCCGCCTCCGTTCCCCGGGGTCCGTGTCCCGGCCCCGGTCACGGTCGTCGCGGCACGGGGAGGACAATGACCGGTGAAGCGGGCCGCCGCCGCGCGGGGTCCCGTGACCAAAAGGGGAATGCCGTGACCGTCACCTGGCGCAGCGCCGTGTCCTACGCGCTCACCGTCGTCGTCCTGTCCTGGCTGACCGGGGCGGCCGTGGACCTGGCATGGGCGGTCGCTTACGGCGACCTCGGGGGGTGGGCCTCCCTCTGGGTGAAGGACCCGTGGAATGCGGTCTTCGTCGTGGCCGCCACCGCGTCCCTGACGCTGGCCAGGGGGCTGCTGGCCGCGCTGCCGCGCTGGCGCGTGGTCCTGGTCGACGGGTTCGTCTACCTGGTGATGCTGCTGGTCTGCTCGGGGCTGTCGGCGTGGGCCGGTGGCGACGACGCCCCGGCGGACACGGCGTCCATGATGGCGGTCTACGCGCTGTTCACGCTGCAACTTCCCGCCGCGTGGCTGCTGTGCGTGTGGCGCACGGGGCACCTGGAGGTCGTTCTCAGCCGGGCCGGGTGGTACAGGACGCACAGCGACCGCAAGAACCACAGGGACCACGGGGACGACCAGCGGAATGCGGCCGGGCGATGACGACGACCCGACGCCCTCACGCGGCCGTGGCGGTGGCCGCCGCCTGTGCGATCCTCGCCGGCTGCTCGACCCCGGACCCGATCGGCGACACCACGCCCGGGGAGCGGCTCACCAGGATCCTGAAGGAGGGCGAACGCCCCACGGCTCCCGACTTCTCCGGCACCTCGCTGGAGGGCGACGAGATCCACCTGTCCGGCTACCGGGGCAAGGTCGTGCTGGTCAATGCCTGGGCCTCCTGGTGCGGTCCCTGCCGGGCGGAGGCGCCCGAGTTGAAGAGGATCCAGGAGAAGTGGGGCGTCCGCGGCGTCCAGGTACTGGGGCTCGACAACGACGGCAGCCGAGCCGACGGACTCGCCTTCCAGAAGGAGTTCCGTCCGGGCTACCCGTCCCTGCACGATCCGGCGGGCAAGCAGGCCCTGAGGCTGCCACACGGCCTGGTGAACACGCAGACGCTCCCGTTCACGATCGTCATCGACCCGGAGGGAAAGGTGGCGGCGACCCGCATGGGAGCGGTGACGGAGCCGCAGATCGCGAAGGTCATCGCCCCGCTGCTGGCCGCCGCGGGGCACCCATCGTGAGGGCACGCAGCCGGAACAGCACGCGAAGGGCTGTCCCGCCCCTCACCGTGAGGCGTACTCGGTGGCCTCTCTGCGGGGCGCCATGGGGCGCGTGCTCATGTCCCCGTCATTCCCGCGTCGGCTTCCCCGGACGGTTGCCCGGCGCCGTGTTCGCGGCCTTGCCCGAGAAGGCGCCGGCGCCCGGCCGGCAGGGGCCCGGGGGCAGGCGGCTCGACAACGGCCGGCGCGATGGCGGTGATGCGTTCTGCGGCGAGGCCGGCGCGTGGCGCGGCAGGCGACAACGCGGAGTTGTCGAGGCGGGGTCCGGTGCCCAGCGGGCGACGGCGGTCGTTCATCCGAACAGTCTCTCGCGACATGATCGAGGAGTCGCACGGCGGGGGCGGGAATGCCGATCCCGGTCCCGACAGGTGCGAGGAGTCGCCCGGCCGTCATCGATGGCCGGACAACTCCTCGTCCGTGAAACCTCCGAGGCGGCCAAGGCGTCCAGCGGAGCGCGGACGGTCATCGCCGCCCACCGCGGCCGGCACCGACCACCTCGGCGTCGACGCAGCCGCGAGGCCGTTCTGCTCCAAGGGGCTTTCAGGCACCGTGCTCCGGTCGCGGGCGCAGGCCGTCGAGGATGATGCCCAGATAGCGGCGCCAGTCGGTGACCCCGGCCTGCACGACATGGCAGAGGCCGATGTAGAGCGGCGACACGTCCGCGACGGTCAGGTCCTTGCGCACCGACCCCTCGGCCTGGGCCCGCTTGAGCACCTTGTCGGTGAGCTCGTTGAGTTCCGCGATCGCCTGCGCGTCGAAGGTGCTGCCGCCGACCATCGCCGTGACCGTCTCCGCGTAACCGCGGTCGTGCTCCTGCATGGTTCCGCAGAACTCCAGGGAACGGGCAAGGCCGTTCCAGGGGTTCGGGTCGGGGAGCACCTCGTTCCTGAGGAAGTCCAGGGTCTGCTGGAAGCGGTGCTCCACGATCGCCTCCGCCAGTGACTCCTTGGTCGGGAAGTGCCGGTACACGGTCCCGATGCCCACGCCCGCTCTGCGGGCGATATCACCCATCTGTGCGTCCCGGCCGGACTCGGAGAAGGCGGCCCGTGCGGCGTCGAGCACCTTGAGCCGGTTGCGCGCGGCGTCGGCCCGCAGCTTGCCGCCGGTGGGTGCGCTGGAAGGGGGTGGGGTGTTTGACAAGGGGAACCGCGCCTCCGTATCGTCATTTTCCGGAACCGGACATCCGATTCCGCTTACCACTTTAACCCACAGGAGCGTATCCCTCCCATGGCCACGCCTCCCACTTCCGTCTTATCCCCGGACCCGCTTCGCTGGAAGGCGCTCGTCGTCCTGGCCGCGGCCCAGCTGACGGTGGTCCTCGACGCCTCGATCGTGAACGTCGCGCTGCCGTCGATCCAGCGGGACCTGCACTTCAGCGACTCCAACGTCCAGTGGATCGTCAACGCCTACGCCCTCGCCTTCGGAGGCTTCCTGCTGCTGGGCGGCCGGACCGCCGATCTGCTCGGCCGGCGACGGGTGTTCGTGACCGGACTCGGTCTGTTCGCTGTCGCCTCGCTGCTCGGGGGCCTCGCGCCGGGCGCGGGCTGGCTGATCGCCGCCCGTATCGGCCAGGGCCTCGGTGCCGCGATCATCGCGCCGGCCGCACTGTCCATCGTCACCACGACCTTCACCGAAGGCGCCGAGCGCAACAAGGCCCTCGGCATATGGGGTGCGCTCGCCGGAGCGGGCGGCGCCATCGGCGTCCTGCTCGGCGGCGTGCTGACCGAGTGGGCGGGCTGGGAGTGGGTGATGTTCGTCAACGTGCCGATCTGCCTCGGCGCCGCCCTCTTCACCCCGCGCCTGGTCCGCGAGAGCCGCGCCCATGAACGCACCGGAATCGACTTCGCCGGTGCCGCACTGGTGACCGGCGGTCTCAGTGTGCTGGTCTACGCGCTCGTGGACGCCGAGCGGGCCGGCTGGGGTTCAGGCCGGACCATCGGACTCCTGGTGCTGTCGGGCGTCCTGCTGTTGGTCTTCGCCGTGGTCGAACTGCGCGTCGTGAAGCACCCCGTGATGCCGCTGCGCATCTTCCGCAATCGCAATCTCTCCAGCGCCAACATGGTCTCTCTGCTGGTGGGCGCCGCGCTGCTGTCGATGTTCTTCTTCATCTCCCTCTACCTCCAGCAGGTGCTCGGCTTCTCCGCACTCGAAGCCGGACTGTCCTACCTGCCCTTCTCGGTGGCGAGCATCATCGCGGCCGGTGTGGGCTCGCAGTTGGTGACGAAGATCGGGCCCAGGCCCATCCTCCTCACCGGCCTGACGCTGACCACGGTGGGACTGCTGCTGTTCACCCGCATCCCCGCCAACGGCACGTTCGCCGGGGACGTCCTGCTGCCCTCGGTCGTCGCGGCCCTGGGGCTCGGGTTCTCGTTCGTGCCCGTGACCATCGTCGCCGTCTCCGGTGTGACACCCCAGGAGTCGGGCCTCGCCTCGGGACTCATCAACACGACCCAGCAGATCGGCGGCGCGCTCGGCCTGGCGGTGCTCTCATCGGTGGCCAACGCCCGCATCGGCGAGCTTCTGCGGGGCAAGCGGCCCGACGGCGCGGCCATGGCGGACGCGATGACGGAGGGCTTCCGGCTGGCCTTCGCGGTCGGAGCGGGATTCGCCCTGCTCGGTGTGGTGATCACACTGCTGGCGGTCCCCAGGATCGGCCGCTCCGCGCAGGACGACGTGCCGGTCGCGGCGATCTGACGTACGGGAAGCACGACACGGGCCCGGCCATCGCGGCCGGGCCCGTGCCGTGCTCTGCGTGTGTCGGGGCGTCAGTAGGACAGCCCGGGGCAGTAGGCCCCCGCCCCCGCCCCCGGCGCCGTGTACGAGCCGCGCACGACGAGCGTCTCCAGCCGCTCCAGGGCCATGCCGCGGGTACGCAACGCCCAGCTCAGAGTCTCGGGCAACAACCGGCCCGGGATACGCAGCCGAGGGGCCGGACCGTCGGGCGCCGCCCTGCGCATCAGCTCGCCCGCGCCCGTGTACAGGGCCCGCACCGCGGCCTCCGAGACCGCCGTCAGATGGCCCAGATCGGACAGGCCCGTGGTGTAGCCGGCGATCGCACCGGTCGCCCGGTCCTCGACGACGTACGGCTGGGACCACCCGAAGGCCCGTTTCGCGGCCATGTGGATCTCCCCGTCCCGCGCATGGCCGTTCACCGCGCGGTAGAGCTCCTGGCACGCGGGCACGTCGTCCTCGGCCATCGCGCGCACCGCGAAGCCCGCCAGGTTCGCGGGGGTGGGGGGCGCGTACCCGGCGACCACGGAGAGCTGCTCGCACGGTACGAAGCCGAGCGACGCGTACAGCCGGTACGCACCGAGGTTGTTGGTCACCTGTACGGCACGCACGGATTCCCGCTCGTGCCGAGCGGCTGCGGCGACCACCTCGTCCATCAGCAGACGACCCACCCCACCGCCCTGCGTGCCGGGCGCGACACTGAGGGGGCCGAACGCGGCCACCGACTCGCCCAGGACCAGGAAGTTGGAGCCCACCACGGCTCCGGCGCCGTCGACCGCCGCATAGGCGAGGCAGCCCGGCGCCGCGAGCCGGTCCCGGAACATCTCCGTCACCGCGTCCACCGAGGACCACTCGGGCGGCAGCCCCAACGAGGCGTTCAGCGTGTTGAAGGCGTCGAAGCAGATGCCCGCCATCGCCGGCAGGTCCTCCCACGCCGCTTCCCGGACCCGGAGGCCCTCCCCGCCGCTCTTTGGGGCGCCGCCGCCCGGCTCGGGGAAATAGCCGACGCGGACGAAGAACCCGACGTACTTCTCGAAGAGTTCACGCGTCATCGGCGGGCATGCGATGCCGGTACCCGCCAGCAGTTCCCGGGTCCGAGAGGTGTCGACGGACAGATAGTGGTTGCGTCCGCTGTAGATGGTCGACTCGAACGCGTCGATCATCGGGACCATCGCGTTGTCCCGGTCGGAGCGGATGCGCTCGACCCAGGTGTCCCAGCGCAGTTCGTCCAGACGGTAGCCGAGGGACCGCAGGGAGTCCGTCATCTCGGAGAACGGCAGATGCGTTCCGTTCGCGAGGTGGTGGTTGCGGCCCGCCGCCCGCTCGTCGCGCGACAGCCGCAGCACGGCCGCGCTGACGTGATCGACCGGCACCAGGTGGAAGATGCCCGCGGGATCCGCCGGCACCGCACCGGCCTGCACGATCCCCTTCATGCTCAGCCAGACGAAGTCATGCGTCTGGCAGAAGCCGCGCTCCGAGTCGCCCGAGATCTCGTCCACCCGGTAGACCGCGACCGGCAGACCCCGTTCCCTGGCAAGCCCGATGATCTGCTCCGCCACCAGCTTCGTCTGCCGGTAGCCGGAGGACAGCGCCTCGGCGGGGCCCGGCGGATCGGTGACCTTCAGGGCGACTCCAGGGACAGCCTCGGCGGCGAACACGCCCGTGGACGAGATGTGGTGGACGGGCACGGTCCGGTGCCGGGCGGCAAGCCGCAGGATTTCCGCGGTGCCCGTGACGTTCGCGTCCCTCAGCGCCGAATAGGGGTAGAGACCGTTGACGGTCGCCGCGGCGTGGTAGACGGCGTCGACACTGCGCGCGAGGGCGTCGAAGCGGTCCGGGGCGAGTCCCAGCAGGGGCCGGGCGAGATCGCCGACGACCACGGACAGCCGATCCGTGTCGATGTCGTCCCAGAACTCGTACCACTCCAGGTTCTTCCGCAGCCTCGCCCGTGCGCCCGCCTCGTCGGCCCCGCGCACCAGACAGTGCACGGTCGCCCGGGTCGTACGCAGCAGATCGCGCAGCAGGTACGCGCCGAGGAAGCCGGTCGCGCCGGTGAGGAACACCTCCCCCGGGTCGTCGACGACCCGGATCACCTCGTCGGCGGGGGTGATGTCCGCCGCCAGGACGACCTCGGCGGCGAAGTCCACCGCGTCCTCGTCGGAGCCCGGCACGGTGGACACCGCGTCCAGGACCTTCGCCAGCAGGTGGTCGGCGAGCACCGCCAGGGTCGGATGCTCGAAGACGAGCGTCGGACGCAGGCTCACCCCGCAGAAGTCGCTGATCTGGTTGCGCATCTCCACGGCCATGAGGGAGTCGACACCCATGTCCGCGAACGGCGTATCGGGGCCGATGTCGTCCGTGCCGTCGTGGCCCAGGACCGCCGCGACCCGGGAGGCGATCCGGTCCATCATGTGCAGCAGCTGCTTCTCCTCGTCCATACCGGCGAGTACGGCGGCCAGCCGGGCGGCGATCTCCGGGCTTTCGCCCGGTTCGAGTGCCCGTCCGGCCGGGGCGGCTGCGTCGGTCGGCTCCTGGACGGGCGCGGGTGCCGGTGCCGCCGCGTGGGCGGGGGCGGCAGGCGTGGGCAGCCAGTGGCGCTTGCGCTGGAACGCATAGGTCGGCAGTGTGACGTGACGGGCACCGGTGCCCTCGAAGAAGGCCGCCCAGTCGACCGGGACGCCGGCGGTGTGGAGCGCGGCGGCGACGCCGACGGCGGTCGCGGCGCCGGGCCGGTCACGACGGGACACCGGCAGGGCACGGTGGTCCGCGTCGCCGATCACCTGGCGCACCAGGGCCGTGAGCACCCCGTCCGGCCCCAGTTCGACGAAGGTGTCGGTGCCCCGGTCCCGCAGCGTCCCCACCGCGGCGGCGAACCGCACGGCCGAGCGCAGCTGCCCGGCCCAGTACGCGGGCGTCAGCAGCTCCGCACCGGCGAGGGCCCCGGTGGCCGTGGAGACGATCGGGATGTCGGGCGTGCGGTAGGCGACGGTGCGCGCGACGGCCTCGAACTCCTCCAGCACCGCGTCCATCCGGGGCGAGTGAAAGGCATGACTAACCGTCAGGCGCTTGGTCCTGCTCCCCTGTTCGGCCAGGACGCGGGCGACCTCCGACACGGCGTCCGCGTCGCCCGAGACCACGACCGACCGGGGCGCGTTCACGGCGGCGATCCCCATCCGGGACTCCCAGCCTTCGAGGAGCGGCAGTATCTCCTCCTCGGCGGCCTCCACGGCGACCATGGCGCCGCCCTCGGGCAGTGCCTGCATCAGCTCGCCACGGGCGGTGACCAGCCTGGCCGCGTCGGGCAGCGAGAACACCCCGGCCACATGCGCCGCGGCGAGTTCGCCGATGGAGTGACCGGCGAGCGCGTCGGGCCGCACCCCCCAGGACCGCAGCAGCGCGAACTGCGCCACCTCCAGGGCGAACAGGGCCGGCTGGGCGAAGCCGGTGCGATCGAGACGGCCGTGCTCCTCTGGGGCACCGGAGGCGAGCAGCAGTCGCCGTACGTCGGGGGCCAGCCGCTCGCACACCGCGTCCAGCGCCTCGGCGAACACCGGGAACGCCTCGTACAGTTCACGGGCCATGCCCGCCCACTGGGAACCCTGCCCCGTGAAAAGGAACGCGGTGGTGCGGACGGGCCCGGCGAGCCCCGTGGCCAGTCCGGCCGCGGGCTCACCCTCCGCGAGCGCGCCCAGACCGCGCAGCAGCCCCTTCGCACCGTCGGCGACGACGGCGGCGCGATGCTCGAGCCCGGCCCGGGACAGGGCCAGGGTGCGTCCGATGTCCACGGGCACGAGATCGGGCGCCGCACGCAGGAAGGACTCCAGACGGCGGGCCTGCTCGCGCAGTGCGGCGGAGGACTTCGCGGACAGCAGCCACGGCACGGCCGCGACGGGCCGCGAAGGGACGTCCTCGGTGGCGGCGGGGGTGTGCGGGGTCTCCTCCAGGACGACATGCGCGTTGGTGCCGCTGATGGCGAAGGCGGACACACCGGCACGCCGGGGCCGTCCATCGGCGCTCGTCCACGGCCGCGCCCGGGTGAGCAGCCGTACGTGCCCCAAGGACCAGTCGACATGCGGTGACGGCCGGTCGGCGTTCAGCGTCGCCGGGAGTACCGCGTGCCGCATCGCCTGCACCAGCTTGATGACACCCGCGACACCCGCGGCGGCCTGGGTGTGGGCGATGTTGGACTTGACCGACCCCAGCCAAACGGGGCGCTCCGGGTCCCGGCCCTGACCGTAGGTGGCGAGGATCGCCTCGGCCTCGATCGGGTCGCCGAGCGTGGTCCCCGTGCCATGGGCCTCGACGAGGTCGACCTCGTCCGCGGCCACCCGGGCGTTGGCGAGCGCCCGGCGGATCACCCGTTGCTGCGCCTGACCGTTGGGAGCCGTGAGCCCGTTGGAGGCGCCGTCCTGGTTGACCGCGCTGCCCCGGATCACGGCGAGCACATGGTGGCCCGCCCGGCGCGCGTCCGAGAGCCGTTCGAGCAGCAGGACGCCCACTCCTTCGCCGAAGGCGGTGCCGTCCGCCCCCTCGGCGAAGGCCTTCACCCGGCCGTCCGGCGCCAGACCCCGCTGCCTGCTGAAGGTGATCATGTCGTCCGGGGTCGCCATCACCGTGACACCGCCGGTGAGCGCGAGCCGCGACTCACCGGAGCGCAGCGAGCCGCAGGCCAGGTGGAGGGCGACCAAGGAGGCGGAGCAAGCCGTGTCCACGGTGACGGCGGGCCCGTGGAGACCCAGCGTGTAGGCCACCCGGCCCGACAGCACACTGCCCGAGGTGACGAAGCCGAGATGGCCCTCGTACTCGGAGGCGGGCGCGGCGAGCGTGCTGTACGTCTGTCCCTTGGTACCGACGAAGACACCGGTCTCCGATCCCGCGAGTCCGGTCGGATCGATGCCCGCCCGCTCGAAGACCTCCCACGCGACCTCCAGCAGCAGCCGCTGCTGGGGATCCATCGCGGTCGCTTCACGGGGGGTGATGCCGAAGAACCCGGCGTCGAACGCGGACGGGTCGGTCAGGAACCCGCCGCGCGAGGCGTAGCTGGTGCCGTGGTGGTCGGGGTCGGGGTCGAACAGCGTGTCCAGCGGCCAGCCCCGGTCGGCGGGGAAGTCCGCTGTGGCGTCCCTCCCTTCGGCGATCAGGTCCCACAGCTGCTCGGGCGACTCCACCCCGCCCGGGAAGCGGCAGGCCATGCCGATGATGGCGATCGGCTCGTCGTCGTTCCCGTCGTTCCCGCCGTTCCCGGGCGGGACCGTACGGCCCGCCGTCGGCGCTTCGACGGGGGAGCGGGGGCCGGACGTCCCCGTCAGCTCCCCGACCAGGCGGTCGGCGAACGCCGCGGGAGTCGGATGGTCGAACACCGCGGTCGCCGGGAGGCGTGCCCCGACCAGTGCGCACAGCCGCTGCCCGACCGCCACGACGGCCAGGGAGCCGAGCCCGAGATCGACGAACGGCCGTGTCGGCGCCACCTCTTCGGGGCCCGCGACGCCAAGGGTCCGAGCCACCTCGGTGCGTACCAGGTCCAGGACGGTCCGGGTCCGCTCGGTCGCCGTCAGGGCCGCGAGCCGGTGCGCCCACTCGCCGGGCCCGCCTCCGCGCTCGCGGCCGGCATCCGTTTCCGTTCCGGGCGCGCCACCGGTGGCCACACCGAGCAGCCGGGAACCGGCCTCGGCCAGCAGATGCCGGGTGATCTTCCCGGACGCGGTCCGGGGCACGCACTCGATCGCGTACACCTTCTCCGGCACCTTGAAGAAGGACAGCAGCCCGCGGCAGTGCTCGAACAGCGCCTGGACGTCGACCCCTTCGGGACCCGGCACCACATACGCGACGGGCACCTCGCCGAATACCTCGTGGGGCTCCCCGCCCACCGCCGCGTCGACCACGCCCGCCGCCGTGCGCACCACGTCCTCGATCTCCACGGGGTGGACGTTCTCGCCACCCCGGATGATCAGCTCCTTGAGCCGGCCGGTCAGCGTCACGTGCCCGAGGGCGTCCCGGCGCCCCAGGTCGCCCGTGCGGTACCACCCGTCCCGCAGCACCTCGGCGGTCGCGTCGGGCAGACCGTGGTAGCCCAGCATCAGGTTGGGGCCGCCGACCCAGACCTCGCCCTCGTCCCCGGCGGGCACCTCGGCACCGGACCCGGTGCCCACCAGACGGACGTCCACCCCCGGTACGGGAGGGCCGGCCGATCCGGCGACCCGGTCACCGGTCGGCCGGTTGGAGGTGATCGCGCCCGTCTCGGTCGATCCGTACTGGTCCACGAGCGGGACGCCGAACGCCTCCTCGAAACGGCTTCCCAGCGATGCCCCGCTGGCCGATCCGGCGACGAACCCCAGCCGCAGCGAGGGGAGTTCGGTGCGCTCCTGTTGCGCGCGGTCCAGCAGGTAGTGGTAGGTCGTCGGCACCCCGGCGAGGAAGGTCACACCGTCGTCGCGCAGCGCGTCCAGGACCTCGGAGGGGGCGAAACCGCTCATGAGCCGGGCTTCGGCGCCCACGGCCACGACCCCCATGACGCACAGGTTCTGCCCCAGACCGTGGAAGAGAGGCATCGGCCACAGCAGCCGGTCGTCCTGCGACATCCCGAGCACGCCCACATGGCACGCCTCCACCAGCCACAGCGAACTGCGCAGGGAGTAGAGCACGCCCTTGGGCCGGCCGGTGGTGCCCGAGGTGTAGAGCATCCAGGCCGGGGCGTCGAGCGGATTCTCCCGGGGCGCCGGCCCCTCGGGCTCGGCTGCGGCGAGCGTCTCGTACGCGATGATACCGGCGGGCGCGTCCTTCGGCGGCGGGGCGTCGCCGGTCAGCACGATCGCCGGCCGGGGGACACCGGACGCGGACACCGCCCGCAGCAGCACGTCGAGCCGCGCCGGGTCGCACAGCACCAGCGATGCCCCGGAGTCCCGCAGGAAATGGGCCAGTTCGGCGTCGGACGCCTGCGGATTGATCGGCACGGTGACGCCGCCGGCCCGTATGACGGCGAGGCAACTCTCCACCGCCTCGACACTGTTGCCCATGAGGACGGCCGCACGGCCGCCGCTCTCCAGCCCCAGGGCGGCCAGATGCCCGGCGAGCCGAGAGGTCCGCAGATCCAGTTCCCGGTAGCCGACACCGCGCCCGGCGTCGGCGAAGGCCACCTTGTCCCCGATCCGGGCGGCATGTCCGCCCAGCAGTTCGGACAAGGGACGGATCAAGGAAGGGGTCGTATCAGGAGCCATGTCATCGCACCTCTCGGCTCTGTGCTCAGTGCTTGGTGGGCGGTTGCGGCCGTGCCGTCAGCGGACGGCCAGCACGGTCCTGGTCGGGCAGGAGAACTCCAGGGAACCGTCGGGGCCCGCCAGCACCCGCAGCGCCTCGCGCGCCTCGTCGGTCGCCTCGGCCACCCGCTCCGGCGGCACCAGGTCCCACTGCATGCGCGTGGTCACGGTCCTGGTCCAGGCCAGGTAGTCGTCGATGGTCTCGAAGCGGGAGTCCGCCGGGACATGGCGGATCCGCACATCGCCGAATCCGGCCTTGAGGAAGGCGGCGGCCGTGGACTCCTCGCTGACCAGCGGGCCACCGAGACCCAGGACCACCTGCCAGGGGTCGTCGACACCCTCGGGGAGGTACCTGGCCAGCACGCCCGCGAGAATCTCCGCGGACTCCCAGCCCGTGGCCAGCCTGCCGTTCTCGGTGGGGAACGTGGTCGCGGCGAACCGGCCACCGGGGCGCAGGGCGGCAGCGGCGCAGGACAGCGCCTTCTCCGCCTCCGGCAGCAGGAACAGGACCATACCGGCGCTCGCCGCGTCGAAGGGCTCGGCGAAGGCGAATCCCTGGGCGTTGCCCAACTCGGCACGGGCCCGGCCCGAGAGCCCGCGGGCGGCGATGTCCGCCGCGCACGCGTCGACCATGCCCTGGGCCTGGTCGATGCCGAGGACGAAGCCGTCCGGCCCGACCTGGTGGGCGATGGGGAACAGGCAGGCACCGCGCCCGCAGCCGATGTCCAGCACACGCTCCCCGGGCGAGAGCTCCAGCAGATCGGCGACCATCTTCCCGAGCGGATGGAAGATCATCTGGCCCGCGGATTCGTACTGCTCGGCGGACTTGTCGTAGGCGTCCCTCACGAGGGAGGTGATGCGGATGTCCTCGGTCATGATGCGCTCTCTTCCTGAGTCGGCGGATCGTCGGACGTCGTCGGCCGCACGATGCAGCCGAGACGGAATTCGGCGCAATGCGGCTTTCCCGCGACGCGCCACCACAATTGATCGGGAGTCGGCAGCATTTCGGAAACGACGACTTCTCCCTCGGGAAGCCGCGCGATATCGAGCACCGACAGCGGATCAGCGAAATCGACGTACAGCGGTTTGGGTTCGGCCGGATGCTTCACATACACATGGCGGGGAATTCCGTGGGAGGCCCGGAGCCTCTGCACGGCCAGCCATTGCGTGACGGTGTCCCCGGTCCTCTCCGGAATGTGCAGGTGCCAGCGGGCACGTTGAAGGACGACACCGTCCACCACGATCCGGGGGGTGTACGCCCCGAGAATGACCGGCACCGGTACCAGCGCGGGCCGGGACACCGCCCGGTGCAGCGTGGACGACAGGTCGCCCGGGTAGAGCAGCCGCTCCCGCCCGTCGACCAGCACCGCGTCCGCCGAAGCGGGGACGACGGCGTCGGCGATCGGCACCACATCGGCCCGGTCCTTGTCCGACAGACCGCTCAGTTCGATGGCGACACCGGGCAGCTCGGGCGTCACATGCGCACTGCGCCGACGCGAGACGATCGTCGCGGCCGTCCCGGACGGCACAGCCCGCGCCACCCGCTCGCTGAACCCGCCCCACAGGCCGTCCGGGTCGCTGTGCAGCGGACGCTCCAGCCCTCCGAAGATCGAGCTGCAGTCGTCGTGCAGCTCCGAGAGCACCCAGGTGGCGGTGGCCGGATCGGGACCCGCCACCATCAGGTCCGGGCTCGGGAGGCACGCGTCCTCACGACCGTAGGAGACGGTGTCCCACAGCGGTGCCAGCGCCTCGTCCAGCTCGCTGCGGCCCAGCTCCACGACGGACGGACGGCCGTCGCCCGTCCCCGCCCGCTCGACGGCCCGTTCGACCAGGCCGCGCAGCACCGAGTCCAGCCGGTCACGGCGCGGCGAGCGGGCGGGGATCTCCCGTACGGCCAGCGCGGCCAGCGGAGCGGGCGAGCCCCGGAGCTCGTCGCGCAAGGAGTCGCGGGCGTCCTCCCTGGCCAGCAGCGCCGCGAGGAACGCGAGCGGGAACACCGCCTCGGTGACCTCCCGGATCCGGTCCACGACCGGCGCGCCGAAACCGACCCGCTCGCTCAGCGGGCTCGACCTGTCCTCGTGGAACAGCTCGCGGTCGGCGTAGTGCCTGCCGCTGTCGCGCGACACCTGCCCGCCGTCCTGCTCACGGGCCGCCCGCGCGGCCATGAGATGGCCCGCCCGCTCGGGCCATGCCGCATCCGCGTACGCGTCGCGGGCCTCCGCGAGTTCGACGACCGCGGCCGTGGGGTGCTCGGCCGCCAGCCTGGTCAGCGCGTGCAGCTCGGTCGCCGGGAGACGCCAGGGGGAGACGAGCAGCGCCGGTCCGAGGGCTTTCACCAGCTCGGCCGCGTACGCGTCGTCCGCCGCCCGCTCCGGGGGAAGGACACCGGCTGCGGCGACGAGCGTGTCCAGACGGCCCCCCGGGGCCGCCGCGGCGGCCTGCCACAGGGCCAGGGCGGGGGCGGCGACCTTGAACCTGCGGCCGTCGACGGCCCGTTCCAGCACCGGGTCCGGGCCCTGCCGGCGGAACAGCGGACTGGGCCAGACGCGCTGCCGCGTCAGCGGCACCTCTCCGGCGGCCCGCTCGCGCAGCTCCTCCACGAGCCAGGCGCTCGCCTCCACCACGACCTTCTCCCGGCCCGGCGCGCCGGTCAGCAGGGCCTCCTCCTGGTCCGGCCGCAGTCGGCCGAACAGCACCGGGCCGAAGAACGAGACCGTCTCGCACTTGGTGGCGAACCGGCGCAGATAGCGGTGCAGGGTGTCGACCCGGCGGCGCAGAGCACGCGGCACCACGCCCCCGTCCCGTGCCTCGGCCCAGCCCGGATGGGCCAGCGGCGCGGTCTCCAGCGCCGTGCGGTGGAACGACGGGTTGGACACGAACACGGCGTGTCCGAAGTCGTCCCGGCCCGCGGCCTCGGCGGTGCGCAGCCGGGCCCGCGACAGTGCCGCGTCCAGCTCCTCCCGGGCCGCCGCCAGCCGCTCGTCGAGCGCGGCGACCAGGGCGTTCCACCCGGATGCCCAGTGCGGCGCTCCGGTGGCCGTGAGGATCGCCTCGCATCGCTCGTCCAGCGGTGCGGCCTCCTCCACCAGCCGACGGCAGCTCTGGAGGGCCCGCAGGGACCGCTGGCGCGGTTCGACGGTGCGTACGGCCGCACGCAGCCGCGGCCAGAGCTCGTCCACGAAGTGCGCGCGCCCGGAGGCGACGGCGTCCTCGGCCGCCAGCACCTCGGCAGCGGTGGTGAGCAGTTCCTCGGAGGCGAGCCCGTCCAGAAGGCCGGCCGGGAAACCCGTCGCCCGCAGCAGCGACCAGGGCATCGTCTCGACGGAGAGTTCCCCGTTCCCCGCGCGCACATTCCATGTCAGTGATGCCATGTCAATTCTCCAGACTGGTCTCGCTTTTCATTCGCCGCTCCGGTAGGAAAGGGATGACCGAGGGAATGTTTGGCCGTCCAGCCGCCGACGCACCCGGTAATCCGGAGGGGAAAATGGAGATGCGAATTTCGTCTCGGACGTTGCGCCGTTGCCGCGAAAGCGTCGACCGTGCCGAGAAAAAGCTGATCGCGCTGTCGAGGAGTATTCACGCCGAGCCGGAGACCGCATTCCAGGAGCACCGGAGCGCGGCCAAGGTGAGCGGACTGCTGCGGGACGAGGGATTCGAGATCGAGCCCGGGGCCGGGGGCCTGGAGACCGCGTTCACCGCCCGCTACGGCAGCGGCCCGCTCACCGTCGGGCTGTGCGCGGAGTACGACGCGCTGCCGGGCCTCGGCCACGCCTGCGGCCACAACATCATCGCCGCGTCGTCGGTGGGCGCGGCGCTGGCGCTGAGGGACGTGGCCGACGCACTCGGCATCACGGTCATGGTGCTGGGCACCCCGGCCGAGGAGGAGGGCGGCGGCAAGATCACGATGCTGGAGGCGGGGGTCTTCGACGATGTGTCGATGGCGATGCTCGTTCACCCGGCCCCCGAGGACAACTGCGCTCCCCGCCCCCTCGCACTGGTCGAGCTCGAAGTCCGCTACACCGGAAAGGAGTCGCACTCCGCGCTCGCCCCCCACCTGGGGATCAACGCGGCCGACGCGCTGACCGTGGCCGAGGTCGCCGTCGGCGTGGGCCGCCAGCACTTCGAGCCGAGGCAGCAGGTGCACGGCATCGTCACCCGGGGCGGCGAGGTGCCCAATGTGGTGCCCGCGCGCACGAGCGCCCTCTACAACCTCCGTGCCGCCGACATGGAGTCCCTGGAACGTCTCGAAACACGCATCAGGGCCTGCTTCGAGGGCGGTGCCGTGGCCACGGGCTGTACGCACGAGGTCCGGTCCACGCCCGCGTACGCCGAACTGGCCCACGACCCCTTCCTGGTGGAGGCGTACCGGGCCGCGGCCACCGAGCTGGGCCGCCCGCTGGTGTCCCCGCAGGACGAGCGCGCGATGCCCACCGGCAGCACCGACATGGGCAATGTGAGCCGGGCCCTGCCCAGTGTGCACCCGAGCATCGGCATCGACAGCGGGGGCGCGGTCAACCACCAGCCGGAGTTCGCCGAGGCGTGCGTGGCTCCGGCCGCCGACCGGGCGCTGCTCCAGGGAGCCGTGGCGCTCGCCTGGACCGCGGCGCAGGCCGCCGAGGACGACCGGACCCGGGAGCGCCTGCTGGCGGCCCACCTGGCCCGCCGTGCCGCGGCCCGCGCGTCCGGCTGACGCCCGTCCGGCCGCTCCCGGCTGACGCCCGTCCGGCCGGGACGGCGCCCCGGGAGCCCCGGTCGTGGTGGTGCTGCGGCCGGGGCGTCCCGGCTTCGGCCCAGGGGCGGGACGCGCTGGTGTCACGGAAGCCGCACCACCGTCTCGCCCTCGGCGGTGCCGATGTGCACCGCCGAGATCCGGGGGCCGGCGGCGGGATCGACGACGACGTCGAGGGCCGCGCGTCCGGGCCACCGGCCCGCCCAGTCCCGCTCCGGCGCAGGACCCGTCTCCAGGCTCCGCAACGACCTCGGGCACACCCGGTGCCCCGCGGCCTCGACATCGCCCGGCACCCGTGCCGCGCGCGCCTCCGCGTTGCCGTAGCTCAGGAAGAACGGAAGCACCCGGCTGCGCCAGGACAGGTCGAACGCCGCCTCGGCCCACGGCACACGCTGACCGTCCGCGCGGACGGACTCGCCGCGGAAGAGATCCGGGTCCGCTCCCGTGACGGTCTCCACCTCGCGTGCGGTGGACTCGATGTCGTCGGTCAGGACCGCCCAGTTGAGGAAGTCGGGTCCGTCCGCGGTCCGTTCCAGGAACAGCCGTCCGAAGTCGCTGCCCGCCAGCTCCTGCTCGTCATGGGTGACGAGGAGCTCCAGATACTGCACCTCGGGCGTGTCGAAGGGCACGACCCAGCTCGCCGTGCCGTCCGGGTTGGGGCTGCCGTCGGTGATGCCGAACCCGTACCGCTCCCACAGCAGTTCACGCAGCGGTTCGATGGTCCGCGCGCCCAGGATCACATGGTCGATACGCATCAGGCGGCACCGCCCAGCGCGTGGGAGGGGCACATGCTGTACGGCAGGACCTCCCAGTCGTCCCCGAGGAGACCGGCCGCCATGCCCTTTCCGGTGGCGCGTGCGGAGAGCAGCCCGTGCCCGGCGTGGCCCGCCGAGAGGAAGATCCTCCCGTGTCCGGGTACGGCGCCCGCCAGCGGCCGTCCGGTGCCGGACACGGGACGCAGCCCGGCCCGCAGCTCCGCGGGCACCGACGCGCCGAGCCCGGGCATGGCCGTGGTCGCGAACCTCAGCAACCCCGCGATGCCCTCGGTGGTGACGTGCTCGGCGAAGCCCGCGTCCTCCTCCGTGGCCCCGACGATCACATCGTCGCCGACCCCGGGCGCGAGGTAGTACGCGGAGGACAGGATGCAGCCCAGCTCCTCCTCGGTGCGCAGCACGGCCATCTGGCCCCGCTGGGGCCGGACTCCGGTCGCCTCGGCCAGGCCCTTGCCCGAGCTCCAGGCACCGGCGGTGATCACCACCCGGTCGGCGCGGAGCGTCCCGTCGGCGGTGACGACGCAGACGGACGTCGTCTCCTCGCGCACCTCCCGCACCGTGATGCCCTGCCGCCAGTCGACGCCTTGGGCGAGGCAGCGGCGCCGGACGGCGTCCAGATAGCGGCGGCCGTCGATCATCAGCCCGTCCGGGTCGAGGAGGTAGCGCCTGCTGGAAGGCAGCCTGAGCCCGGGCGCGGCGTCCGCGAGCGCGTCGCCCTCCACCCAGGCGCCGACGCCGAGACCGTCCAGCACGTCGCCGTGCGCCGCCACATCCGTCTCGCGCAGGGCGCGCAGGATGGGCCGGGCCACGCTGAACGCGCCGTACTCCGGTTCCAGCCGGGCGACGTCGGCGTCCAGGTCCCGCTTGGCGGTCCGCAGCCAGTCGTAGAACTCCCGGTCGTCCAGATAGCGCAGCGAGGGGACCGCGACTCCGGCCGCGCGGTTGGTCGAGTGCCCGGGCTCGTCGCCGGAGTCGAGCACGAGGACCGACGCCCCGTCGGCGCTCAACTCCTCGGCGAGGCAGGCGCCGACTATTCCGCCGCCGATGAGCGTGAAGTCAGGGGGTGATGACGGTGACGACGGCATGTCCTGCACCTTCCATGTCGGACGCGCTGGCGAGTACCAGCGAGCGGGTGGTCACTTCGCTGTCGCTGTGGACAGCCGTGGGCGGGCCGGCCAGGCCGCGGGCCTGGCGCAGCAGATGGATGGGTTTGCCCCGAAGGACGACGCGGAACCAGCTGCCCGGCCGGTCCGCGGTCCTGGTCAGGCACTGGAGGCGGACGGTGCCGTCGCCGTGGTAGCGCTGGAGCCCCTCCACGCAGCAGACGAGTTCCATCGCGTCCGCGGAGACCTCGGCGTTCGGCCCGGTGAGTCGGAGGCGGGTCAGCTGCGGCGGGCCGAAGGCGGCGGTGTCGTGGTCCCACACGGCCCGGCCGAGCGGGATGCCCTCACCGAGCGGGGACGCCGGTGGCGGCGGGCAGATCCGGCCGGCGTCCACGAGCGGGGTGGGTCGCGCCGGATCGCCCCGGTCGTCCCGTGCCCACTCGGACGGCGCCGAAGGCAGGTCGAGCAGCGTCAGCGGCGGCAGTACCCGCCGCCCCGCCAGCCGCCGCGCGGTCGCGCGCCCTGCGCGCGAGGTCAGTGAGAAGGCGGTACCGGCGACGAGGACGGCCGCGGGGGACGGCCGGAGCACCAGGGGCCGCTCGCGCCAGTCGTCCGGCGGGGCGCCGGAACCGAGCGGATCCGCGAAGGCCCCGAGTTCGTGCCAGGGCAGTGCCTCCACCAGCGCGGCCGGGTCCCCGGGGCCGCTCGTCCCGAGGAGGACGGGACCGCCGGGTGTCTCCACACGGGCCAACAACTCGGCCCGTCTCGACACCGGCTGACCGTCGGCGTCGCGCCATTCGTGGACCTGGGCCACCGCGCTCTGGAGACCGGCGACGGCGGACGCCGCCCGCCCGGCCGCCTCGGTGAGCAGCACCCCGGTCTCCTTGCCCGCTTCCTGGTCCAGGGGTCCGGCGAGGCGACGGGAGGCGGTGACCCGGCCCGCGGTGTCACGTGCGAAGCGCAGGGTGTCGAGCGACACGGTGAGCCGGGGCGCGCCGTGGGCGGGCGTCAGGATTCCGGAGGCACGTACCCGCGTCTCAGCCATGGGACACCGCCCGCAGACCGACGAGCCCGGCCGGAAGCCGGAACCCGGCATTGGCGAACGACACGAGCACCGGGTACTGCCCCAGCTTGCCGCAGCCTCCGGTGGCCCGCAGATAGGCGGCCACCCGGTGTTCGTAGGGCCGCAGCCCGGCGAGCACCCGCGCCCCGTCACCAGTCACTGTGAGCGGGCCGAGCCGGGCGGTGCTGCCGTCGGCGCGGTGCAGCAGGGAGAAGAGGGCGTGGAAGACGAACGCGCCCGACGCGATGTTCATCATGTCCAGTCGCAGTCCGTACGGCGCGATCCAGTCGCCCTTGGGCGGCTCCACAACGGTGCCGGGCTCGATCAGGGCCGCGGTGTGGGTCATCCGGGGGATCGCCGGATGCCGGTAGCTCTGCTTGCGTCCGTGCCCCGATCCGGGTCCGCCGCCGAGCCGGGACGCGAGCGCCCGGTCGGTCATCGGCTGCCCCACGGTGCCCCGGTCGATCAGCCGGAGCGTGCGGCACGGGGTTCCCTCGTCGTCGAACGGACTGCGGTAGCCGGGTCCGTCGTGCGCACCTCCGTCGAGCACGGACAGCCATTCGGGCCCCACCCGCTGCCCGGAGCGCGCCCCGAGATAGCTGGTCGCGGAGGCCACCACATCGGCTTCCATCGGATGGCCGACGATCTCGTGGAAGAACGCCCCGGCGAGACCGGGCAGCAGCACGAGGTCCGCGCCGTCGGGGAGTTCGGTCGCGAGCGGCAGCGCGAGGCGTTCGCGTATCGCACCGGCCGTACGGACGGCCGCGTCCCTCAGCCCGTCCGGATCGGACCCCGGGCGGGCACACAGCAGCGACCGGGAGTGGACGGTGCCGTCGTCGCCGGTCACCCTCGTCTCCAGGCTCGTGACGATGCGCTCCGTGGTGCCGACGCGTTCCGCGCTGCCCGCGGCGATGTGCTGCTGGGCCACACCGAGGGTCAGCTTCGCGCCGGTATCGGCGGCGATCCGGGCCAGTGCGGCGCGCAGCTCGGGGGTCGGCTCGAACAGGGGCCGTTCCTGGACCTCGCGCAGTGCCTCGGCGGCCTCGGCGTCCGCGCCGACGGCACCGGAGGTCAGCAGGTCGTCGCCGTCCGCGAAGCGGTGCTCGGTGAACCCCCGGCCGAGATGCCGCTCGACACTCATCCCACGCACCGAGGACCGTTCGGTGGTGGTGGTGCCGTCCGGCAGCACATCCGCGCGCAGCCGCAGCGAGTGCTCGGCGAAGAGCGTGGTGTCCCTCATGCGATGCCGCTCCCGCCGCCGCTCCTGCCGATGATCTGCATCCGCAACTCGCTGGTGTAGCGCCGCCCCTCGGCATCGCGCAGCCACAGCTCGTCGGGGCCGGGCGCCATGCGCTCCACACCCAACTGCTCGGCGCCGCGGGCCACATGGCCGATCAGGTCCGCGGCGAGCGGTGACGCCAGATCGATCAGATACGGCTTCCGCTCGTGGGCGCTGCGGCAGAAGACGAACCGGTTCCCCGTGTCGCGTGCCAGCCTGCGCAGCGCGAGGAACCGGGCGGACGGCTCCGGTGCCGTGAACGCCTCCGCGGGCACCTGCCAGCGCGAGCGCTGCAGGACGACCGATCCCAGGGCGACTTCGGGCTGGGCATCCTCGGTGGTGAACGTGGGGTGGAGCACCTGCGGGTGGGAGAGCGCCGCGATCGGCGCGTACTTGACGAAGTCGCTCAGCGGGACGTAGGCGCTGACCGGCCGGTCCTCCGGATCGTGCAGGGTGACCGCGTCCGGTCCGATGCGGACCGTGAGTTCCTCCGGCTTCAGCAGGTCCGGCCGCCCGTGGTCGGTCCAGGTCAGCGGGCGCATCGCGACCTCACGGCCGGGGAAGCGGTAGTAGCCCTTGTTGCGGCGCCCGAAGTCGAGGCCGACGACGGCGCCGTCCTGTTCCGCCGTCCACGCGGCGGCGTCGGCGCCGAGCCGGGCCGGATCCGGGTGCATCGTGCCCAGCCAGCCACGCACGAGCAGATGGTGGTGGGCGCGGGAGAGCACGAGCGGGGCGCCGTCGAGCCCGGAGGCGTCCGGCGTGGCGGGGCACAGATCGACGACCGCGTACCGATCGCCGTCCAGCGCCTCGGCCTCGCCCGTCAGCCGCTCGACCTCGGCCCGCCAGCCGGCGCCGGGGTAGCTGGGCGCGTGCGCGGCCTGGAAGGTGCTGGTCGAGTCCGACCGGCTGATCGCCGCGCGGGTCGCGTACGTGAGCAGGTCCAGCTCGACAACCGGTCCGTCCGGTCCTTCGTGACCGTCCGCGAACGCGTCACGGACCGCGTCCTGCGCGGCGGTCCGGGTCGCCTGTCCGTGCGCCGCGCAGACCTCCATCACGGGCGCCAGCCGCTCCTCCCAGCCCCGGACCAGTTCGGCGCCCAGAGTGAGCGCGAAGGGCGACGCGCACTCCTCGAAGAACACGGCACGGTCGGCGTACGCCGCACCGGCACCCCGGCGGGCCGGCTTGCCGGTGAACTCGGTGAACCGGTCCTCCAGGGCGGCGACCGTCGCCGCCTTGCGGTCGAGGGGCTGCTCCGCCAGATCGCCGATGAGGGCGGCCAGTTGGCCGATCCGGTCGAGCCACAGCTCGCGCGCCGGCGAGGAGGGCAGCGCGCAGAGCTGTCCGCTCAGCGTCGTGAGCGGCTCCAGATCGTAGTCACCGCCGCCCAGACCGATGGTGACGGCCTCCTCGGCCACCAGCCGCATCAGCGTCCGGGCGATCTCGCGGGCCGGCCGCCCCGCCGCGCGCACCAGGTCGCGGAACACGGTCCCGCCCGGGGCCACCAGGGAGAGCAGCGGCTCCCGCGCGGCGTCACCCCGGCCGGTGGCGTGGAACGCCAGATGCGGAAGGATCTTGGGGTCCTTGGCGATGGCGGTGGTCAGCGCACGCGCCGCCCAGTGCGAGAAGAAGACCCTGCGGGCGCGGGGCACGTCGTCGCGCAGTGCCGCCCCGTCCCCGTCGCCGACCGTGCCGTAGGCCATGGGCCCGAAGAAGCTCACGGTCTCGTTCTTCGCGCAGAACCGCTGCACATACGTGTACATCTGGCGGCGCACCCTGCGCCGGCGGGAGGTCAGCGGACCATCGTGCGCCAGGAGCGGGAGCAGCATGTTGCGGTGTGCGTCCGGGTTGGACAGGAACACCGCCTCGGAGACCCGCGGGTCCGCCAGCAGGTCCCGCAGCCGCTTGCCGGCCTCCTCGTCGGCCTGCCGATGGGCGTGCGCGTAGCGCTGCCATGCGTCGCCCCAGGCGCGTACCGCCCGGATCCAGTCGCTGCCGCCCGACCCCGGCAGTTGCCGCACGCGTCCGCGCAGTACGTCGGAACGCACGGCCTCGGCGCGCGCCCCCCTGAACCGCGTCCCCACGAGCTCCAGCACGGTCCGCTCGCGGTCGAGCAGTTCATCCGCGAGGTCCAGCAGGGAGTGGGGTGCGCCCAGCTCCTCCAACCAGTCGAACGGCATCCCCGCATGGCGCAGGATGAACTCCCGCCCGATGCGCCACTGTCGGCTCACTGGCCCCTCCGCATCACTCCGGCTCGGACCAGCCGGCCGGTCAGTTTCGTACGGACCGCATCGCTGATCCGGTCCAGGACGGCGGTATCGCCGGACGAGAGCCGCTCCACGACCGACGTCAGTCTCGGGTGCAGCCGGAACGCGCTGCCCGTCCGCAGATTCACCACGAACGAACCCGGTCCCTGACCGTCCGGGCCCGGCCCCTCCTCGGCCACGACAGCGGCCGACGGCTCCCAGGGGGGAGGCTCGGGACGGGATCCGGCGGTCCCCGGGGCGAGGACGCAGCACGCGAAGCGGCCCGGGTACAGCTCGGCCACGGCGCCGAGTTCGGCGTTGAGGGTGCCGATCGCGGCGGTGCGTGCCGACGCGTCGAGCGTCCCGGGTGCGCTGAACCGGTCCCAGCGCGGCAGATCGTGGTCCGGCGACGCGTGCCGGGTCAGCGGTACACCGTCCCAGCCGTCCGGCGCCCGGCCGCCCCGGGCCGTGGACAGCCGGAACGGGCTGAGGCCCGCGAGCCGGGGCCCCGGCCCGTGCAGCAGGCTCAGGGCGGTGGTTCCGGCCTCGTCCGCGCTCGTCCCGGGGGCCCCGACGAGCAGTTCGACGGCGAGCGATGTCTCGCCCGCCAGGTCCAGGACGGGCCGCAGATCGGTGGTGTCGCCGTCCGCCCCCGTCACCTCGGCCCAGGACGTCAGCCGTGCCGCGGTCAGCGCCGCGCCGCGGCACGCGTGCCACGCTTCGCCGGGCAGCGCCGCCGCCTCCGCGGGGGCGAGCCAGCCCGCCCAGGGGACACCGGCCCGCCAGTCGGCGGCGCGGCGGACCCAGTGGACCGGCGTGCCGTCCCCCGACCACTCCTTGCGCAACCGCCATGAAGGAGCCCAGTCCTCGAAGCCGGCGGCTGCGGAAAACGGCGCCAGCGACCCCAATGCCTCGCGGTGCGCGGCGGCGAAACGCCCGCACAGTACGACCCGTTCGGGTCCGAGGGCTTCCATGAGTGCTGCGGCGGCCGGGAGTTGCTGATCGGTCTCGACCACCAGATGCACACGCCCCTTTGGCGCCGCGGCACAAGCCCAGGCGGTCTCGGGACCCAGCAGCCTGGTGCGCCGGGCCGCCCGGACCACATCGGCTCCGGACTCGGTGGTGCCGTCGACGAGCTCCACGTCATCCGCCGCCAGCCGCAGCGCCGGGTCGTCCTCGCCCGCGAGCCGCAGCGCCATGCCCATGGCCCGCAGCCGTCCCGCGTCATGGCTTCCCCGGGCGGTGATCCGGGCCGCGGCCCGTGCGAACAGTGCCTTGGCGCGGGTCGTGGCGGCATCACTCCCGCCGCGCCGCCCGAGCGCGTAGGCGTCGGCCAGCGCGCCGAGGGCCTCGGCGCCCGTGAGGCGCGCGATGAAGTGCGCGTTCACATCGAGCAGTTCGCCACCCGCTCCGAGGTCCGGTTCCAGACTCGGATCGAACAGCGGCGGGAGCATCACCTGGCGCATCACCGCTCACCCCCGCCCCGCAGATACACACAGCGCAGCTCGGACGCGAAGCGCAGGTCCCCGTCGCGCAGCCAGGCATCGTCCGGCGCGGGCAGCGCCTCGGAGACCACGAGCCGCTCCGCCGTGCCCGCCAGCCGGGCCAGGCCCTTGAGCAGCTCGGGGCTCGCGGTGTCCACGTACACCGGTTTGCGCTCGGCCGGTGACTTCACGAAGAAGCGACGGGGCAGCCCCCGCTCCCGCACCAGGCGGGCCGACTCCAACAGCCTTTCGGCCTCCTGCCGGCTGCTGTGCGCCTGAAGCACCGCGGCACTCGGCAGCGCCCAGCGCCGCCTGGAGAACACCACGTTGCCCCAGCGCAGCCGCGGCACATGCGGCAGGTCCGGCAGCACCGGGCGGCGGATCCGCGGCAGCGCCAGCGCGGTGTGCACGGCGGTGTCGAGCTCACCGTTGTGGAAGAGGAGGCTTTGGCCCGGATGCGCCTCGCTGCGCAGCACGACCTGTTCGCCGTCGCTGTCCAGCCACAGCTGGTCCAGGCCGACCCGCTCCCGGCCCGCGGAGGCCGTGCCGCCCAGTTCGAGCACCACACCGGGAAATTCGAGCGGCGGCAGCCCGGTCGTACGGCGCGAGATCACATTGACGGCGATCCGGTCGCCGAGTGCCCGGCGCACCGCGTCGTCCCGCTCGGCCAGCAGCTCCGCGGAGTTCGGATGGAACTGCAACGCCCAGGGGGTGAGCAGCGCCGCGTCGTGGATGTCACCGAGCACGAGCGGGGTCGCCCCCGGCCGGTATCCGGCCAGATCGGGTGCGGCGACCAGGACGTCGATGGAGCACAGCACCGGGGCGGAGGGCGCCGGTGGGGTCGTCAGCAGCCCCGCCACATCGAGTTCGGCCCGGTCCTCTCCTTCGGCGGCGATGACCCTGCCCAGTTCGGCGCCGAGCACTCCGCCCGGCTCGATGGCGAGGTCCGCGCAGTCGCGCAGGGCCCGCACCAGCGGGATCCGGCCCGGCCCCAGCCGGGCCGCGACCATCCGGTTGGTGCGGATGCGCGTCGTCTCGGCCTCGTGGGCCAGCAGATCGAGGACGGGCGCGACGGCGTCGCACATGTCGCGGGCCAGCGGTCCGCGGACCTCCAGTGCGGCCGTGCCGACCGCGGCCTCGTGGATGACGACCCGGTCGTTGTAGAAACGGCCGCGTTCCGCCGAACGGTCGGTGACGGGCAGCAGCGACTCCAGTTCGGCCTGGATGGTCAGCTTCCGCCCGGGGGGCGCCCACGGGTACCCGTCGAGCAGTTCGGCCATCTTGACCAGCAGCGCCCGCACCCCGGCGGCGCGGCCGGCCGTCTCGGGGTCCGACGCGTCGATGCGTGCGAGGGTCCAGCGCAGCGGGTCGACCACGGTGGCCGGTGGGCACAGCGTGTGGGTCAGCGTCCCCTTCGCCACGGCCGCGGCGAACGCCTCCACCGCCTCCCGGGAGCCGGAACCGGATCCGACGGCGATCTCGGCCAGCGTGCGCGCACCGTCGGCCTCCCGGAGCAGCACGGCGCCGAGGCCCGTGCCCCGGGGCGTCCGCGTCACGGTCTTGCGCACCGGAACCAGCCGCTCGGCCAGCGCCCCGTCGTCCAGCAACAGCGCCTGCACGGCGTCGTTGACACGGGCGGCGGTGTGCGCCTGACGGACCCTGATCGCCGTGTGGCCTTCCCACTCCAGCGTCGTCGGAGCAGGGGAACCAGGGCTGAGCCGACCGTAGTTGATGGGCCCGAAGAAGCTCATCGTCTCGCTCTTGGACGCGAGCCGCTGCGCGTAGGAGGCGAGCTGGCGCCGGATCCGGCCGCCCGTCGTGCCCCGTGCGAGATCGCGGTGGACCGCGGGCGACGAGCAGACGATGGCGTCGTTGACGCGCGGATCGGTACGGATGGCGGACAGTGCCTCGTCGACCGCCGCCGCGTCGGCCTCGACGGTGGCCGTGAGCCGCTCGCGCACCGCGGTCACCTGCTCGGCCGTGGCGTTCCACTCGGCCAGCCAGTCGTCGGGAAAGGTGTCGGAAGGGGGCAGCGGCCGCATGCCGTGCACCTTGCTCTGCTGGCCCCGCGACAGCCGCCCGGACGGACGGAGCCGTGACGCCACATCGGCCGCCCGCGCCTCGGCGGCGAACAGCTCCTCGATGAGCAGGCCGGTTTGCCCGTAGGCCAGTTGCTCGACCATCTGCCAGGGGAACCCGGCACTGCGCAGGACGACCGTGGGCAGCAGTTCCCAGCCGTGCCGCGCCGTCGTCGACGCGTGGGGAGATTCTGTGGGGCGGGCGGTCATGACGGCACTCTCTTCATGGCGATCCGGAACTCCGAGGTCACAAGCGCACCGCCGTGGCGCAGCCACAGCGCGTCCGGCGCCGGTCTCATCTCGGCCAGCGACACGGTCGGACTGTCCCCGGCCAGCACCATGGCCACCAGCGCGTCGACGGCCAGCGGGTTGTCCAGATCGATCCCGACCGGCTTCGGTTCGTGCGCCAGGGCGGCGAAGCAGAACCGGGGCAGACCGCGCCGTGCCCGCAGGGACTGCACCGCGAGGAAGGCGGCGCCCGGATCCCGCACCGTGTCGACACCGAGGTCGGCCCGGTCGAACCACCAGCGGGCCCGCTGCACGAGCAGATCGCCGACCATGATCCGCGGCGCGAAGTCCCCGAGCCGCACCAGCGGCAGCCCCACGCCGGGGGCGGCGAAGGCCCGCAGGTGGACGTGGTCGTCCTCACCCGCGTACAGGGTCAGTTCACCGTCGGGCGTACGCAGCCGGGGGGTGCCGTCCACGAGAGCGACCGTCAGATCGGTGAGCGGCACGGTCCGCTCCCGGTCGTCGGTGGCCACCGAGGTGATCTCGACGAAGCGTCCCGGGAACCAGTCCGCGACCAAGCCCTTGTGACGCCTGCGGCGGATCACCGTGGCCAGCCGCTCGGGGCCGCCCCACGGTTCGAGTCCCGCCGCGAAGTCGTCCAGCATCCGGTCCTGTTCATCGCTGAACAGACCCTGCGAGCCCCAGGCGAAGACATAGGGGTGCAGCTCGCCGAGCACCAGCAGCTCACTGTCGCCGTCCCGGCTCTCCAGCATCAGATCCGGACTGACGAAGTGGTGCCTGCCCGGCTCGGGCGCGAAGGCCGCCAGTTCGGCGGGTGTGAGCCGGGCCTCCTGCCCCTGCACGGCGGCTTCCACCCGTTTCGCGTAGTCCCGCTCGAACCCGATGAGCGGTTGTGCCAGGGCGTCGAGCCCACCCGCCTCGACCGATGCGTGCACCCGGCGGATCAGCTCGTCGTACGGCATCGTCTCGGCGTTCGCCGCCCGCATGATCCCCGTGCACAGCTCGGCCGCCGCACGCTGCTGGAGTTCGCCGTAGCGGGCGGCCACGTCCAGCACCGGGCCGAGCTCCGACTCCCAGCGCCGGGCGACGTCGCCGCCGACCACCACCGGGCTCTGGTCACCCCTGGCGTCCAGGGACACCACGAGCCGGTCGGCGTACATCCGTCCGCCGGCGCGGCGTGCGTCAACCTCGGTGAGCCTGGTGAAGCACTCCTCCACGCCCTCCAGCGCGGACGCCCTGGCATGGTGCCCCTCGGCCGCCGCGTAGGCGTCGGCCAGATCGCGCAGTTCGCGCAGCCGGACGGGCCAGGAGGTGCCGTCCGCGTAGCGGTCGGCCCAGGAGACCAGCCAGTCCAGGGGGCGGGCGGCGGTGGACGGCGGTTCGGGCCAGAGCCGCACCGCCCCCACCTGCCGCAGCCGGTCCAGCACACGGCGCGCCTCCGCGAGGCCGATCCCCGCCAGCGCCGCCAGCTCGGTGGCCGAACGCCGGCCGTCCACGGCCGCGGCGAGGTTCCACCGCACGCCCGACAGACCGATCCGGCGCCCGTCGGCGGACCGGATCGTCCCGGAGCCCGGCGTTGCGCCCGGCGTCCTGTGGCAGGACGGCAGCCAGGCCACGGGCGGACGGTCCCGCACCTCCGGGTCCGTACCGACGAGCCTGGCAAGCTCGCACACGGCCCAGAACGCGGTCTGCGCCTCCAGGACGTGGTAGCCGGACTCCGTCTCGGGACCCGGGGTGATCCCCGCGGCAGAGCGGTCGATCCTGCCGTGCACCAGCGGCCCGAAGAAGCTGGTGGTCTCGTTCTTCGCGCCGAGCCGCTGACCGTAGAGGTAGACCCGGCGGTAGAACGACCGGTCCCTGGCGCGGTTGCGTCCCGCCGCGGTGTCCTGCTGCTCCCAGCCGTCGATCCAGCGCACCACCTCGGTGTGGAAGGACGGCGACAGCTGGAGCAGGGCGTCGCACACCCGCTCGTCGCGGAGCAGGTCGCGGACCCGCTCCGGCCGTCGCAGCACCTCCTCACCGAGGGCCGCGGTCAGCCGCCCGGCCGCCTCCTGCCGCGCGGAGTGTGCCGCGCGATAGCCGACGACCGCCGAGGCGACGGCGCCGTCCCGCGGGTCCTGTTCCACGAGCAGTCTGCGGCCCACCCGGCTGCGCAGCTTCGACAGCTCCCGCAGCTCGGCGCGGTCCGTCCCACGGTCGGCGCGGGCCACGGACTCGGCGATCGCCTCCTGCAGCCGGGCGCGGTCCTGCTCGAACCGCGCCACCGCCTCCCGGTAGTCCGCCGCCGCGGTACGCGTCGGGCCGTCCCCGAGGGCGGTCAGCAGGTCCACGCCGAAGCCCGCCCGCCTCAGCAGCAGCCGGGGGTACAGCTGCCACTCCGGCCGCCGTTCAGTCGCATCGTCCGCCATGGCCTCAGTCCTGGAAGTTGATCAGGTCGAACGGACGGTTGAGCTTGGTACGCGGCTCGGGCAGCAGCCCTTGCAGCTCACCGCCTTCGGCGACGGCCTTGGCGAGGGCGTCGGCATCGCCGGGACGGGTGAGGCTCAGCGCCGCCGTCGCCCCCACCGAGTCGGCCGCGGTCGTGGAGCCGGTCGTCATCACCCGACCCGCCTGGGCCAGTGCGATGCGATACGGATCGCCCAGCAGCCGCGCGGCGGACTCGGCGCGCTCGTACTGCTCGGCACCCGCCTGCGCGTCACCGCCCGTGGCGTGCAGCATGCCCAGTTCGAGACGCACCTCGGTCTCGTGGAAGACGTCCCCGAGCTCGGCCGCGTTCGCGAGCGTGGTGTCCAGGTCCTGAAGAGCGGCGTCCCGCTCGCCGACCAGCAGCCGCAGCCCGGCGCTCCGGTAGGCGTGGTGCTTGCGGAAGCCCGCGTTCGAGGAACCCGCGGCCTGCTTGAACTTCTCCCAGGTCGCGAGCGCCGAGCCGTGCTTGCCCGCCTTCTCCTGGAGCACGCTGATGTTGGAGTACAGGTTGATCCGCAGATGGGCGGCGCTGGCGTCGGTCAGCCCGGCCATGCAGGCCAGCGCCTGCTTCTCGTGCTCGAAGGCCGCCCCGAGGCGTCGTTCGGAGAACAGGGTCAGCCCGCGCAGGTTGTGCAGCCAGCCGCGTTCACGCCGCACGCTCTCCGCCTCGCCCGGCCGTTCCCCGACGACCTCGAAGCCCTGCTCCACCTCGGCGACGGCCTCCGCCAGCCGGTTCTTGCGCTTGGAGAGCGTGAGTGCCGAGTACAGGTGCGACTGGGCACGCAGCTCCGGGGAAAGACCACCGGCGTCCTCCCGGATGGCACGGAAGCAGGCGACGGCCGTGTCCTGGTCGCCGCGGAAACCGGCCTGGATGCCGAGCACCTTGAGCAGGAAGCCGCGCACATCGGCGGTGCCCCGCAGGATCGCCGTCTCGAACTCGATGGCGTGGACGAGCTCTTCCTCGCGCTCCGCCTTGGCCAGCAGTCCGGGAACGTCGGACTCGGGGATTTCGGAGAGCAGCCCGATCGCCTCCTCGGCGACGGCCGCCATGCCCTCCCAGTTCGCGGAGAAGAACGCCCTGCGGCAGTAGGCCAGTGCGGCGGACACCCGGTCGACGGCGGCACTCTCGGCGTCCCTCGCCCGCAGATAGAGCTCGCCTTCCTCGGACACGGGCACGAAGCCGGCGTCGCGAGCCGTGCCCAGGTCGACGACCAGGTCGCCCTCGGTGATCGGGAGCCCCATACGGCGCAGGCAGCGCACCCGTTCCCGGCGGTAGTCGGCGTACCGGCCGATCGGTTCGCGCACCGATGTGGGCGCGTCCAGCAGCAGTTCGGCGCCTTCGACGACCTGAGCGTGTTCGACGGCCCGCATGAAGCCACGCAGCGAGGACAGATCGGTGCCACCGATCCCGCCGACCAGCAGGGGCCTGCCCAGTTGCGCGGTGCCCGCGCAGAGCGCGGCGGCGGCCACCGTCAGCACCCGGTAGACCTGCTCGCTCTCCCGGTGCAGACGCCGCTCGGAGGGTGCGAGCGCGATCTCTTCCAGCGGGGCGGTGCCCGGAGCGGTCTCGGCGGGGAAGAGCTCGGCCCATTCCGACGGATGGCGGGTGGCAAGAGCGGCGAAGTCGGCGCCCTCGGCGCGCAGCGCGTCGAGGCTCGCCCGCAGCCCCGTGTACGAGGCGGCGGGACCCGTGTTGACGTCGACCCGGAGGGAGCCCTCGGAGGTGCGGCCCGTTCCGGCCGCCCGCGTCACCATCGCGGGAACTCGGTGGCGGCGAGGGCGAGCGGGGCGATCTTGTTCTCGACCTCGTCGAGGTCGAAGTCGACGTCGTCCAGGTCGTCGAGCGCCTCGAGCTCGGTGTCCTCGGCTGCCTCCGCCTGCGGGGTCTGCGCGTCCTGCTCGGCGGCGGCCGCGGGGTCCTCCACGGTCCCCTGGACGACTTCCCGGTCGGCAGCGGTCGCTTCCGCACCGGGCTCTGTGGACTTCGTGGTGTTTTCCATGGCGTGCTCCATCCGGGATCACAGTGGGACATGGGCATACGGACGCGAACGGTCCGGGAGCAGGGCAGCCGGAACCAGACGGTCCGCGGGATCGTGGGGGAAGCCGGGGAAATCTGGAGAGAATGCGAGAAAGCGAGAAGCTGTGGGGGGGCGTGCGGATGCACGAGGGCGGCGGCCGGGCCGGTTCGGACCCGCGCGCGTACCAGGACCCGGGCGGGGAGTTCTCAGCCGACCGGTGTGCTCATCCGGGCGAACTCGACCACGTGCCGGCCGACGGTCGCCAGTTGTGCCGCGAGGTGCGGATCGGTGCTGCTGCCGTCGGGCGCCAGGGCGACGTTCTCCGTGCTGACGGTCACTCCCAGCGGCGTGGGCCAGCCTCTGAGGGCGTGCACCACCGAACGCAGACCCGCCAGTGCCGAGGCCGCCTGCGTCCCGCGTGCGGTGACGACACAGCCGACTGCACGGCCGTGCAGATAGGGGCGCGCGTCCTCGCGCAGGTCCTCCAGGTAGTCGAGGGCGTTCTTCACAAGCCCGGAGACGCCCCCGTGGTAGGCGGGCGTGCCGATGACCAGACCGTCGGCGAGGGTGACGGCCTCGATCAGCCGCCGGGCCGCCGGGGTGCGCAGTTGCTCCCCGGGGGCGTACAACGGCAGTTGCAGGTCCTCGGCACCCAGCAGCAGGGTCCGGGCCCCCGCCGAGGCGGAGGCCGCGAGGATCGCCCGGACCGCCCGTTCCGTCGAGGAACCCGGGCGGACGGTGCCACCGATACCGACGATCAGGGGTCCGGCATCGGCTGAGGGGTCTGCATCGGGATTCTCAGCGGAGGAACCGGAATCCGGTTCTGTCTCCAGCACGGTCACACCAACCTCCTTGGCCGGTCGCAGGAATCCCGAGTCTAGGAAGGCCCGTTACGGAGTGGTTACGGGGTGGTTACGCGTTGGCCAGAGGGTCGGCCCGAGGCCCGCGCGGCATGTTTCTGACGCGTAGAACCCGCTCGAAAACCCGCTGTGTATCAGGGCTGACATCGATGTCCAGTCCGCCCGACATCCGGTCGCTGCACAGCTTGAACCAGGACCTGGCCTGCCCCAACTGGCCCAGCTCGCCGTGGACCTGGATCAGGGTCCGGTAGACGTCCTCCTGATACGGATCGATGTCCAGCGTGCGCCGGCACACATCGATGACCTCGGGTAACTCGCCCCGGTCCAGGGCCTCTTGGAGGAGATAGTCCGCCGCTCCCAGGGCGAGGGACCGAACCCAGTCCTGCTGCTCCCTGACCCATTCGGCGGTCTCGCCCGGCAGGAAGTTCCCGACATGGAGCTTCAGGGCGTGCCGGTAGTGCTCCGCGGCCGTCCGTCGGTCCCCGCGGGCCGCCGCCCCGTGGCCTTCGTAGCACAGCCGCTCGAACGCCTCGAAGTCCAGCCAGGCGTCGTGGACCTTGAGGGTGTAGCCGTACTCGTTGAGGATGATCTCCGCTGCCGGCTGCTCTCCCGCTCCCTGCTCACCGCTGAGGATCTGCTGGACCGCGTGTTTGGCGACCCTGACGGAGCTCGAACCCGCGGAGCGGGTGCGGTCCGGCCACAGTGCGGCGTGCAGTTCGTCGCGGTCGACCGTGCGGCCCCGGTTGATGAGGAGGTAGAGGAACAGTTCGCGTGCCTTGCCGGCCCGCCATCGTCTGACCGGGCGCCCCATTAACTCCAGTGAAAAGCCACCAAGACAGCGTACGACGACACGCTCGGATATCTTGGGCATGCTGAAGTCCCTCTCCCTTCTCGCGGGTGAATCCCGTGAATGGTCAATACCGTTGCCTCTGGCGGAAGGCTGCACACCCGCACGACTGAAATGAGGCGTGAGGGTCCGCTCCCAGCTGTTGTGTACCCGGTCTCTTCACAACGAGTTGCTGCGACAACCGGCGTCATCGGTGGGGAAAAATATGGCCGGTAGGTCTCGTGGAAGAAACAGTTCCGCAGGACAGGCGGTGGTGAAAAGAATGAACGCAATGAACGTAATGAACACAATGAACACAAGGTTGAGTTGCTGGGGGTGGCGGCGCACAATCAACCCGGTCGTGTGATTCCCTGAGGTCGCGTCAGTGTTCTCCTTGTGCGGGGCCTGGGTGTCTTCGACGGGAGGAACGCTTCTCAGGGGGCGATGCGGGACCGCAGCGCATGATCGGTGGGCCTTTCGATTGCTTTCGGTCCGGCGGGTTCCGGCAGGCTCATGATATTCGCCAGGTCGATACTGTCATGGCGATTTCTTTTCGGTGATCGGTGATTTTGATTGCAGAGCCTGGTCGGTGATGGAGTCTTCGTAGGCCGACCCCCGTGGATATGCCGGCGAAGTGATGAAACGCAAACTCGATTCCTCCACGGCGCACCCGCGGCACGTATGCGTAACGGAAATCGCCGTGGGCCCCAGTACAGCGGTTGGCCGATCGGGAGGCAAGGTGGAAACGCCGTGCTGAGACCCTTTCCACATAGTGCCTCTCCAGGGAACCTGAGACGGCGGGCCGCCGTCTCAGGGGGAAGGCGCAGCGCTCACCCCGGTCGATCGTGGCGAGTGGGTCGTGGGACGCCAACGAACCATCGTACGAGGGCACTTCGAGGTGATGGCCTGTCACCTCGATACTGCGCACGCATCGCCGAAGCACCCCTTCCGTGGTTCACCGGGGCACTCGAAGACCCCTGTCACCCTGTCACCCTGGCGGACACGAGCAGGAGGGCGGTCGCGGACAGCGCGAGGGCGACCGCAACGGGGCGCGCGGTCGTCCAGGGGCGGGCAGTTGTGTGTGTCGGGGTCCCGTGCCGCGCCGGATCCTGACCTCGTCGCCCACTTCGGGTCGGAGGCGCGCCACCGCGGGACAGGGCAGGGGCGGAGTACCGGACGGGGTGAGCGGGCGGGCTGTCCGGTTGTGTGGTCACGGACCGGGACGCAGCACCGCCGCGACGAGTCGGAGCCGAGGGGGGCCCGGACATCGGCCTCCGTGTCCGCGGCGCTGACGAAGGCACGCCAGAGTCCGGCCGAGCGGGCGTTGGCGGCGGCGATGAGGTCGATTCCGGCGGCGAGGTGGGCCGCGTGGGTTTCCTGGTCCGGTGTGGGCGTGGGGATGCGCACCAACCGCCCGTCGGCGAAGGTGCTGGGTGCGACCGCCCGCCGGGTGCCAGCCGACCCGGGCTACCGGTACCGGACCGGGGCCCTGGCCGAACAGATCGCGGCGGCGGGAGGGATGGACGCCCTGGCCGCCCTGATCGACACGGGGCGCGCGGCCTGACGCGGCGTACGGCAGACCCGTGTCCGAGGCGCTGCTCGCCCTCCACATGGCGGGCCATGGCTTCCTCGACAGCGCCGGTGCCGTGGACGTCGGCCGGGCGGACCCGCACCCTGGTCAACCAGGTGGTAGAGCACCGGCAGCACCGCCGGTCGGTCTCCGATCCGCTCGGCCCCGGCGAGCAGCAGCTGCGGTTCGCCGAACGCCTCCCGTTGTGTCTGGCGTGTGGTGGGCTGCTGACTCGCGCGGTTGCCAGGTCGTTTGAGACCGCCGTTGGCCGGCGTTCTCAAACGGGCCGAATCTCGCGGAAGTCTCATTCGCGAGAGATGCAGGAGTACCGCCGAAGTCGCCAACTGTATCCGCCAGAGAGCGCCGTTCCCCATGGTGCTGCGATGTGGAAAGCCCCGAACCCGCCCTCACCGCCTCGGACCTGCACGTGGTCCGGCCGTCGGCGACGCGCCGGGCAACGTGACCTACCGCGCCGGCGACCGGATCCGCGTCGTCGCGCTCTCCCCGGAGTCCGAACTCCTCGGCTGATCTGCACCACCTCGCACCAGGCCACGGGCCACGCTCTACGGGCGGCGGGCCAGCAAGTGGGTGTCGAGGAAACCCCGCTCGGAGGCCGGGTCGTGGAGCAACCGAGCCACCGTGACGAGCCCGGCCCCGGCCAGCAACTCGGCAAACTGCCCCGTCGGCCAGCTGTAGGCGGGCGCCACCTTGTGATCGAAGCGGACCGGCTCCGGTCCCTCGGTCCCGAAGAAGGACACCAGGAGCAGGCCCCCACGAGCCAGGACACGCACCTGCTCAGCGAGCAGCGCGGGCAATTCCCCAGGTGGGGTGTGGATCATCGAGTAGTGGGCCAGCACTCCGCCGAGCGCGCCGTCCTCGACCGGCAGGGCCTCCATGCGTGCTTCGTCGAACCGCAGTGCCGGATGGGCCCGCCGGGCGTGGGCGACCATAGCCGGGGAGAGGTCGAGGCCGAAGGCGTCCAGCCCCAAGTCGTGCAGCATGGCCGTCAGATGACCGGGTCCGCACCCGACGTCGGCTGTCCGCAGGTTCCCTGTATCACGCACGAGCTCGGCGAAGGTGCCGATCATGTTCCGCGCGAAGGGCTGCGTCTCCAACCGGTTGGCGAACATCGACGCATACAGCTCGACGACCCCGTCGTAGGCCGCCCTGGTCTCGTCCTGGTGTTCCAACACGGGAAGGAAACTAACACCCTCGCCGTTCCCAGCCGTTCTCCGGCCCCACCCGGCCCTTCCCCTCGGGACTGACCGTCCCGTCAGCTGATCACGGGACACCCCCGATGGTGCGGAGAAGCGCGGTGAACGCGAAGACGAGCGTGGAACAACCGGTGGTGTCCGGCCCGAGGAAACCGAAGCATCACCCCGTCGGGCGACGTCTCGTTTCGACCCTTTGACCCTCGATGGCAGTTGGGTTCGATCGGGCGCGGGGACAGTGCGGAAGGCAGGCCGCGCGGTCGTCCGGAACAGGTACCGATACGATCACCTGTACATGGATGCGAGCGCAGGAAAGATGATCGCCGTCCCGCCGGGGCAGGTAACGCTGTCCGACCGGCGGACTCAGCGCAGCTGGTCGGTCGAGGTCGCGCCCTACGAACTCGCGGCCTTCCCCGTCACCCAGGCACTGTACGCACAGGTCGCCGGCCTGCGGCCGAGCACCGCCCAGGGGGCCTCCTTGCCCGTCGAGAACGTTTCCTGGTGGGATGCGGTCCGATTCTGCAATGCCCTGTCCCAACGCGACGGGTTCGCACCGGCCTACCACCTCCACACCGACGGCGAAGGCATCGAGTGGGACGCGTCCGCCGACGGGTACCGGCTGCCTACCGAAGCCGAATGGGAGCACGCCTGCCGTGCCGGTACGACCGGACCGCACTACGGACCTCTCGACGAGATTGCTTGGTACCGCGGCAACTCCCACGAGCAGATCCATGAGGTGGGTCGCAAACGGCCCAACCCGTGGGGCCTGTACGACATGCTCGGCAACGTCTGGGACTGGTGCTGGGACATCTACGACGCTGAGGTCTACGGCGCCTACAGGGTGCTACGCGGCGGAGGCTGGTTCGACGAGCACTGGAGCTGCCGGGCCTCCGCGCGGCGCCGCAGCCACCCGACCTTCCAGGTCGACGACGTGGGATTCCGCATCGCACGTTCCCTCGTGTCCTGAGCCACGTTGTGTGCATGACCGCTGCCCGCCCGTCGCACCGGATCCCCTGAGACCGGAGACGAATCGGACCGGATCGTTCGAGGCGCGGAGCGTATCGACGGAGACGGGACAACGTGCCTCGCGTGGCCGGCCGCACTGCGACGGGTGTCCGGTGTCACCGGACTTCGACCGCGCGCCATCGCATCCTGACGGATGCCAGTTCGTGCCACCGAAGGCCAAGCGCGCGCGTCAGCCAGGTTGAGCGAGCCACTGGCCACTCGCACTCCATACGATGCACCGGTGATCTCGCATAGAGCTGGCAGTCCGCGGCAGTTGCTTGTCATCGCGTGCGGAGCCGTTGCCCTGGTTGCTGTGATCCTGAGTTGGTATGCCACCCAAACGGTGCGCCCCGACTGCGTCGTCGGCATCTCCAGAATCACCGACGGCAGCGGGCACACTCTCCCCGATGCCAACGGCCGAGTGTGGTCGGACGAGGAACTCGTCGACCGCGCCTACCAGCAGGCTGTCGACTCGGGCCACTGTGATCCGCCCCGTGCCCGCTGGAAGCAGTGGCTCGGCTGACTGCCCTGCTGTGCCGATTCCCGGGGGCCGGGGTCGGTCTTCGACAGCAACCGCTCCGAATTCAGGGGCACGGGGCAATGGGTACGTACCCGTACCCGTATCCTGAGGGGGTGGGAAGGAGCACGACGATGTCCGATGCCAATATCCGCCTCCCGGAGGAGGCCAAGGACCGGCTGGCCGCGATCGCGGCTGCCGAGGGCCTGTCGCTGCGCGCATATCTCGCGCGCCTGGCCGAGACCCTGCTCACCCCGGCCGAGCGTGCCGAACGCGCGGAGAAGGCCCGCGCCGCGCTGAAGGCGTGGACCGGCTACGCCCCCACCACGGCCGAGCAGGCAGCCCAGGACATCGAGCTGGACCGGCGCCTGGCCCGGGTGACGGCCCGGTGAGCGATGCTCTGCACATCGTCCTGGACGACACGGCGATGGCGGCGGCCGGCCAGGGCAACGTCCTCGCTTCCCGGCTCATCCACCGGGCTCACGCCGAGCCCGGCTGGTTCCTCTACGCCCCGGCGTGTGCTCTCGTCGAGGCCGACCGGGCCCGCCCCGGCACGGCGGAACACCTCGCCGCGCTGCCTGGCATCACGGTCCTGGACCTGGACCTGTCGGCCGCGCTGGCTGTCGCAGGACAGGCGACCTGGGCCGCGGCCCACAGCCAGTACGCGGCGCTGCCCACCCCGGAGCGGCCCGACGGGGCGATCATCGCCACCACCGCCCCGAAGCGATGGGAGGGCGAGCCGGTCCGCGTGCTCGACCTCAACGCCTGAGCGGAGGCCGCGGGGCCTTCGACGCCCGCTGTTCCCCGTGATCCGGCGGGGGTGGGCCGCGCGCCCGGCAGGTCCGTCCCGCGGCGCGAGATCGCCGCGCCGCCCGGGAACGAAGCCGCCCTGTGCGAGATCGCCAACCGTTTCGGCGTGCGTCACCGTCGGGTTCGACCCGCTTCGTCGTTGGGTTCGACCCACGTCACCGTCGGGCTGATCGGCGGGGCGATGAGGACGAAGCGCGGATGACGTGATCCACCGGGCGACGAAGGCACCGAAGAACCCTTTTCGCCGGCAGGCGGCCGTCCGCGCCGACACGGTAGTGCGGTGCGGGGACGGCGGACGCGAGTGCGCCGGTTCCGAGCGGTCCAGGGAGGCGGACCCGCGGGCGCCGCGCCGCGGTTCAACCTCCGCCGCGGTGCGGCGGCCGGGCCAGGTACGCGGACGGGGCACGGCCCAGCAGGCTCCGGAAGGCCGCGGTGAACGCGGCGGGATTCTCGTACCCCAGCGACGCCGCGACCCGGGTCACCGGCGTGCCCTCGGCGAGCGCGTGCAGCGACCGCAGGATGCACGCGCGCTGCCGCCACTGAGCGAAGCTGAGGTCCGTACCGCGCCGGAACAGCCGGCCGAGGGTGCGCTCGCTCACGTTCAGGGCTGCCGCCCAACGCGCCGGCGGATCGTGGATGTCCGGTGCGCTCAGGAACGCGTCGCACAGCCGCCGCAGCTCCGGCGCGGCGGGCAGCGGTACGTCGAGGGGGAGTGGCGCCAGGCTCCGCAGCTCGTGCAGGATCAGCTCGACGACGGTCGCGTCCCGGCCGTGCTCGGGGTAGCGGGGTGCCATGTCGACCGCGTCCAGGACCAGCGCCCGCAGCAGCGCGGAGACGTCCACCACCCGGCACCGCTCGGGGAACCACGGAACGGCACCGGGCTCGATGTACAGACTGCGGGTGCTGACCCCCGTCATGGCGACCTGGTGCCGGACCCCGGGCGGGATCAGGACCGCACGGGCCGTGGGCACGGTCCAGGCCCCGTCCGCCGTCTCGACCTGCATCACGCCGGTCGCCGCGTACAGGACCTGGGCACGCCGGTGCGCGTGGAGAGGGAGCAGGTGGTCGTGCGGGTAGTCGGTGCCGATGGCCAGCACCGCACGGTCCAGGCCGTCCACCTCGTCGACCGGTATGTTGCGCACCCTTCGACCCTACGCGCCCGCTGTCGTCTGCGCGTAAGAAGTCGGCGAATGATCGATTGTCCGCCGTCGCCCCCGGTGTCTAGCGTCTCCACCGTGTCGACCTCGTTCCTTCCCTACCTCCCACTCCTCCTGTTCGGCTGTCTGACGGGCGTCACGACGGTGCTGTTCGGCTTCGGCGGCGGCTTCGTCACCGTCCCGGTCGTGTACGCGTTCCTGACCACCGCGGTACGCGACGACCCGGGCGACGCCATGCACGTGGCCGTCGCGACCTCGACGGCCGTCATGGTCGTGAACGCGGTGACCGCCACGCTGGCGCAGCACCGGGCCGGGCTGCTGCGGCAGGAGTACGTGTGGCCGCTGGGCGGCTTCGTGCTGCTGGGCGCGGCACTCGGCTCGCTCGTCGCCACCCGGCTCAGCGGTGGCCTGCTGCACGTGCTGTTCGCCGTGTACCTGGTGGTCACGATCGCGGACAGTCTCCTGCGCAAGGGGTTCCTCACCGTGGCGGACGGCGACGGGCCGCGCCCGCTCGGCCGGTTCACCACGACGTTCGGCGGCGTGGGCATCGGCGCGGTCGCGGCGAGCCTGGGCGTCGGCGGCAGCGTCATGACGGTCCCGCTGCTGCGCCGCCGGGGACTGCCCATGGCTACCGCCACCGCGCTGGCGAACCCGCTCAGTGCCCCCGTCGCCCTCGCGGGCACCCTGGTCTACGCGCTCGCGCCCGCCGCCCAGGTGCACGGCGGCCGTGTCGGCTACGTCGATCTCGTGGCCTGCGCCGCGTTGCTCTGCGGATCCCTGCCCGCCATCGCCCTGGTCAGGCGGGTCGGCGGGCGCGTTCCCGACCGCCTGCACTCCGCCGCCTACGTGGCCCTGCTCGTCCTCGTCCTGATCGTCATGCTCGCGACCGGGCCGTGACGGCGGCGCGGTCGCGCTCGGGGTGGATCACGCCCGCGGTGGCCCCCGCCGGTCGTGGTCGGACCGTGCCGGTTCTGCCGTCCCGGCACTCCGTGGGCGGGAGCCCGTCGGCATCGCTGGAACCCCCGGCGGGGCAGACGGCACTGCGCGGCGGGCGGGTCGGCGTCGACTCGGCCCGTCCACGGGGGGCGTCAATAGCCCGCGCCCCCTCCCGGCGGCGGTCCGTCCCCGTCCGGCCGGCTCGGGTGCGACGTCGGCCGGGACATGCGACCTCTGACGTATGCGCACGGTAATGCCAGAAGACGATGACGTACGCGCACATGAGTGCCAGGAGACGATGACGTCGTGTCAGGCGCGGTGGCAGTGTGGCAGGCATGACGAGAACGGCCGGGCCGGGGCCGAGGCCGGTCGAGGGGGCATTCCGCTTTCCTCCGACTGCCTTTCGTGGCCCGGTCGGTCCGGTCCGCCCCACCGGGAACGGGCCGGACGCGCCGGTAGCCGAACGCGCGGCCCGGCCGCCGGTTCCTCGGGGCCGCCGCGCACTGGTGCGGTCCCGGAGGGGACGGGCCGACTCGCCGTTCTCCCTCGCCTTCCGTACCACTGCCTCATGCACCGACTCGAGGAGACCGTGTGACCACCATCAGCGCGGGCGTGCGCCGCGCCTCGGCCCTGGGCCTCGCCCTGACCGCCTGCTTCACCGTGCTGCCCGGCGCGACGGCGACAGCCGCGCACCCTGACGGCGGAGCGGTGACGGGCGGGACGAGCCTCGACCGCTACTACCACCAGCGCCTCGACTGGCGCAGTTGCGTCCTGGGCCCGGACGACGCCCCGGGCCACGACCTGGAGAAGGCAGGCGCACGCTGCGCCGACGTGACCGTCCCGCTCGACTACGCCGACCCCGGGGGACGTACGCTCAAGATCGCGGTCTCCCGCCTCGCCGCCACCGACACCCGTCACCGGATCGGCGCGCTGCTGTTCAACCCCGGAGGGCCGGGCGGGCCCGGCCTCGGCTACGCCCCGCTCGTTCGCCGGACGATGAAGGAGACCGGTGCGCGCTACGACGTCGTCGGCTTCGACCCGCGTTTCGTCGGGCGCAGCGCCCCGCTCGACTGCGAGTGGCCCGTCGGTTCCTCCGTGCTTTCGGCCGGTCACAGCCGGGCCGCCTTCGAGCGGCAGGTCGTCCTGCAGAAGGGCCTGGCCGACAAGTGCCGGGCCACCAACGGGGCCGTGCTCCCGCACGTCACCACCCGCAACACGGCCCGCGACATGGACGTCGTCCGGGGCGCGCTCGGCGAACGCGAGATCTCCTATCTGGGCTGGTCCTACGGCACCTACCTGGGCACGGTCTACACCCAGATGTTCCCCGGACGGTACGACCGGGTGGTCTTTGACGGGGCACTGGATCCGCGCCGCTACAACCCGCGGCTGATGCGCGGCGTGGAGCGCGAGAACGAGCGGGCCCTGGCCGACTGGGCCTCCTGGGCGGCGCGGCGCCATGACGCGTACGGTCTCGGCCGCACGCGCGGGCAGGTGCTCGCCACGGTCGACCGCATCGTCGCGGCCTCCGCGCGCCGGCCGCTGACCGTCGGCACCGGCGCGGACACGTTCCGGCTCGACGACACCCAGGTACCCTTCGTGATCTTCTCCGGGACCGCGGACGACACCGAAGAGGCACGAGCGGCGGCCTCGGAGCAGTTGTCGGTACTCGCCGGGGCCGCTGCGGGACGACCCGCCCCGCTGTCACCGGAGTTCGCCGCGATGCTGCGGTCCGCGCTCACCGAGGAGGGGTCGCGCAACGGCAGTGTGCAGTCCGCGATTCTCTGCGGCGACGTCTCCGTGCCGCGCGATCCCGAGAGCTACTGGCGGGACATCGAACGCAGCCGCGCTGCGCATCCGCTGTTCGGGCCCCTCACCAACAACATAGGCCCGTGCGCCTTCTGGGACCGGCCCCGTGAGAAGCCCACCCAGGTGCGTCACGACACACCGGCCCTGATCGTGGCCGCCACCGGCGACCCGCGCACCCCGTACACGGGCAGCGTGGCACTGCACGGCCTGCTGCCGAGCTCCAGGCTGATCACCCTTGAGGGGGCCTACCGGCACGCGCTCTACGGCCAGTACGGCAACGCCTGCGTGGACAACGAGGTCAACCGGTACCTCGCCACCGGGAAGCTGCCTGCTCAGGACCGGACCTGCGTCGCCCGCAGCCACTGACCGGCCGACGGCGCCGAGGATCCCGTCGCCGACGCCCGTTCAGCCCGTTCAGCCCGTTCAGCCCGTCAGGCTTGTTCGGCTCATTCGGCTCATTCGGCTCGTTCGGCTCGTTCGGCTCGTTCGGCGAGCGGGATTCCCGTCTCCCGGGCGCAGACCTCCCGGAAGGTGACCTGGCCCATCTGCGCCGCGGCTGTCCCGGGCGACTTCGAAGCCGAGGCGGTCAAGGTCGAGGAGCCCCGACGCGCCGCCCCGCTGCGGATCTGCCGGCCGAGACCGGGGCGAGGTGCGGCAGCCGGCCCGCGGGCGGATCCTTGTGCACGAACGCGCGCCGCAGTGCGTGGTAGGACGACCGCGGATCGAAGAAGGTCCGCCGCATCACGGTCAGCTCCTCCGCCCGGTAGGCGGCCAGGGGCTTTCGGGCCTCGTCCCGGTCGCGTTCGGCCTTCTTGGCGGCGATACGCAACCGTGCCGCGGGCGATGTGGCGAGCTGGACCGCCAACCGGGCGACTTCGTCCGAGAACGACTGCGCCTCGCAGTCGACCGTCCGGTCGACCAGGCCGAGCCGCACGGCCGCCTCGGCGCTCACCGGCAACGCCGTACCCGTGAGGCGCTCCGCGGCAGCGGCCCCCACCCGGCGCGGCAGTGTGTAGGTCCAGTACTCGGATCCGTACAGCCCCATGAGGCGGTAGTGCGGGTTCAGCACCGTTGCCTGCCTGCACCAGACCTCGTCGGCGGCGAGGGCGAGCATCACCCCGCCTGCGGCGGCGTTGCCGCCCATGGCGGAGACCACCAGCCGGTCGGTCGTGGTGAGAACCGCCTCCACGAGGTCGTTCAAGGCGTTGATGTTGGCCCAGGACTCCTCGCCGGGATCGGCGGCGGCCTCGATGACGTTGAGGTGGATTCCGTTGGAGAAGAAGTCCCGGCCGCCGCCGAGTACCAGCACCGAGGTGGGCCGTCGGCACGCCCTTCGGTAGGCGTCGAGCAGGCGTCGGCACTGCGTGGTGCTCGTCGCGCCGCCGGGGAAGGAGAACGCGAGGAAACCGGCCTGTCCCTCCTCGCGATAGCTGATGTCACTCCAGCCGCGTCGGCGCTCCTGCTCGTGCGGCGGCGCGGGGAGCTGCGGAAGTGCGGGCAGACGCCCGCCGAGCGCCATCGTCGCGGGCAGTTTGAACGTGGCGGGGCCATCCGGCCGGCGGCAGGCCCGGAGCTCGGGGATCCATACCGCGCCGTCGGTCGTCGCCCGGCAGACGGCCTCCGCCCGTACGGCCACCAACTCGCCCGGCTTCCCGCGTAGTTCGGGCTCCGGGTGCCCTCCGTGCAGAAACCACTCGTCCCCCAGCAACTCGTCACGTACGCCGGGGAAGGAGTCGGCGGCACGCAGCTTGCGAAGAACCGTTTCCGTGGAGTCGGATGCCCAGTCGATGCGCCGATGCGCCTGACGCAGGTACGGTCGCGTACGGATGAGCAACTCCGCACCTGCGCCGCTCTGCGGACGAGGAACATACGTACCAGAGGAAAAGCGCTCGACGGCGAGGTGCACGGCCCGCGATGCGGCGTCCGAGACTTCGTTGCGGTACAGATCGCTCTTGCCCACCGGTGGCACCGGAAAGGTGGCCGACGCCCAGACGGCCCCGGCGTCCATCTCCTCGTCGGCCTGAAGGACCGTCACGCCCCAGGTGTCCGCGCCTTCTTGGACGGCCCAGTCGAGGGAGGAGGGCCCACGGTCGCCCGGTGGGCCGGGATGGACGACGAGGCAGGTGTGCGCCGCCCACACGTCCTGCGGGACGGCGGTCTTCAGAAAAGGGGCCACCAGAAGGTCCGGCGCGAACGCGCGCACGGCCCGCCGCAACGACGCGTCGCGCACCGAGACGTTCGGCAACGCGATTTCCACCGCTACGGCATGGCCGCAGTCCCTCAACTCGGCATGAATACGCTGAGTGAGGCTGTTGAACACGCTCGCCACGAGCAGGATGCGCACAACGATCTCCCAACGCTCCGGCCCGTCCCGGTCCAGGCCATGTCTTCGCACCGGCTTCTGCTGTGACGCCCGTGCGAAGACACGGCCTGGGCGAGGCCGGACGGTTGCGATGCTGGGGCACCGCCGACGGGGCCCCGGCGGCAACCGGCCGACAAGTCACCCGAAAGCGAACGCGGCGGCGACCACTCAGGGGAAACCCGGGCTCCGGCCGCTTCCGCCGTGGCGACCCGTCGAATGGGCCTGGTGCCGGGAGCGGCACTGGCTCAAGGAGCCCGGGGCGGCGGCGTGGTGAGGGGGGCGCGGCCCGGGCCGGCGGCCTTCTTCTTCCGCGCACCCGATGCCCTCACCCGTTGAGGAACTCCGCACACCGGTACGGGCCCAGCGCGGCGCTTCCGGACGGCAGCAGGGTGACCTCCACATCGTCGGTCCTGACCTTCGGGTCGAGCACGGACTGGGCGCGTGCCAGCGTGCACACCAGTTGCCCCGTGCCCTGATCGCGCCCCGTCCCCGCGTAGGGGCCGTCGAGGTGCAGCGTCACCCGGGTGCCCGTTCCGGCCGCCGAGAAGCCGGGAAGCTCGACGAAAGAGGTGAGACCGTCGGCCGGTCCGCCGGGCGGCGGCCCCTTGAGCAGCAGTTTCACCACGGTGTCGAGATTCTTGATCTCCGTGTCGCCCACGGGCACCGCACGCAGTCCACCGGCGGACGCGAAGTACAGCCGCGCCCCGCTCGTCAGCCCGGACGCGGGCTCGCCCGCGCCCACCACTCCGGTCGGCTGGACCCCGCAGCCGGTGAGAACGATGCCCAGCGCTGCGACCACGCCCGCCAGCCGGCCCCTCATCAGGTCTCCTCCCCACCGCGCCGCAGGGGCAGCCGCAGCGTGAACACCGCGCCGCCCCGCGGCCCTTCGGCCACGTCGATCGTGCCGCCGTGCAGCCGAGCGTTCTCCAGCGCGATCGCCGTGCCGAGGCCGCTGCCCTGTCCGCTGTCGTCGGCCGCGCCGCGCGTACGGGCCGCGTCCGCCTTGTAGAACCGGTCGAAGACCCGTTCCCGGGCCCCCGGCGGCAGCCCGGGGCCGTGGTCGGCGACCTCCAGCGTCACCCACTCCCCGCCGCCCCCGTCCGCCGCGCGGGCCGTGCCGAGGGTCACGGTGACCGGCGGGGCCCCGTGCCGCAGCGCGTTGCCCACCAGGTTCGCGACGATCACGTCGAAACGACGCCGGTCGATCACCGCCCGCAGCCCCTCGTGGAGGTGTGTCTCCACCCGGTCCGTCCAGCCGCGCAGTTCCAGCGACGCCCGCACGGTGGCGGCGAGGTCCGTTTCGGCCGCGTTCAGCCGTACCGCCCCGGCGTCGAAGCGGGAGATCTCCATCAGGTCCTCGACCAGCCGGGACAGCCGTGCCGTCTCCGCGCCGACGGTACGGGCCGCCCGCGCGGCGTCCGGCGGCAACTGGCCGGCGTCCTCCTCCAGGACGGTCGCCACCATCGTCATCGCCGCGAGGGGCGTGCGCAGTTCGTGCGACACGTCCGCCACGAAGCGGCGTGCCTTCGCCTCCTGCTCGCGCAGTTCCGCGTCGGAGGTCTGGAGCGCGTCGGCGGTTTCGTTGAACGTCCGGGCCAGGTCGGCGAGTTCGTCGTGTCCGGTGACGGCGACACGGCTGCCGAGGTCTCCGGCCGCGAGCTCCCGGGTGGCCCGGCCCAGCTTCCGCACCGGGCGAAGGACCGTCCTCGCGGCCAGCAATGCCAGGACCGCGGCCAGCAGCACCACCGGCACGGTGCCCGCCCGTACGGAGTCCAGCAGGGCGGCGGTGTCGTCGCGCTCGGCCCGCAGATCGGTGATCGCGTAGACCTCCAGTCCGGAGACGCGGCGATCCCCGTCGGCGTACGTCACGGGCATGCCGACGACCAGATAGGGTTCGCCCCGCCACATCACCCGCTGGAACCGGGCGCCGCTGCCGCTCATGACGGCGGCGCGCAGTTCGACGGTGATCCGCTCCTTGGTGTCGGCGTACGCGTCGGAGACCGCGGTGAGGTCCTGGTAGCGGGCGACCACGATGCGGGCCCCGAGGCCGTCCGAGATCTTCGCCGCGAACCGGGAAAGCGACCGCTGGTCGGGCGGCAGATCGAAGTCGGCGGCGACCGCGGTGGCCCGCTCCCGCAGGTCGTCCACGGCGGCGTCCTGGGTACGCCGCAGGACGGCCGTTCGGGCGTCCCGGTAGGCGAGGGTGGTCGCGGTCACCGCGCTGACGAGGGCGACCAGGACGAAGGTGATGACGAGCCGGGTGCGCAGCCCGCCGACGAACCGCCGCGGGCGCCTCGCCGAGGTGGCGCGGAGCGCGTCCTCACCGCCCTTGTCCGTACCGTTCACAGGGGCCCGAAGCGGTAGCCGAAGCCCCGCACCGTCTGTATGTACCGGGGCTTGGCCGGTACGTCCTCGATCTTCGCCCGCAGCCTGCCGACCGCCGCGTCCACCAGCCGGGAGTCGCCCAGGAAGCTGTGGTCCCAGACGGATTCGAGAAGCTGCTCACGGCTCAGGACCCGGCCCGGTGAGGCCGACAGTTCCAGCAACAGCCGCAGTTCGGTGGGCGGAAGCGGGATGGGGGTGCCGTTCCTGGTGACGGTGAGTCCGGCGCGGTCGATCACCAGCCCGGCGAGATCGGTGTCCGGCCCCGGTCGGGCCGACGGTTCCGCCCGCCGCAGCGCGGCCCGGATGCGGGCCTGCAGCACGGGTGCGGTGACGGGCTTGACGACGTAGTCGTCGGCGCCCGCCTCCAGCCCGGTCACGATGTCCGAGTCGTCGCCGCGCGCGGTCAGCATGATGACCGGCAGGGTCGCCGAGCGGGCACGGATGCGGCGGCACACCTCGAAGCCGTCCATGCCGGGCAGCATCAGGTCCAGCACGGCCAGTTCGACCCGCGCGCCCCGCTCCCCGGCCAGCAGGGCGAGGGCCTGCTCGCCCGTGGCGGCGGTGTCCACACCGTATCCGTGCCGGCGCAGCACGAGTTCCATTCCGTCCCGTACGGACACGTCGTCCTCGATGAGCAGCAGATGCGGCATGGGGCCGATTATGGGCATGCCCAAGACCCATTCGCCTAGCCCGGAACGGGGGCGGACCCCCAGGTCGGGGGCATTGTTACGTTCCCATCATGTGGCCATGGACGGGCCGTCGTCCTCGGCGGTGAACGTGAGACGCATGAACCTCCTCGGGACGAACCCCCGCACCACCGCCGCCCGCGTCCCGGAGCTGCAGGCCGCCATGACGGCCGAGCTCGAGCGCGACCAGCAGAAGGACTACGAGTCGATGCTCGCGCCCGCCCGGTGCATGCGGGACAACGGCGTCTCCGGGTTCACCGACCCGACCATGAGCGGCGGCAACGCGCAGCCGGGCGGCGACCCGAATCCCGTGGCCCCGTCAGTCGACCCGAACTCGCCGGCGTACAGGAAGGCCCGCGCGGCGTGCGGGTCGAAGCTGCTCGACGGTCTGGACGGCATGCAGTGAAGTGCCGCACCCCCTACGGCACCACGAGTTCAACCTCAGTAACTCGGCCGTTTCAACCTGGATCCACCGATCGGTGACCGAGCCTCTTTCATCCCGCCCCTTGAAGGGCGAAGCCGCAGGTCAGGGGCGCTGATCGGAACGTGGTGAAGCCTCCGTCGTTGGTGTGGTGATCTCGCCCCTCGCACCGGCCGACGGAGGCTTCGTTGGTTCCGTGTTCTGCCAGCCTCGATGTACCGTACGAGCTTGTCGAGCACGTGTCCTGGCTCCTCTGTGAACAGCGTCAGAGGATCAACTCCCCCTGGCGCCGACTCGGTTACTCAAGCAGGTCCTGCTGGCACTGGCGCACCCGCGGAAGAACGAGACGTACCGGCAGCTCGGCGCCGGGTTCGGGGGGTCGGAGGCCACCGCCTGGCGCTACGTCGACGAGACCCTGGACGTTCTCGCAGCGTGGGCGCCGGGCCTGCACGAGGCCCTGGTGGGCCTGGGCAAGGGCGGCTTCGTCATCGTCGACGGCACCCTCATCCCGACCGACCGCATCAAGGCGGACGAGCCGTACTACTCGCAGAAACACAAGCAGCACGGCATGGACGTCCAGGTCATCGCCGCGCCGGACGGCACATCCCTGTGGTTCTCCCACGCGGCACCAGGACGCACCTACGATCTCACCGCGGCCCACGCCCACGGCATCGTCCAAGCCTGCCTGACCCGCCAGATCCTCATCCTCGCGGACCGCGCCTACCAGGGCGCCGCCGCCACCGTCCGCACCCCGTACAAGAACCACCGCGAACAGCCGGAGAACTACCAGCAGTTCAACCACGACCACGCCCGCCTACGCACCCCCGGCGAACGCGCCTTCGCCCAGCTCAAGTCCTGGCGCATCCTCCGCCACGCCCGCTGCTCCACCCGCCGCATCGGCACTATCATCCAGGCCGTCCACACGCTCATGACCTGCAGCTATTCAGGATGAATGAGGTTCAGTGCGTGTAGTCGGGCTGTTCCTGGATGGCGATCTCAATCAAAATGGTGGGAGTTGCGCATATTCAGAAGGGGGTCCAAGTGACACACGCACCGCCGGTTCTGCAAGGATGTCGGCGGTCCGTCTGCGAGAGGCGGTGGTCAGGAGGGTCGACATGCGCCGCACTCGGCTAGGGACAACTTTTGCAGTCGTTGCGCTGTTGCTCATATCTCTCCAGGGCTGCAACCCACATCAGTACGACTCCGTACCAGGAGTCTCGGATGTGAAGCACGCCGAAATCGTAGGGACCTGGCTGGGTTGGGATGGCACGGAGGTGGCGTTGGAGGCTGATGGGACGGCCATCGTGACGCGCCTCGACGGCCAGGAATATGACTTCGACGAGGGCTGGCGCATGTCGGGGACCGGGATCTGGCAACAGACCGATGCCCGCGTCGGCTGGGGCGAAGGTCAGCACGTGATCGTGACCGTCACGCGGCAGACCTCGTGGGAGGAGCGCCGTGATCCGAAACCCGGCCACGAGATCCTCCCGGGCGACAGGGAGTCTGCGCCGGGGACATACAAGTGGACGCTGGAGATGGAGCGGGGCGCGAAGGGGCTGCGCCTGTTCTTCTTGTTCAGGGACCCGGATTCACGCAGTTACTACTACCTGGAAAGGAAGTCGTCTGGCACTGTCAAGTGATTCCTGCGTGTGGCGGCTGGGGGCGCGTCAGGGCGTGGTGGGCCTGTGGCGGCCCCGTCTTCAGGCCGTGGTGGGCATGGCGGTGGTGCTGGTGATCTCGTTCCAGGTTTCGAAGCGGTGGTGCATCTCGGTGCGGTAGTCGGCGGTGGTCATCCGGTGACGGCGGGGCCGGAAGTGCGGCGAGATCTGGCTGAACACGGACAGGAACTTCTGTGCTGACCGGGGTGAGCGGAAGCCCTCCATGGCGCGTTCGCGCTGCCGGGTGGGCTGGTGGGAGTTCTCGGCCCGGTTGTTCGTCCCTTGTGGGAGCGGTGTTCCATCGAGCTCATCAGGTGCCGGTGGGCCGGCCCGCAGGAGCGGCACTTGTCGGTCACCAGCACCCTCGGTACCCGGCACTGCTTCTTCATGAGCTTGGCCATGAACCGCTTCGCTGCCTTCGCGTCCCGTTTGGACTGGAGCTGAATGTCGAGGATGTTGCCGTCCTGATCGACGGCGCGCCACAGGTACTGCCGTACCCCGTTGGCCTTGATGAACACCTCGTCGAGGTGCCATTTTTCGCCGGTCCGCGGCTGGCGGTGGCGAAAGGCGGCCGTGTACTGGGGGCCGGGCTTCTCGCACCACTGCCGGATCGCCTCGTGGGAGACGGTGATCCCGCGCGCGAGCAGCAGTTCCTCGGCCTCGCGGAAGGACAGCGGGAAGCGGTGATACAGCCGCGCCGCGTGGGCGGTGATCTCCGCCGGGAACCTGAACCCCTTGTACAACACCGCCGCCCCGGCAGCCTCCATGGCCCGGCCCCTCCCGAACGATCAACAAGCCCAGCGATCATCCCAAGTCCGCGTCCCACCACCCAACTTGACAGTGCCGCTGGGTGAGCTGACCTTGGCGGCGGGTTCGCCCCGAATAGGAGGGCCGGGCTGTCGGCCGTGACGCTCGTTTGACGCTCTGGGCTTCCGTATACAAGACCGATGAGCCGAGAAAGTGTGTCTGACCTGGTCCTTTCCGTGACCCGCCCGGGCCGACACCTTTCCGATGACGCACCATGTGGAGTGTGTTGCCATCCTCGAACCAACAGAGAAGGGCGCCTGACCTGCGGAAGTCCGGCGAGTTCGACGCCCATGTCGTCGGCCCGATCCGGCTCGTCCGCGAATTCCACGAATTCCGCCGAACCGCCCGGCAGCGGGAAACGCATCCGGCCGGTGACGGGGCGGTCGCCGGCCGGACGTATCGAGCGGGAGGGGGCGCGGTGGGGGAGGCCGGGTCAGGCGGACGGGGTCGCCGTGGCCGCCGGGGTCGAGTGCGCCGGTTCCGGGGTCGGGAGCGGCGGCGGGATCTTCGTACGCTGGAAGTAGCCGACCGCCGGGGCCGTCACCGCCGTGGTGATCAGCGCCACCAGGACCAGCAGGGTGAACAACTCCGTTCCGATCACGCCCAGTTCCAGGCCGGTGCTCAGCACCACCAGCTCGGTCAGGCCCCGGCAGTTCATCAGGGACCCGATCGACATGGACTGCCGCCAGGACTGGCCGGACAGCCGCGCCGCCCCGGCCGCTCCGCCCCACTTGCCGAGGACCGCGACCGCAAGCAGCGCCGCCAGCCACAGCCACTGCACCGGATCGGCCGCCAGGGCGCCGATCTCCGTGCTCAGGCCGGTATGGACGAAGAACAGCGGAAGCAGCAGCGGAACGACCACGGCCCGCAGCCGCGCCGCCGACGCCTCGATGCGCCGGTGCCCGCGCGGGGTCGCCACACCGAAGAGGAACGCACCGAACAGCGTGTGCACCCCGATCAGATCCGTCATCAGCGCGCACAGGCTCAGCCCGCTGAACAGCAGGACCATGAGCATCCCGTCGCTCGCCCGGTCCGAACGGACCTGCGCCCACCGGGCCAGCAGCGGACGGACCACCAGCACCATCAGGGCACCGAAGGCCAGGGTGAGCCCGGCTGCCGTCACCGCGTCGAACGGCGAACCGCTGGTACTGAGCGCCACCACCAGCGCCAGCAGACACCAGGCGGCCACGTCGTCCACGGCCGCGCACGCCATGGCCAGCGCGCCGAGCGGCGTCCCGTACAAGCCCCGGTCCACCAGGATCCGCGCGAGCACCGGGAAGGCGGTGATGCTCATCGACACCGCGAGGAACAGGGTGAACGGCCCGAACCCCACGCCATCCGGGGCCAGATGGCCGTAGAGCGGGAACGCCAGCAGCGCGCCCAGGCCCAGCGGCACCAGCATGCCGAACTGGCTGACGGCCACGGCGGTCCGCGAGACGCCGCGCAGCGCGCCGAGGTCCAGTTCGAGACCGACCAGGAACATGAAGCCCAGCAGGCCGATCTGGCCCAGGAGAGAGGTGAACGGCAGGACGGACTCGGGGAACAGCCAGTGCTGTGCCTCGGGCCACACCCAGCCGAGCAGCGAGGGGCCGAGCAGGATGCCCACCACGATTTCGCCGATCACCGGCGGCTGTCCGAGCCTCCGGACGAGCGAGGCGCCGGCCTGGCAGGCCAGGATCGCCGCGGGGATCGCGACGAGCACGGCGGGCAGGAGCTCAGCCGCTGACATGGGCGGCTCCTTCCGCAGAGAGCCCGCGAAGCGGCAGGGGGACGGCGGCCGGCTGCGGTGCCGACGCGGCGGCGGACCACTTCGCGTACCGGCGCAGCCCGTAGAGCAGTGGTCGCGGGGACGGGCGGACGGTGATCCGGCGCGCCTCCGCGAAGACCGCCGTGTGGTCACCGAAGGAGGTGGTCTTCACCACCGCGCAGTCCGTGACGGCGTGCGTGGACGAGACGAGGTGCGGACCGCTCGCGCCCAGGGGCAGCCGCCACTCGACGCGCTCGAACCGCTCGGGATCCCCGGAGGCGAACAGGTCCGAGGTCGGGCGGGCCTCCTCGTGCAGCAGGTTGAGGGCGAACTGCCCCTGGCGGAGCAGGACGTCCAGGGTCGGACTGGCCGTCCGGATGCACACCACCAGGGTCGGCGGTGCGAGCGCGACGCTCGCCAGCGAGCTGCACGTCAGGCCGTGAGGCCGCCCGTCGGCGTCGAGCGTCGTGACGACCGAGACACCGGAGGGGAAGGAGGCCATGAAGGGCCGCAGATCGGCGGTGTGGAGGACGGCCGGGGTGGTGGTCTTCGCGGCTCGCTCGGCGACTTCTGCCTCCGGTACATCGGGTATGTCCGGTGGCGGAGCGGAGTGGGACATGTCTGCCTCCCTGAGGATGACGAAACCTGTGGATGCGCGGCGGCCCGGCGTCCGGCGGTTCGCGCCGGACGCCGGGCCGGGGGAGGAGCGGCGGCGGGGCGTCCTTATCCGTGCAGGCGCTTGAGGTACTCGTACGCGCTCGGCAGCGTCTCCAGCAGCGTCGTCTGCTGCCGCTTGACCCTCTCGAACAGGGGCTCGGCGCCGGCCACGGACTCGGGCTTGTACGCCAGAGCCGGCAGCGGGGCGTCCGGCTCCAGGCCCATCCCGGCGAAGACGCAGTAGTAGCTGCCGTTGGTCCAGAAGTTGCGGAACTCGGCCTCGAAGTTGCCGTAGTACGTCGACTCGTCGGTGATAGGGGAGTTGATGGGCAGGCCCGCCCGGTAGGCGGCTATCTTCCGCTGGATGTTCTCCGGCAGCGTCAGCTTCTTGTTGGCCTGCCAGAACGGCGTGTCGTTGCGCGGGGCATAGAAGAAGTGCGCCTGGATGAAGTCGCGGGTGTCGTCGAACATCACCTCGATCTCGTTGTTGAAGCTGTCGATCAGGCCCTTGTTGAAGGTCGTGTCGGGGAAGTGCTTGGCGAGCTGGTAGATCGCGGCGGTGATGAAGTAGATGCCGGTCGACTCCAGCGGCTCCAGGAAGCACGACGACAGGCCGATGCCGACGACGTTCTTCACCCAGGCCCGGCGGTTGCGCCCGACCCGGAAGCGGATGTGGTTGAACTTGGTGTTCTCCGGGTCGAGCCCCCACATTGCGGAGAACTCGGCCGTCGCCTCGTCCTGGTCCGCGAACTTGCTGGAGTAGACGTAGCCCGTGCCGAAGCGGCCCAGCATCGGGATCTTCCACGCCCAGCCCGAGGACATGGCGATCGCGGAGGTGTACGGCTCCACCCCGTCGTCCTCGGCGTCGTACGGTACGGCGGTGGCGACGGCGCTGTCGCACAGCAGGTGGTCGCTCATGTCGATGAACGGCTCGGCCATCGCCTGGTTGATCAGCAGCCCGCGGAAGCCGGAGCAGTCCACGAACAGGTCCGCGTCCAACAGCGCGCCGCTCTTCGTGCGCAGCGCGGTGACGAAGCCGCGCTCGTCCTTGAGCACCTCCGTCATCTCGTCCTGCACGTGGTTCACGCCCTGCTTCTCGATGGCGAACCGGCGCAGGAAGTCCGCCAGGAGCTGGGCGTCGAAGTGCCAGGCGTAGCGGGTGGCCGGACGGCCGTCCAGCCAGCGCGGCGCCTTCATCGCGTCCATGATCGGGAGCTCGCGGAAGCAGGCGTAGTCGAACGGCTCCGTGGTGCTGCCCTCGTACTTGCGTTTGAACCAGTAGTGCGACAGTGGCGTCTGGTCGAAGTCCGGCAGCAGACCGAACGGGTGGTAGAAGTGGTCCGGTCCGCCGTTCGGCAGGGTCCGCGCCGTCGACTCGCCCTGGCCCGTGGTCCGCCAGTTCACGAACCGCACCGCCATCTTGAAGCTGGCGTTGCACTCGCGCATCCACTCCTCCTCGGGGATGCCGAGGTAGTCGAAGAACGTGCGCTGGAGGTTCGGTACGGTTGCCTCGCCGACCCCGATCCGCGGAATCGTCGGCGCTTCCAGCACCGTGATGTCGACCGTGTCCTGGAGAGCCTTGCCGAGGTACGCGGCGGTCATCCAGCCGGCAGTGCCGCCGCCGAGGATGACGACCTTCTTAAGTCGGGTGTCGGTGCTGGTCATGGAGCAGCCCTCATTTCGGGATCGAGGTCGGGGTCCAGGGAACGGGGCCGGACCGGGGGGCCGGACCGGGCTTTCGGCCATCGCGTCGGACAGCGCGTCGGACGTACGGCCGGACGGACGCCGGTACGGACACGGAGGCCGGGATGGGGATCGCGGCCGGGGCCGTCGTATTCATCAGCGTGGGCGACCGCTCTATGACGGACCTACAGGGGCGTGAACGAGCCGCTATAGGCCGGTTGTAGACCCCGCGCACACAATCACCGCAGGAGAAACGGCATTCGGCGGACCCCGGGAGGAAAAGATGACCACCGCGGTGACGGGAATCGCGCGGCAGGCGGTACACATCCGCTTCCTGGGTGACTTCGAGATGACCGTGAACGGCGTCCCGGTGCGGAGCTGGCGGGCCGGCAAGGCCCGTGGGCTCTTCCAGTACCTCGTGATCCACCGCGGGCAGACCCTCACCCGTGACCGGCTCTACGAGGCACTGTGGCCCGGCTCGGCCCGGCCCGCAGGCGACAGCTCGCTCAAGGTCGCCGCGCACGCGCTGCGCCGGGTCTTGGACGCCCACCCGGACAGTCCCCGGGAGTCCGGCATCCGGCTGCACTACCGGGACTTCGGCTACGCCCTGGACATCGCCGAACTCTGGTCCGACGTGGACCGGTTCCAGGAACTGGCGGAGGCCGGGCTGCGCGCCGCTTCCTCCGGCGACCGGGTCCCGGCCCGCGAGCTCCTGCGGTCCGCCGCCGACCTGTACACCGGCGAGTTCCTGCGTGGCGAGCGCGCGGACTGGGTGGCCGAACACCGCGAGTTCTTACGGTCCTTGGCGCTGCATGCGCTGGATGTGCTGCGCGCGGATGCCGCCGAGCGGGAGGACTTCCCCGACCTCATCGAGGTCTGCCGCCGCACCCTCGGCATCGATCGGCACCACGAGGAGACCTACCGCGCCCTGATGACCGCGCACGGCCGACGCGGTGAACACGCCTGTGTGCGCCGCTGGTACGAGCTGTGTGCCCGCCGCCTCCGGGAGGATCTCGCGGTGGCTCCGTCCCGTGAGACGGACCGCCTGCTCCACGCCATGCTGCCGACCCGGGCGCCCGTCCCGCGGGGATGGGCTGCGTCCCTGGGTGCCGCCGCCTCGGCCCGCTTCGGTCCCCTGACCGGTGCGCCGGTGCGCCCGGCGTCGGTGACCGCCGGTCCGCCTCGCACGCCGGGGGCGATGGTCGGCGCGATCCGTTCACCGGGTGCGGGTGCGGGTGCGGGTGCGGGTGCGGGGGCGAGGGCGGGTGCGGGGGCGTCGGCGCGTCCGGCGTCGCGTGCCGGTGTCCCGGGCGGCCGTCCGCCGTCGATGACCGCCGCCCCACCACCGGCCCCGGTGACCGCCACCGTGCCGAAGACTGTCGCGTCGGCACGCGCGGTGCCGCCCGGTGCTGGTGCGAGGCGGACCGGGTCGGCCGTCGGCGGACCTGGGCCGACCACGGCCGCGCCCTCGGCCGCGACCGCAGTTCCGCCGTGTTCGGCGCCACCAGGGGCCGTGGCGGCGCGGTCGGCGGGCACGCCCGCGGCCGGTGGGCCACCCGGCTCGCGCCCGCGGCCGACGCGCCGGACCCGGGCCGACGCGCGGGCGGGCACCCCGGCCACCGGGACCCGGGCCGCGTCCCGGCGCCCCACGTCGGCCCCGGGGCTCGGCCCACCCGTACGCACCCCGTGACCCGGCCGGGGTGCCGAGCCCGGCCGCCGTCGCCGCCGTCACCCAGCAGATGCTGATCGTCTCCGACGCGCCCCACCACACCCGGCTCAAGCGGGCCCTGTACCAGGCGTTCGGGCCGCAACAGATGCCCCGGCTCGAAGCCCTCGTCACTCACGTCGTCGGTGAACTGGTGTGTGAGGCAGCTGAGTTGGACGAGCTGGACTTCATCGACCTCGCCAAGCAGCTCCCCAACCGGGTGGTCTGCGCCATGATGGGCATCCCCCGGGCCGACTGGACCTGGCTCGGGGCGCTCACCACCGACGCCTTCGACTCGGCGGACGAGACCGTGCGCAGCAACGCGCACTCCGAGATCTTCCTCTACTTCATCGAACTCCTCGGCGAACGCCGGGCCCGCCCCGGCGACGACCTGGTCAGCCAGATCGCCCACGACACCCTCGTCGACGAGGGCGACGGCACCGCGCGGCCGCTCAGCGACGAGGAGATCGTCTTCAACTGCAACGGCGTGCTCTCCGGCGCCAACGAGACCACCCGCTACTCCGCCGCCGGCGCGGTCCGCATGTTCGCCGAACTGCCCGAGCAGTGGAAGCTTTTGCGGGACCTCGGACCGGCGGGGGTCGCCCCGGCCGTCGAGGAGATCCTGCGCTGGACCACCCCCGGGGTGCACGCGCTGCGCACCGCGCTGCGCGACACCGAGATCGGCGGCCGGAAGATCGCCGCCGGCGACCGCGTCACGCTGTGGAACGTCTCCGCCAACCGCGACGAGGACGTCTTCACCGACCCGCACTCCTTCCGCGTCGACCGGTACCCCAACCGTCACGTCGCCTTCGGCCACGGCCGCCACCTGTGCCTCGGCGCCCGGCTGGCGCGCTTCGAACTCGGCGCCCTGCTCACCGAGATGCTCTCCGTCCTCGACGGCTTCGAACTGACGGGACCCGCGCTGTTCAATTCGTCCAACTTCACCTGGGGTGTCAGGAGCCTCCCGGTGCGGCTGCTGCGCAGCGGAGCCTCCGCGCCCCGAGAAAGGGCCGTCCTGTGACCACCGCACTGATCGACTTCAACCGGACCGACGCCGACTTCCCGGCCGCCGGATACGCCGAGCTCCTCGCCGCCCAGGCCGCGAGGACCCCGGTCGCCCCCGCCCTCGTGCAGGGCGCCCGCCACTGGACGTTCGAGGAGTTGGAGGCCGCCACCAACCGGCTGGCCCACGCCCTGATCGAGCGGGGCGCCGCCCCCGGCCGGCGCGTCGGTCTGTGCTACCCGCGCGGCGCGGACTATGTGATCGGCTCCCTCGCGATCCTCAAGACGGGCGCCGCGATCGTCGCCCTCGACCCGGTCAACCCCGACGACCGGCTGACCGCCATGATCGCCGACGCGGGTCCGCTGCTCGTCCTCACCCCGGCCGACCTCGCGCCCCGGCTGCCCGCCGACGTGCCGCTCGCCGAGGCCGCCACCGAGGGCGAGGGGCGGCCCGCCACTTTGCCCGAGGTCGTCACCGGTCCCGACACTGTCAGTCACCTCATCTACACCTCCGGCTCCACCGGCACCCCGAAGGCCGTCCTGGAGCGGCACGGCGCGCTCACCAACCTGGTGCACTGGACCGCCCGCGCCTACGGCGTGCGCCCCGGCGACCGGGCCTCCTGGATGTCCACCCCCGGCTTCGCCGTGCAGATCATGGAGTGGCTGCCGTACCTGCCGCTCGGGGCCGCGATCCACATCCCCGAGACCGGCCGGGCACAGACCCCCGAGCAGATCCGGGACTGGCTCGCCGCCGAGCGGGTCACCCACACCATGCTGGTCGCCGCCCTCGCGGAGCCGGTCTGGGACCTCGCCTGGCCCGCCGACGCCGCGCTGCGGATCCTCGTGACCACCGCCGAGCGCGTCCATTCCTGGCCCCCGGTGGACACCCCGTTCCGGGTGGTGATGACCTACGGCACCACCGAGACCACCAACGCCCTCACCTGCCTCGACCTGGGCGCCGGAATCGACTTCACCAGCCAGGCCACTCCCGAGGAGATCCGCGCGACCCGCCAGGTCCCGGTCGGTGTGCCCATCGCCAACACGCGCGCGCACCTCCTGGATGACGAGGGGCGCCCCGTGACCGACGGCGAGGTGGGCCGCCTGCACATCTCGGGCGCCGGCGTGTCCGCCGGCTACCACGGCCGTCCCGAGCTGACCGCCGCGAAGTTCCGCCCCGGCACGGTCGTCGGGGACCCGCACCCTGTGCTGTACGACACCGGCGACCTGGCCCGGCGCCGCGCGGACGGCGCCCTCGAACTCCTCGGCCGCTCCGACGCCCAGGTCAAGATCCGCGGCTTCCGCGTCGAGCTGGGCGAGGTCGAGACCCATGTGGCCCGCCTCGACGGCGTGGCCGAGGCCGTCGTCACCGTCCAGGAGCGGGCGACCGACGACCGGCGGCTCGTCGCCTACGTCTCCGCCGAGAACGGCACGGTTCCCGACCCGGGTGCCCTGCGCGCCGCCGTGGCCCGCACCCTGCCCTACTACATGGTCCCCGCGCACATCGTCACACTGCCCACGCTGCCTCGCCTGGCCAACGGCAAGGTCGACCGGCGCGCCCTGCCCGAGCCGCCCGAGCACCAGGGCGCCGCCGGCGCCGGTTACGAGCCGCCGCGCAACGAGACCGAGGACGCGCTCGCCCGGTTGTGGTCCGAGGCGTTCCGCACCGACGTCGTCGGCGTCCACGACAACTTCTTCGATCTGGGCGGCCACTCGCTGCTCGCCTTCCAGCTCATCGACGAGATCCGCCGCCGCTACGGCATCGAGCTGAGCCTCTCCGACCTGTCGGCCCGCCCGACCGTCGCGGAACTCGCCGCCCTCGTCGCCGCCCAACGCGACGGCTCACGCGACGAGTTCGGCGGCCTGGCCGCGATCGTCCCGGACCCGTCGGCCCGCTTCGATCCCTTCCCGCTGACCGAGAGCCAGCAGGCCCTGTGGATCGGCCGCGGCGGTCTCGTCGACCTCGGCAACGTCGGCTGCCACGGTTACTTCGAGTGGGACAGCGAGCAGCTGGACGTGGCCCGCTTCGAGGCTGCCTGGCGCCGGCTCGTCGAACGCCACGACGCGCTGCGTACCCGCGTCCTGCCCGACGGCACCCAGCGGGTGTGCGAGGAGATCCCGGCGTACGACATCCCCGTGACCGACTTCGGCGGGCTCGCCCCGGACGTCCGCGACACGGAGCTGGCCGCGCTGCGGGAGCGGCTGTCCCACCAGGTGCTCGACGCCGACGCCTGGCCGCTGTTCGATGTGCGGATCAGCCTGCTCGGCCGCGGCCGGGCCCGGATTCACCTCTGCCTGGACTTCCTCGTCGCCGACGCCTGGAGCTACTTCCAGGTGCTCGTGCCGGACCTCGTCGCCTACTACGTCGACCCCGACGCCGAACTCCCGCCGCTGGAACTGACCTTCCGCGACTACGTGCTGGCCGTCGGGAACTCCCTGCGCGACAGCGAGCTGTACCGGCGCTCCGAGTGGTACTGGCGCGACCGCCTGGCCACCTTGCCGCCCGCGCCCGAACTGCCTGAGCGATCGGCCGACGCCCCGGCCCTGCCGGTGCGCTTCGAACGCCTCAGCCACGTCGTCCCCGCTGAACAGTGGCGCCGTATCCAGGAGTTGGCGGGCGACCGGAAGGTCACCCCGTCCGGTGTCCTCGCCGCTGCCTACGCCGAGATCCTCGGCAATGCCGCCGGGCAGGCCCGGTTCACCATCAACTTCCCCCTCTTCAACCGGCTTTCGCTGCACCCGCAGGTCAACTCCCTGCTCGCGGACACCACGACGACGCTGCTGCTCGCCATCGAACAGCAGGAGACCACCTTCGCCGGTCGCGCCCAGGCCGTGCAGCGACGTCTCTGGGCCGACCTGGAGCACCGCTACTTCAGCGGCGTCCAGGTGCTGCGCGAACTCACCAAGCTGCGCGGTTCTCTCGCACCCGCCATGCCCGTGGTGATGACCAGCCTCGCCGGCCACCCTCCGCAGTACGAGGAGAACGACCTCGGCGTGCCGGTCTACGGCATCTCCCAGACCCCGCAGGTCTCGCTGGACTTCCAGGTCTTCGAGAAGCCCGCCGGACTCACCTTCAACTGGGACCATCTCCCCGCCGTCTACCCGGACGGGCTGATCGAGGGCATGTTCCGGGAGTTCACCGCCCTCCTCCACGCGCTCGCCGAAGAGGAGACCTGGGAGCGTTTCTCGCCGCCGCCCGGCGAGGAGATCCCCGCCGAGTGCGCGGGGGAACGGGACACCGGGGACGCCTGGGAACGCTACTGGGCCGGCATCGGACGCACCGGCCGGGGCGGCGACGTCATCTGGGACGCCGACAGCAGCGAGGAGTTCCAGTGGTTGTCGGACCAGGCCCACCGGCACTTCCGCGGCGACCTGCCGGTCATCGACCTCGGCTGCGGCAACGGCCGCTACGCCCGGGAACTGGCCGCCCACTTTCCGCGGGTCGTCGGCGTGGACGTGTCGGTCAGCGCCATCGAGCACGCGGTGCGCGAGGCGACCGAGGCCGGGGTGGCGAACGTCGACTTCCAGGCCGTCGACATGACCGACGCCGGACAGGCTGCCGCCCTGGGCGCCGGCCCGTACGACATCTTCGTCCGCGGCGTCCTCCACGTCCTCGACGACGCGGCACGGGCCCGGCTCGCCTCCGTCGCCGGCCGGCTGCTCGGCCCCGACGGGGTGCTGATCGTCCACGAACCGGACTACTCCGGCAACTCCTTCGGCTACCTCGGCTTCGTCGGCGGCAAGCGCGGCCGGACCGAGGACCTGGTGGGCCCGCTGGAGGCGGCCGGGGTGCGCCACTCGCACCGCTTCACCCGTCCCGAACTGGACGCCGCCTTCCCGGCGGACGACTGGGAGGTCGTCCACGACCAGGCGATCGAACTGCACGCCATCGACCCGCGCACGGACTCCGGGGCGCTGTTGCTGCCGGGCTACTACGCGGTGCTGCGCCGCCGCTGACGGTCGCGCGTCCTCGCCAGGCTTCGTGCCGCCGATTCCTTTGGTTCGGTGGGCACGGAGCCTGGCGGTCGTGCGCGGTCGCAACGCGGCACGGTCGAGGTGGTGCGCGGTGTCGCGCGGACAGGTACGGCCGACCCGGAAGGTGTTCCGGCGGCCGGTGGCAAGGACAGGGCAGGCGGACGCGTGTCCGGCGGCCGGCAGGCACGACTCGCGGTGAGAGACTGAGGAACTGTGGAACGACGAACCGCCGACCGGCTGTTGAGGGCCCATGCGCAGTCGATCGGGGGCGGGGCCCGCGAGAAGACGGTCGCCGCCGCCCTCGACCGGGTCCTCGCCGTCCAGGCGCAGGACCTCCGGGCCGCCGCCCTCGGGCTGCGCGTACGCGTGACGGGCCTGACCGTCGACGGAGTGCGCCACGCGCTCGACACCGAACGCAGCGCCGTGCGCGGCTGGTTCATGCGCGGCACGCTCCAGCTGGTCCCGGCCGCCGACGCCCGCTGGCTGCTCGGCCTCTTCGGCCCTGCCTACCTGGCCCTCGGTACCCGCCGCCTGCGGGAACTGGGCCTCGACGAGCCACTGTGCGAACGCGCCTCGGCGCTGATCGCGCGGGCCGTCGACGGTGAGGGGCCGCTGACCCGCGCCGAACTCACCCAGCTTCTCACCACGCTCGGCGTAGAGCCCAAGGGCCAGGCCGCCTTCCACCTGATCCGCCGCACCGCGCTCGCGGGCCTGATCTGCCACGGACCGCAGCGCGACGGCGAGGCCACCTTCGTCCCGCTCGACGACTGGCTTCCGTCGGCCGATGGCCCGCCGCCGTACACCGGCGACGCCGCCGCGACCGAGCTGGCCCGCCGCTACCGGGCCGCCCACGGCCCGTCCGACGCGGCCGATTTCGCGCACTGGTCCGGACTGCGGACCACCGTCTGCACAAAAGCCTGGCAGGCCGCCGGAGTTCCGTCGGAGGAACCGGAGAAGAACGCCGAGGACATTCCGCGCGGCGACATCCGGCTGCTGCCGGCCTACGACAACTATCTGGTCGGCTACCGCCGCAGAGAACTCTCCGTGCCCGCGGAACACGAAAAGCGAGTCCGGCCCGGCGGCGGAATGATCCGTGCGACCGTCATGGTGGACGGCGAGGCGGTCGGCACCTGGTCGGGTGGTCGGAACGGCACCGCCCCGGCCGTCGAACTCTTCGACGCCCGCGCGATGGGACACCTGGAGGACGGGGCCCTCGACGCCGGGATCGCCCGGGAGCGCGACGATGTCGCACGGTTCTACAACGCTTCTCATACGCCCCCTACAACCGGCCTTCAATCCACCGGATTCGTAACCGGGGGCTAACCGGCCCTCCGTACGTTCCATGTCGTCCGACAATTCCGCCCCGATCAGAAAAGGGCCTCGACATGGCACTCGGTCGGCATTCCGATTTCAACCGCCTGTGGTTCGGGCAGACGGTCAGCAACTTCGGCGACAAGATCTCGCTGCTCGCGCTGCCGACCCTCGCGGTCGTCCTTCTCGACGGCGGCGCGTTCGAGGTCGGTGTCCTCGGCGCGCTGCGCTTCTTCCCGTTCCTCGTACTCGCCCCCGTCGCCGGTCTCGTCGCCGACCGGTTCTCGCGCCGTACCGTCATGATCCTGGCCGACCTCGGCCGGTTCCTCGCGCTCGGCACCATCCCGGTGGCCTTCGCGCTCGACTCCGTCAGCATGACGCACGTCTACATCGTGGCCGGCGTCACCGGTGTTCTCACGGCCTTCTTCGAGGTCGCCTACCAGTCCTGGCTGCCACAGCTCATCGGCACCGAGAACCTGGTCGAGGGCAACACCAAGCTCCAGATCAGCCGCAGCGTCGCCGAGGCCGTCGGCGCCGGTGCCGGTGGCGCGCTGATCCAGCTGCTCGGTGCCGCCCGCGCCATCACCGCCGACGCGTTCACCTTCCTGGTGTCGCTGGTCGCGCTGCTGCTCATCCGGCACCGCGACACCCGGGTCCGGGTGGAGGCGACCAAGGCCTCCGCCAAGGCCGAGATGAAGGAGGGCCTGAAGACCCTCTTCGGCACGCCCGTCCTGCGCGGTCTGTTCACCGCCAACGTAGTGGTGAACCTCGGCGCCGCGATGGGCGACGCACTGCTGATCGTGTACGCCTACAAGGTCCTCGACCTCAGCCCCGGACAGGTGGGCGCGGCCTTCGCCGTCATGTCGGTCTTCGTCATCGTCGGCGCGGTCCTCTCCGAGCAGGTCTCCAAGGTCCTCACGCTCGGCCGCACCCTGGTCCTGACCGCCGTCGTCCTCGGCGTCGGCTACGTCCTGGTTCCGACCGGCGGCGCCCTCGGCGGCTTCGTCGGACTGATCGCCGTCCAGGCCGTCATCGGCTTCGTCTCCCCGATGTTCGACATCCACGTCCTCAGCCTGGTCCAGGGCGTCACCCCGAACGAGCAGATGGGCCGCGTCAGCGGCACCGCGCTCTCGGCGGTCTACGGCGCCCTGTCGCTCGGCTACATGGCGGGCGGCGCGCTGGGTGAGGCCCTCGGCCTCACCTGGGGACTGGCCCTCGCCGGAGCGACCACCGCGATCGGCGGTCTGTAACCGGGCGGCTTCGTCAGCAGGAGCCTGTTCTCGCCGGCTTCCTTGAAGGTCTTGCGCAGCGTCGCCACGCAGATGGCGATCTGGTTCCGCGCGGTCGCCGGGGGAGAGTCGGGCCAGACGGCGTCCACCAGGGTGTCGACGGACACGGTCCGGTCGGCGGAGAGCAGCAGCACCGCGAGCACGATGGTCTGGCGCCGGCCCCTGATCCGCAGGGGCACCCCGTTGGCCTGTACCTCCAGTGGCCCGAGCATCTTGAAGACGAGTTGGTTCAAAGGTCCCCCCGATGTGACCTGAGCCCGGCCGATAACCGTACAACAAGGAGGTGAGTTCGGTATCGGACATCGACCGCCTCCGTCGCCGGGGCGATGTCCCGCCGCTCGCGACTGTCGGACGTGCTGATGTGGTCGAGGTGATCGGGCCGGCGGGAGGTCCGGACCATCGCTGCGAGGCTGGGCCGGCCGGTGGAGACGGTCCGCGGCGGGCTGCGCCGGTTCGCCGCCCGGGCGGAACACGTTCGTTGCTTCTTCACGGTGTTGCTGGTGGACGTCGGGGTCGACCCGGACGTTCCCGCCGCGGCCGCATCGTGTTCGCGGATGCCGTCGCCGCGGCGGCCGGGGCCGGAGGGAGGCCGCGGCCCCTCGAACGCCCACGAATCCGAGGGCGCGGACCGGCTGCCGACGCTTCCGCCGACGCCTCCGTCGGCGCCCTCACCGACGCTTTCACCAGCGCCACTTGTCACGCCGTCCGCTCCCGGTCCGCGTGATCATGCCGGTGTTAGGCTGACGACCTTTAGCGGAATGACAGCCTCCGTAGTGATGGGGTCGGTGGGTGGTGCTGTGCGGCGCCGCCGGGTTGGGGGGACATGCGCGCACTGCGCCCGTTGCAGGCTCTCGGTCTCTCCGCGACAGCGGAGGCCGCCTACCTCGTGCTCGTGGAACGGGGTCCGCAGACCCTGGCCGAGCTCACCGACCGGCCGGCGCTGATCGGGTCGGCGCTCGACGGCCTCGAGGACGCCGTCGCCGAACTCAGCGACATCGGCCTGGTGTTCCGCGCGCACGGCAGGCTGGCCGCCCAGCCACCCCGCGCGGCGCTGGAGGCGGTTGCCGAGCGGCGCGCGCGCCAGGCCCGGATCGCCTACGAGAGCGCCGCGGCCCTGTCGCAGTACTGGCTCGACCACACCGCCGGAGTGAGCTACGTCGAGGTCGTCGACACCTCCGAGCGGCGTGAGGAGATCCAGTCGCGGGTGCACAACGGGGCCGTGTCCCAGGTCCGCGCGCTGTCGATAGGTCCGGTGGGCGGGAGCGACCTGGTGCCGGAGGTCGGCCCCGGCACGCTGGACGCGCTGGACCGCGGGATCGCCTACCGGGTGGTGTACAGCGCCAACATCCTGCAGGAACCCAAGGCTCTGGAAGTGGCGCACGAGTGCGTCGCCCGGGGAGAGCAGGCCCGGGTCTTCCCCGATGTCGCGCTGAACGTGCTGGTCTGCGACGACCGGTTCGCCGTGGTGTCCGTCGCCGCCCCGGACCGTACGGGACACCACAGTGTCGTCGTGCAGCCGTCGGGGCTTTTGGACGGGCTGATCGGCGTCTTCGATTCGTACTGGCGGATCGCCGTTCCGCTCCCGCCGGCCGGTGAGGCCGTCAAGAGCGAGGCGACCCCCGAGGGGCGGCAGCTCCTGAGCTACCTCAGTGCCGGGCTGACCGACGAGTCGATCGCCCGTGAGTTCGGGGTGAGCGAGCGCACCGTCGCCCGGCGCATCGCCCGCCTCCAGGAGATGCTCGGCGCCAAGACCCGGTTCCAGCTCGGCGTGCAGGCCAGCCGTCGTGGCTGGCTGTGACCCCGGGCCGCGGCCGGGCTCGTGGCGTGGGCGCGCGGGGCGGGCCGGTGCGTGATCCGGCCCGCCCCGCGCGGGTCCTCAGCCGCTCAGGCGTTCATCGCCCCGCGGTGTGGTGGTGACCGCTACTTGCTGTCCGGCTTGACCAGGTCGGGCAGCTTGGCCTCGAAGAGCTCGTCGAACGCGAGGGCGGACAGGATGTGCCCCTGGTTCGGCGCCTGGTTGGCCACGTCCGCTGCCCAGGTCGCCGAGTTGAGCCGTTGGTTGGGCGTGCCGTGGTGACCGGAGCTGGTGAAGCTGCAGTCGCCGACCTGGTAGAACGACTTCTCGGACTTGAGAACGCGGGCGGCGTTCAGCGACTCGCCACGGGCGTGGGTCAGGTAGTACGTGCCGAACGCGTCCGCCATGAGCTCGGTGCGACGGGTGGCCTCCGGGCCGGTCAGGTCGCTCTCGAAGAGATTCTTCTGGTACTGGACGTGGTGACCGAACTCGTGGCCCAGAATGCCGCGCGGCGCGACATCGCCCAGGTTCACCGCGTTCATGCCCTGCAGGATGCCGTCACCCATGATGATCCGGTCCGTGATGCCGAGCGGATCCGGGTCGTCCTTCTCGCTGTAGGCGAAGGCGTTGAAGGAGAAGATCGGGTTGGCGCCGCCCTGGAGGATCGGCTCCGAGTCGACCAGCTCGATGAACATCTCCGCCAGGTCGAGGTTCTCCTCGGGCGTGTCGCCGTACAGCACGGCGAGCGTGTTGGCGAGCCGGTCCGGGCTGCTGAAGACATCCGCGCCGTGCATGGGGACTAGCTCGATGCGCGCCGAGTCGATGTCCCAGAAGCGCTTGAGGTTCTTCATCTGGGAGTTGAGCTGCTGGGTGTACTCACCCTTGACGCCGAACGTGTTCGACGACGACTCCTTGCCGAAGATCAGCGCGTCGTAGGTGGGAAGGTCGAAGCCGCCGAAGAGCGAAAGGATGAAGATGGTCCACGGGTCCTGGGCGCCATCGAGGAGGGAGTTGGCGTACTTCGACAGATCGGTCGTCTGGCACTGGTAGTCGCCGGGGTTGATCGCGCTGTCGCGGATCTGCTGCCACTCCTCGTTCAGGCCGTACTTGGCCTTGGCCGCGTCGAGGCGGGCCTCCCAGTCGGCGGGCAGCTTGGCCAGGATTCTGTCGACGATGGCCTGGTGCTGCGGGTCCAGGGAGGAGGTGTCGATGGAGGACTGCAGCGACTGGCTCGCCGCAGTCGTGACGCCGGTCGGGTCGGCGGCGTGCGCGGGAAGTGCCATGCCAAGGCCACAAGTCGCGGCGATCGCCAGGCTCGCTGCCACAGACAGGGTCTTCTTCACGAAGGTCTCCTTTCGAGGGTGCCCGGTAGGGCATCCGCGGGCGACGCCTAGTCTGTAAGCCCAACTACCGGATCAAGAACGGTCGTTCACTGTCTGAAACCGGCATGTCTGGAACATGACATCCGCGTGCATCCCGTCACGCGTCCGCTGCCGGCGGCCCGGTCTCCGCCTTCCAACCGGTTCGACCGCACCTGCCCCCTCGTACGCGACGGGCGGGGGCGACGGCCGGGTGGCGGCGGGCAAACAGCGGCCGGCGGGCTTCGGAGGCGAAGCCAGGACTGCCGGTCGTGTCCGACGGCGATGGGCGAGTTCGTCTCGGCCACCGTCTTCGAAGTGATCGGCTCCGAGAGCGGGTTCACCCTTCGGCTTGCCAGGCTGGACCCGCCGGTTCACAAGGCAGGCACGGGTCTTCCCGGTGGCTGCAGAGCGTCGCAGCTCCACGATCGCCAGGTCCTGTGCCTGTCTTGCTGCCGGTCCTGTCGCCGCGCCACAGCCTCGACCACCGACGTCTCTGCGCGGGATCCGCACCTGACGAGCATGAAGTGCTGGGTGTGGATCACTGTGACGTGAAGACGGGCAGGTGCGGGTCATGCGGATCAGCGGGCGCCGCATTCGACGAGTAGTTCATCGGTGAGGATGAGCCGAGGCCAGGGGGCACTGAGCGGTTCAGTCGTGGAGAGTGACGTTGGGCAGCGGGCGGCCAGCGGCGTCGAACAACGCGGCTCCACAATCGCAGCGCTCGTCGGCCAGGGTCTGGGGCGCCGACAGTTGCCAGACCAGCATCTGCGAGCAGTTCGGGCAGTCCAGACTGACCAGGGTCTCTTCGGGTTCCGAGTCCCAGGCCCGCACCGGGAGGCCCTCGTACATCAACCCGGTCAGCTCACGCTCACCGGTCAGCGCGACCAGTACCTCGTAGGTGTCGGTGCCGTTGTCCCGCACCACGAGCGTGAAGCCGAGATGTGCCAGCACACCGGACAGATGGTCGAGCTGGCGGACCGGGAAATCACCGCGGCGCAGAGTCGGGTCGGCCTCGGCGGCGTGGTAGACGACGTTGGTGTCGACGTCTGTCGGTTCTGTCCCGAAGGCCCGTACCCGACCAGCCACGAACGCCGCCAGCTGGCCTGGGTGATCCTCACCGGTCCAGTCCATGATGAACATCACTCTGTCGACCAGGACCCCCTGGGCCCGCTCGTCGGGGGTCAGGACCAGCTCTTCCAGCTCTATCACGACGATCACGCTATCAACTGCCGGGCGGCGGGCCGTACCGCTGTTGTGCCGTTGTCGTGCATCACCAACATCAGCCTCCCCACCTGTCTGCGCGACGTCCTGGTCCTCGCTGTGGCACTGGCCGGCAGGTGAATTGGGCGAAGTGCAAGACCCCGGAGCCGACCGCTGCGGCAAAGTGAAGCTTGGCTCGGGCACCGCGAAGCTCCCTACCATGGAGGTCCGTTGCTCGCCCTCCACGCCCCCAGAAGGGTGTCCCGGAGGCCGGTCAGGACTTGATGCCCCGGCGTCGCCGGCAGAGGTCGCCGACCGTCGGCGCACCACCCCGGACCTGTGCCCCGAACACGGCACCCGGCCACGCCCACCGTGCGTACACGGTCCCGGACAACGGCGGGCCACTCGGTCCGGTGTTCGCCGCGCTCGCGCGGTGGGGCGGGGGACGCGTGAACTCCGGCACGCAGTCGCGGTCTGCCGCATGGCTGAGCGTGGAGCCGTACGCGGTCGACGAAGTCCGGCGCGAGGTTCGAGTCACTCGGCGACGAGGGTCCCGGGAACCTCGACGGTCCCCACCGGCTCATCGAAGCCGCGCTGGACGCCCACCTCGGCCCGGCGGCCTCATGACCGGGCGGCTGCGGCGCTCCGTCCCACTCCTGATCAGCGTCGCCGGGGCGGCGATCGTCGCACTGGACGGCACCGTCCTGCTGGTGGCGCAGCCCAGCCTGCAGCGTGCGCTCGCCGCGAGCCCGGAGCAGATCCAGTGGACCAGCACCGGCTACCTCGTCGCGGTCGCCGCCCTTCTCGTCCTCGCGGGACGACTGGGGGACCGCTACGGGCACCTGCGGCTGCTGTGCGTCGGCGTGCTCGGCTTCGGTGCCGCCTCGGCCGGGATCGCAGTGGCGCCTTCGGTCGGCTGGGTGATCGGGCTGCGGGTCGCCCAGGGGGTTTTCGGCGCCCTGCTCCAGCCGGCGACCCTCGCGGTGCTGCGGTGGGCCTACCCGGAGGGAGAGCTGCGCCGGGCCGTCGCCGTGCGGACGGGCGCGATCGCGGTGGCCGCCGGGTGCGGCCCGCTGCTCGGGGGATTCCTCGTGGTGCACCTGGGGTGGCGGGCCGTGTTCTGGCTCAATGTTCCGATCGTGCTTGCCGTGGTGGTGCTCACTCTCGTGGTCCGGCTGCCGGCCCCTGAGCGCGCGGACCGGCAGCGGCTCGACCTCACCGGCGCGATGCTGCTCGCGAGCGTCCTCGCGCTCCTCGTCCACGCCCTGGCGGGCGTCCCGGCGCGCGGCTGGGCCGCCCCGTCCACGCTGCTCGAATTCTCCGCAGTGGCGGGCCTGGCGGCCGCACTTGCGGCGAGCGAGCGCCGTGCCGCGCATCCGATCGTGCCATCGGCCGCGGCGCGGTCGGTTCCGGTGATGGCCTCGACGGCGCTGCTCCTGCTCGCCACCGCAGGTCTGTTCGGCAGCCTGTTCACCGCCACCTTCTATCTCCAGAGCGTCCTGCGCCTGGATCCTCTCACCGCCGGGATGCACGTACTGCCGCTCACCGTGCTGATGGTGCTCGGTTCACCGCTGGCCGGCGCCGCCCTGGGCCGGTGGGGACCGCGACCCACCGCCGTCACCGGAACGCTCCTCGTCGTACTCGGTGTCTTCGGGCTCTCGCAGCTGGCCCGCAACGGCGCGGTGGCGCCGACGGGTGCTGTCTTCGCCGTGATCGGCGCCGGATTCGCCGCCGTCATGGTCACCGCCACCGGGACGGTCGTCGGCGACGCGCCACTTGCGTACGCCGGAGCCGTCGGCGGCCTCAAACAGACCGCGACGAACAGCGGTCCGACCCTCGGCATCGCCATCGCCACCAGCGCGGGCGCCGCCGCCTGCCCGGAATCCACCTTGCTGCTCTTGACCGCGGCGGCGGTCCTCGGCCTCGCCCCCGCGGCGCTGCTGCCCGGAAACCGTGAGGACAGGCGGAGATGAAGGACCTTCAAGTCGACGCACCCCACCGCGTCGCCCTCGTCCGCGTGGCCCGCTTCGAGTACGGCCGGCTCGTCGAACGGCCGCAGACGACCGCGGCATGCTGGAGGGCTGCCTGGAACGGACAGGACATGGTCGGCGTCGCCCTTCGCGTCCGCCGTCACGACCACACCGTGGGCGAGGTCGAAGAGCTGAGTGTCCGGACGCTCCAGCGACGCCTCCCAATCGGCCGGGCCCTGCTGCTGATCCGCCCAGCTCGGCCCTCGCAGACGTGGCCGGGATGCACCGCCACACCGCACTCCGCCGGGTCGCCTGCGCCGGACGTGACCGGGCCGCCTCCCTCGTAGCCGGGCCGAGGACCTGAAGCAGCCACCCGGGGGTGGCGGCCAGTGAGGATCACGATTCGTGCAGTGGCTGATTTCATCGATAAGGTGCCAGGCCACGACCGCACCCGTCCGATCCACGGGCCGGTCAGGGCTCTGCCGCAGTCGGTGGCACCTCCACGGCTGTCGTGCTGATCTCTGCCTGCCCGGGCCCCGGGATACGGGGGTGATCGTCACGGCGGGGCAGTCGGGCCCCGGCCGACGGTTCAGGAGGAACGAGTGGCACAGATCATCGCCGAGGTCTCACGGACGTTCAACGAGTTTCTGCTCTTGCCGAACCGGACGGGGACCGATTGCTCGGCTGCGACGGTCGACCTGCGCACGCCCCTGGTGCGGTACACCGTAGGCGAGGCGTCGGCGATCGAGATGCAGTCCCCCTTCACGTCGGCGATCATGCAAGCCGTCAGCACACCCGATCTCGTGATCGCGCTCGCGCGCAACGGTGGTCTCGGCTTCCTGCACCACAACCAGCCGATCCAGGAGCAGGCCGCGGCGGTCCTCCAGGTGAAGAACTTCAAGGCCGGATTCGTCACCAGCGACACCAACGTCCGCCCCGACGACAGCCTGAGCCTTCTGGCCGACGTGATGCGCCGCACCGGTCACAGCACCGCCGCGGTCACCCACGACGGGACCGCCAACGGCCGCCTGCTCGGCCTGGTCACCTCCCGGGACTTCCACCCCCAGCGCCACGACCTGGACGGACCGGTCAGCGGCCGGATGACCGCTGTCGCCGACCTGGCCCATGCCGGGCCTGACACCACGCTTTCCGAGGCCAACGCGCGGCTGTGGGACGAACGGCTGGACTGCCTCCCGGTCTTGGATGCCGAGGGGCATCTGCAGCATCTGGTGTTCCGTTCCGACTACACGGACAACAAGCGTTTCCCGAACCAGCTCGTGGACGCGGCCAAGCGTCTGCGCGTGGGCGCGGGTATCAACACCCACGACTATCAGAAGCGTGTCCCGGCCCTGCTGGAGGCGGGTGTGGACGCGTTGTGCTTCGACTCGTCCGACGGCTACAGCGACTGGCAGGCACAGGCTCTGACCTGGGTGAAGAAGAACTATCCGGAGATCCCGGTCGGCGGCGGCAATGTGGTCGACGGCGAAGCGTTCACGTTTCTCGCCGAGGCGGGAGCGGACTTCGTGAAGGTCGGGGTCGGCGGCGGTTCCATCTGCATCACTCGGGACCAGAAGGGCATCGGCCGCGGCCAGGCCAGCGCCGTGCTGGACGTCGCGGCGGCCCGGGACGCCTTCCGTGAACGCACCGGCGCGTACGTGCCGATCTGTTCCGATGGCGGGCTCGTGCACGACTACCACGTGGCCCTGGCATTGGCGATGGGAGCCGACTTCGTCATGATGGGGCGGTACTTCGCACGCTTCGACCAGGCGGCCGGTGCGAAGCTGCCCACCCGCGACGGCTTTGTGAAGGAGTACTGGGGCGAGGGCTCGAACCGGGCCCGCAACTGGCAGCGCTACGGCCAGGGAGGCCGGCAGCTGCTCTTCGAGGAAGGTGTGGACGGCTACGTCCCCTACGCGGGCGACCTCAGCGAAGGGCTCGCCCTGACCGTCGCCAAGCTCAAGACCACGATGGTCTCCTGTGGCTCCAGAACCCTGCCAGAGTTTCAGTCCACGGCCCGGCTGACCCTCGTTTCGGACCAGAGCTTCCAGGAGAGCCACGCCAACGTCACCCTGCGGGACACCCCGGCGACGGTCTCCTGACAAGCTGCCGGGTTCCGACGAGAGGACTACCGGCCGGAGGGCAAGGGCGCACGGTCGGAACAGCCCCTCCCGCCGGTGGTCCAGGAACTCTTCCTTGGGTTCGGTGGTCGAGTGCCGCGCCCGGCCCCACGCCTCGTCCCGCGGCACGGTGACCCTGCGTCCCGGGGCCGTCGCTGCGGCGGGGCGGATCCGGCCGCCGTGGACGTGCGGGGGCGGCAACGGCCACCTCGCCGTCTCGCGCGTTTGCCGGGTCAGGCACGGAAGCGGAACCCCGTTCGTCGGGTCAGGCATGGAAACGGAACTCATCGGCCCGTCATTTTTTCACCAGGGACGGACTCAGACGCGATAGGCCGCGACATAGCGGTGCGGGTCGCGGCGGAGGTCGGACGCGGACTCCCACCGGCGGAGGCACTGCTCGGCGAAGGTACGGCCGGTGGCGACGATCTCGTCCAGGGGGTCGAGGTAGGACTCGACGTGCGGAGGTTCGAGACCGGCCCGGACCCGGGCCACCAGGCCGTCGCGGGCGAGCCGGAGCAACTCGGCGGCCAGCTCGCGGAGCGGGTCTGCGCCGATGCGGCCGCGCAGCCCCTCGGACGGAAGGGCGTCCATCGCCGCGCGGTGGTCCCGCTCGGTGTACCGGCCCAGCAGCTCCCAGGCCGCGAGCCGGGAGGGGCGGTGGTAGCTCAGGCCCGTCCACAGGGCCGGAACGGCGGGCATGGCGTGGTGGGGCGGGCCGTCCGCCGCGCGCAGTTCCAGGGTTCGGCGGACGCGTACGTTCGTCCAGATCTGGGACATGTGGGAGGCCCAGTCGTCGAAGGCCGGCCACGAGCCGTCGTCGAAGCCCTCGGCCAGCAGGGTTGCGAACGACCGGTCCGGGGCCGCGCGATAGCGCTGGTCCTGGTCGCGGTGGTAAATCATGGGGATCCGCATGGCCCAGCCGATGACGTCGTCGACGCCGACATCGTGCCGCAGGGCCGGGGGAAGCACACCGCACCGGCGCGGGTCCATCCGCAGCCAGGCATGCGAACGGTGCGAGAGCAGTCCGCTCGGACGACCGCCGTGCAAGGGCGAGTTGACGAGCAGGGCGGCGACCACGGGGGAGGCGGCGACCTGCATCCGGAGCTTCTCGGTGAAGTCCTCGGCGGACAGGTAGTCGAGGGTGACCTGGGTGGAGAGCGCCGTCGCCATGATCTCCCGGGCGCGACTGCCCGGCTCGCCGATGCGCGTGAAGAAGTCCCGCATGATCGCGCCCCGGGTCATCGGCACCCAGGAGACGGTGCCCGAACAGTCGAAGGGGAGTCCGGCGCCCGGGAGCAGGGCCAGGCCGAACCGGCCGACGAGTTCCGCGATGCGCTCCAGGGCCGCCCGGGTGTCGGTCACCGCCGCGGCCACCCCGGAGGCGGGGGTGGACGAGTACTCGATCTGACAGCCGTGTTCGAGCGTGACCTGGCTGCCGTCCGGCAGCAGGACTCCGGTCAGTCGGCCGGCGTCCTGCTGCGGTTCGCCGCCCCACTCGGCGAGCATCGTCTCCAGGACGGCCAGGACGCCGCGCTTCCCCGCATAGTGGACGCCACGGCCGGTGTCCGGATCGACCAGTCCGCTCTCGACCTCGATGCCGACGCGTTCCCGGGCTCCGGGCGGTGGGACGAACAACGACCGGAGGTCGTCGCGGCTGAGGCGGGAAGGTCCGTCGGACCGGGGGGCCTTTGGGGCCGGGCTGTTCCCCGGCCCGTGTTCCGTATCCCGGGTCATGCGGCACCCACCCGGGAGACGGCCGCGGCACGCCGGGTCTCGTCCAGGAGCAGGCTCACCGTGCCGAGCGCCGACTGGGCGGCCCCCTGACACCAGGCGTGCGCCGCGGACAAGTGCTCCCCGGCGAAGAAGAGCCGTGGGGCGTCTACCGGGTGCGGGGATCCGAGCACCGTCAGATAGCGGGTGTGCTCACCGGGCGTGAGGTGGGTGAAGGCGCCACCGCCCATGCCCACCTGCTCGTCCCAGTTCCAGTGCACGATGTCGTCCACGTCCCCGGCGATGCCGGGGTGGAGCCGTTCCAGGCAATCCAGTACCAACCGGTCGCGGTCGGCGTTCGGCAGGGCGGCGAAACGGCGGGCGTTGGCACCCCACAGATAGGCCCCGAGCAGGGCCGTCGGCTCCTCCGAGCGCCGTCGGTCCCGGGCGGTCCACCGGTCGGCGGTGCCGCGTTCGTTCCCCTCACCGATCCGCCGGGCGTTGTCCGAGGGGTACCAGCACTGCTGGATCGGAAGGTCCGTGAAACTGCCCCCGCCGTAGATCCCGTCCTCCGCCTCCCAGCGGCGCCGGGTCAGATGCAGCAGCGTCTTGCCGCTGCTTGCGTAACTGATCCCCCGGACGGCGTGATGCTGTGGATGCGGCAGACCGGGGGCGATGGTGAGGCGGTCGAGCGCGGGGGCCGGGACACAGCAGACGGCGTAGTCGAACCGCTCGGCGATCGCACCGTCCAGCCCCTTCCCGTGGAGCAGCACCCCGGACTCGGTGAGCACGAGTTCCTCGACCCGGGTGGACAGCCGCAGCGCCCTCGGGCGCAGCCTGCGGACGAAGGCGCCCACCAGGGCGTCCATGCCGTCCACCAACTCCAGTTGACCGACGTGGAAGAGGCCGAAGTAGTCGACCAGCACTTCGAGGAGCGAGGACTGCTCGTAGTGGGCCAGTCCCGTGGCATGGCCCACCAGGTCCCACGCCTCCCGGGAGAGGCGTTCGTTGACAAACTGCCACAGGGAGACCGAGACCAGCTTGTCGAGTGCGGGATCGTCCCAGAGCCCGGCCAGCACCCGCCGCCGCTGGGTGGGCGACAGGGCCTCCCACACCTCCCTCAGTAAGCGGTCCAGAAGCTCGGCCGGGGGCTGCCGCTCGGCGGGGTCCAGCGCGTACACCGGGAACAGCTCCGGCACGTCGCGGACCCGGACGCGGCGGCCTCGCAGGTGGTAGTAGGCGTCCGGGTTGAAGTTGACGAACGGGCGTGTCGCCAGGCCGAATTCGGACACGTAGTGCAACACGCAGTGGTGGTTCCCGGGGATGCGCATGGCTCCCAGGTCCGCGTGCGTCCCGTCCCAGAAGCGGTGGGTGCGTACGCGTCCGCCCGGTTGGTTCGCCTGCTCGTACAGGACGACGTCGAATCCGCGGCGCTGGAGTTCGTAGGCGCAGACGAGGCCCGCGATGCCGGAGCCGATGACGGCGATCCGCCCGGAGGAACCGGTTTGCGGACTCAGCAGGTGGTCCGGAAAAGCGAAGCTCTCGTTGAACATCTGCACCGTTCCCCTTCGACGTGGTGTCCGGCCAGGTCCTGCCCGGAATCGGGTATCGCTGTGAGCCGCTCGACGACGGGCGAACGCTAGCTCATCCCGTGGCGGGTTGTCCGGGGTTGGCCGGAAGACATAGGGCGGGTCGGGTACGGCCCACAGCCGGGGTATCGGCGGCCCGCACCGGTCGGCACCCGGGCTCCGGCGGTGCGGGCCAAGCGCGGGACGGGCATGGACGACGGCCTGTTCAGGACGGTCCTCGCGCTGTCTCCTCCCGGATGTCGTGGGACAGGGAGGCCGACTCCGCGATGGCGTCGCGGGCCGGGGTGCCGTCACGGAGCCGGGGCGGAAAGGTCGCCGACGGACGATGGCCGCTGGGCGCTCGAGTCGGCGGGCGGAGCGGTCGTCCTTCCCCTGAGACGAAGCCGTGATGGCGGCGACGATCGCCACGGCGGGTGTGCCGGTCAGGGAGCGGGGACGGGGCCGCCGGGCCGGAACCGCTCCACCCCGACGATGTGTCGCACCTTGACCGGGCGCACGATCACCGCGACCCGCTGTTCCCCCGGCATGGTCCACTCGAAGCGCTCGATGCCCAGGTACTTGTGGGCCAGCCGGTCCATTCGGTCGTGTGCCTCCTCGCCCTCGATGAAGCGGGCCACCACACCACTGATCTGCACTCGGTCGAAGGGGTCGGTGGCGTCCGCGTGCGAGAGGTAGACACGGGGGTCGCGGCGCAGGTTCTCCTCCTTCACCCGACCCACCGAGGTGTTGAACGCCAGCTCCCCTTCCCCCTCCAGATCCACCCACATCGGGCTGACCTGCGGTGCTCCGTCGGCGAACACGGTGCCGACGTACCAGATGTTGGGGGCTTGCAGTCGGGCGCGGACGGCTTCGTCGAGAGTCGCGGTCATCCCGGGAGGCTACCAACCATGAGGGGTAGGGGAGTTGGGGGAAACAGTGGAGTCCGCCGGCTGAAGAGAAGACGCCGCCATCGCCGCGCACTGCCCGGAGAGCAGCAAGCCGAAGACCATACGCGGCCGCATGCCTGCCCATCGCCGCCGCGCCGTCCGCTGGGCCCCGGCTGACGTGCCCCCACGCGCCGACGCTCACCGCGCGCCGTACTCGCGGCACTTCAGGGCGAGGATGCTGTCTTTGCCCAGGTGGTCTGCAGGGCGGCGCCGGCTTGGTCGGCCAGTGTGACGGCGACCAGGCGTGCCTGGAGGGACGGGGTCGTGCCGGGCGTGGGCCGGAGCAGGAAGCGGCCGTGGAAGTGGCCGCCCGCGACGACTCGCAGCTCGATTTCCTGCGCGGGCATGCCCAGGCGGTCGACGTCCCACTTACCGCGACCCCAGGTGAGGGAGCCGTCGTCTTCGAGGCGGGGGCCGTGTCCGAGCAGGGTGCCGTACTGGAAGCGACAGCCACGCAGGTGGAGAAGGCCGACGAGTTGTGCGCGTACGCACTCCACCACGGCGTCGGGCGACGTCGCCGTCTCGGCCAGGTGGGCCGCGTGATGGATCCGTGCGAGGTGGTCCGCGTCAGTGATGGTGACGACGTGCAGGCGTCGGGCGCGGGCGGCCAGCTGGGAAACGGCCAGCCCCACGGCGAGCAGCACGACCGCTGTGGTGATGTCGGCGCTGCTGGTGATGGTGAGCCGCTGGTAGGGGACGGTGAAGAAGAAGTCGAACCAGACCGCCGCGGACACGGCTGCGAGAGCGCCGGCCAGACGGTGGCCGAGGGCCGCTGCCGCAACGACGACGAGAACCAGGACCAGCGCGACATTGGCGGTGGTCAGGCCGGCACGGAAGGGCAGCAGCACCGCAGAGACCGCGAGTGGCGCCAAGAGCGCCGCGATGATCGCGATAGGCCCTCTGACGAGGTAGTCAGGCATCGTGAGCACCTCCTGCCCCCACCTTCCGGTGTATCAGGGCTTACGCGGCACCGGACAAGCTTTAACGCCTCTCTTGCGTCGTGATCGACCGATGGACTGAAGGCCGGTCCGGCCGCCTCCCGGGTTTGGAGCGAGCTGTCGGCGCGCAGGCCCGCGAGCCCGTCGCGCCGGGGCATGTCGTCGATGCCGGCCTCCCGGACGATCAGGCCGTCGGAAAGTCCCGGCCGCGAACGCCACGGACACCGTGACCGGTGTCGAGCCGACGGACGAGGTTCACGGCCTCGTCGGTTCTTCCCACGCCGCAGGTGCGGAGGATGTCGGCGAGGCCGGGGTGCTCGGCTTCGAGGAGGGCCGCGGCTGCCAGGATCTCCGCGGCGCCGGCACGGGAGTTGAGCAGATCGCGCAGCCGTAGGGCGAAGTGTGTGTCCAGGTCCTGGGCCGGGCCGTGGGCGGGGGCCGGAGCCGGGTGGGAAGGAGCGGGCGGGAGTGAGGCGGTGCCCAGTGAGTCCTGGCCGGGGGTCCGGCTGGCCCGGATGGTCGCCAGCGTCTCGTATGCGGTCGCGGCCGGTACGGCGCCGGTACGGACGTCGTGGGCGAGGTGGAGCACCGCGGAGAGGCGGGCCGCGGCGTCGGGGTTGGCGATCCGGGCGCGCTGGGCGCTCATGACGAGGCTGAGCATGGCCGGTGAGACCCCGATGATCTCCGCGAGGCCGGACTGGGTCACCGCGAACAAAGTGCACAGGTCCCGGCAGAGTTCACCGAGCGGAGCGCCGTACCACTGGCGCTGGAGCTCTTGGTTGCGCGTCGTGGCGGTCAGGTCCATGGGGCCACGCTAGGAGCAGTTTTTACACTTGTCAAAGAGGCTTTTCATGTGTCAATCTCCCCTCCGGAAGCTCGATCCACTCTCAACTGACGGGATCTCATCGTGTCCTGGACGCGCACCACTTCGCTCGCCGCCGTGGCCGCCCTCGCCGTCTTCGGCCTGACCGCCTGCGGCAGCGACGGCGCCGCCCCCGAGGGCTCCGACAAGCCCGCTGCCACCGCCCCCGCCCCCGCTGCTCCGGACACCGCTGCCTCCGGCGATACGGACACCCCTTCCGATGCCACCGTCGACGGCGTGAAGGCCCCGGATGACCTGCCCGCCGGCCTGCCGCTGCCGAAGGGGGAGCTCACCTCCGTGACGGGGGCCAAGGGCGCGTACGTCCTCACGTACAGCACGGACGACCCCGAGGCCACGCTCGATGCCTACCGGTCCGCCCTCGACGGCGCCCAGTACACCGTGGTCGACGTCGGCGGCACGTTCACCGCGACCGCGGGCATGACCGCCGTACAGATCACCACCACCGCCGACACCGTGATCCTCACGATCGCAGGCGCCTGACGCCGAGGAGCCCGTGCGCCGGTACGCTACGGCGCATGGAAGCAGGGGGGATGCTCGCCGGCCGTTACCGGCTGCTCGCGCCGATCGCGCGCGGCGGCCAGGGCACGGTCTGGCGAGCCGTGGACACGCGTCACGGCAAGGACGTGGCCGTGAAGGTCACCGGCGATGCCGACGTGGAGTCGCTGCTGCGGCTGGTGTGCGAGCAATCGGTACGCATCGGGCACCCCCATGTCCTCGCCCCCGTCGACTGGTTCGTCCGCGACGGCGAGGCCTGGCTGGTGCTGCCCCTGGTCCGCGGCGGCACGCTCGCCGGGCTTCTCGCGGACTACGGCGAACTGCCACCCGCCGTCGGCCTGCTCCTGGCCGAACAGATCCTGGACGCGCTCGTCGCGGTGCACACCGCCGGCCTCGTGCACCGCGACGTCAAACCCTCGAACATCCTCCTCGCCGCGACCGGCGCCGCCCGCCCCCACGCCTACCTCAGCGACTTCGGCATCGCCCACGTCCTGCCCCACCTCCAGCTCACCGCACCCGCCTACATCGCGGGCACCCCCGACTACCTCGCCCCCGAGATCCGTGCCGGAGCCAGTAGCTCCCCCGCCCAGGACATCTACGCCACCGGGCTCGTACTGCGCACCCTGGGCGCCCCACCGGCACTGCTCGCCGCCATGACCGCGGAGCGGCCCGAGCGCCGGCCCACCGCCGCGGCGGCCCTCGACGCGATCACCGCCGCCCGCGTCGCCCTCGGGACCGAGCACTGGCCCCTGCAGTGGCAGGACGAGCCCTTCCTCATCGCCGACCAGCTCGGCGACGCGCCCCTTCCCGCCACCGACCGGTCCCCCCACCGCCGACGCACCTGGGCAGCCCTCACCGTCGGCGCCGCGCTCCTGGCCGGCCTCGCCACGACGGCAGTCCTGATCAGCGGCGGCCCCGACGACCCGGCCACCCCCGCGGAGAGCCGCTCGCCGACCGCCCCCGCCCGCACCGTCCCCGCCCGCACCGTCCCCGCCGACGCCGAGCGCGGGCCCGCCGATCCCGAAGGGCCCACCGCCTTCAGTCCCTGCCCTGCGGGCCAGGAGTACAGCATCGCCTTCAGCCCCGAGGGCTACGCCCTGTTGTGTGCGCACATCCCCGGCACACGCCGCTACGAGTGGCAACCGGTCGTTCCCGAGGACTGACGGTGAGGGCACGGGACCGACTGCGAAGGCATGGGACCGACGGTGAGGGCATGGGACCGACTGCGAGGGCATGCCGGAAAGCCGACGCCGTGTGACCGTGGAGGCCGACGTCGAGATCCCCGTGCCCGCCCGCGGCGAGGTCTGGGCGGTCGGAGCGGTCGTCCTCAACCGGGAAGGCAGGGCCCTCGCCCGGAAACGCAGCCCCCACAGGCGGCCCTTCCCCGACCGCTGGGCATCGTCGGCGGCCACGCAGAGCCCGGTCAGTCGTTGCTGGACACCCTCGCCCGGCAACGCGTCACGCGTCAGCCGGCCGGCTTCTGGTGAGGGATCGGCTGGGCGGTGAGCAGCGCGGTGATCTCCTGGGCGAGCTCCGGGCCGAGTTCGCCCCAGCCGTCCTTGTAGCCGTAGACGCTCGCCAGGGTGCGGGCGTCGTAGTCGCCGTTCATGATCTCGATGTCGTTGGTGGTGATGAGTGCCGGGTGGGCGACGCCGACGGCTCCCGAGACCTTCAGCAGCTCCTTGCGCAGGGTGCGCAGGTAGACAGCGGCCCGGGTGGCCTTCGAGGGCGCGTCGAGGCCGCGCACCAGCCACGGGTCCTGGGTGGCGATGCCGGTGGGGCACTTGTCGGTGTGGCACTTCTGCGCCTGGATGCAGCCGATGGACAGCATTGCCTCGCGGCCGACGTTGATCATGTCGACACCCAGGGCGAAGGCGACGGCGGCGTTCTCGGGCAGGCCGAGCTTGCCGGAGCCGATGAAGGTGACGTCATCGGTCAGACCCCGCTCGGCGAACGTGCCGTAGACGCGGGAGAAGCCCATCCGGAACGGCAGCGACACCGAGTCGGTGAAGATCAGAGGAGCAGCCCCGGTGCCGCCCTCGCCACCGTCGATGGTCACGAAGTCGACCCCGCGATCACCACGCGCCATCAGCGTGGCCAGCTCCCGCCAGAAGCTCATCTCCCCGACAGCGCTCTTGATCCCGACCGGCAGACCGGTCTCGGTGGCGAGCAGCTCCACGAAGTCGAGCATCGAGTCGACGTCGTGGAACGCGGTGTGCCGAGAGGGGGAGGCGCAGTCCTTGCCGGCCGGGATGCCGCGGATCTTGGCGATCTCGGGGGTCACCTTCGCGCCCGGCAGCATCCCGCCGAGCCCCGGCTTGGCGCCCTGGGAGAGCTTGATCTCTATCGCCTTGACCGGGGCGCCGGCGACCACGTCTTTGAGCTTGTCGAGGTTGAAGGTGCCGTCCTCGTTGCGACAGCCGAAGTACGACGTCCCGATCTGGAGTACGAGGTCGGCGCCGTTGCGGTGGTACGGCGAGAGGCCGCCCTCGCCCGTGTTCTGCATCGTGCCGGCCAGCGCCGCGCCCTTGTTGAGCGCTGTGATGGCCGCACCGGACAGCGACCCGAAGCTCATCGCCGAGATGTTCACGACGCTCGCCGGCCGGAACGCCTTGGCACGCCCGCGCGGGCCGCCCAGCACCTTGGCCGAGGGCAGCGGGGCCTGCGGGTCGTGCAGGTCGGGCAGCGTGCCGGCGAACGTGCGCTGCTTCACGTACGCGTGCCCTTGCACGTGCTCGACGTCCACATCGGTTCCGAACCCGAAGTAGTTGTTCTCTTCCTTCGCCGAGGCATAGATCCAGGTGCGCTGGTCGCGGCTGAACGGGCGCTCTTCCTCGTTGGACGTCACGACGTACTGCCGCAGCTCCGGCCCGATCGTCTCCAGCAGGTACCGGGCGTGCCCGATCACGGGGAAGTTTCTGAGCAGTGCGTGCTTCTTCTGGACGAGGTCGCGGGCAGCCACCAGTGCCAATGCTGTTGCGGCGGCCGCACCGATGCTCCGAGCGCGCATGAACGTTCCTCTCCTCGACTGCTCGATGACCCGACTCCATCGCTGTGCGGCGGACGTCGTGGGCGTTGGGCGGCGGACAGGGCCAGGCAGGCATCGGCGTCCGACGACGAAACGCCACATGATATTAGAGGTCGCGCGGATGGGCGGGCGGGGCAGGGTGTGTGAGTCCTGCCGCGCGGGCATCACCGCCGGGGCCCTGCCCGTGGGGGCCCGGCCCGCCTGGTGCCGCGAGCGGCACTACCACCGCAACGTCCTCTGTGCCGGCCGGGGGCCGGTTTCCTGCCCCGCCCCGACCGCCTCGGCGCCCGGCCCGCGCCCCGGAGAGAAAATTCGGCCGGACGCGAATCCTCTCGGGACCTCCCTGTCTCTTATCCGTGTACCGGCCGAACGGGCCGGAGGAAACCGGGAGGTAGCACCAATGATGGTCACTGTTCTCGTAGTGCTCGGGGGCCTGCTCATGGGCGCGTGCAGTTGGCACCTGATGCGGCGCTACAGGAGCCGCGGCTGAACCGCGCCCAGCACGGGTGCCTTCCAGGTATGAGGAGCACATGAACCAACGCTTCCGCTGGCCGGACGAGCGGCTGATCAAGGCTGCTCAGGACGGCGACGTCACTTCGCTCACCACCGTCGTCATGGAATCGCAGCCTCATGTACGCAGGTTCGCCATCTCGCTGTGCGCCTCGCCGCAGGACGCGGAGGACGCGGTGCAGGAGGCGCTGATCATCCTCTACCGGAAGATCGGCACCTTGCGGGCCACTGGCGCGCTTGCCTCATGGATGTTCCGGATCGTGCGCAACGAATGCCTTCGGCAGCTACGGCTGATCGTCTCCCGGAGCGACCAGGCGTCGGCCGAACCGGAGGCATCCGCGGAACCGTCCGCCGAGGAGGCGGTGTTGCACAGGCTGGAAGTGGAACGGATCGCAACCGCGGTCGGTGCCCTTCCCCATGACCAGCGGCAGGTCCTGATCATGCGGGACATACAGGGCCTGCCGGGCAGGACCGTCGCCCACTCGCTCGGTCTGAGCAACGCCGCGATGAAATCGCGGCTGCACAGAGCGCGCGCAGCTCTGCGTCACTCACTGACAGTGACCGATCGGGAGCCCGGTCAAGCCGCCCATCAGGCATCCGACGAAGCCATCGGCCAATCACCAGCCGGAACCATCAGTCGGCCAACCATCAGTCGGCCAACCATCAGTCGGCCAACCAACAGTCGGAGAGACACAGGACCGTGAACACCGTGAAGCCCGCCCAGGGCGTTAGGAACCGGGCCACCACGCAGCCCGCGGCGCCCGACTTCGCCAGCACCTCCGTCCCGCGCCACCTGGTGCGCGGCGCCCTCGGCTTCGGGCTGATCGCCGGCTCGATCGCCCTGGTGCCCGCCGTCGGCCCGGTCACCCTGCTGGCGGCCCCGTTGGCGCTGATCGCCTTCCGCGGCTGCCCCACCTGCTGGATGGTCGGCCTGGTGCAGACCATCTCCCGCCGCCGTCTGGAGCGCCGGTGCGTGGACGGCGTCTGCACCCTCACCAAGGCAACCTCGGCGGCGAAGACCTCGGAGGAGTTCGCCCGTGATGTCCTGTCGGCATCCACCACGAAGCCGTCATCGACGCACTCATCAAGGCCCCGGTTCCGCGGCTTTGCATGACGCTGATGCACAAGGCCCACGCCATCCTGTGCGAGGCCTGCGCCCGCGCTACCGCAGTGGCGAAGTCGAGCACATCACCCCGCAGGCTCGCGCCGATGTCCGCGCGGCCCTCACGGCGAGCCCGGAGCGGGACCGGCCCGGCCACGTTGAGTACCTCATCGACCGCGCGGCCGTCCGGACCCGATAACCCCGCACCGCCTGCGCGACGGGCCCGGCCTCTCCGGGCCGGGCCCGTCCTCGTCTTTGGGCTCTCGTTGTCGGTGGTGGCTGCAAGGCTGGTCGAATGAACGGCGATGAGCAACTGCTGAACGGCCGGGTCTACGGCCACGACCACGACGCCCCCAACCCCGGCCCGCTCCCGCACCGGACCTACGCCGAACTGGTCGGTGGGCCGCTGGACGGACTGCTGCTGGACATCACGGGACGGCGGCCCGACGAAGTCGACGCCGGCGCGGCCCTGTCCACCGAACTCGGGCGCTTTCCCGGCGGCCGGTCGTTGTACGACCCGCGCCCCGACGAGCCCCGCACGTCCGGGCCGGGCGTGAGCTGCCGCTTCTACCACTGCGGCGACACGCCCTGACCGACGGCCCTGACCGACGGCCCGGCCGACGCTCGGGCGGTCAAGCCCGGTGCGTTCTCGGGGCCGCCGCCCGTCGAAAGCCGACCTCCCGCGCATCGACGCCGCCTACCGGGCCGTGCGCCGCCCGTTGAACCCGGTGAGGTACACGTAATCACGGAGCGGCTGGTCTTGTTCGCGTCGGTGGTGGGTGGCACATCAGCTGAGTTGGCCGCCGTCGACCCGCAGTTGAGTGCCCGTGATGAACCGTGAGGCGTCGGAGGCCAGAAACAGGACCGCGTCAGCGATGTCGCGTGCCTCGGCGTAGCGGCCCAGCGGGATGCTGTCGGCGATGCCGGAGCGCGCTTCGTCCGCGTGCCCCGGGGCGAACCCCTCTTCCAGCCGGCGCATCATCTGGGTGTTGATCGGTGACGGGTGCACCGAGTTGATGCGTACTCCGTGGGCGGCGGCTTCGTTGGCTGCCAGCCGGGTCAGTCCGGTGATCGCGAACTTGCTGGTCACGTACGGCGTCACGCCGAGCCCGGGGCCTGCCGTCAGGCCACCGACCGACGATGTGTTGATGACCGAGCCAGAGCCCTGCGCGTACATGACCGGCAGTACGTACTTCAGACCCAGGAAGGTGCCACGGATGTTGACCGCGAAGACCTTGTCGACGTCGGCCATGTCCTGGTCGACCAGCGGTGCGACCTTGCCCTCGATGCCGGCGTTGTTGAAGAACACGTCGATGGTTCCGAACTTCTCCACCACCGCGGCGACGTAGGCCTTGACGTCGTCCTCCTCGCTGACGTCGGCGGTCAGGGTGAGCAGATCGTCCCCGGGTGCACCGAGGTCGGCCGCCGCCGCGGCCAGCGCCTCGGCCGAGAGGTCGACGAGGGCGACCTTGCTGCCCTGCTCCAGGAATGCCTTCGCCGCTGCGATCCCCAGCCCGCCTGCACCGCCGGTGATCAGTGTGACCTTGCCCTTGAGGTCCTCGTGCGCGTTCATGTGAAGCTCCTTTCGAATGGCCCGAGTCCGGGTGCGGTTCTCCAGACGTGGGGGGCGAGAACGACCGTCGTCCTCGCCCCCATGCCGGTCTCATACCGCCGTGTAGCCACCGTCCACGACGTGGTAGCTGCCGGTGATGAAGGAGGCGTCGTCGCTGAGGAGGAATGCCGCCATCGCAGCGACCTCCTCCGCCCGGCCCAGCCTGCCCATGGCGTGTTTGGCGGCGACGTCCGCCGTGACCTCGTCGGGGAGTTCGGCGAGCAGTGGGGTCGAGATGAAACCCGGGCCTACGGCGTTGACGCGCACGCCGGACGCGCCGTAATCGGCACCGGCTGCCCTCGTGAGGCCGACGACGCCGTGTTTGGAGGCGGTGTAAGCGGGGTTCTCGGGGACGGCGACGGTGCCGGCGACGGACGCCATGTTGACGATCGCGCCGCCGCCGGAGGCGATGATCGCGGGGATCTGGAAGTGCAGCCCGTAGGCGACACCGTTGAGGTTGATGGCGATCAGCCTGTTCCAGTCCTCGATCTCCAGATCGGCGATCGGCAGGTTCACCCCGGGGATTCCCGCGTTGTTGACGGCCAGGTGCAGACCGCCGAACCGTTCCACGGCGGTCTGCACGGCGCGTTCGGCGTCGGCCGGGTCCGCGACGTTCTGTGTGATCGCCAAACCGCTACTGCCCGCGCTCTCGACCAGTTCGATGGTCTCTTCGGCGCCGGCGAGGTGGATGTCGCCGGCCACGACCACTGCGCCCTCCTCGGCCAGGCGGAGCGCGATGGCGCGGCCGATCCCGGATCCCGCCCCGGTGACGAGGGCAATCTTGTCGTCGAATCGCATGACGCGTTCAGCCTTTCCTCGGTATGTGCGGGTCAGAACGGGTAGCGCTCGATGTCGCTCTGGACGGTGACCCACTGGGTCTCGGTGAAGGTGTCGAGGTTGGCGTGCGGCCCCCCGAACCGGCCGCCCGCCCCCGAGGCCTTGGCCCCGCCGAACGGGGCGACGGCCTCGTCGTCGACGGTCGCGTCGTTGATGTGGACCGCGCCGGAATCGATGCGGTCGCACAGTTCGAACGCGGCGTGCGGGTTGCCGGTCAGGATCGAGACGGACAGTCCGTACTCGGAGGCGTTGATGACGTCGATCGCCTCGTCGATGTCGTCGTAGACCTGCACAGGTGCGACTGGACCGAAGATCTCCTCGGTCCATGCCGGGCTGTCCGGCGCGACATCGGTCAGCACCGTTGGCCGGTAGTACAGTCCGTCGTACTCCCCTCCGGCGGCGAGGGTGGCGCCCTTTGCGACGGTGTCGGTCACGATGGTGTGCACATGGTCGCGCTGCCGCTCGTCGATGAGTGGACCGAGTGCGTTCGTCGGATCGATCGGGTCGCCCACCGGTAGGTGGGTGGCCTTCTCGGCGAGCGCGGCCACGTATGCGTCGGCGATGGAGCGGTGTACCAGGTGCCGGCCGGTGGTCATGCAGATCTGGCCCTGGTGCAGGAACGAGCCCCAGGCCGCCACCGATGCCGCCGCCTGGACGTCCGCGTCCGGCAGGACCAACATCGCGTTGTTCCCACCGAGTTCCAGGTGTATCCGCTTGAGCAGCGGTGCCGCGGCCTCGCCGATCTTGCGGCCGGCGGCGGTGGACCCGGTGAACGAGATGCACGGGACCCGCGGGTGGGCCACCAGGGCCGCGCCGAGCTCGCCGCCGCCCGGAAGCACATGGAGCACGCCCTCGGGCAGACCCGCTTCCTCGAGCAGCGCCGCGAGCGCGAGGCCGCCCGAGACCGAGGTCCGGGGGTCCGGCTTGAGCACCACCGCGTTGCCGAGCGCGAGTGCCGGTGCAACCGACCGCATGGCGAGGATGGCCGGGAAGTTGAACGGCGCAATGACACCCACCACGCCGAGCGGGACCCGTCGCGCCAGGGACAGGCGCGGCTTGACCGAGCGCAGGATCTCCCCCGACGGGTGCGAGGCCAGGGCCGCCGACTCCTGCAACTCGGAGACGACCAGCCCGACTTCGAAGCCGGACTTCCCCTGCCCCGAGCCGGACTCGGCGACCAGGATCTCCGCGAGCCGAGCAGGATCGGCTTCGAGGAGAGCGGCGGCCTTGAGCATGACGGCCGCGCGCACGGCGTACGGCGCCGCCGCCCAGGCCCGCTGGGCGACACGCGCGGTCTCCACGGCTTGGTCCAGGTCGGCGGGGGTGGCGCCGGCGACGGTACCCAGGAGCCTGTCCGTGCCGGGGGCGGTGACGGTGACCGGATCGCCGGAGCCGGCTCGCCAGCCGCCGGAGAAGAGCTTGCCCTCCCAGACGGGACTCTCGTTGGTGTCCTTGGTCATGGAAACTCCTTGACGGTCGTACGACGGTTGGTCACTCGGCGGCGGGTTCGGGCATGCGGACGACCGGCTTGATGACGTCGCCGCGATGGCTGGCCTCGAGAGCGCCCTCGATGTCCTCGAAGTCGAAGGTCTCCACGAGCTCGTCGAACGGGAACCGGCCCTGGCGCCACAGTGCGAGCAGCGCGGGGATGAGGCGCTGGGAGCGTCCGCTGCCGCCGAGGGTGCCGACGATCCGCTTGCCGAACAGGGTGCGGAAGTGGTCGGCGGTGAAGGTGGCCCCGGCAGGAGCGCCTCCGATGAGGATGGCGGTGCCGAGCATTCCGACGGTTTCGATCGCCTGCTCGACGACGGGGATGACGCCGGTGCAGTCCAGCGCGTAGTCGGCGGTGCCGCCGACGATCTCCTGCACCTTCACGACGACGTCGGGGGTGGATGCGGCGTTGACGACATGCGTCGCGCCGTAGCGCGTGGCCAGGTCGAGCCGGGACTCGTGGACGTCGACGGCGACGATCGTCGTCGCCGGGGTGTTCTTCGCGGCCATGATCGCCGCCAGGCCGACCGCTCCTGCTCCGTAGACCACGATGCTGTCCCCGACTCGGGGCTTGGCCGTGTTGAGCACCGCGCCGGCGCCGGTGGCGATGCCGCAGGCGAGGGGCCCGGCGATCTGGAGCGGGACATCGTCGGGAATGACGACTGCCTGGCCGGCGAGCGCGAGCGCGTGGGTGGCGAACGAGGACTGGCCGAAGAAGTGGCCCGAGACGGGTGTCCCGTCGAGGCGGCGGTAGCCGGAGGCGCCCGCCTTCTCGCCGGTGAACCGCACGCCTGCGACCAGCGCCGGGCCGATGCTGAGACAGTAGCGCGGCTCCCCGTCCAGGCAGTTCTTGCACTCCCCGCAGTAAGGCCAGCCGAGGACCACGTGGTCACCGACCCGGGGGCTCGTCACGCCGGGGCCGACCGCCTCGACGATGCCGGCTCCCTCGTGACCGAGCACACCCGGCAGCGGCAGCGGCATGTTGCCGCTGCGGGTGTTGGCGTCGGTGTGGCAGACGCCGGAGGCGACGATGCGCACGAGGATCTCGCCGGAGCCCGGGTCGTCGATCTCGAGGTCGGTGTAGGTGAAGGGAGCGCCGATCTTCTCGACGACGCTCGCGCGGATCTGGGTGCTCATGGTGTTCCCTAAGAATGGTTGGCGGTCCGGGAGGACCGGGTGTGGCTGATGGTGGTCTGTCGTTGATGACTCCGAAGGAATGGCCGCCCGGTCCTCCGGG
>NZ_JBIUBU010000008.1:147770-300730 GCF_044548345.1 Streptomyces sp. NPDC052042 | reverse complement strand
GCGTTGACTTTTGGCACGCTGTTGAGTTCTCAAGGAACGGACGCTTCCTTCGTACTCACCCCGACCATCCGGTCCAGGCTTTCCTCCGGGCTTTTTCCCTTCGGTCTTGCGTTTCCGACTCTATCAGACTCTTTCGCGTCCGATTCCCGGTCGAAACGGGTTTCCCGACTTCCAGATCCACGCTTTCGCGTTTCCCTTTCTATCGAGCCCAACTGTACCAGATTCTTTTTCCGTTCCGTTTCCGGTCCGAATTCCAATTCCGGTGGCCGTTGGAAGGCCTTCGCCTTTCGGCTGATTCGACTTTATCAGAAACATTCGACCGTTCTGGACGGTCAAACGATCTGGATTGAGAGAATCAAAGATCCTGCAGAAATCGCTTCCCACAGAGATGCGGTTGTAGAGGCTAACCGCCTGGCCCGGACCTGTCCAGTCCCGGCAACCGTTAGAATCTACCTCCCCCAGCCGACCGTGTCAACGGTCTTCTGGGGAGATGAGCAGACTAGCAGGTCAGCGGCAGTACACGCACATCAGGCTGCGACCGGCAGCTCGGCGCTGCGCTCCGCGGCGTCGATGTCGCCCTGGTCCCCCGCTCGCGCCGCTCGACCGCCCAGGATGTGGACGTATGCGAGGAAGACCGCCTCGGCGGCGACTCCGATGGCGATGCGTGCCCAGGTCGGCAGGCCGGAGGGGGTGACGAAGCCTTCGATGACGCCCGAGACGAACAGGACCAGTGCGAGGCCGATGGCCATACCGATCGCCGCCCGACCCTGCTGTGCGAGGGCCGAGCGGCGGCTGTGCGGGCCCGGGTCGATGACTGTCCAGCCGAGCCGGAGGCCGGTGCCCGCCGCGACAAACACCGCGGTGAGTTCAAGCAGTCCGTGCGGGAGGATCAGGCCCAGGAAGACGTCCAGTCGGCCGGCCGAGGACATCAGCCCGATGCCGACCCCGAGGCTGAGCACGTTGACGAAGAGGATCCAGATCACCGGAATGCCCAGAAACGCGCCCAGGACCAGGCACATGGCGGCGGCCCTGGCGTTGTTCGTCCATACCTGCGCGGCGAACGACGCGGCGGGGTGGCTGGAGTAGTAGGTCTCGTACTCCCCGCCGGGGCTGGTCAGCCGGCGGAGTTCGTCCGGGGCCGCGATGGCCGACTGGACCTCGGGATGCGTACCGATCCACCAGCCGATGATCGCGGCCAGCAGCGTGGAGAGCACGGCCGTCGGTACCCACCAGTGCCGGGAGCGGTGGACGGCGGCCGGAAATCCGGCGGTCAGGAAGCGCGCGGCATCGCGCCAGGAAGCCCGGCGGGTGCCCGTCACCACGGACCGCGCACGGGCCACGAGCTGGGTGAGGCGCGCGATGAGCCCGGCGTCCGGGGCGCTGGACTGGACGAGCGAGAGATGGGTGGCCGTGCGCTGGTAGAGCTCGACGAGTTCGTCGGCCTCCTCACCGGTGAGCCGACGTCCACGGCGCAGGAGGTGGTCCAGACGGTCCCACTCCGTGCGGTGGGCGTTCACGAAGACATCGAGGTCCATGGTCGGCTGCTGCTCCAGGCAAGGGTGCGTACGAGGGCGTACCGCGGCGGCGCGTTGCGGGTCAGCTTGGCAGACTGAGGGACCGGGGCGGCAGGGAAGACCGGCGAGGGATGGGGCGGCGATGAGTGAGCTGGTGACCGGGGACGCGGTCGTACTGGGTCTGCAGCCGGCGAAACTGCCGAGTCGGGCACTGGCGTTGGCCATCGATCTCTTCGTGCTGGGCGCGGTGTTCGTCCTGGTGTCGATCGGACTGGCCGTGACGACGGTGACGCTGGACGAGGCGGCGCTCGCGGCGCTGTCGGTCGCCGTCTTCCTTCTGGTGCTGGTAGGCGGGCCGATCGCGGTGGAGACGCTCAGCCACGGTCGTTCACTGGGAAAGCTGGCCTGCGGGCTGCGGGTGGTCCGGGACGACGGAGGACCGATTCGTTTCCGGCACGCGCTGATGCGCGGGGCCATGGGGTTCGTCGAGATCCTGTTGACGTTCGGGGTCGTCGCCTGCGTCGCCTCGCTGGTGTCGGAACGAGGACGGCGCCTCGGAGACGTGTTCGCGGGGACGCTCGTCGTGCGGGAGCGGGTACCGGCGGGGCGCGCGGCGGCCGTGCCGCCTCCGCCGCCATGGCTGGTCGGGCGGTTCTCGGCGCTGGACCTGTCGGCGGTGCCGGACGGTCTGTGGCTGGCGATACGCCAGTACCTGACGCGGATGCACCAGCTCGACGCGCAGATCGGCCACGCAATGGCGGAACGACTGGCCGGGGAGCTGGCGACACGCACCGGGGTTCCGGCGCCCGAGGGGGTGCCCGCCGGGGCGTATCTCGCGGCGGTGGTGAACGAACGGCAGGCACGGGACACCCGGCGGATGGTGGCCACCACCGCACAGGGCGAGGCCGTGTTCGGGGCGACGCCGGGTGCGCCCGGTGGTTCGGTCTCGCTCATGAATCGAGCGGCCGGGTATCCGGGGCACGGGCGTGCGGGGCAGATGGGGAATACCGGGGACGCGGGGCTGTCGGACGGCAGGGCCGTGCCGCCGGTGTCGGCCGCCCCGACGTCGTATACGGGCGGTGCGGGGGCGGGTGTCGCCGTGCCCCCGGCGGTGGAGCAGGGCGGTGCGGGATCCGCCCCGACGGGGTTCGCGCCGCCCGCCTGACGCGGTGGGCCCCGAAGGGCTACGTGGGCTTTCGGCCGACGCGGCGAGCCATGGGGTCCCCCCTGCCCGAGCGGAGCCGAGAGCTTGGGGAAGTGCCGGGCGTCGCGACGGGGCAAACGTCGCCGGGAGCGGCACTAGCTCGCCGAGGGCGGCGCGTCCAGGTCCTCGAGTTCGACTCCGGGGGCCGCGAGGACCACGTCCCCGGCGATGTGAACGGTGTGCCGCTCGCCGGTGTCCAGGGCGCTGACCTGGTATTCGTCCACGGTCAGGGGGCCGTTGTCAGTGGCGTGCGCTTCACTCTTCACCAGGGCCCAGGACTGGTCGACGGTGCGGGGGGCGAGAACCGGGTCCGTGAAGGTGACCAGGCGGACGCGGGCCACGGGGGAATCGGGGGTGAGACGCAGCAGTCGTGACGTCGCGACGAGGAACGCGGGCGAAGTGCCGGTGAAGGCGTGGGCGCGCACATTGCCTTCGGTGGCACGAGCCCCGGTCGGGTCGGTACGGACCCAGGTGACGCCGTCCAGGGCGGCACCGCGGACCTGCCAGCCGGCGGCATGGAGTTCGAGACGGATGGGGCGACCCAGGTCGTCGAGGGTCAGATCGACGGAACCTCGGTGCTCGCCGGAAGGGGTGGTGGTCCGGGAGATGTAGCGCCAGCCGGAGGGACCGGGGGCGCAGTGGAAGTGTTCTTCGCCGAGGAGGGAGTGGTCGTGAAGATCGTGGAGCGAATACCGACCGCGGGGCATGGGGTCCTTCGGGGTTCCTCGGGCTGAGCGGCTGCGCCACGGGCGCAGGCCCCCGACACGGGGGTGCGGGGGCCTGCGCCCGTGGGCCGCTGCTTGGGCTGTTCCGTCCGTCGGCGGCCGATCGGCCGACCGTCACCGATCGGCGGTGCCGCGTCGGTGGTGTCGCGCGCGACCGGTGGCCGTGTCCGCGGTCGCCGACGGGTCGGATCAGTCCGGATCAGTAGCGGTAGTGGTCGGGCTTGTACGGGCCCTCGACCTTGACGCCGATGTAGGCGGCCTGCTCGGGACGGAGCGTCGTCAGCTTGACGCCGAGCGCGTCGAGGTGGAGGCGGGCGACCTTCTCGTCCAGGTGCTTGGGCAGCACATAGACGTCGGTCGGGTACTCCTCGGGCTTGGTGAACAGCTCGATCTGGGCCAGGGTCTGGTCGGCGAACGAGTTGGACATCACGAACGACGGGTGGCCGGTGGCGTTGCCCAGGTTGAGCAGGCGGCCCTCGGACAGCACGATGAGCACCTTGCCGTCGGGGAAGGTCCAGGTGTGGACCTGCGGCTTGACTTCGTCCTTGACGATGCCCGGGGTCTTCGCGAGGCCGGCCATGTCGATCTCGTTGTCGAAGTGGCCGATGTTCCCGACGATGGCCTGGTGCTTCATCCTGGCCATGTCGGAGGCCATGATGATGTCCTTGTTGCCCGTGGTGGTGACGAAGATGTCGGCCTTGTCGACGACCTCGTCGAGCGTCGTGACCTGGTAGCCGTCCATCGCCGCCTGGAGCGCGCAGATCGGGTCGACCTCGGTGACGATCACGCGGGCGCCCTGGCCGCGCAGCGACTCCGCGCAGCCCTTGCCGACGTCTCCGTAGCCGCAGACGACCGCGGTCTTGCCGCCGATGAGGACGTCCGTGGCGCGGTTGATGCCGTCGATCAGGGAGTGGCGGCAGCCGTACTTGTTGTCGAACTTGGACTTGGTGACGGCGTCGTTGACGTTGATCGCCGGGAAGAGGAGGGTGCCGTCGCGGTGCATCTCGTACAGCCGGTGCACACCGGTCGTGGTCTCTTCGGTGACGCCGCGGATCTCGGACGCCAGCTGGGTCCACTTCTGCGGGGACTCGCCCAGGGTGCGGGTCAGCAGGGAGAGGATGTGGGCGAACTCCTCGCTGTCGGCGGTCGACGGGTCCGGGACGGCACCGGCCTTCTCGAACTCGACGCCCTTGTGGACGAGGAGGGTGGCGTCACCACCGTCGTCGAGGATCATGTTGGGGCCGCCGGTGGGCGTGTTCGGCCAGGTCAGGGCCTGCTCCGTGCACCACCAGTACTCCTCGAGCGTCTCGCCCTTCCAGGCGAAGACCGGGACGCCCCGGGGGTTGTCCGGGGTGCCGTCCGGGCCGACGGCGATGGCCGCGGCGGCGTGGTCCTGGGTGGAGAAGATGTTGCAGGAGGCCCAGCGGACCTGGGCACCGAGGGCGACCAGGGTCTCGATCAGCACGGCCGTCTGCACGGTCATGTGCAGTGAGCCCGTGATGCGGGCGCCGGCCAGCGGCTGCGTGGCGGCGTACTCCTTGCGGATCGACATCAGGCCGGGCATCTCGTGCTCGGCGAGGGTGATCTCCTTGCGGCCGAACGCGGCCTGGGAGAGGTCGGCGACCTTGAAGTCCTGGTGGTCGGGGGCCGTCGTCATAACGGGCTGCTCCTCGTGATGGGTGTCGAGGCGGGCGGCTGGCTCTGCGGTGCGTGGGCACACGAATGCCCGGGCGTTCGCAGCACAGTCCGTCGGAGGCCCTCTCTCCCTCGGCCGGCCCATGTGGACCGATCGACCGCCATCAGCAGCGACGTCTGACACTGCCGTCGAATCTACACCGATCGCTCGGGGCTCTCCCAGCCCGCCCGGAACCGCGAGTGACCGGAAACGGACCAGATGGTGAATCGAGGCGGCGGGACGGAGCGGCCGAAGACCGTGACCCGGTGGGACACGCCGCTGAATGGGCGGTGTGGGCAGAGGACGGATGGCCCGACGGGGGAAGGGTCCAAAAGCGCATGCGGGCGGTGGGCGGGTCGGTGACCGAAGCCGAGCGGGTCTGTGACCGGCGTTCTTCGGAGCGCCCGGGGTTCAGCCGTGGGACGCACCGGTACCGGAGCCGGGGCTCGGTGCTCCGCCCGGGGCCTTGCCGGGGCTGGTGCCGGCCGCGGCGGCCGCCTCGCTGTAGATGTCCGGTTCCAGGTAGATGACACGGGCGATCGGGACGGCGTCGCGGATACGGGCCTCGGCGGCGTCGATGGCGCGGGCGACCTCGGCGGCGGTGTCGTCGTGCTGCACGGCGATCTTGGCGGCGACCAGCAGTTCCTCCGGGCCGAGGTGGAGCGTGCGCATGTGGATGACCCGGGTGACCGTGTCGCCGTCGACGACGGCCGCCTTGATCTTCTCGACCTGGTCGGTTCCCGCGGCCTCGCCGAGCAGCAGGGACTTCGTCTCGGCGGCGAGCACGATCGCGATGACGATCAGCAGGGCGCCGATGCAGAGGGTGCCGATGCCGTCCCACACCCCGTCGCCGGTCGCGACGGACAGCCCCACACCACCGAGGGCGAGCACCAGACCGATCAGCGCGCCGAAGTCCTCCAGGAGCACGACCGGGAGCTCGGGGGCCTTCGCCCGGCGGATGAACTCCTTCCACGACAGCGAGCCGCGGGTCTCGTTGGACTCCTTGATGGCCGTGCGGAAGGAAAAGCCCTCGGCGACGATCGCGAAGACGAGCACACCCACCGGCCAGTACCAGGACTCGATCGCGTGCGGGTTCGTGACCTTCTCATAGCCCTCGTACAGCGCGAACATGCCACCGACCGAGAACAGCACGATGGAGACGAGGAAGGCGTAGATGTAGCGCTCGCGGCCGTAGCCGAAGGGGTGCTGGGGGGTGGCTTCGCGCCGGGCCTTCTTGGCACCGAGCAGCAGCAGTCCCTGGTTTCCCGAGTCGGCGACCGAGTGGACGCTCTCCGCGAGCATCGACGACGAGCCACTGAAAAGGAACGCTACGAATTTGGCCACGGCGATCGCGAGATTGGCGCCGAGTGCCGCCACGATCGCCTTGGTTCCGCCTGACGCACTCATGGGTGCCTGGTGTCCCTTCTCCGGTCCTTCGGTGCTGCGGTACGGCGGGACATTGTCGCAGCCGCCTGATGCGGAGGATTCGTCAGACCCCCACGGTGGCACGGAACAGAGTTCCCGTACCGGATACTTCGGTCGCCTCCCCGGCGGGTACGAAGACCGAGGCGCCGGGGGTGAGACCGATCGCGCCCGCCTTCGGGGCGCCCGCGGTACACAGCAGGATCTGCGGGGCGTCCCGGGTCAGGCCGACGGGCTCGGCACCCGGCGACAGGTCGAAGCGCGAGAGCCGGAACTCGTCCGCGGGCGTCTCGTACAGTTCCTCGCCCGACGGGGACGCCTCGGGGCGCAGGACGCCCGGCTCGGTCGGCTCGAAGCGGACGACGCGCAGGAGTTCGGGCACGTCGACGTGCTTGGGCGTCAGCCCGCAGCGCAGCACGTTGTCGGAGTTCGCCATGATCTCGACGCCGAGGCCGTCGAGGTAGGCGTGCGGGACGCCGGCACCGAGGAACAGGGCCTCGCCGGGCTGGAGCTCCACGTAGTTCAGCAGCATCGCGGCGATCACGCCGGGGTCGCCGGGGAAGTGGTGTGCGATCCGGGCGTACGGGGCGAGGGCTCCGCCGAGGCGCTGGGCGGCAGCCGCGGCCTCGTTCACGGTCTCGGCCGTCTTCGCCGGCTCGGCGCCCAGGATCGCGGTGAGGACCTCGCGCAGGGCCGCTTCCTCGGGGTGGGCGCCGAGGAGGTCCACGTACGGCTTGAGCGAGTCGACGCCGAGGGCCGCCATCGTCGCGGCGGCCTCGGCGGGCCGACGGAAGCCGCACAGGCCGACGAAGGGGGTGAGCGCGCAGATCAGCTCGGGCTTGTGGTTGGGGTCCTTGTACGTGCGGTGGGGGGCGTCCATCGGGACGGCCCGGCGTTCCTCGTCCTCGTACCCCTGCCTGGCCTGGGCGAGGCCGGGGTGGACCTGGAGGGAGAGCGGGGCGCCCGCGGCGAGGAGTTTGAGGAGGAACGGCAGGCGGGGGCCGAACTTCTCGACGGTGGCCCGGCCCAGTTCACGCTCGGGGTCGGCGGCGATGACCTCGTTGAGGGACTGTTCGGGGCCGGGTTCGCCGGTCGCGCTCGTACGGACGAGGCGGGACGGGGCCCCGGGGTGGGCGCCCATCCACAGCTCGGCCTGGGGTTCGCCGGTGGGGGCGACGCCGAGCAGCTCCGGGATGGCGGTGGTGGAGCCCCAGGCGTACGGGCGGACGGTGTTGGAGAGCCGGTCCATGGTTCGTCCTCGTGCTCGTGGGATGCGTGATCCTCGTTGGGTACGCGGATCGGGGGTGTCTGGGGCGAGTGTGGTGTGCGGGACGGCTCGAATGGTGTCCTGGTGATGGCCGGGCAATGGCCGGATGCTGTCCGGGTGGTGGTCGGGGCGGCGGGCGGACGCCGCGGGCACGGCGGTCAGGCGCGGGAGGACGACGCCAGCGCCAGGTAGACGGCGGCGAAGTCGGTGACCGCGAGGAGTTCGGCGAGGGCTTCGAGCTCCGTGCCGTCGTCCGGTTCGAGTTCGCTGATCGCCGTGTCGTGGCCGAGGGCCAGTTCGCGGGCGGCGGGGGCGGCGCTGAGGCCGCCGGCGGGGCGGTCGCGGAGCAGGACGACCCGGGTGTGCAGGGGGTCCGGCTCCTCGACCCGGTCGCGGAAGAAGTCGTCGGGGTCGGCCCCGGCGGCGAAGGCCCCCGCCAGCAGTGCGCCGTGGGCGGGAAGGGCCTCGGGGAGCTCGGCCGCGAGGGCCGGGCGGCCGGACAGTTCGGCGAGGACCGCGGCGAACCGGCGGCCGACCGGGCCCGCCGTGTCGCCCTCGGTCCAGATGAGGGGAAGGCTGTCGGCGAGTTCGGCGGCGAGGGTCTTCGCCGGGTTGCTGTACGTGGCGATGGCCGGACCGCAGCGTTCCGCGGCGTGGTCGAGGCGGTCGGCGAGGCCCTGCAGGGCCTCGGGGGGAGCCGTGACCAGGCCGACCCGGTCGAGCAGAGCCAGCAGCGGGGTGAACAGGGCCCAGAGCGTGCCGGGTCCGGCCGCCGATGTCTCCGCGTCGTACTCGCCGTGAGGGGCGGTGGCCATCGGTACGAGGAGTCCTCGACCGTCGACCGCCTCGCGCAGCGGTGACCGCCCGGGGGCGACGGCGACGACGCTGCAGCCGCGCCGGTATGCCTGCTCGGCGAGGAGGGAGAGACCCGGCTCGGTTCCGTCGGCCGTGACGACGAGCAGCAGGTCCATGGAGCCGGCCCAGCCGGGCAGCGCCCAGCGCAGGGCGCCCGCGGCGGGCGCGACTCCGGTGGGACGGATGCAGGCGACCGGTGCGGAGGCGCCTGCCAGGGCGGTGATCAGGTCGGCGACGCCCACCGCGGCGGTGCCGGAGCCCGCGACGAGTACGGCACGGGGGCGGCCTTCCGGAGTCAGCCCGGCGATCCCGGCCTCGGCCGCGTGCCGGGCGGCGGTGCGGACCCGGGCCCCGGCTTCGGCGGCGCCGCGGAGCAGGCCGCGGCGGTCGGCCCGTGCCAGGGCGTCCGGGGCTTCGAGCAGCGACTCGTCGAGCATGGGGACGGTCCTCCGATCACCTGCTGATCATGATCATCTGCTGATCACCGTGCGGTTTCGGGCACGGATGCGCGGGCCCGGCTGCCCGGACTCGGGCCTGATGCCCGCTGCCGGGGGGCCGGGGTCGCGTCGGCTACTCCGGGCGGCGGGCCTCGTCGACGAGGAGGACGGGGATGCCGTCCCGTACCGGGTAGGCCAGGCCGCAGTTCTCGCCGGTGCACACCAGCTCGGGGCTGTCAGCCGCCGACCGGTCGTCGAGCGGAGCGTGGCAGGCCGGGCAGGCGAGGATCTCCAGGAGGCCGGCTTCGAGCGGCATGGGCGGGTCCCTTCAGGCATCTTCGGGCGTTCGGGCAAGCGGTTCGCCCGCACGCGGATCGGGCGACGTCAGCCTACCGCCGGGGTGCCCGGGACGCGGCCCGGACAAGACCCGCCCCGCCCCGGCCCCCAGCCCCTCCTTCCGGCCTCTCCGGCCCTTCCGGCTCTTCCGGACACCGGGGCCGTCGTGCTGCGGCTCCGCCCCGCGGTCCCGGACGAGCCGGTGCGCGACTCGGGCGCGTGGTGTGTGACGCGCGGTGTGACACATGGCATGTGACGCAGGGGGCGAAGGTGGGGACGTCCCCAACGCCGGGCGGGCCGGAGCACGGCTCGCACACCGAGCGGGCCGGAGGCGGCTTGCTCACGGGACAGGCTGGGAGTGTTCGGTCGCCGGGCAGACCGGAAACGGGTCGCTCGTCGCAGAGACCAGGGGCTGCCGAGACCAGGGGCAACAGGGAGCGGGGGCAACGGGGAGCGGGGGCTACCGGGAGCGGCCCGGCGCGGTCTGCGGTTCGGCCGCCGGAGAGACCGAGACCGGCCGGAGGCGGCCCGGATACCGGATTCGCGGCGACGAACCCCGACACCGGACAGACCGCCGACCCCGGGACAGCAGGCAGGCCGGGTGCGGCTCAGTTCCCAGGCAGGCCGGGGACGGCTCAGTCCCCGGACGGGTCGGGGGCGGCTCAGACGTCGGCCGGGGCGGGGGCTGCCCTGACGATGGCCAGCACCTCGTCCCGTACGGCGGCCATCGTCCGCTCGTCGCGCGCCTCGACGTTCAGGCGCAGCAGCGGTTCCGTATTGGAGGCCCGCAGGTTGAACCACCAGTCCGGGCTCGTGACCGTCAGGCCGTCCAGGTCGTCGGTGGTGACGCCGTCGCGGGGCGCGAAGGACGCGCGTACCGCGGCCGTGCGGCCCGGCTGGTCGGCGACCGTGGAGTTGATCTCGCCGGAGCCGGTGTAGCGGTCGTACTGGGCGACCAGTTCGGACAGGGGGCCGGGCCGGCTTCCGAGCGCGGCCAGCACGTGCAGCGCGGCGAGCATGCCCGTGTCGGCGTTCCAGAAGTCGCGGAAGTAGTAGTGCGCGGAGTGCTCGCCACCGAAGATCGCCCCGTGCGCGGCCATCTCCGCCTTGATGAAGGAGTGGCCCACGCGGGTGCGGACCGGGGTGCCGCCGTGCTCGCGGATGACCTCGGGGACCGAGAGCGAGGTGATCAGGTTGTGGATGACGGTGCCGCTGCCGCCGTTGCGGTCGAGCTCCCGGGCCGCGACCAGGGCGGTGATCGCTGACGGGGAGACGCCCCTGCCGCGTTCGTCGACGACGAAGCAGCGGTCCGCGTCGCCGTCGAAGGCGAGGCCCAGGTCGGCGCCCTCGGCCAGGACACGGGCCTGGAGGTCGACGAGGTTCTTCGGATCGAGGGGGTTGGCCTCGTGGTTGGGGAAGGTGCCGTCGAGCTCGAAGTACATCGGCACGAGGTCGACGGGGAGGTCCGCGAGGACGGTGGGAACGGTGTGCCCGCCCATGCCGTTGCCCGCGTCGACGACGACCTTCAGCGGGCGCATCGACCCGAGGTCGACCAGGGACAGCAGATGCGCGGCGTAGTCGGGGAGCGTTTCCCGCTCGGTGACGGTGCCGGGGCTCGCGACCGGCTGCGGGGCGCCGGTCTCGGACCACTTCTCGACCAGGGCACGGATCTCGGCGAGGCCGGTGTCCTGGCCCACGGGCGCGGCGCCAGCCCGGCAGAGCTTGATGCCGTTGTACTGGGCCGGGTTGTGCGAGGCGGTGAACATCGCGCCGGGGAGGCCGAGGCTGCCGGAGGCGAAGTAGAGCTGGTCGGTCGAGCAGAGGCCGATCAGGGTGACGTCCGCGCCGCGTGCCGTCGCACCGCGCGCGAAGGCTCCCGAGAGGCCCGGCGAGGAGGGCCGCATGTCGTGGCCGATGACTATGGCATCCGCGCCGGTCACCTCGACGAAGGCCGCTCCGAGCTGTTCGGCCAGCGATGCGTCCCACTGGTCGGGCACCACGCCGCGCACGTCGTACGCCTTCACGATCTGCGACAGGTCAGCAGCCACGGGCCGGTCCTCCTGAGTTCTCTGCGGTCCGCCCAAACTACCCGGCAATGATTCCAGCAGGTCACCGGGGATCCGGACGACTTCGGTATGGACGACTTCGGTATGGCGGAAAGAACCCGGGGCCGCAAAAACCGGGGCCGCAAAAACGGGTATCGGGGAGGAGCGGGGCCGGACCGGGAGGACGGACCACCTCTGAAGACCGTGGACCGGAGACCGGTCCGTGAGTCCGCGAACCGACTCAGGAGTCCGGGGAACGGAGCACCCGCAGATGACCGCGGCGCGCGACCTCCATCGGGTCGGCGGCCTGCGGGCCGCCGTTCCGGCCCTCGCCACCGCGCTCTTGCGGTCGCGCTGCTTCCCGGACGGCGTTGGCGAGCGCTTCGAGGTCGTCACCGCTGGGGCGCGTGGGAGCGGAGGGGTCGGAGAGCCGGACGACTTCCCAGCCACGGGGCGCGGTCAGCCGCTCACTGTGCTCGGCGCAGAGGTCGTAGCAGTGGGGCTCGGCGTAGGTGGCGAGCGGACCGAGGACCGCGGTCGAATCGGCATAGACGTACGTCAGTGTCGCGACGGCAGGGCGGCCGCACGCGGTGCGCGAACAGCGACGTACAGGGCTCACGATGTTGGACGGTACCGCACTCTTGAGCGGGCTGCGACGACTCTCCCCCAGGTCACCCCACCGTGTCGCCCTGTGACGTCCAGCACAACCGCCTTTCGGACCACCTCCTGACCTGCGGAGAAACAAAGAAACGCAGGTCACAGCGGCGGCGATTCCGGTCGTCACTCGACATAAAAGCTGTCATTCAGCAGGGGAACAACGGTCACGAGCTGGGCTTGAAACGGCCTGCTGTTTGGCCGGATTGTTCATGATTGGACAGGCCGACGCTCCGTCAGGGAGTGACGATCCGTCCGCCCCACCGGGGGTTACGCTGCGTCGGTGATGGACAGTCCCGTACCTCCCCACCCGTCCGAGCCCCGTCCACGCCGCCGTGACCGGCATGGCCGCGGCATGCGTGGGCCCTTGGCCCCACCGCAGGTGCCGCTGTCGGTGAGCAGGGCGGAAGGCTTCCGCGATCTTGTGCAGGACTCCGTGGAGCGGCTGGAGCGGCGCTGGCCGCAGCTGGCCGATGTCGACTTCATGGTGCTGGACGTGCCGTCGGCCGACGCGTCTCAAGTGCGGGGGGAGACCGTGCCGCTGGGGCGCGCCACGTCCGCGGAGAAGAACCGGCCCGCCCAGATCGTCGTCTACCGCCGGCCCGTCGAGATCCGCGCCAAGAGCCGCGACGAGCGCGCGCTGCTGGTGCATGAGGTCGTCGTGGAGCAGGTCGCGGAGTTGCTCGGGCTCTCGCCGGAGTCGGTGGATCCGCGGTACGGGCAGGAATAGCGGTACGGGCAGGAACAGCGGGCGGCGGAAGAACCGCAGAGAGCACAGAGAGCGCAGAGAAGAGAGAGTGGGAAGGGCGGGAACAGGCGGTCCGGACGGGGCCGCTGAGAGGCAACGCGCGGCACGCGGGCGGCACGAGGTCTCGGGACGCGGCACGGCGCCGCCCAGCCGACGGGCGGTACGCGCGCGGCGGCACGGGCGGCCTGAAGGCGACGGGCCGCGGGCGGGCGATCCCTGTCGGGACTCCTCGCCCGGCGGCCCTGTCGGGACATCTCGCCCGGCGACCCCGTCGGGCCTCGCCCGCGGCCCCGTCGCGGCTCAGTCGTCCAGGACCGACAGGTCCTGCACGGCCTCGGGAACCGCCACCGTTCCGCCGTCGTCCGGCAGGGTCTGCACGGTGAACATCTGGACGCCGTCCTTCGGGAGGCTGAGCGTGCGCGCGGCGTGGACCGGACCGCCCGACTCCGTACGGACCGTCAGCGCGTAACCGCCCTTGAGCCCCGACGGCACGGGCGGGGTGACCGCGATGGTCGTACCGCTCTTGACCGTGTACGTCTTGACCACCTGTTCGCCGCCGTCGCTGCCCGCGGAGGCGATGACCTTCACGGTGGCGGTGGCGCCGGGAGCGGTGAGCGAGAGGGTCGACCCCTTGGCCCGGTTGTCCGCCCCAGTGGCCTGCGCGCCCACCGGACCGGTCGCCGGGATGTAGCCGGCCTCCCGGCCGTCGCCCTTGCCCCGGACCACCCGCAGCGCGGCCACCACGGGGGTGCCCTTGCCGCCCTTCACTGGGGTCAGCAGCAGTGAGCCGGGTTCGCCCTTGGTGATGTCCTTCAGGTCCACGCCCGCCGTCATCCGTGACTTGACGCGCAGGTTCTCGTTCCCGGACGGTGAGATCGGGCCGTTCGTGCCGAGCAGTTGGACCTTCAGATCGGCGTCGGCGTCGCCGGGCGCGAAGGCGACCAGGCGGACGGATGTGGCGTCCGCCGGGATGCCGGGGAGCACCAGGGTGCCGGTCGGGGAGACGGAGGCGGCCAGCCAGTCGCTGCCGGTCGTGTCGTCGGCGGTCCTGATGGCGGCGCCGACGCGTCCGGTGCGGGTGGTGACGTGGGCGGTCACGTCCTCGACCGCCTCGCTGGTCAGCGTGGAGATCAGGACGCGGACGCCCGACCGCGCGGGCACCGTGATGCCCTCGCCGACGTCCGACTTGAGGCTGCCGTCCGGGCCGTACAGCTCGATGTCGGCGACGGCCGCGGTGTCATCGGGGTTGGTGAGGTGGACGTAGTCCTCGCGGGACTTCGCGGTGCTCGCGGCGGGGAACCAGAAGTCGGTGCCGGGGGCGGAGCAGCTGACGCCGAGCAGGCCGCGGGAACCCGCCTCGACCAGGGTGGTCTGCTGGGCCGCCCAGCCGGGGGCCAGCCGTCCGGTGGCGGTGCCGACCAGTGCGGGGGCATCGGCCCCCGAGACCTCGGCGATGGCCGGCCGGCCGGGCTCCTTCAGGGAGAGGACGGGCTTCGCGGGGTCGGCCTTCTTGTCCCCCTTCTCACCCTTCTTGTCTTCCTCGTCCTTCTTCTTGTCCTTGTCCCCCGCGTCCTTCCCGGTTCCGCCCGCTGTGCCGTTGGACTGTGTCAGTTCGGCCGTACCGGCCTCGCCTCCGCCGCCCGCGCCGTCCGCGGCCGGGGTGACGGTCGTGTACGTCGTCTCCGCGAGGTCCGAGCGGCCGGGCGCCGGGCAGAGCAGGGTGGAACGCTCGACCGGCAGCCGGGTGGCCGCCTTCGGTTCCGCCGCGTTCGTCTCGCCGGGTGCGGTGAGCGCGGCGAATCCGGTGACGGCTGCGAGGGCTACGGTGCCCGCGATGAGGGACAGACTGCTGGACTTCACTCGGACTCGCCTCGCGATGCGTTACCGGTCGGCCACGGATTCTGGCCCGCGGCGGGGTTCTCGTCGGGATTCTGCGGCTCGTACCCGCCCTGCTCGCCGTAGCCGGCCGAACTGTACGGGGCCGCCTGCGGGTCGTACTGAGGGACCTGCGGGTCGTACTGCTGGTGCTGCTGGTGCTGCTGGTGCTGCTGGGGGTAGCCGTACGGGTCGTAGGCGTTCGGGTCGTAGGAGCCGTGCTGCGCGTACGGATCCACGGTGTGCTGGTGCTCCTGCGGTGTGCCGTATCCGGCGTCCTGGTAAGGGGCGTTCGGATACGGCTGGTGGCCCGCGTCCTGGTACTGGTTCGGGTCCCATTCGCCGTACTGCTGCTGCGGTGCCGCGTACGGGTCGCCGTCGGCGCCGGGCGCGTAGCCGTCCTGGCCCGTGTCGGTCCCCGGGGCGTAGGTCTCCTGACCGTCCGTCCGCCCGGGCTCGGGCCCCGTCCGGGGGTCGTCGGTCCGCTGGGCCGGGACGTACTCCCCCGCCGTGCCCTCGGTCTCCCCGCCGTTCCCGGCCGACGCCGCCTCGGCCTCTGCCAGGGCCGCGGCGCGGAGCCTGCGGGCCCGGCGCCCCTCGCCCTCGACCGGTTCGGCGGCGACGGCCATGCCCTCCTCGGGCAGGTCGTCGTCGATCTCCCGGCGGCGGCCCGGCAGCGCCAGGACCACCAGCACCACAGCCAGGGCGCACTGGGTCCAGAGCCAGGCGGTGTGGGTGAACGGCGTGTCGTACGTCAGGTCCAGCGTGCCGCCCTCGGCGGGCAGTTCGAAGCCCTGGGCCCAACCGTCGACGGTCTTCGGGGTCAGGGCACGTCCGTCGAGCGTGGCGCGCCAGTTCGGGTCGGCGGCGTCGGCGATCCGCAGCATCCGGCCGGAACCGCCCGCCGGGATCTTGGTGTGCGCGTCGACGGGGAGGGATCCCACCGGAAGCTGCTCGCCACCGGCCTCGGACGGGACGATCATGATGCGCGCGACCTGCCGGTCGACCCGCCACAGCGCGCTGCCGTCCAGCTGGCTCAGTCGGCTGAGGCCCGGGGTCGCGTCGAGGACGCGGCTCATCTCCTTCGGGGCACCGTCGCGGACCAGGACGTAGCGGATCGCGAATCCGCTGAGCTGGCTGCCCTGGTCGGCGCCCGAGCCCGCGACGAGATTGGCGACCACCTTGTCGAGATGGCTGTTGGTCCCGCCGGCCTCGGTCAGTTCGGCGTCGCCCAGCCGCGCGCCGGAGCCGCGCACCAGGGTGTAAGAGACGGCGGCGGGCGAGGTGCCGCCGAGGACGAGGGTGCGCGGCTGGTCGCGGGTTACGCTCTCCTCCGCGACGAACGCGGGCACCTGCACCGGGTCGCGGCGCTCCAGCGGTCCCGCGGCGCCGCCGATCATCCAGCCGATGGCCGCCAGTGCCGGGCCGAGGCCCGCGGCGAGCGCGATCAGCACGGCGACGGGCTGGCGCCAACCGAAGCTGAGTTCGGCGACGCGCACCCGTGCGCCGTCCGCGCCGACCAGAGCGGCGGTGAGCAGCGCGATGCCGTAGACCAGGGTGGCCGGGCCCGCCCAGCCGGAGCCGTTGGCGAACACGGCGAAGAGCAGTGCCACCAGCGCCGTCGCCCACGCGGTACGCACCGCGAACTGCCGTTCCGCGCGCAGCAGGGCCGCCAGGGCCGCGCACACGATGCCGAGCATCAGCACGCCGCCCGCCGCCTTGGGGCCGCCGGGGCTGATGCCGAGCAGGTCGAGCGCGGAGGCCGTGCCCGTGCCGAGGTCCAGACCTGCCTCCTTCAGGAAGCCGGACGGGCTGGTGAGGAGCGAGAGCGACCACGGCGCGAGGGCCAGCATCGGCGTGCCGACCGCGGCGAGGAAGCGGAGGGCGTACGCGGTGATGTCGTGGCGGCGCAGGGCGAGCACGCCGATTCCGAGGACCACCGCCATCGGCCACACGATGGGGGTGAACGCCATCGCGACGGTGAGCAGCAGGGCGTAGGCCCAGGTGGCACGCCAGCTTCCGCGCGCGTCGCCGGTGGCGCGCATGCCGTGCGCGGAAACGGCGGCGCGGGCGATCAGCGGGAGCAGGACGGCGAGTACGGCGGTGCCGAGGCGGCCGGTCGCGAGGGCGCCGGTCGCGGCGGGCAGGAAGGCGTACGCGACGCTCGCCCAGGCCCGCAGCAGCCGGGACGGGAGCAGCGGGCGCGAGACGAAGTACGCGGTGAGCCCGGCGAGCGGTACCGAGCAGACCAGCAGCAGGGTCAGCGCGAAGCCGGTGGAGCCGAGGAACACCGCGGACAGGGCCGAGAGCACGGCGAGGTAGGGCGGCGCGGTCTGGGTGCCGCCGGTGCCGATCGGGTGCCAGCCGTCCGCGTATCTGCCCCACAGGTCGGAGAGGTCGGAGGGGGCGGGCAGCAGGGCGCCGCCCGCGAGCGTGCCGCCGCCGAGCAGTCCGCGGCAGGCGACGAGCGAGACCAGGAGCAGGACGGCGAAGAGCACCGGGCCGGGCTTGCGCCCGATCCGCTTCAATCGTGCGAACTGCTCGATCTCCAGGAAATCGGCGTCGTCGCCGCCGGGGCCGGACTCCACCGCACCGTGCCGGGAACCGCCCGAGTCGGCGTCGGACCGGTTGCCGAATCTCCCGGCCACCTGGTCGATGGTGACCCGGATGGTGGCGCCGGGCGGCGGGAAGAGGCCGCGCAGTTCGGCCTGGTCGACGACGCCTCTGCCGCGGGAGCGCCGGGCGGCGATGATCCGTCCGGGGCGGAGCAGGGTGCCGAACAGCCCGATGATCTCGTCGACCGCCGGGCCGGGCGCCTTGCCGACGAGGTAGGCGAGGGCGCGGAGCAGGGAGCCGACGACGAGCCGGAGCAGCACCCAGGGCAGCGCCGCGGCGCGGGCGTTGGCCAGCATCGTGTAGACGGCGCCGGCCTTGTCGACGCGGTGCGGGGACGCGACGGAGCGCCCCGCGCCGCAGTCGATGGGGCGGCGTTCGCGGGCGGACGCCTCGGCGTGGCGGAGGACGGCGTCGGGGGCGACCAGCACCCGGTGTCCGGCGGCGTGCGCGCGCCAGCACAGGTCGACGTCGTCGCGCATCAGCGGGAGCGCGTGGTCGAACCCGCCCAGCTCCTCCCAGACGTCACGGCGGATCAGCATCCCCGCGGTGGAGACGGCGAGCACGGTGCGGACCTGGTCATGCTGGCCCTGGTCCTGTTCCCGCCGGTCGAGGCCGGTCCAGCGGCGGCCGCTGTTGGCGATGGAGACGCCGACTTCGAGGAGCTGCTTGCGGTCGTACCAGCCGCGGAGCTTGGGGCCGACGATCGCGGCGTGCGGGTCACCGTCGACGACCCGCAGCAGTTCGGTGAGCGCATCGGGCGCGGGGGCGCAGTCGTCGTGGAGCAGCCAGAGCCACTGCACCGGCTCGCCGTGCGGGAGTTCGGGGAGGTCGTAAGTGTCGTCGCGCCAGGTCTTGGTGACGGGGTCCCAGTTGTCGGGACGCTTCAGGTACGGCAGGTCGTCGGCGGTGAGGGCACCGGCCGTGCGGACCGCCTCGTCGACGGCGGCGCCGAAGCTCGTGCGCCGCGCGAGGTGCAGGACGCGGTCGGCGCCGAGCGCCTCGGTGGCCAGCCGCGCGGAGTCGTCGGCGCTGCCGGTGTCCGCGGCGATGGCGTTCTGTACGGGGCGTTCCTGCTTGAGCAGTCCGGCGAGCGCGTCGGGCAGCCAGCGCGCGCCGTCATGGGAGACGAGCACGGCGGTGACGACATGCCGGGGGAACTCGGGGGCGACGGCAGCCGCGTACGGCGCCGCCTTTTGACTGTGCACGGACATCGAGGTACGGGCCCTCCGGCCGGGTCCGGGGGCGTTCCCCCAGGGGCTGCATCGGTGTACGCGCGCGCTCCGTCGGGGCGTTGGCGCGTCTCGGACGGGCCCCCACACTAACGCTACGGCTCACCCGCTGGCGCCGAGCGCTCGAACGGTGGCCGCCGAAGGACGACCGCGCACGCGTCGGAGCGCGCGGCGGGGTGACCGCGGACGGCGTCGGACCGGGGAGCGGGAGACGGAACGACCGACGGGCGAGGGGGCGGAACGGCCGACGGACGAGGGTGCGGAACGACCGACGGGTGACCGGGAGCGGGGTGGCCGGGGCGGACCGGAGCGGCTGCGGGGCGATCACGCGCGGCACGGGAGCGGGGGTGACGGGCGAGGGGCTGCACGGGGGCGGGTGGCGGCGAACGGACGGCCGCACGGGAGCGGACAGCACAGGTCGCACCGTGGGTGACGACACGTCGGAGCGCGGCACACGCCGATGGCCCGTCATCCGCGAGGAGGGGCGGGCGACGGGCCATGGTCGTACGGCGGGTCCGGAGGTCTGGTGGGTCTGGCAGGTCCGGAGGTCCAGTGGGTCGCGGATCCGGACGTCCGGCCTTTGTGAGGTGTGGCGCGGTTGCCGTGCAGGACTCTTGTGACGCACGGTCACGATGCCCGTCGGCATCGCTCCCTCGCCGTCTCTGGCCGCTCCGCCCGCCGCGTTCACGGCCAGTGGGCGGTGGTGGCGACGGCCTCGGGGCGGCGATCTCCCTCAGGTCAGACGGCGGCCTTCTTCAGGCGACGCCGCTCACGCTCCGAGAGTCCGCCCCAGATGCCGAAGCGCTCGTCATTGGAAAGGGCGTACTCAAGGCATTCGGACCGCACTTCGCAGGCGAGGCAGACCTTCTTCGCCTCGCGGGTGGATCCGCCCTTCTCAGGGAAGAAGGACTCGGGATCGGTCTGGGCGCACAGTGCGCGCTCCTGCCAGCCGAGTTCCTCGTCCGCGTCCTCGACCAGCAGTTGCTGGAACAGCTCGGTCATGTGCGCCCCTCGTCTGTCTCTTGCGTGCCCGTGATGCAGCCGTTGCTGATGACGGCCGAACGACACGAGTGAAATTACAAGTGTGTATCTCCAGGCCAGTCAAGCGAGGATCTGCTATCGGCTCCGGTATTCACTCTGCGGAACCAAGGGTATGCGGAAAGTGTGCAAATCAGCAAAAAGCTGACATCTACCGTCGACCGCCTCACACCCCCTCAACAGAGGAGACGAGTCAGGCCGCCTCCACGTTTCGGCCCGGCCGTCGAAGCGATCAAGATCACAGGCAGATCACGAAGGCCCGACGGGGTTTACCGGTGCGGTTGATGCGCCACATCTCCGCCACCGTGGCTGAATAAACCTTTCTTCACCCCATTCAGGCGAATGGGGTGAAACATTACTCACAAATGAGACATCAAGTTGACACGAGTAGGGCTGAGCCGGTCTCCTTGGCCCCATGCCAGCGATCTCAGCGACGTACGCCACCCATGTCCGTGGGTTCCGCACGCCCGCCCAGGACCGCTGTCGCTGTTCCCGCTGTCACAGCTGTTGATGCCCTAGGGCTCCGGCTCTGATCCAGCCCCTCCCGCAAGGCTCCCACCGCAGAGCATCCGCGCAAGGCGTGTCCGCCGAGGTCTCCTCTCTTCCGCAGAGGCTCCCTTCCCGGCGCTCGTACGGCTCTCCGGTGTCCTTCCGCGCCCCCGCACATGCACCCCATGCCGAGGAATCACCGCTTCCATGAACAGCGACAGCGACCTTCAGATCGCCGGCGACATCCTTGAGGTCCAGCACCTCCTCCAGCCCGCCCGCGAGCACCCGTCCACCGTGGCCGAGTTCGCCGGGCTCGCCCGCCGTATCGCCGCCGACCGCGCGCAGTGGGCGCCGCTCATCCGCTATGACGCCACCACCCGCTGGTACCACCGACTGCGCGCCGTTCCCCGGGAGCTCGGCTCCGGCCGGGCGGGCAGGACCGCACCCGCTTACGAGATCTGGCTGCTGAGCTGGCTTCCCGGCCAGGGCACCGGGCGCCACGACCACGGCCCGTCCTCCGGGCTGCTGACCGTCCTGGACGGCCGACTGACCGAGCACGCCGAACGCGGCACGCGCGCGCTGGCCCCCGGAGCACAGCGAGTCTTCGCGCCCGGCTCCGTGCACGAGGTGATCAACGACTCCCTCGAACCGGCCGTCAGCCTGCACATCTACTACCCGGGCCTGACCGAGATGCCGATGCACGCGGCGCACCACGCCCCGCAGACCGTGAACGCCGTGCCCGTGAGCGCCGGCACCGTGCCCACGGCCGCGGACGCCGTGGGCGGCTGACTCCCCACCCGTCGCATACATCGTCCACCGCCACCCCCACAAGGACCAGGCTCCGCCTGACAGTCCCACCCGTCACCCACCGCCACCCCCACAAGGACCAGGCTCCGCCTGACAGTCCCGCCCGTCACCCACCGCCACCCCCACAAGGACCAGGCTCCGCCTGACAGACTGTTGGGCATGCGCATTGTGGTTCTGGCCGGTGGTATCGGTGGTGCTCGTTTTCTGCGCGGCCTCAAACGGGCCGCGCCCGACGCGGACGTCACGGTCATCGGCAACACCGGCGACGACATCCATCTGTTCGGGCTGAAGGTCTGCCCGGACCTCGACACCGTCATGTACACCCTCGGCGGCGGCATCGACGAGGAGCAGGGCTGGGGGCGCGCGGACGAGACCTTCCACGTCAAGGAGGAACTCGCGGCGTACGGGGTCGGGCCCGGATGGTTCGGCCTCGGCGACCGCGACTTCGCCACACACATCGTCCGTACGCAGATGCTGGGCGCGGGCTATCCGCTGAGCGCCGTCACCGAGGCTCTCTGCGCGCGGTGGAAGCCGGGCGTCCGGCTGCTGCCGATGTCCGACAACCGGGTCGAGACGCATGTGGCCGTCGATCTGGACGGCGAACGCAAGGCGATCCACTTCCAGGAGTACTGGGTGAAGCTGCGCGCCTCGGTCGAGGCGCAGGCGATCGTGCCGGTCGGCGCCGAGCAGGCCAAGCCGGCGCCGGGCGTGCTGGAGGCCGTCGCGGATGCCGATGTCGTCCTCTTCCCACCGTCCAACCCCGTCGTGTCGGTGGGGACGATCCTGGCCGTGCCCGGGATCCGGGAGGCGATCGCCGAGGCCGGAGTACCGGTCGTGGGCCTCTCCCCCATCGTCGGGAACGCGCCCGTGCGCGGCATGGCGGACAAGGTACTCGCCGCGGTGGGCGTGGAGTCGACGGCGGCGGCCGTGGCCAAGCACTACGGCTCCGGGCTGCTCGACGGCTGGCTCGTCGACACGGTGGACGCCGCGGCGGTCGACGAGGTGGAGGCCGCGGGCATCCGCTGCCGTGCCGTGCCGCTGATGATGACGGACGTCGAGGCGACGGCGGAGATGGCCCGGCGGGCCCTGGAACTGGCCGAGGAGGTACGGGCATGAGCGCCGGTGCGCCCCGCGCCGCTGCGGCATCCGGTGAGGCGCTTGGTGCGGCATCCGGCGGGGCGCCCTCGTACCGGGTCTGGGCGCTGCCCGGGATTCCCGAAGTGCGGGCCGGGGACGACCTGGCCAAGCTGATCGCCGCCACCGAACCGGGACTGGTCGACGGGGACGTGCTGCTCGTCACGTCGAAGATCGTCTCCAAGGCGGAGGGCCGGATCGTCGAGGCCGCCGACCGGGAGGCGGCGATCGACGCCGAGACGGTACGGGTGGTGGCGCGGCGTGGCACACTGCGGATCGTCGAGAACCGGCAGGGCCTGGTCATGGCGGCGGCCGGGGTCGACGCCTCGAACACCCCCGCCGGGACGGTGCTGTTGCTGCCCGAGGACCCGGACGGCTCGGCCCGCGCGATCCGTGACGGGCTGCGCGACGCCCTCGGTGTCGAGGTCGGGGTCGTGGTCACGGACACCTTCGGACGCCCCTGGCGCAGCGGGCTCACCGATGTCGCGATCGGAGCGGCCGGGGTCCGGGTGCTGGACGATCTGCGCGGCGGGACGGACGCGTACGGCAATCCGCTCAGCGCGACTGTGGTCGCCACCGCCGACGAACTGGCCGCCGCCGGTGACCTGGTCAAGGGCAAGGCGTCGGGGCTGCCGGTCGCGGTGGTGCGCGGGCTCGGCCATGTCGTGGACCCGGCGGACTCGGCGGACTCGGCAGGCGGGGCACGGGCGCTGGTGCGCGGCGCGGCCGACGACATGTTCCGGCTCGGCACGTCCGAGGCGGTGCGGGAGGCGGTGACCCTGCGGCGCACGGTGCGCGAGTTCACCGACGATCCCGTGGACCCGGGCGCGGTGCGGCGGGCCGTGGCCGCGGCGGTGACGGCGCCCGCTCCGCACCACACGACGCCGTGGCGGTTCGTGCTGCTGGAGTCGGAGGCGTCGCGGACCCGGCTGCTCGACGCGATGCGGGAGGCATGGGTCGCGGACCTGCGCGGGGACGGGAAGAGCGAGGAGTCGATCGCGAAGCGGGTGCGGCGGGGCGATGTGCTGCGCCGGGCGCCGTATCTGGTGGTGCCGTGCCTGGTGATGGACGGCTGTCACACGTACGGGGACGAGCGACGGGACACCGCGGAGCGCGAGATGTTCGTGGTCGCCGCGGGCGCAGGTGTGCAGAACTTCCTGGTGGCGCTGGCGGGCGAACGGCTCGGCTCGGCGTGGGTCTCGTCGACGATGTTCTGCCGTGACGTGGTGCGCGACGTGCTGGGCCTGCCGGAGTCGTGGGATCCGCTGGGCGCTGTCGCGATCGGGCGGGCGGCGGTCGTGCCCTCGGCACGGGGGGCACGGGACCCGGAGGCGTTCATCACGGTGCGGTGAGCGCGGGACGCCGGTCCGCCGTCGCGTACGGGCGCGCGCATCGGCATGGGCAGTACGCACGCGCGCACGGGCATGGGCATGGGCATGGTGCACGGGTCGGAGGACGGCCCGTACGCCGCCCGGGCTCAGAGGCGTGCGATGTCGCCCCGGGACATGCGCGGTGCCCGGCGGGGCGGCACACGGCCGGAGAGCAGGATGAGGCGGGTGGCCCGGTGCCGTTGGCCCTCGTAGGGGGCGAGCAGGGCCAGCATCTCCTCGTCGTCGGCGTGCCGGTTGTCCGCCAGGGCGTGGCCGACGATGCCCGGGAGGTGGAGGTCGCCGACCGTGACCGCGTCCGCTGCCCCGTTCGAGCGCTGAAGGGTCTCGGCCGCGGTCCAGGGGCCGATGCCCGGAACGAGCCGCAGACGGGCCGTGGCCTCCGGGAGGTCCATGGCCGCCGCCTCCTCCAGGCGGCGGGCCACCCGCACCGCGCGCAGGATGGTGGCCGAGCGCTTCGCGTCGACGCCCGCGCGATGCCACTCCCAGGACGGGATCAGCGACCAGGTGCCGGCGTCCGGCATGACGTACAGGCCGAGCGCGGCGAACGCGGCGTCGTCCGTCGGGCCGGGCGCCGGGGTGCCGTGCGTGCGGACCAGGTACCGCCAGGCCCGGTATGCCTCGTCCGTGGTGACCTTCTGCTCCAGCACCGACGGGATCAGCGACTCCATGACCAGCCCGGTGCGCACCAGGCGCAGTCCGGGGCGGCGGTGCCGGGTCACGGCGAGCAGCCGGTGGTACGGGCGGAAGGCGTCCGGGTCGTCCTCAGCGCCGAGCAGGCTCGGGAGGCGGTCGAGCAGCCAGGTCGCGCCGGGACCCCAGGCGGCCGCTTCGACCCGGCCGCCCCGGACCACCAGACGGAGAGTGCCCGGGCCCGTGGGCGTGCGACCGGTCCGCCAGACCGTTCCGTCCGGAGTGATCCGGAAGGTGGGGTCGGCCGGGCCCCGGCGCAGCGGACCGAGGACGAGGCGCAGGTCGAGCGGGCCGGACGGGGTCCAGTCGCGAGTCAGCGCGTCCTTCGCCGGGGCCGCCGCCTGGTGCGGGACGGCCGCGCCGGGGGCGCTGCGGGGGGCGAATCGTCCAGCCACGATGAGGTCCTCGGTCGTCGGGGTGCGTGTCGAGGGTATGCACAGGGGCGGGCGTCCGGCGCGGCGCACCGGGCGCCAGGGCGGGGGCGGGGCCTGGGGGAGGTCCCGCGCGACGGTCCCGCACGGCCGGGCGCCCACGTCCGACGGGAGCCGCTCGCGCGCCGGACTCGTCCACGCGCCGGACCCGTCCACGCGTCGGACTCGTCCACGCGTCGGACTCGTCTACGCGTCGGACGAGAAGCGCACCGCCGCGTCCGGGAGGACCGTCCCGCACCAGACGCGCATGCCGCCCCGCAGTTCGTTGTCGGCGCCGACCCGTGCCCCGTCCCCGACGACCGCGTCGTCGACCACCGTCCGGCTGCCGATCCTGGCACCGGCCCCGACCAGCGAGTCCGTGATCACCGCTCCGGGTTCGATCACCGCGCCGGCCAGCACCGCGGATCCGGTGATGCGGGCTCCCGCGCCGATCCGGGCGCCCTCGCCGACGACCGTACCGCCGGTGAGTTTGGCGTCGGCGGCGACGGAGGCGGTCGGCAGGACGAGCTGTTCGCCGCACCGCCCCGGGACGGCCGGGGACGGGGCTCGGCCGAGCACCAGATCGGCGGAGCCGCGTACGAAGGCCCGCGGGGTGCCGAGGTCCAGCCAGTAGGTGGAGTCGACCATGCCCTGGAGATGGGCGCCGGAGGCGAGCAGTCCGGGGAAGGTCTCGCGTTCGACGGAGACCGGGCGGCCGACCGGGATGGTGTCGATGACCGAGCGGCGGAAGATGTACGCCCCGGCGTTGATCTGGTCGGTGACGATCTGCTCAGGCGTCTCGGGCTTCTCCAGGAACGCGGTGACCCTGCCGGTGCCGTCCGTCGGCACGAGGCCGAAGGCACGCGGGTCCTCGACGCGGGTGAGGTGGAGTGAGACGTCCGCCCCGGAGGCGGTGTGCGTGGCGACCAGGGCTTGGATGTCGAGGCCGGTGAGGATGTCGCCGTTGAAGACGAGCACGGGTTCGTCGGCCCCGGAACCGAGCCGGGACGCGACGTTGCGTATCGCGCCGCCGGTGCCCAGCGGTTCGAGTTCGGTGACGTACTCGATGTGGAGGCCGAGCTTCGAGCCGTCCCCGAAGTACGGCTCGAAGACCTCCGCGAGATACGAGGTGGCGAGCACGACGTGCTCGACCCCGGCGGCCCGGGCGCGTGCCAACTGGTGTGTGAGGAAGGGGACGCCCGCCGCCGGGACCATGGGCTTGGGCGTGTGCACCGTGAGCGGGCGCAACCGGGTGCCCTTGCCGCCCACCAGGAGGATCGCTTCTCTTGCCTGTGTCACAGCGCTGACTCTGCTTCCTGGTGGGGCCCTGCCTGGTTCGGCTGGCCAGTGTATGCAGACCGGTTCCGCCGCACCCGGCTCCGGTCCGCCCTGAGGGCGCCCGGCCGGCCCAGGACGGTCCGCGAAGGAATGTGATGCCCCTTCGGGGCGGCCCTCCGCGGCGTGCCGTCCGGGTGTCCCGCAGTTCGTCCGCTGTCCCCGGGGATCAGCGTCCCTGGAGACGGGCGGAGCTGGTGCGGGCCGAGCCGAGCTTCTGGTAAAGACGCGCTCCGGGGCATTCGGTTGCGAAGCCGTCCCGATGGCCCGAGATGACGTCGAGTCTGACCTCGGTGCCCTTCTTGAACTTGTTGCCGCCGCCCGAGACGAGCGTGGTCCTTCCCCTCGGATCGGCTCCGAACAGGCCGAGCTTCCAGGCGGTGAGTTTGGCGACGGCGTTCACCGCCGCGGCGGACGGGTCGGCGTTGCTGTAGGTGCCGAGCACCACGATGCCCATGCTGTCGCTGTTGAAGCCGAGCGTGTGCGCTCCCAGGACCGCCTTCGTCACTCCGCCTGCCCGCCCTTCGTAGATGGTGCCGCACTTGTCGACGGCGAAGTTGTAGCCGAAGTCCCGCCAGCCGGTGCTCTTGACGTGGTACCGGTAGATGCCGCGCAGGACCGCGGGCGCCTGGGAGCACGTGTAGTTGTTGCCGGTGGCGCTGTGGTGGACGAACGCGGCTTTGACGGTCTTGGTGTACACGAAGGCGCTTTCCCTGAGCTTCTCGTCGGCTCCCCAGCCCTTGCGGGTGATGATGCCCGGCCGGGGGCCGATGTAGGGCTGGGCGCCGGGCGCACGTCCGGTCTCCGCCTCGTTCCGCGCCTCGGTCTCCGCCTTGCCGAGGGCGGAGAGCACGCCCGCGCCGGACGACGCGGTGTCGAGCTGCGGGGTGCCGCCGTTGCCGGTGCCCGATATATCCCACGTGCCACGGACGGCCTCGGCACCCGCGGCGGCCTCCGCACCCGCGGCGGCCACGACGGAATCCGCGAGATCCGCGAGATCCGTGAAGTCCGCGGCGTCCAGGCCGTCCAAGGTCCCGGACCCCTCGCCGGCCCGGGTGGTCCCGGACCCCTCGGCGGTCTCGGTGGTCCCGCTGCCCTCGGTGCGCCGATCGGTCCCGACCGGGGCCCGGCGCGTGTCCTGGCCGGGGTCGACGAGTTCGAGCCGCAGGCCGGTGGGCAGGGACGACGCGGCGGCGGAGGACCGGTCGCGGCTGCCGTGGCCGTCGTGGCTGCCGTGGCCGTCGTGGCCGTCGTGGCCGTCGTGGCCGTCGGCGTGGGGCTCATGGTCGCCGTGGGCATCACCCACACCCCGGGAATCGCCTGCCCGGTGGGGGTCGGTGGCCCCGGGGGCATCACCCGCCCCGTGGGAGTCGGTGACCCCGGGGCGTACGCGTACCGCGACACCGTCCGAGTCGCCGACCCAGAGCGGGGCGGTGGAGCCCCGGACGCCGGACCCGCGCTCGGTGCTCCCGGGGTCGGCGGCGTGCTCGGCGTTGTGCGTCTCCAGGTCCTGCCAGCCGGACCAGCGGTCGGTGTCGCGGGCACGGGTACGGACCTGGACGGTTCCGTGGAGCTCGGCGTCCGGGTCGTCCCAGACGACACCCACCAGGGAGAACGGGCTCACCGAGCGCTCGGCGAGCCCCTGCTCCGCGGCCTCGCCGGTCCGGGTGGAGTCGCCGGTGGCCGGGCCGGAGGGGTCCGCCAGGGGCGCCATCGCCAGGGACTGTGTCGACCCCGGCACCCCGGAGGGCTCGGCGGACTCGGCGGACTCGGCGGACTCGGCGGGGGCGGTGTCGGGTTCGGGGGCCGCGCCCGCGGGGACGGCCGACGGCAGCACGAGAACCGCCGCACAGGTGACACCGATCGAGGATGCAAGGAAAGCACGCATGCGAATAATCCTGGGCATAATCTGACAAATACGTCCACCGATGCGCTCCCCAATACTTGACGCACCGTCTATCGAACCGGCGTACCGACATCCCGTCCGCACACCCCGGCGCACCGCCGCCACGTACCCTTGCGCGGATGAACACCAGCGACCGCACCCCCGCCGACCTGCTGCGTTCCGCACTCGCCGCGGACCCGGCCCGCCCCTTGATCACTTTCTACGACGACGCCACCGGAGAACGGGTGGAACTGTCGGTGGCCACCTTCGCCAATTGGGTGGCCAAGACCGCCAATCTGCTCCAGGGCGATCTCGCCGCCGAGCCCGGCGACCGGCTCGCCCTGCTGCTGCCCGCGCACTGGCAGTCGGCGGTGTGGCTGCTCGCCTGCTCCTCGGTCGGCGTGCTCGCCGACGTGCAGGGCGACCCGGCCGGCGCCGACCTCGTCGTCAGCGGCCCCGACACGCTGGAGGCCGCGCGCGCCTGCTCCGGAGAGCGGATGGCCCTGGCCCTGCGCCCGCTGGGCGGCAGGTTCCCGCAGACCCCCGAGGGGTTCGCGGACTACGCGGTCGAGGTGCCGGGCCAGGGCGACCGGTTCGCCCCGTTCGCCCCCGTGGACCCGGACGCCCCCGCGCTGGCGGTGGGCGGCATCGAGCTGACGGCCGCACGGCTGGTGGCGCGGGCCCGTGAGGACGCGGCCGGCCTCGGCCTGGCCGCCGGGTCTCGGCTGCTGAGCGGGCGTGCGTACGACAGCTGGGAGGGGCTGAGCGCGGGACTGTTCGCTCCGCTGGCCGCGGGCGGCTCCGTGGTCCTGTGCCGCCATCTGGAGCAGCTGGGCGAGGACGGGCTGGCGAAGCGCGCCGAAAGCGAGCGGATCACCCATACCGTGGTATGACAAGAGCCCTGATAGTCACTCATCCGGCCCATACCCGACCGGACTTTCAGGACTGTTCGTCAACTCCGGTGCAGGATCGGCGGTACGGGCCGCCCGGGACACAACCAAGCGTGAGGTTCAGCCGTCTACCCCTGCGACCGGCGGCCCATCGCGCCGCCGAACGTGAAGGATGGACGCAGACGTGAGCGAAAGCGTCGGCCCGCCGGGCGACTCCGACGGCTCGGGAACGAGCCGGGACGCGCCGCGCCCGCAAGACGACCCGGCGGCGGGCCGGGACGCGGACGGCCCGGGTGCCGACACCGGCACCGCAGGACCGGCGGCGGGCCGGGGCACGTCGCGCAGGCGCCGCTGGCCGCGCTGGGCCGCGCTCGGTGCCTCGCTCGTCGTGCTGGCCGCCGCGGGTGTCGGCTCGTGGCTGTACCGGAAGCTCGACGCCAACATCAGGACGGACACCTCGGCCGCCGCCGAGCTGCGGGTGTACGAGCGGGAGCGCCCCGCCCCCGTGGTGCGCAACGCGGAGAACATCCTGCTCATCGGCTCCGACAGCCGGGCGGGCGACAACCGCGCGTACGGCCGCGACGACGGCGGCAGCCAGCGTTCGGACACCACGATCCTGCTGCATCTGGCGGCGGACCGGCAGAGCATCACCGCGATGTCCCTGCCGCGCGACCTGATGGTGGAGATCCCGGTCTGCCACAAGCCGGACGGCACGGCCACGAAGAAGCAGTTCGCCCAGTTCAACTGGGCCTACCAGTTCGGCGGCACCGCCTGCACGATCCGCACGGTCGAGAAGCTGACCGGGATCCGGATCGACCACCAGATGGTCGTGGACTTCAACGGGTTCAAGGACATGGTCGACGCCGTCGGTGGCGTCGAGGTCTGCCTCAAGAAGCCGGTCGACGATCCTGATGCCCACCTGAAGCTGCCCGCCGGACGCCAGAAGCTCGACGGCGAGCAGGCGCTGGGGTACGTGCGGGCCCGCAAGTCCATCGGCGACGGCAGCGACACCGAGCGGATGAACCGTCAGCAGCAGTTCCTGGGCGCGCTGGTGAACAAGATGCAGAGCGACGGTGTCCTGCTCAACCCGGCACGCCTGTACCCGGTGCTGGACGCGGCCACGAAGTCGCTGACCACGGACCCGGGGCTGGACAGCCTCAGGGACCTGTACGGCCTGGTGCGCGATCTGCGCGACGTACCGACCGACCGGATCCAGTTCCTGACCGTGCCCCGGCAGCCGTACGGCCCCGACCCGAACCGGGACGAACTCGTCCAACCCGATGCCAAGCGGCTCTTCGACCGGCTACGCGGGGACGCCCCCGTCGCGGTGGTCCCGGCGGGCCGGCCCGAGAGTGACGACCGGAAGAACAACGGGGAAAACAATGTCTCTGCCGATACGCCAGACGCCGCGGACCCGAACCCCACCCCCACCTATTCAGGCAACAACGCCGCGACGGACCCGTGCCGGCAGTAAAGCAATTCCCAAGCAGAAGCCGCCGATCGGCGCGTAATGACCAGAATGACCAGTTGTAAAGACCGTGGAATTTGTCACGCCCGTCGCTCTACGCCGAACTGGGCCGATAGTGTGACGCGATCCGGTGCTTCCGGCCATCAGGCCGCGCACTTCTGGAGCGATAGATCAGGCGCCTGACCGGGGCAGGCGCCTCGCGTGGCACCGACGGAGGACTCAACAACCGTGGATGCGCAAAGCCGTGGGCGGGCGGATGAATTCGACCCCGCAGACCAGTGGGTGCTCAACCCCGACACCGGCGATTACGAACTGCGACTGAACAATTCCGGAGGGGATTCGGTCGCCGCTTCCCCGGCGCCCGGGCCACGCATCCCCCGTCGCAGAGAAGCAGCGGAAGACTTTCACGACTCCGGCGGCCGGCGCGGAGAAACGGCGCGCGGGGACGAGCGCGGCGGGGCGGATCGCGACGGTGGTCGCCGGGGCACGGCCGACGACGGTCAGCGCCGGAGCACGGCCCACGACGAAGAGGGGCGCGGCCCCACCGCGCCCCGCGAGGTACCGGGGCAGCGGGGCCGCCGTTCGGCGGGGGGCCCGCGTGGCAAGGAGGGATCCGGCCACGGTGCGACGGCGGGCAGGCGTGGCCGGAAGGCCCCCAAGACGCGCCGCCGCAAGGTCCTGCTGTGGACGGGCGGCACGCTGGCCTTCGTGCTGGTCGGCCTGTCGGTCGGCGGGTACGCGCTGTACCAGCACTTCAACGGCAACCTGAGCACGATCGACGTGGGCTCGGCGGGCAACAAGAACGTCTTCGACAACGACGCCCCGATCAACATTCTGATCATCGGAACCGACAAGCGCACCGGCAAGGGCAACGAGGGCTACGGCGACAAGGGCAGCTTGGGCCACGCCGACACCAACATCCTCTTCCACGTCTCCAGGGACCGCACCAACGCGACGGCGCTCAGCATCCCCCGCGACATGATCACCGACATCCCGGAGTGCAGGACCAAGCAGTCGGGCGGGTCGGAGAAGGCCATCCCGGGGACGGCAGGCGTCCGCTTCAACGAGAGCCTCGGCCAGGAGAACCGCGACCCCGGCTGCACCATGCGCACGACCGAGGAGATCACCGGACTGAAGGTCGATCACTTCATGATGGTCGACTTCAACGCGGTCAAGGAGCTGTCGACCGCGGTCGGCGGCGTCCAGGTCTGCCTGGCCAAGCCGGTCAAGGACAAGGACTCGCGCCTGGACCTGTCGGCGGGCGAGCACCGCATCCAGGGCGAGGACGCCCTGGCGTTCGTACGGACCCGGCACAGCTTCGGCAACGAGAGCGACCTGGACCGGATCAAGGTCCAGCAGCAGTTCGTCGCCTCGATGATCCGTCAGATGAAGTCGGACGACACCCTGACCAGCCCGACCAAGCTGTTCAAGCTGGCGAACGCGGCCACCAGTGCGCTCACGGTCGACCAGGGCATCGGCTCGGTGACGAAGCTGACGGAGCTGGCCAAGGAGCTCGGCAAGGTCGACACCAAGAACGTCACGTTCGTGACGGTGCCGGTCCGGGACAACCCGGCCGAGAAGATCCGGGCCACGGTCGTACTGGACAAGCCGAGGGCCGACCCGCTGTTCGCCATGATGCGCGAGGACATCTCCCTGACCGAGGTGAACGCGCGGAAGAAGAAGGCGAAGAGCGAGCAGGAGGCGCTCCTCAAGGGCCCCAAGGCCGCCGCGGCCGACGTGCGGGTCGACGTGTACAACGGCGGCGACATCGGCGGGGCCGCGCAGACGACCGTCACCTGGCTCCAGAACAACCAGGGCGTGCTCAAGTCCACCAACAAGGCCAACGCCCCGGCGAAGACCGCGAAGACGACGCTGGAGTTCGCGCCGAACCAGGCGGACCAGGCCCGCGCCCTGGCCGACATGATGGGCCTGCCCGCCGCCGCGCTGAAGCAGGGCACCACGGACGCCGAGGGGCTGCAGGCGATGGTCCTCACGCTGGGCGCCGACTTCAAGGGCGCGGGTATTCCCATCGCGGCTCCGGCGAAGGCGCCGGAGGGTGTCCAGCAGGCGAACGCCGCCAAGGCAGAGTGCGCCAAGTGACACCTGGTCACCGCGCCACACCACAAGTCCGAACAGCAGGGGGATCCGGTGGGACGGAGCAGCACACCCGGTGAGGAGACGCGACCACGCGTCCGCGACGCCCGCCAACTCGGCTGGGACGAAGACCTCTACGAGGACGCGCCCGGGAAAGGGCCGGAGCCGGACACCGACGCCCGGCCGCGCGCCCCGAAGAGCACCGGCCACCGGGGCACGGCGAAACGGCGAAACGGCAAGGGCAAGCGCAAACGCCGGGTGCTGCGCTGGAGCGCCGCGGTGCTCTCGATGCTCATACTCGGCGGCGCGGGCGCCGGGTACTTCTACTACGAGCACCTCAACGGGAACATCAAGAAGGAGGAGCTGACGCTCGGCGACCGGAAGATGGCCGACCACAAGGCCAACGCCGCCGGTCAGACCCCGCTGAACATCCTGCTCATAGGCTCGGACGCGCGGGACTCCAAAGAGAACCAGAAGCTCGGCGGGGGCAGGGACACCTTCGGCGCACCGCCCCTCGCGGACGTGCAGATGCTGGTCCACCTCTCCGCGGACCGCAGCAACATGTCGGTGATCAGCATGCCGCGCGACACGCTGCTGAAGATCCCGAAGTGCACCGACCCGAAGTCGGGGCAGGTCTACCCCGCCTCCGCCGGCCTGGCGATGACCAACCAGACGCTCGGCCGCGGGGGCCCCGGTTGCGCCGTGGCCACCTGGTACGAACTCACCGGCATCACCATCGACCACTTCATGATGATCGACTTCTCCGGTGTGGTCTCCATGGCCGACGCGATCGGCGGTGTCCCGGTCTGCGTCAAAGGAAACGTTTACTCCCACACCAGCGACGGCAAGGGCTCCGGGCTGCGGCTGGAGAAGGGCACCACGAAGATCAAGGGGAAGCAGGCCCTCCAGTGGCTGCGCACCCGCTACGGCTTCGAGGACGGCACCGACCTCGGCCGCACCCACGCCCAGCACATGTACATGAACTCGATGGTCCGCGAGCTGCGCAAGGGCACCAAGCTCAGCGATCCCGGCAAGCTGACGGACCTCGCCGAGGCGGCCACCGACGCGCTGACGGTCGACAAGGGCCTCGACACGGTCAAGAAGCTGTACGACCTGGCGGAGGAGTTCAAGAGGGTTCCCACCGACCGCATCACCATGACGACGATGCCGAACGTCTACGGGACGGGCGTGAACCAGGAGCGGGTGCTTCCGAAGCCCGGCGACGCCGACCAGTTGTTCCAGATGGTCCGCGACGACGCCCCGCTCGACGGCAAGGCGTCCAAGCGCAAGGCTCCTACCGCCAAGGAGCCCACGGCGCCCGTCGCCGAGATCCCGGTCATCGTCCGCAACGGGACCAGGTCCGACAGCCAGTACCCGGTCAAGGGACGCGCCTCGGCCGTCAAGGATCTGCTGGTCGACAAGGGCTTCACCGAGACCACGGTCGACACGCAGTACACCGAGGCGGCGGCCCGGACCGGGGTGCTCTTCCCCAGCGCGGACCTGGAGGGCAACGCCCAGGCCGTCGCCAAGGCGCTCGGCATCCCGCTGGCGTCGGTGAAGAGGTCGACCGATGTCACGGGCATCACCCTGACCGTGGGGGCGGACTGGCGCGAGAGCGGGGAGTACGTCGCGCCTGCCAGGCAGGAGAAGACCCCGGACAGCGCCCGCGCCCTGAACGGCACGGAGGAGGGGGCCTGCATGGACATCCAGCCGGGCTTCGGCTGGTAACGCGGCGCCGGGCGGGGCGCACGGGGCCTTCGGTTCACCCGAGGCCCGGGGACGGGCCTCCGCCGACGGAACTCAGGGCGGCACTGCGCCGGGCACCCGCGGACGTGCTCCCCGCAGCAGGACTTCCGGATGTGCGGCCGGCAAAGGGCCCTGCCGACGTGCTGTCGCGGCGGGCCCTCGGACGGGTCGGCGGCTATGCGGTGACGGCCGGGCGGCGACTGGCGATGACCTTCTTCGCCAGCGAGCGCGGGCTGGTCAGGAAGCCGTACCCCCACGACATGTGCATGGTCGCGAGCGCCACCGGGATCTGGGCCCGCGCCTTCAGGGACAGGCCCTTGCCCGCCGGTATGGATCCGGCGACGATCGCAGCGACGTACCCGGCGGGGACGACGAAGGCCCACGGGGTGACGACCGCGCCCGCCACGAGGCCCGCGGCGATCGCGCAGACGGCGGTGGGCGGCGCCAGGTAGCGCAGGTTGATCGAGCCGGAGTGGTAACGGGCCACGACGTGCCGCCAGCGGCCGTAGTCCTTGTACTGCTTGGCGAGCGCCCGCACTGAGGGCCGCGGACGGTACTGCACCTTCAGCTCGGGCGAGAACCAGATCAGGCCGCCCGCCTCCCGGATGCGGTAGTTCAGCTCCCAGTCCTGGGCGCGGATGAACTCCACGTTGTAGCCGTCCGCCTTCTCCAGCGCCTCGCGGCGGAAGACACCGAGGTAGACCGTCTCGGCCGGGCCGGCCTGGCCCCCGGTGTGGAAGGCCGCGTTGCCGACGCCGATCCTCGACGTCATGGCCGCCGCGACCGCGTCCTCCCAGGCGTTCTCGCCCTCGGCGTGCATGATGCCGCCGACGTTCTGCGCGCCCGTCTCCTCCAGCAGCCGGACGGCCGTGGCGATGTAGTTCGGCGACAGCATCCCGTGACCGTCGACCCGGACGACCACGGGGTGGCTGGACGCCTCGATCGCGGCGTTGAGCGCGGCCGGGGTCCGGCCGGACGGGTTCGGGACGGTGTGGACCCGGGGGTCCTCACGCACCAGTTCCGCGGCGATCTCGTCCGTCCGGTCGGTGGAGGGGCCCAACGCGATCACCACCTCCATCTCACCTGCGTACTCCTGCTCCAGGATGTGCCGGACGGAGTTCCTGAGATGGCGTTCCTCATTGAGCACCGGCATGATCACGGAGACGGCGGGGTGCTGCGCGGCAGACATGGTGGTCCTCGGGTGGGCGGGGGTCCTCGGGGGTGCGAGGGGGTCGCACCCCACCAGGCAACGGTATTCGGCCGCCACGTTACCGCTAATGGGGGACACCGACGCGCGCCGCCGGGTCGCTGAGCGGGCCGCAGATCATATGGGCCTACTGTGCGAACGGTCCCGTCGCACCGCGGAGGTTCCCCCGTGCCCACACCGCGCCCCTCCCCCCGCCGCACCGCACCGCGTCCCCGCCCCGTCCCGCCACGCGGGGCCGGGAGGCGGGAGCGGCGTCCGCGCTGGAGGATGCGGGCGGTGACCGGTCTGTCGGTCCTCGTCCTCGGCGCCGGAGGAATCGGCCACGCGGTGGTGACCGGCCTGGAGACCGGAATCGACCGGGTCGACCCGTTCCGGGACATGAAGAACCGGCCCCAGGGAGGGCGGGGCACGAACCTGCTGCTGGTCGGCACCGACGGTCGCGACCGGATCACGCCGGAGGAGAAGGAGAAGTACCGGCTGGGCGGCGTTCCGTGCAACTGCACCGACACCCTGATGCTGGTCCATCTGTCGGCGGACAAGAAGCGCGCCAGCGTCGTGTCGCTGCCCCGCGACAGCTACGCCGAGGTCCCCGCGCACAAGGACCTCACCACGGGAAAGACCCACGCATCGCACCCGGTGAAGCTGAACGCCGCCTATGCCGAGGGCGGCCCCGGGCTGACCGTACGAACCGTCGAGCACATGACGGGCGTCAAGATCGACCACTATCTGGAGGTCGACTTCACCAGCTTCATGAAGACCGTGGACACCCTGGGCGGGGTGCGGATCTGCACGCCCCGGCCGCTGAAGGACTCGTACACCGGTCTCGACCTCGCCGCGGGACCCCATGATCTGAGCGGCGGCCAGGCCCTCCAGTTCGTGCGGTCCCGGCATGTCGACGGAGCCTCCGACCTGGGCCGGATGCAGCGCCAGCAGAAGTTCCTCGCCTCGCTGATCGAGCGGGCGACCGGCAGCGGTGTGCTGCTGAACCCGGTGAAGTTCAGGGACGTCACCTCGACGGTGCTGGGCTCGGTCCGGGCCGACAAGGGGTTCGGCACGGAGCAGATGCTGGAGCTCGGGCGGGCGATGCGCGGCTTCACCCCCGCCTCGTCCGAGTTCGCCTCCGTACCGCTGGGGGACGTCTCGTACCCGGTCAAGGGCGTCGGCTCCACCGTGAAGTGGGACGAGCCCAAGGCGGACCGGCTGTTCCAGGCCCTGCGCGACGACAAGCCACTCGCCCCCGAGCGCCCGGCAGCGCCCCGGCCCAAGGCCGTACGGGTCGATGTCCCCCCGGAGCGGATCCGGGTCCAGGTCTACAACGGGACCACGAAGGACGGGCTCGGCAAGGCGGTCGACGACGCCCTGCGTGCCACCGGCTTCGACACCTCGCGCACCCCGGTGAACGCGGACTCACGCGACCTGGGGCGCACCCTGATCGCCTACGATCCGCGCTGGGACCGGTCTGCGAAGTCCCTGGCCGAAGCCCTGCCGGGGGCCGAGCTGCGGGAGGTGACCGGGCAGGGAGCCACGCTGAAGGTGACGGCGGGCGCGGACTTCGCCAAGGTACGGCCGGTGCGGGCCGAGGAGACGGAGCAAGGGGAGTTCAGCACGGTCACGGGCGACCAGGTCGCCTGCCCATGACGTCCATGGTCCGGGTGACGTCCATGGCCGGCCCGTGGCGCCCCCGGCCCGGTCGGCACCAGGACGCCCCCGGATTCCCGGTCGGTACAAAGGCACCACGGGGATCCCGGCCGGGCTCAGCCCTCGACAACGACTCGGCCGTCGACAGCGTCACCGCCGTCCACACTGACTCGGCCGTCGACGGTGGCTCCGCCGCCTCCAGGGCTCAGTCGTCGATGCCCTCCGCGGCGCGCTTCTCCCGCAGCTCCTTGATCGCGCGGCGTCGGGCCAGGCGGTGGGTACGCCGGATCTGCGCCTCCTGGTAGCGCCGCTTGTCCCGCTCGCTCTCCGGTATGACCGGCGGCACGGGGCGCGGTCTGCCGTCCGCGTCCACGGCGGTGAACACCAGGTACGCGCTGCCGACCTGCTGGGCGGGGGTGGACTCGTTCCACCGCTCGGCCATGACGCGGACGCCCACCTCCATCGAGGAGCGACCGGTCCAGTTCACCTGGGCGCGGACGTGAACAAGGTCACCCACGCGAACCGGCTCCAGGAAGACCATTTCGTCCATCGACGCCGTGACCGCGGGTCCGCCGGAATGGCGTCCGGCCACGGCGCCCGCCGCGTCGTCGACCAGCTTCATGATCACGCCGCCATGCACCGTACCCAGCAGATTGGTGTCGCTGCCGGTCATGATGTGGCTGAGGGTGGTCCGGGAAGCGGAGGTCGGCTTGCCCGGGATGTCACCCTCCGGACGCGGGGACTGATGTGTCATACCGTCCACCTTAGAGGGGGCCGACGGCGGGGCCGTGCGGGTGAGGAAGCGGCGCCGGGGCGCGTACGCCGCGAGGTGGAGGCACTGACGGGGCCTACGCGCCGAGGGCAATGCATCAGCTTCGCAACAGCGCCGATGCGATTTTCGGTACACCCTGTAAGAGGAGGGCACCCGGCCTGCACACTGGACCACATGAGTGATTGGCCCGAAGGCTGGACCGACGACCACCGCCGCGGCAACCACGGCGACCGCTACGGGCAGGGCAGCGGAAGCGAACGGCCCGAGGGCGCCCGCGTGATGCGGCACGTCCAGCGGCCTGCGCCCCCGCAGCAGCGCCCCGCACCGCCCCACCCCCATCAGACACCGCCTCGGCCCCGCCAGGCGTCCCCCCGGTACGCCGACGACCGGTACGCCGACGGCGGCTACAACACGGGCCAGGTCTACGGCGGCGGACAGGGCGGCGGCCGGAACAGCGGCCCCGGTGGCGGTGGCCGAGGGGGCGACGGGTACGCCCGGGGACGCCCGGCGCCCGACTGGGGCCGCCGGATCAAGGTGGGCGCGCTGTCGCTGGTGGTCGTAGTGCTCGCGGTCTCCATCGGCACGTACTTCTGGGCCGACTCCAAGCTCAACCGCGAGGTGGATCTCTCCAAGGTCATCGAGCGGCCGAAGGAGGGCGACGGCACCAACTACCTGATCGTCGGTTCCGACAGCCGCGCGGGCATGTCGGACGAGGAAAAGAAGCGGCTGCACACCGGTTCCGCCGAGGGCAAGCGGACCGACTCGATGATGATCCTGCACGACGGCTCCAACGGGCCGACGCTGATATCGCTGCCGCGCGACTCGAACGTCGAGATCCCCTCGTACAAGGGCTCCGACTCCGGCAAGCTCTACCCGGCCCGCGGCCGGTTCACCAAGCTGAACGCCGCGTACGCCGAAGACGGCCCCGAACTCCTCGTCCGCACCGTCGAGTTCAACACGGGGCTGCGCATCGACCACTACGTCGAGATCGGCTTCGGCGGCTTCGCCGGCATCGTGGACGCCGTCGGCGGGGTGGAGTTGGACATTCCGAAGGCGTTCAAGGACAAGAAGTCCGGCGCCGACTTCCAGGCCGGCAAGCAGACCCTGAACGGCGAGCAGGCATTGGCCTTCGTCCGCACCCGGTACGCGTTCGCCGAGTCCGACCTGGCCCGCACGAAGAACCAGCAGAAGTTCCTCGCGGCACTCGCCAGCCAGACGGCGACCCCGTCCACGATCCTCAACCCGTTCAAGCTGTACCCGACGATGAGCGCCGGTCTGGACACCCTGATCGTCGACAAGGACATGTCGATCTGGTCCCTGGGGCAGATGTTCTTCGCCATGAAGGGCGTCACGGGCGGCGACGGCACCTCGATGAACATGCCGATCTCCGGTTCCGTCGGCGGCAACCTGGTCTGGGACAAGGCCAAGGTCAAGCAGCTCGTGGAGCAGCTGAACAACGACGAGAAGGTCACCGTCACCGAGAACTGAACACGGACGCGGTGAAAGCGTCGAACGCGGACGGGCCCCGGGGTGAGAACCACCGGGGTCTGTCCGTTCCGCCGCCCCGGCGCGTTGACCAGCCGCCCCGGCAGGAGCACGGTTCCCCGGCCCGCAGCCTGCGCGGCCCGCGGTTCATCCGGCCCTCGGCCTACTTGGAGTAGTCGATGTGGCCCTGCTCATCCATGTACGGATGGATCTGCGTGGGTTCCTGGATGTCGATGTCCGAGCGCCGTGGGCCCTCGGGGCCCGCGGGACCGATCCGCATCATCCGCTCGATCCGGACGATCTGGAAGCAACGCCCGCGCACGTTCAGTTCGTTGGGCCGAACCTGTCGCATGAACGCGTCCGCCGCCCGCGCATACGCGTTGACCTCCTTCTCGTCGGATTCCTCGACCAGCGGCCGGACCTCCTTGAGGTAGTGGGCGAAGGAGCGCCGCGCGTCCTGCGGGGTGGGGTGCTGGCCCGACGCCATCGACCAGGAGTGCGACTTCTTCTCCATCACCCGGAACGCGACCGGCAGCAGCACCAGGCCCGGATGGGTCCGCAGCGCCCGCCGCGAATCGGACAGCACCTCGGGCGGGAAGCGGTCCGAGGTGTACTGGTACGGCAGCAGGCCCATCCGGTCCAGCCCCTCCGTCAGTCCCACCGCCGCCGCGTGGTCGATGACGAAGCCCTTGGTGGTGGAGGGGGTGTGGGTCTGGAAGTCCCAGCCCTCGCAGTCGACGTCCGTGGGCCTGGGCGGCTCCAGGCGCCCGTCCCCGATCCGGGCGAACTCGTCGGCGCGCACGACGCGGTAGCGCGTGTCGCCGACGGTCAGTTCGTTCACCGGCTCGGTCTCCAGCCGGGCCACCGCGTCCAGCAGGAGGCGCCGCTCCCGGGGATCGTCCGTCTCGTCCTTGGCCTTGAACCAGAGGTAGGAGTTCAGTTCGTCACGGGCGTCCTGCGGATAGCCGGTGTCCATGTCGGTGAGCAGCCGCCACCGTGGCCGCTCACCGCGGCGCTGCTCGGCGATGCCGAAGAGCGGCCCGCGGACCACGACCTTGGCGTACTTCCGGGACGCGGCGAAGGCGTCGGCCTCCGTGACCCGGGACACCGGGTCGTCGCGGTGCTCCACGTTGATGACGAGGTGCTCCGGACGCTCCTGATAGTGATCAATCATGCACTCAGTGTGCCGAGTTCATCGCCCGAAGGTGGGGGAAACGGAGGAATCCGGCGCCCTGGATCCACCGCCCGGCGCCGAAGTGCCTGCGTCGGTTCCGCCCGGACAGCACCCTCAAACGGTGGCCGGTCGGCCCGTCTTCCCCAACACGGAGGAGTTCACGCGGTGCCGTGACACGGCACTCGCGCGCGCGGAGCCGTTCACCGAATGGTGGGCCAAGTACGGGGCGTGAACAGAGCACAGCTTGGAGCCGCGCTGCGGGCACTGCGAGTAGCGGTGGCCCGCAGCGCCCCGCGACAGCACGCGCCTGGCGGGACTGGTCAACTCCGCTGTCGAACGACTCGGTTGGGGTGGTGACGTGTCGCACGGCTTCTACCTCGAACAACCCTCGTTCCTGCCCATGGCCCTGGTGTGCTGTTCTCCGAATCGGGCCATGCCGGAACTGGAGTGTCCATTGCAGTAGGTCTCATCAGACAAGCCCCGGCCCATTTCAGGCCGGGGCTGTTGTGTTGCTGTGGTGAGAGCAGTGCCCGGAAGGGGTTGTACGCGAGCGGTTCCGAGCGCTTCGGCTCGGGCACGGGCTCAATGCTGGTGCCCGGCGCGGACGACCCCACAAAAGGACGGGCAGAAGTCGCCTGGCAGGGTCCATGCGGACGGCCCCCGGCAAAGCGCCGAGGGCCGCTGTGTTTGTGCAGGTGAGAGGCGGTTTCCTGCCCAGCGTCAGCCCAGGATTCCCCCAGCATGACGCCCATGGTCGGCCCGAAACGGACTCGCGCGGACCGGAAACCGATCACAGCTCGCCAGCCACTAAGGACTGTCCCGCTGATCTGCAAAAACTTCGCCAGTGCCGCGGCAGGCAACGTTTGCCCGTCAAGGAGCGCGTCCGGTGCGTGCTCTCGGTGTGCCGGCCGGAAACCCTGGTACTGGACGTACTCGGGTTTTCGGCCGGTGCGGCGAGAGGGCGTGCCGGACGTCGCGACGGGGCGAACGTTGCCTGATGCGGCGCTAGGGAAGGTTCCTCGCCATGACGATGCGCTGAACCTGATTCGTGCCCTCATAAATCTGCGTGATCTTCGCGTCGCGCATCATGCGCTCCACCGGGTAGTCCCGGGTGTAGCCGTAGCCGCCGAGGAGCTGGACCGCGTCCGTGGTGATCTCCATGGCGACATCGGAGGCGAAGCACTTGGCCGCGGCGCCGAAGAAGGTGAGGTCGCCGTCGACGCGCTCGGACTTGGCGGCGGCGGAATAGGTGAGCTGGCGGGCCGCCTCCAGCTTCATGGCCATGTCGGCCAGCATGAACTGGACGCCCTGGAAGTCGGCGATCGGCTTGCCGAACTGCTTGCGCTCCTGGACGTACCCCTTGGCGTAGTCGAGGGCGCCCTGGGCGATGCCGAGGGCCTGGGCCGCGATGGTGATGCGGGTGTGGTCCAGGGTCTTCATCGCCGTGGCGAAGCCGGTGCCCTCCTCGCCGATGATGCGGTCGGCGGGGATGCGGACGTTGTCGAAGTAGACCTCGCGGGTCGGGGAGCCCTTGATGCCGAGCTTCTTCTCAGGGGCGCCGAAGGAAACGCCCTCGTCCGACTTCTCGACGACGAAGGCGGAGATGCCCTTGGAACGCTTGGTCGGGTCGGTGACGGCCATGACCGTGTAGTACTCGGAGACGCCCGCGTTGGTGATCCAGCGCTTCACGCCGTTCAGCACCCAGAAGTCGCCGTCGCGCACGGCGCGGGTCTTCATACCGGCCGCGTCGGAACCCGCGTCGGGCTCGGAGAGGCAGTACGAGAACATGGCGTCGCCCTTGGCGAGCGGGCCCAGGTACTTCTTCTTCAGGTCCTCGGAGCCGGAGAGGATCACCGGGAGGGAGCCCAGCTTGTTCACGGCCGGGATGAGGGAGGAGGAGGCGCAGGCACGGGCCACCTCCTCGATCACGATCACCGTGGCGAGGGCGTCCGCGCCCGCGCCGCCGTACTCCTCCGGTACGTGCACGGCGTGCAGGTCCGCGCCGGTCAGGGCGTCCAGCGCCTCCTGCGGGAAGCGCGCCTCCTCGTCGACCGCCGCCGCGTGCGGGGCGATCTTCGCCTCGGCGAGCGCACGCACCGTCTCGCGGAGCATCTCGTGCTCCTCGGCCGGACGGTACAGGTCGAAATCGGTCGAACCCGCCAAGACGCTCACTCCCCAAAGAAGCTAACTACCGTTAAGTAACCCAATTTTAGAGCGGTGCGCCCACATTGGCCTATGCAATGCGTGCGTGAGCTTGGCGACAGGGGTCCCCCGATCTTCCCCCGACCTGCGCGGACGGGCCCTCCGAGCCTGCGTGGGCGGGCCCTCCGAGCCTGCGCGCGCACGGCCTCCGGGCCTGCGCGGGCCCCGTTCCCCGGCCTGCGCGAACGAGCCCTCGGGGCTGCGCGGGCGGCCGGAAACGGGGCTCGTGGGGGCGCGACTATGCTCGTTCACCGCATGTTCCACGGCATGCCCCACCACACGTCCGCCCGTAACTCCCAGGAGCACCGCATGGCCCTCAGGATCACTGTGATCGGCACCGGATATCTCGGCGCCACCCACGCCGCGGCCATGGCGGAACTGGGCTTCGAGGTGCTCGGCCTCGACGTCGTGCCCGAGAAGGTCGAGATGCTGAGCACCGGCCGGGTCCCGATGTACGAACCGGGTTTGGAGGAGCTGCTCCACAAGCACGTCGCGGGCCTCGACGGGTCCACGGGCCGGCTGCGGTTCACCACCTCGTGGGAGGAGGTGGCGGAGTTCGGCGATGTGCACTTCGTGTGCGTGAACACCCCGCAGAAGCACGGCGAGTACGCCTGCGACATGAGCTACGTGGACAGCGCCTTCGAGTCGCTGGCCCCGCACCTGACCCGACCCGCCCTGGTCGTCGGCAAGTCGACCGTGCCCGTGGGCTCGGCGGCCCGGCTGGGCGCCCGGCTGGCGGAGCTGGCCCCGGCGGGCGCGGGCGCCGAACTCGCCTGGAATCCGGAGTTCCTGCGCGAGGGCTTCGCCGTCCAGGACACCCTGCACCCGGACCGGATCGTCGTCGGCGTGACGAGCGAGCGGGCCGAGAAGGTGCTGCGCGAGGTGTACGCCGTGCCGCTGGCCGAGGGCTCGCCGTTCGTGGTGACGGACTTCCCGACCGCCGAACTCGTGAAGACCGCCGCCAACTCCTTCCTGGCCACGAAGATCTCGTTCATCAACGCCATGGCGGAGGTCTGCGAGGCCGCCGACGGCGATGTGACGAAGCTGGCCGAGGCGATCGGGCACGACGAGCGGATCGGGTCCAAGTTCCTGCGGGCCGGGATCGGCTTCGGCGGCGGTTGCCTGCCCAAGGACATCCGGGCGTTCATGGCGCGCGCCGGCGAGCTGGGCGCGGACCAGGCGCTGACCTTCCTGCGCGAGGTCGACTCGATCAACATGCGGCGCCGCGCCCACATGGTGGAGCTGGCCCGGGAGGCCGTGGGCGGTGATTCGTTCCTCGGCCGACGGGTGGCGGTGCTGGGGGCCGCCTTCAAGCCGGACTCGGACGACGTACGGGACTCGCCCGCGCTGAACGTGGCGGGGCAGATACACCTCCAGGGCGGCCAGGTCACCGTCTTCGACCCGAAGGGCATGGAGAACGCCCGGCGGCTCTTCCCCACCCTCGGCTACGCGGAGTCCGCGCTGGACGCGGTGCGCGGCGCGGACGTGGTGCTGCATCTGACGGAGTGGCGCGAGTTCCGCGAGCTGGACCCGGTGGCGCTCGGCGAGGTCGTGTCCCGCCGGACGATTCTGGACGGACGCAACGCGCTCGACGCCGAGCTGTGGCGGGCCGCCGGCTGGACCTACCGGGCGATGGGACGGCCGACGGCCTGACTGCCGCACCATCGACGGCCCTCTTTCCACGAGGCCCCGCCGCCCCACGGCCATGGGCGGTCCGGCGTCCCGGGCCACCAGGCCACCAGGCCACCAGGCCACCAGGCCACCAGGCCACCAGGCCACCAGGCCACCAGGCCACCAGGACCGTACCGCGCGGAAGTCCCGTGCTGTCTCTCCCCCCGTACGGTGTGACGCCCGGCCGCCGTCAGACACCGGTGTCCGGGCCCGTCGGGGGCGGGCCGGGGCCCGTAGGAGCGGGCCGGGGTCAGCCCTGCCTGGCGCGGTAGGCGCGCATCTTGGCGCGGGCGCCGCACACCGACATGGAGCACCAGCGCCGCCGCCCCGCCGGGCTGCGGTCGTAGTACGCCCACCGGCAGTCCTCGGCCTCGCACACCTTGAGCCGGGCCCAGGTGCCGTCGGCCGCCGCCTCCGCGACGGCGTTCGCGATCCGGGCGGTCAGTCCGGCCGGTTCCTCCACCGGCCGCAGCGTCGCCGCGCCCGCCGCGTCCACGGTCACCCGCAGGGGCGCGGCGGCGAGGAGCCGGTCGAGCTCGGAGGTCTCCGCGCTCTCGGCCGGGCGATGGCCCGCGTGGGCGAGGCAGGCGGTGCGGAGCGCCTCGCGCAGGGCACGGGCGTGCGGGACATCCGCTTCCACGAGGCCGAAGGCGGCACGCCCTTCCACCGTGTCGAGCGCGTCCACACCCGTTTCGAGATCCAGCGTGTTGACCAGGGCCTCGATCAGCGCGAGTCGGCCAGGCGCGGCGTTTTTCGCGCTCACGGTGCGGAATCCTTCGCGTTCACGGTTGCGACGTTACCTCTTTTGCGGCAGCATGCAGTAACCGTTACCGACTGAGGGTCCATAGCAGTAACGACCTTCGATGGCCGACCGCTTTCAGCGGTACCGAACCGCTCATACCGAACCGCATACGAGGAGGACGTGTCATGGCTGTCGCCGCTCTGGGTGCCGTCGTTCTGGACTGCCCCGACCCCGTCGCGCTCGCGGGCTTCTACGCCGGGCTGCTCGGTGGCACGGTCGAGGGGCAGGACGGCTGGGTGGAGCTGACCGGGACCGGGGGCGCGCTGCTCGCGTTCCAGTCGGCACCGGATCATGTGCCGCCGCGGTGGCCGGGGCAGGACGGTGCTCAGCAGTTCCACCTGGACCTGACCGTGCCGGATCTGGACGCCGCGGAGCGTGAGGTGCTCGCCCTGGGTGCGACCGTGCTGGACGCGGAGGACCAAAAGCGGAGCTTCCGTGTTTACGCGGATCCTGCGGGGCACCCGTTCTGCCTGTGCAGGGGGTGACATCCGGTCCGTGTCCGGGCTGACGCCCATCCGTCCACAGGCGGAAACACACACGGAAATGCGGAAACACACACGGAAATACAGGAGGGAACACCCGCGGAAAAGAGTGCGGGGCGCCCTCCCGGGGCGCCCCGCACTCGATGGCTCCGGCCGCGCTCAGGCGGTTCGGGCCGGTGTGTCCAACTGCTCGATGGTGGCGTGCGACGGGCCCCGGCGGGCGCTCAGGTCACGCGCCACGGCCTCGGCGTCGCGCAGTACCCGCACCGCGTTCCGCCAGGTGAGCTTGGCGAGATCCGCGTTGGACCAGCCTCGGCCGAGGAGTTCCGCGATCAGGTTCGGATATCCGGAGACATCCTGGAGGCCCTCCGGGAGGAAGGCCGTGCCGTCGTAGTCGCCGCCGATGCCGATGTGGTCGATCCCGGCGACCTCGCGCATGTGGTCGAGGTGGTCGGCGATGGTCGCCACGGTGGCCGGCGGGCGCGGGTTGGCCGCCTCGAACGCGGCGTGGATCTCCATGGCCCGCGCCGTGGTGTCGAGGTGGTGCAGGCCGTGGGCGCGCAGGTTCTCGTCCGCGGCCCGGGTCCAGGCGACGGCCTCCGGCAGGACGAACTTCGGCACGAAGGTGGCCATGGCGATGCCGCCGTTGGCCGGAAGCCGTTCGAGCACGTCGTCGGGGATGTTGCGCGGGTGGTCGCAGATCGCGCGCGAGGAGGAGTGCGAGAACATCACCGGCGCCACGGAGGAGTCGAGCGCGTCGCGCATCGTGGTGGCCGCCACGTGCGAGAGGTCGACGAGCATGCCGGTGCGGTTCATCTCCCGCACGACCTCGTGGCCGAAGGGCGAGAGACCGCCGACTCCCGGTTCGTCGGTGGCCGAGTCCGCCCACGCGATGTTGTCGTTGTGGGTGAGCGTCATATACCGGACGCCGAGCGCGTAAAGGGCGCGCAGGGTGCCGAGCGAGTTGTTGATGGAGTGGCCGCCCTCGGCTCCCATCAGGGAGGCGATGCGGCCCTGGGCCCGGGCCGCCTCCATGTCGTCGGCGGTCAGGGCGCGCCGCAGGTCGCCGGGGTGGCGGGCCAGCAGTTCGGTGACGACGTCGATCTGTTCCAGGGTGGCGCTGACGGCCTCGTCGCCCGCCATGTCGGACCGTACATAGACCGACCAGAACTGGGCGCCGACTCCCCCGGCACGCAGCCGGGGAATGTCGGTGTGCAGGTGGGCGGACTGGTCGGTGGCGATGTCGCGGGCGTCCAGGTCGTATTGGACCTGCTCACGCAGCGCCCACGGCAGGTCGTTGTGGCCGTCGACGACGGGGTGCTCGGCGAGGAGCTCCCGCGCCCGCTCCAGCCGCCGCCCGGCGCTCTGCCGCTCCTTTGCGCTCCGCTGTTCCACGGCCGCCTACCTCCCGAAACCGAAGGAGTCGGCGCCACCGACCTTGCTGCGCAGCCGTTTGCCCTTCTCCGTCGCCTGGTCGTTGAGCTCCTGCTGGAACTCACGCATCCGGGCCAGCAGGTCGGCGTCGTGGGCGGCCAGGATGCGCGCGGCGAGCAGGCCCGCGTTGCGCGCGCCACCGACCGAGACGGTCGCGACCGGAACCCCGGCGGGCATCTGGACGATGGAGAGCAGGCTGTCCATGCCGTCCAGGTACTTCAGCGGGACGGGCACCCCGATCACCGGCAGCGGGGTGACCGAGGCGAGCATGCCGGGCAGGTGGGCGGCGCCGCCCGCGCCCGCGATGATCGTCTTGAGGCCCCGGTCGGCCGCCTGCTCGCCGTACGCGATCATCTCGCGCGGCATGCGGTGGGCGGAGACGACGTCGACCTCGTAGGGGATCTCGAACTCGTCGAGGACCTTGGCCGCGGCCTCCATGACGGGCCAGTCGGAGTCCGAGCCCATGACGACGCCGACGACCGGCGCGGCGGTGGCGGGAGGGGTCATTCGGTGATCGTTCCTCGCAGGTAGTCGGCCGCGTGCCGGGCGCGCTCGCGCACGTCCGCCAGGTCGTCGCCGTAGGTGTTGACGTGTCCGACCTTGCGGCCGGGCTTCACGTCCTTGCCGTACATGTGGATCTTTAGCTGCGGGTCGCGGGCCATGCAGTGCAGGTAGCCCTGGTACATGTCCGGGTAGTCGCCGCCGAGGACGTTGCACATGACCGTCCAGGGGGCGCGGGGGCGCGGGTCGCCGAGCGGCAGGTCGAGGACGGCCCGCACGTGGTTGGCGAACTGGGAGGTGATCGCGCCGTCCTGGGTCCAGTGGCCGGAGTTGTGCGGGCGCATCGCGAGTTCGTTGACGAGGATGCGGCCGTCGGCCGTCTCGAAGAGTTCGACGGCCAGGTGGCCGACGACGCCGAGCTCGGAGGCGATCCGGAGGGCGAGCTGCTGGGCCTCGCCGGCCAGCCGCTCGTCCAGCTCGGGCGCCGGGGCGATGACCGTGTCGCAGACCCCGTCGACCTGGATCGACTCGACGACCGGGTAGGCGACGGCCTGGCCGTGCGGTGAGCGGACGATGTTGGCCGCCAGCTCCCGCACGAAGTCGACCTTCTCCTCGGCCAGGACCGGGACGCCGGCCCGGAAGGGCTCGGCCGCCTCGGCCTCGGAGCGGACCACCCACACGCCCTTGCCGTCGTAGCCGCCGCGCACGGTCTTGAGGACGACGGGGAAGCCGTCCGCCCGTCGCCCACCACCGGCCCCGCCGGAGGGCACTTCGTGCCCGCCCCTTTCGAGCTCGGCCGCGAAGGCCGCGACGTCCGCCGGGTCCGCCACGATGCGGTGGCGGGGGCAGGGCGCGCCGATCTCGGCGAGCTTCGCGCGCATCACACCCTTGTCCTGGGCGTGCACCAGCGCGCCGGGGCCCGGCCGCACGGGTATGCCGTCCGCCTCCAGGGCCCGCAGGTGTTCGGTCGGTACGTGCTCGTGATCGAAGGTGATCACGTCGCAGCCACGCGCGAAGGCGCGCAGCGTCTCCAGGTCGCGATAGTCGCCGACGACGACTTCGTTCACCACCTGGGCCGCCGAGTCCTGTGGAGTGTCACTGAGGAGCTTGAACCTGATGCCGAGGGGGATGCCCGCCTCGTGGGTCATACGGGCGAGCTGACCGCCGCCGACCATGCCGACTACCGGGAACGTCACCCGTCCAGGGTATCCGGCGCCCCGGCGGTCGCCCGACGACGGCCCGCGACGGTGGTCGCGGGCCGTGCACGCCCTCCCGCCGACCCCGTCTCCGACCCGATCCGGCCACCCCTGTCCGGGCACCGTCGGGCGCCCCGTGAAAGGGGTCGCTAGCATGACCGGGTTGACGTAACCGACAGACGGGCTGAGCGATCACCATGAGCGAACGGGGCGCATTGCGAACCCGGCTGGATCAGCTGGCCCGGGAGGTCGCCAAGTTCGGCACGGTCGGCGCGTTCGGTCTCGTGGTCAACATCGCGGTGTCGAACCTGCTGTGGCGGACCACGGACCTCCAGGTGGTGCGGGCCGGTCTGCTGGCCACGTTCGTCGCCATCCTCTTCAACTACCTGGGCTTCCGCTACTGGACGTACCGGGACCGCGACAAGACCGGACGGACCCGGGAACTGACGCTGTTCCTACTGTTCAGCGGAGTGGGTGCGGTCATCGAGACCGGTGTGCTCTACATGGCGACATACGGCTTCGGCTGGAACACCCCCGTCCAGAGCAATGTCTTCAAGATCCTCGGCATCGGCGTCGCGACCCTGTTCCGCTTCTGGTCCTACCGGACGTGGGTCTTCAAGGCGCTTCCCGCGCCGGAACCCGTGCTGAGCGCGGAGGGCCTGGAGGGGTTCCTGAGACAGGAGCGGCGCTCCGAACAGGCGTCGCGTGTCGACACGGAGTCGGTGCACCACTGAGATCGTGCACCGACCAAACTACGCCCTCGTTCCCCCCGCGCTCATCGCACCGGGCGTTCCGGCTCCTGCTTCTTCAGGGCCACCCGGCTGAGGAACAGTGCGAAGACCGGCGGCTGCTGCTGGAGCAGTTCGAGCCGTCCGCCGTCCGCCTCCGCGAGGTCCCGCGCCACGGCGAGGCCGATGCCGGTGGAGTTGCGGCCGCTGATCGTCCGCTCGAAGATCCGGGCGCCCAGGTCGGGTGGCACACCCGGGCCCTCGTCCGTGACCTCGATGACCACCTGGTTTCCGGTGACGCGGGTGCGCAGCGCGACCGTGCCGCCGCCGTGCATCAGCGAGTTCTCGATCAGGGCGGCCAGCACCTGGGCGACCGCGCCCGGGGTGCCAATGGCCCGCAGCCCCTGCTTCCCCGACCGGACGATGGCGCGGCCCTCGCTCCGGTAGGCCGGGCGCCACTCCTCGATCTGCTGCTTGACGACCTCGTCGAGATCGAAGACGACGGCCGAACCGGTACGTGGGTCGCGGGCGTTGGTCAGCAGCCGTTCCACCACGTCGGTGAGCCGCTCGACCTGGGTGAGGGCGATGTTCGCCTCCTCCCTCACCGTCTCCAGGTCGTCGGTGGCGGAGATCTCCTCGATCCTCATGGAGAGCGCGGTCAGCGGCGTGCGGAGCTGGTGGGAGGCGTCCGCCGCCAGTCGGCGTTCCGCCGTCAGCATCCGGGCGATCCGCTCGGCCGAGGCGTCCAGGACGTCGGCGACCCGGTCCAGCTCCGGCACCCCGTACCGTTTGTGGCGGGGGCGCGGATCGCCGGAGCCCAGGCGTTCGGCGGTCTCGGCGAGATCGGTCAGCGGTGAGGCCAGTCTGTTGGCCTGGCGCACGGCGAGGAGCACGGCCGACACGATGGCCAGCAGGGCCACCGCCCCGATGATCACCAGGGTGCGGCCGACCTCGCGGGTGACGGCGGAGCTGGACTCCTCGACAGTGACGCGTTCGCCGTGTTCGCCCGCGGCCTTGCCGCTGATCACACCGCCGGTCGGGCGGGTGCCGACTTCGAGCGGGGCGCGGCCGGGGATCTCGACCAGCGCGTAGCGGTTGCCGGAGAGCTGCTGGGCCAGCAGTTCGGGGTTGATCCGCTCGGCGCCCAGTATCCGGCTTTCGACGACGCTGATCAGCCGCAGCGCCTCGGAGTCGACGCTCTCCTGGGCGCTGTTGCTGATGGTGCGGCTCTCGACGATGACGAGGGAGACGCCGAAGACGGCGATCACCACGAGCACCACGGCGAGTGTGGAGTTGATCAGTCTTCGGCGCATGGGTGCCTCTGTAGGTCAGCCTGTCGTGGGGGGCGGCTCGTCGCGGTCCGACCCGCGCGGGCCGGTTCGTGCCGACGCCGGTTCTTCCCGGACCGGCTCGGCCCTTCCGTGGCCGGGCCTCGCTCCACCTGGGCCGAGGCCCCGCCCGGCGCGGGCCTCGGCCCGTCCCGTCGGGCTTCGGCCCTTCCGTGGCTTCAGCCCTCGCCTCGGCCCTTCCGGGCTTCGGCTCTTTTGGGCTTCAGCTCTTCTCGAAGCGGAAGCCGACGCCCCGTACCGTCGCGATGTAGCGGGGGTTGGCCGCGTCGTCGCCGAGCTTCTTGCGGAGCCAGGAGATGTGCATGTCGAGGGTTTTGGTCGACGACCACCACGTGGTGTCCCAGACCTCGCGCATCAGCTGGTCGCGGGTGACGACCCGGCCGGCGTCGCGGACCAGGACCCGCAGCAGGTCGAACTCCTTGGCCGTGAGCTGGAGTTCCTCGTCACCCATCCACGCCCGGTGCGACTCGACATCGATCCGGACGCCGTGGGTGGCGGGCTGTGGCGCGGGCTCGGCCGCGCCACGGCGCAGCAGGGCCCGGACCCGGGCGAGCAATTCGGCCAGGCGGAAGGGCTTGGTCACATAGTCGTCGGCGCCGGCGTCCAGCCCGACGACGGTGTCCACCTCATCGGCCCGGGCGGTCAGCACCAGGATCGGTACGGTGTGGCCCTCGGCACGGAGCCTGCGGGCGACTTCGAGGCCGTCCATCCCGGGCAGGCCCAGGTCCAGCACGACCAGGTCGATCCCGCCCTGGAGTCCGGCGTCGAAAGCGGACGGACCGTCCTCGCGGACCTCGACCTCGTAACCCTCCCGACGCAGGGCACGGGCCAGTGGCTCCGAGATGGATGCGTCGTCCTCGGCGAGCAGTACACGGGTCATGCAGTGATGGTAGTCCGCGCGGGGCGGGTGCCGTGAGGTGATCGAGAAGCACTTCGAGCCCACCCGGAAAGCGGGTGCGAACCTTCGAATAGGAGAGCGCAACCCTGCCCTCACCTGTGATCCATCTCTCAAGTCCTTTCATTTCAGACTCTGTCGTGGCGTATGGTGGCCAAACGCCTGTTGCACGACTCAAGGACCCTTGGGCAGCTTTTAGCGCCGAGGGTCTCTTTTGTTCTGCCGGCTGGTACCCACCAGTCGTGACTTCAGCGAATGACCTGTGGCCGGGCTCGGAGCGCTTACCCGCGCACCGGGCGTGGATCCCGATGCGGTCGGTCCCCGTCCCCGTCCGTCGGCTCCTCGATGAGTACGGCGATCGGGACGCGCTCCCTGTCAGGCGTGGGGTGGGATTCTCGGCCGGGTCGGTGCCGACCTCCCCCCACCGGGCGCGTCACGCTCACGAGGCGCCGCGTCCCGAGCACGCAAGGAACGACGATGGCGTCCAGCCTGACGAAGGAACCGGCCAGTACTTCTGGATCCGAGAAGACCTTCTTCGGCCACCCCCGCGGCCTGGCCACTCTCTTCATGACGGAGATGTGGGAGCGCTTCAGCTTCTACGGCATGCGGGCCCTGCTTCCGCTGTACCTGGTCTCCGGCTCCGGTCTGCACATGAGCGTGACCACGGCCACCGCGATCTACTCCATCTACTTGGCGATGGTGTACCTGCTCGCCATGCCGGGTGGCTGGTTCGGCGACCGGGTCTGGGGACCGCGCAGGACGGTCACCGTCGCGGCCTCGATCATCATGGTGGGCCACCTCACGCTGGCCCTTCCGGGCTCCGGCTCGTTCTTCGCCGGTCTGGCACTGGTCGCGCTCGGTTCCGGTCTGCTGAAGGCCAACATCTCGACGATGGTCGGTCACCTCTACGACGGCCCCGAGGACCCGCGCCGCGACGGCGGCTTCACCGTCTTCTACATGGGCATCAACCTCGGTGCCTTCGCCGCGCCGCTGGTGATCGGCACGATCGGCGAGAAGGTGAACTGGCACCTCGGGTTCGCCCTCGCCGCGGTCGGCATGGCGCTGGGCCTGGTCCAGTTCCTCATCGGCACCCGCCACCTGAGCCCCCGTAGCAGCCAGGTGCCAAAGCCGCTGTCGGTCGAGGAGCGGCGTTCGACGCTGCGCAAGGGCCTGCTGTGGCTGATCGCCGCCGTCGTGTTCTACGGCGTGCTGGTCGCCACCGACGTGTACACGCTGAACTGGGCGCTCGTTCCGATCACCGTCGCCGGGCTGATCATCCCGGTCGCCGTGCTGGTGCGGATCAAGCGCGACCGCGAGCTGACGAAGACCGAGCAGTCGAAGATGTCCGGCTACATCTGGTTCTTCGTCGCCGCCGCCGTGTTCTGGATGATCTACGACCAGGGCGGTTCCACGCTCTCGCTCTTCGGTGAGTCCTCCACGACGAACAGCGTGCTGGGCCTGCACTTCCCGACGTCCTGGTACCAGACGATCAACCCGGTCATCATCATGGCGCTGGCCCCGGTCGTCGCCTGGATATGGCTGGCGCTGAACCGGCGGGGCAAGGAGCCGAGCACGGTCGTCAAGTTCGGCTCGGGCCTGTTCCTGGTCGGTGTCTCCTTCCTCGTCTTCATGCTGCCTCTGACCATGGCGTCGGGCGGTGACAAGGTCAGCCCGATGTGGCTGGTGTCGATCTACTTCCTGCAGACGGTCGGTGAGCTCTGCCTCTCCCCGGTCGGCCTGTCGGTCACCACGAAGATGGCCCCCGCGAAGTACGGGAGCCAGATGATGGGCGTCTGGTTCCTCGCCGTCACCGCGGGCGACTGCACCACCAGCCTGCTGTCCCTGGCGGGCGTCAACCTGAACAAGACCGGCATGGTGGGCCTGGAGGCGGGCCTCGCGCTCGTCGCGGGTATCTCCATCTGGATGTACCGCAAGAAGGTCACGCAGCTCATGGGCGACGTGCACTGACACCGTGGCCGCGAGCCGTCGGACGGTGAACCCTGTCCGACGGCCGGCACGACTGAACGGCGAGAGGGCCGCCGCACCGCTGGCGCCGGTGCGGCGGCCCTCTCGTCGTTCACCGCGACGGCTCCCGCACCGCCGCGACGCGGTCACGGGGTCACGCGGTCGCACCTGCGACGGTCACGCCCGTGCCCCGGACCGGCTCACCTGGTGCCGCGCAGCCTGCGCCACGGGGTGAAGGTGAACACGGCGCCGCCCAGCAGGATCGCCGTCCCCGCGACCAGACCGAGCGCGCGCAGCGTGCCGTGGTCCTCCGCCCCGGTGGCCGCCAGCCCGCCGCCCGAGCCCCCGGCGCCGGACGTAGTGCCGGTGGAGCCCGCGGAGCCCGAGGTGGCCGAGCCGGAGACCCCGCCTTCCTGCTCCGTGGTGTCGAGTTCCAGCGACGGGGTCACCGAGCCCTCGACCGTGCACGGGATGCTGATCTTCGAGGCGCCCAGGGTGACGTCGATCGTCAGGGTGCCGGGACTGAGCGTGGACTTCCCGGTGGCGCCCGGCTTGTACGTGCCGGTCATGTCGGGCAGGTCGACCGGCTTGCCCTGCTCCAGCGGTTCGGCGTTGGCGGGGCCCGTGACCTTCACCGAACCCTTGTCGGCGCCCCCGACGGCGACGTCCATGGAGGGCTTGAGCGCACCGGCGGGCAGCGCGGCGGGGCTGTCCATCACGCCCTTGGCGGTCCGGACCGTCAGCGCGTAACCACCGCTGTTCTTCTTGGCGTCGATCGTCACCTTGGAGGAGATCCCGGCGGGCCCGGGGGACGTGCAGGCGAACCGGACGGCGACCTCCTTGCCGGGGAAGTCCGTCTGCCCGCCGCCGCCTCCGGAGCCCGAGGTGGTGGAGCCGCCGTCGGAGCCGCCCGCGGCGGACGCACCGGAGGAGGTCGTGCCGCCCGCGGTGGTGGAGCCGCCGGACGTGCCGCTCGTGGAGCCGCCGGACGTCCCACTGGTAGTTCCACTCGTCGTGCCACTGGTGGTGCCACTCGTCGTGCCGCCCGCGGTGGTGCCCGAGCCGCCGTCCGTGACCTTGATGGTGGCGCCCGGCTGCACCGCCTCCTCGGGGGTGCACTTGGTGTCCGTGGAGAGCGGCTTGGAGACGTTGATGTCGTACGCGTCCGGCGTGAGCGTGATCTCACCGGCCTTCTCCAGCTTCAGCGTGCCCTTCATGTCGGGCAGCACCATGGCGCTGTTCTTCGGGATCGGCGGGTTCTGCCGCGGCCCCTCCATGTTCAGGGTGCCGGTGGCCGCTCCGCCCAGCTTGACCGTGCCGGTCGGCTTGACCGTGTCCTCGTCCAGATCGAGTATGTCGGGGTTCTTCGAAGCGGCCTGGACCGTCTTCCACACGACCTCGACGGTGTCCCCGACCTCGGCCTCGGCGGGCGCCGTCAGCCGCACCACGGTGGTCCCCTGCACCGGCGGCAGGCCGGAGATGGGCGGGGGCGCGCACTCCGTCTGATAAGAGATGTCGGCGGCCCGGGCCGGACTCGCGGCCATCAGCATGCCAACGCCACCGAGCATCATCGCGACTCCCGCCGCGACCGTTCTCCGTTGGGTACTCACGAATGTCCCTTCGTCGTCGGTGTGTTCCCTGACGGTGCGGAATCCGGTCTGAACCACGGCAGCGCCGCCGTGCTCGCGGGCGAGGGCGGGGACGCGGTCGCGTCCGCGGGGCTCGGCCCGGGCCCCGCGGAGCGGCCCGGCCGTCGCGGGCCCGTGGCCGGGCCGGTCGTACGCGCCGGACGGCGCCGACGGGAGCGAGCCGGCGTGCGCGAGGAGCGGGGCCGTACCTTGTCGACGACCGCCATGCCGATCCGGAACACCGCGGCCGGCAGCACGACACACAGCAGGACCCAGAAGAGGGTGACGCCCCAGGGGCGGCCGACCCCCCACGGCTGTTCCGCCAGCACCTTGCCGCCGTACTCCAGCGAGACCCGGTAGTCGCCGTGGGCGCCCGCCGCCAGTTCGACCGGCAGCTCGATCCGCGCCCTGCCGCCCGGCCCGACAGTGCCGCGCCACTGCCGCTCCTCCCACTGGGGGGCGAACACGCCGTGCGCGGTGCCGATCCGGAAGACCGGGTCCTCGACCGGGGCGGTGCCCGGGTTGCCGACGGTGAAGACGAGGCGGCGGGCGGGTGGTGCGCCGAACCAGGTGAGGATCCCGCTGTCGCCCTCCAGCCGGGTGGCGGCCAGTACCGCGAGCCTGCCGCCGGTCTCCTTCGGCAGCGCGGCGACGGGGTGCCCGGCCACGACGAACACGGCATCGACGGTGGCCTGTTCGCCGGTGACGGTGGCGACGTGCACCACGCACGGGCAGGGCACGGGCGGCTCAGCCACCGGAATCTTCTTGGCGAAGCCGCCGTCGGCTCCGGTGGTGACTGCCCGGCCCTCGGCGTTGGCACAGGAGTTGGTCCCGCCGATGACTCCCCGCTCCGGAGTGGACCGGCCGCAGATCAGCATCATCAGCAGGGCGCCGGGACGCCATCCGCTGCCCTTGACGGTGATGTCCCCGCCCTTGCCCGCCTGCCGCTGGGAGAGGGTGACCGCGGGTTTCGCCTCCGCTCCGCTCGCTCGGGCGGCGGCAGCGGTGGGAAGCGCCAGCAGGACGGGGAGCAGCGCGAGCAGCGCCACGGCACCCCACTGACGCCCGCCCCACCGCCGCTCCCCCGATGTCGCCGGTCCGGCCCGTCCGCTCACGATGCCCCTCCCGTCCTCGTCGCATGCCGTGTGCCAGAAGTCTGTCGAGCGTTCGCGGGCCATCCGCGCGACGCCCGTCCTCGCGAAGACCGTCCGCGCGTCGCGTTCTCGTAGGTGGTGGGCACGCCCTCGGACGTGGTGGCGGCACCCGTGGCCGCCGTCCCGCCCGACCGGCATGAACGCCGGTGCCGATGCCGGAGGCGCCGCCGGTAGGCGGAGGCGAGCATGGCCGCCGCGGTCAGGAGCAGCACCGCTCCGCCCGCCGTCGGTGCCCACGGGACGAAGACCGCCCGCGCCGACGCCTCGTCGTGCGCGCCGCCCGCCGCCGTGACGCGCAACCGTACGGTCGCCGTGTCGAGTGCCGGGGCGTCCCGCCATGGTTCGGTGAGCGTGACGCTCCGTCCGGGCGGCAGCCGCACCGGCAGCGTGCGGTCACCCCGCCGCAGCAGTGCGCCGAACACCCCGTCGGCGCTCACGCCGAGCCTCGGGACGAGGACGGTGTTGCCGCGGTTGACCAGCGTGTAGTGGACGGCCCTCCCGGAGACGGTGACGTCCTCGACGGTGAGCGCCGCCAACGCGGGCCCGCCGACCCGCAGGTGAACCCGCACGTCCACCGAGCGGTCCCCGCTCTGCGCGACGATCACGCCGGGGTGGTCGCCGGGCGCCGCGTCCGTCGGCACGGTCACGGAGAACGGCACCTCGGCGCGGGTGCGGGCGGGCACGGTCACCTTCGCGGCGGCGGTCCGGAGCCAGGCGCCGGCACCGGTGGCCTTCCAGCCACCGCGCACCGCACGGCCACCGTCCTCGGCGCGGTACGCGTCGGCGCCCCGTAGCCGTACAACCACCGGTGCCGTACCGGGGTTGGTGAGGGAGAGCCGGTCTTGGAGGACGGCGCCGGGCGGACCCTCCAGGTAGAAGTACGGCCGGTCCCCGCCCTCTCCCGAACCGCTCGCCGCAGGTCGCGCCGTCCAGGCGGCGGCCCGCGGTGATGTGGTCGGCGCGCGGGCCTCCGCACCGACCGCCGGGGTGGCGACGAAGACCAACAGCAGTACGAGGGCGGCGAGTCGCGCGGGGTGGCCGATGGTCGACGGCATGGCAGCTCCCTGGTGCACGAGGACGGCTGGATCAACCGGCTTCGCCCTGCGCGCCGACGGCCCCCCGCCCCCGCCGGGTCAGCCAGAGCACCCCGGCCGCACCGGTCAGCAGCACGGTTCCGCCGAGCATGCCGAGTGCCATCGCCGAGTCGAGCGGCCCGGTCTTCGGCAACTGACCGCCGTCGTCGGGAGTGTTCGACGCATTGCCCGCCGCCGTCACGTCGAGCCGGAGCGAGGGCCCGGGGTCGTTGGAGGGGGTGCAGGTCGTGGTCGTGCCGAGCGCCTTGATGGTGAGCACACCAGCGGTGAAGTCGACCTTTCCGCTCTTCTTCGGGGTGTACGTTCCCGACAGGTCGCCTATTTTGATCGGGGAGTTGGCAGGAATGGCCGTGGCGTTCGGCGGCCCGGAGACCCGCACCTCCCCCTGGTCGGCACCGCTCACCTTGATCACCGCACTGGGGTTCATCGCGCCCTTGCCGAGTTCGACGGGGCTGGACGAGACGCCCTTCTGGAAGGACAGCGTGAGCCGGTGACTCGCGCCGCTCTTCACGCTCTTGATGTCAATCGGAGAAACGGCGCCCTTGTCGCCGATCGGGGTCTTGCACCGGTAGTCGACGTCCACGACCGTGGCGTGGGCGGCGGACGCGGTCATCAGCACCACCGTGCCCGCCAGCGCGGACGCCAGCGTGAGAGCCGTTCGCTTCTGGTAGGACACCTTGATTTCCCCTCATGCCGGAAGTCGTCGCGCGTCGTCTCCGACTCGACGCACATAGCTGACGACACATCAGATGAGCGCTCAAGGTACGCCGGGGGCCCTGTGGAGGGAAGACAAAGAGCGCACCGATCCGGCGCGCTCTTCGAGTGCGGACGTGCGGCTCGCGCCCGGGGGCCTTTGCACCCCTCCCCCCGGAGCGGCCCCCTCCTGGAACCGGCCCCCTTTCCCCGGCGCCGGAGCCCTGCCCCCGAACCGGTGCCGCGGAAGCAGCACCCGAAATCACTTACGGCCCATCAGTTCCGTTCCGGAATCAGGCGGGGGCCATCAGCTCCGCTCGGGAATCAGGCAGGGGCCGCCAGTTCCGCCCAGACGGTCTTGCCGGGGCGGCCCGGTACCCGTAGCACGCCCCAGTCCAGGCAGAGGCGCTGCACGATGAACATGCCGTGCCCGCCCGGCCGTCCGGACCGGTGCGGAGTGCGCGGCGCGGGCTGCCCGGCGCCCGCGTCGACGACCTCCACCCGCAGCACCTTGGCCGTGCAGGCGAGGCGGATCTCCTCCGGGCCCTCGGCGTGCAGACAGGCGTTGGTGACGAGTTCCGAGACGACCAGCAGGACGTCCTCGGCGGCGGCCCGCCCGTCCGCGCCGGAGGCGGGGAGCCACCCCCACGCGTGGAGCGCCTGACGGGCGAAGTCACGAGCCGTCGGCACGACGCCGCCGACCCCGCGCAACGGCAGCGTGCGCCACTGCGGCCCGGCCGATTCGGAGGAGACCGCGTCGGCGTCCGCGTCCGCGTCCCCGTCGGCGCCCTCCGACTCGCGGCCGAGGTCGCCCGGCGGTTGCTGCCGGGTGGTGCTCATCAGCGCTTCACCTCACCGATTCGCCATGTCGCCATCGAACATTTACAAGTACCGAGCACGAGCGGTTGCAGCACGTACGGATACAGACAGATACAGCACGTAGAAATACAGCACCCACAGCCGTGGCACCTACACGTGTGTCGTACGAGAAGTCACGTACCGCTCCGTCAGGGGTCTCCTGCCCGGCCGAATCGTGACAACACCCCTTTCGCGCACGCGGAGCGCGTGACGCGGGCAACACTTGGCTCCCCCGAGGTTCCGGAGGCGTACGTCACAGAACACGCGCCACGGAACGGCACGCCGGCGGCGGAAGCCTCACAGGCCAACAGGTCACGGAGGAACAGACCGCCGACGGGCGGGCCACCAGGGCGCGGATCACGGACGAACCGGCCGTGGAGGTGCGGGCCACGAAGGAACGTGCCACGAGAAGGCCGGCCCCGGAAGGATGTGTCATGGAACACATCTCGCCGGCCCCGCCCCGCGGTCATGTGTCCAGCGCGGCGTCCAGGGAGTCGTGGACGGTGAAGACCGCCTCGGCCCCCGTGATTTCGAACACTCTCGCCACCACCGGCAGCATTCCGGCCAGATGGACCCCTCCCCCGACCGCCTCCGCCTTGAGCCGGGCGCCGAGCAGCACATTGAGCCCGGTGGAATCACAGAATTCGAGTCGCGAACAGTCGACGACCAGGCGCGCTCGCCCCTCCTCGACCGCACGCTCCAGAGGCTCTCTCAAGAGATCGGCCGTATGGTGATCCAACTCACCCACCGGCGTCACGACCTCACTGATTCCCTCGGTGCGGGTCTCGACTTGAAGCCGACCCCGGTTCGCACTGCCGACCGTCCCGCGGTCCATGCCCGTCCCTCTTCGCCGTCCGTCGCTGCCCACGGCCACCACCGCATCTCCGCGTGGTCTCCGCGCATCGTGCTCCGTGCACCTCCGCGTGTCTGCGGGCGCACGGATTCGTCCTGGTCGTCGCCGACGCCCTTGAAACAGTACGCGTTCCGTACGCCACGTGGTAGCCGAAGACCCCAACAATTCGGACATATAGCATCAATTGGCGCTTGTAACTCTCTCTCCGAACCGGGTAAGGGTAGAGAGACACCCAAAACACGAACGGCTTCGGAGGCGCCGCTTCACCGCAGGAACACGTATGGGCATCGGCAGCCATATGCCGAGAACGATGGAGGAGACCATGTCACCCCGGCTCGACGAACCGCGTACCCCCGACGCGACGTCAGCACCTTCTGTGGGACTGACCCCCTCAGACTCCCCTGCCGCGATCGCCGCAGACGGCGCGCGCAACAGCACCACCGGCATCACCACGGATGCCGTCGACGGCAGCGGAACCGACCGCGTCGACCACCGGTCCGCCGCTCCGCACCACGTCACCGACGCTCTCGAAGGACTTCCCGAGATCCCGCCGTACGACGAGGTGGAGCCTCTGGATGCCAGGGCCCTGTCGAAGACGCTCTTCGAGCGGCTCGAATCCCTCGAAGAGGGCACCCACGAGTACTCGTACGTCCGCAACACCCTCGTCGAACTGAACCTGGCGCTGGTCAAGTTCGCCGCCTCCCGGTTCCGCTCCCGCAGCGAACCGATGGAGGACATCATCCAGGTCGGCACCATCGGCCTGATCAAGGCGATCGACCGCTTCGAGCTCAGCCGGGGCGTGGAGTTCCCGACCTTCGCGATGCCGACCATCGTCGGTGAGATCAAGCGCTTCTTCCGCGACACCAGTTGGTCCGTGCGCGTACCGCGCCGCCTTCAGGAGCTGCGGCTCGACCTGGCCAAGGCGGGCGACGAGCTCGCCCAGCAGCTGGATCGTTCGCCCACCGTGGGCGAACTCGCCGACCGCCTCGGCATCACCCACGACGAGGTCGTCGAGGGCATGGCCGCGAGCAACGCGTACACCGCGAGCTCGCTGGACGCCAAGCCGGAGGAGGACGAGCACGAGGGTGCGCTGGCGGACCGCATCGGCTATGAGGACCACGGGCTGGAGGGCATCGAGTACGTCGAGTCCCTGAAACCGCTGATCGCCTCGCTGCCGTGCCGCGACCGCCGGATCCTCTCGCTCCGATTCGTCGCCAACATGACGCAGTCGGAGATCGGCGACGAACTGGGCATCTCCCAGATGCATGTGTCGCGCCTGCTCTCCCGCACGCTGACCAGGCTACGGAAAGGCTTGACGCTGGAGGAATGAGCGGGCGCGTTTCGCGTACGCGGCGCTCGCGCCCCCGCGCGACGCATCGCGGCCCCCTTGCGGAAGGACCCGTCCCGGCAACGGGCGGGTCCTTCCGCATGTCCGCCCCGGGCACCAGCCACCGCCCTCCGACGCGGACTGCGTTCGCCGACGGACAGCGGCCCCCGGCCCCGGGGCGGCCCGGCTTCGAACGGGCCACCCGGGCTTCGGACGGGTCCCCGGTCGGCTCGGGCCGGAGGCCCCGGGCCGAGGAGCCCGGACCGGGGCGCGAGGTGGTCGTCGCGGACGACTCGGTTCCTGGGTGGCCCGGCGCGGTGTGATCGTCGCGGACCGCTCGGGTCCTTCCGGTGGCTCGGGGTCCTCCGGCTCAGACGACGCGTTCGCCGTGGCGCCAGACGGCGTGGGTCAGCGGGACCCCCGGCCGGTAGGCGAGGTGGACATGGCTGGGGGCGTCGAGGAGGACCAGGTCGGCACGGGCACCGGGGGCGATGCGGCCGATGTCCGTACGCCGCAGCGCCGCCGCTCCGCCCGCGGTGGCGGACCAGACGGCCTCGTCCGGGGTCATCCCCATGTCGCGTACGGCGAGGGCGATGCAGAAGGGCAGCGACGACGTGAACGAGGAGCCGGGGTTGCAGTCGGTGGAGAGCGCGACGGTGGCCCCCGCGTCGAGGAGCCGACGGGCGTCCGGCCAGGTGGCGCGGGTGGAGAACTCGGCGCCGGGAAGCAGCGTGGCGACGGTGTTCCCCTGGGCGAGGGCGTCGATGTCCGCGTCGGTGAGATGGGTGCAGTGGTCGGCGGAGGCGGCGTCGAGTTCGACGGCGAGCTGGACTCCGGGGCCGTGCCCCAGCTGGTTGGCGTGGACGCGGGGGTGCAGGCCCCTGGCCCGGCCTGCGGTGAGCACGGCACGGGCCTGGTCGCCGTCGAAGGCGCCCTTCTCGCAGAAGACGTCGACCCAGCGGGCGTGCGGGGCGCAGGCGTCGAGCATCGCCCCGGTGACCAGGTCGACGTAGCCGGCCGGGTCGTCGGCGTATTCCGAGGGGACGACGTGGGCTCCGAGGAAGGTGACCTCGTCGGTGTGCCGGGCGGCGATGCGCAGGGCGCGGGCCTCGTCCTCGACCGTGAGGCCGTAGCCGGACTTGGTCTCGAAGGTGGTGGTGCCCTGGCGCAGCGCCTCGGCGAGGTAGCGGGCGACGTTGGCGGAGAGTTCGTCGTCGGTGGCGGCGCGGGTGGCGGCGACCGTGGTCCTGATGCCGCCCGCGCTGTACGGACGGCCGGACATCCGGGCGTTGAACTCCTCGGTGCGGTCGCCCGCGAACACGAGGTGGGAGTGGGAGTCGACGAAGCCGGGGATCATGGCCCGGCCGCCCGCGTCGACGGCGTTGTCAGTGGTGGGTGCTTTGCTTGATTCACCGGTCCAGACGACGCGGTCGCCGTCGATGACGACGGCCGCGTCCCGGATCAGGCCCAGGGGGGAATCCGTACCGAGGGAGGGGTCGTTGGTGACCAGGCCGGCGATGTTGGTGATGGCGGTCGTCGTCATCGGGCGACTGCTCTCCTTCTGTATGGGGGTGCGGGTCGGCTCGTCGGGGGATGTGCCGGGATCGCGGGGGGCCGCGCGGCGCATCCGGCCGACGGGCACGGAGGGCGGCCCGCGGGGCGGTCCCGGGGGCGGTGGCGGTCCGGGGGGAGCCGCCGCCCCCGAGAACAGCGGCCCGGGGGCCTCGGCGGCTCCCGGGGGTGACGGCCCCGGGCCCGTCGGCGGTTCCGGAGCCGCCCGGGTGTCCGGGTGGTACGGCGGTCCCGGGGGTGACGGCCTGGGACCGGTCGACGGCTTTGGGGACGGCGGCGGCCCAAAGGCCGCCGGGCTCAGCGGTGCAGTGCGGAGATCGCCGAGGCGAGTGCTCCGGGCACGTCCTCGACCAGCGTGTGGTGCCCGTCGCGGACGATGTGCCGGCCTGCCACGACCGTGTGCCGCACATCAGCGGCGGAGGCGGCGAATACGACCGTCTCGGCGGCCAGTCGTGGCGCCGGCCCCGCCGTTCTGACGGAATCCAGCGCGACGGTCGTGAGATCGGCGGGGGCACCTGGTTCCAGGATGCCCGCCTCGGGGCGGCCGAGCGCGGCGTGCCCGTCGGCGGTCGCCGCGCGCAGCAGGGCCGCCGCCGTCCAGTGGCCGCGGGTCCGGGTGCGCAGGCGCTCGTCGAGTTCCATCGCCCTGGCCTCCTCGAAGAGGTCGATCACGGCGTGGCTGTCGCTGCCGAGGGAGAGTGGCGAACCGGCCCGTTGCAGGGCGACGGCCGGGCCGATTCCGTCGGCGAGGTCGCGTTCCGTGGTCGGGCACATGCAGGTGCCGGTGGCAGAGGAGCCGAGGAGCGAGATGTCCTCGGCGGTGAGGTGGGTGTTGTGGATGCCGGTGGTACGGGGGCCGAGCACCCCGTGGTCGGCGAGGAGCCGGGTGGGGGTGCGGCCGTGGGTGGCGAGGCATGCCTCGTTCTCCGCGGGCTGTTCGGAGAGGTGGACATGGAGCGGAGCACGCCGTTCCTCGGCCCAGGCGGCCACGGTGGCGAGCTGCCCGGCGGGGACGGCGCGCACGGAGTGGACGGCCGCTCCGATCAGGGCGTGGTCGCCGCCCTTGAGGAGAGCGGCGCGTTCGGCCCAGGCGTCCGCGCTGGTGTCGGAGAACCGCAGCTGGTGCGGGTCGGGCTGCCGGTACCGTTCGGGCCCGTCGCCGAACCCGGCGGCGAGGTACGCGGTGTCCAGCAGGGTGATCCGGATACCGGCCTCGCCCGCCGCCGCGATCAGCGCCTCCCCCATCGCGTTGGGGTTGTCGTAGCGGGTGCCGCCCGGCGCGTGGTGCAGATAGTGGAATTCACCGACGGCGGTGATGCCGGCCAGGGCCATCTCGGCGTACACGGCGCGGGCCAGGTCGTAGTACGAGTCGGGGGTGAGCCGGGAGGCGACCTGGTACATGATCTCGCGCCAGGTCCAGAAGGTGCCGGAACCGACCTGGACGGTGGAGCGCAGAGCGCGGTGGAAGGCGTGCGAGTGGGTGTTGGCGAGCCCGGGGAGGGTGAGCCCGCGCAGCACGGTGGCGCCGGGCGGCGGGGCGGTGACACCGGTGCGCACGCTTGCGACGACCCCGCCGGCCACGTCCAGCGCGATGTCCGGCTCGACATGGGTGCCGAGCCAGGCGTGGGACAGCCAGTACGTCTCGGTGACGGGCCCGCCCGTCGGCTGCTTCGGCCGTGTCGTCAGCGGCACGCGAGACCCTCCAGTACGTCGGCGAGTGCGATCACCCCGGCCACGCAGTCGTCCTCGGCGGCGTGCTCGGCCGGCGAGTGCGAGATCCCGGTGGGGTTCCGTACGAACAGCATGGCGGTCGGAACCGAAGCGGACAAAATACCCGCGTCGTGTCCGGCGCCGGTCCCGAGCACGGGTACGGAGCGCCCGGCGGCGTGCCCCGTGCCACCCCGCTCCGTGAGGATCTTGCCGATCTCGTCACGCAGGGCGTGCTCGAACTCCACGACGGGCGTGAAGGACTCGCGTACGACGTCGAGATCGACACCGGCCCGCTCGGCGTGTTCCCGGGCGGCGCGCTCGATACCGCTGACCACCGTGTCCAGGCGGTCCTGGTCGGCGGCACGGGAGTCGAGCCAGCCGCGGACGAGGGAGGGGATGGCGTTGACCCCGTTCGGTTCGACGGCGACCTTGCCGAAGGTGGCGACGGCTCCGGCGAGTTCCGCCTCGCGGCGGGCGGCGAGCACGGTCTCGGCGTAGGTGAGCATCGGGTCGCGCCGGTCGGCCAGCCCGGTGGTGCCGGCGTGGTTGGCCTCGCCCCGGAAGTCGAACCGCCAGCGCCCGTGCGGCCAGATCGCGGAGGCGATACCGACCGGGTCGCCGGTGAGGTCGAGGGCGCGCCCCTGCTCCACGTGGAGTTCGACGAACGCGCCGATACGGCCGAGCCGTTCGGGGTCGGGGCCGATGGCGTCCGGGTCGTATCCGGCCGCCTCCATGGCCTGCGGCAGGGTGATGCCGTCGCCGTCGCGGAGCCGGTGCGCCGCCTCGACGGTCAGCTGCCCGGCGGTGAGACGGGAGCCCACGCAGGCGAGGCCGAAGCGGGCCCCTTCCTCGTCGCCGAAGTTGGTGAGGGCCAGCGGGCGGGTGAACGCTGCTCCCCTGCGCCGGAGTTCGTCGAGCGCGGCGAAGGAGGAGATGACGCCGAGCGGTCCGTCGAAGGCACCGCCGTCCGGCACGGAGTCGAGGTGCGACCCGGTGACGACGGCGTCCCCGGCCAGGGGGTCGCCGAGCCAGGCCCACTGGTTGCCGTTCCGGTCGACCTCGTAGGTGAACCCGCGTGCCTCGGCCTGGGCGCGGAACCAGGCACGGCACTCGGTATCGGCGCCGGTCCAGGCGTAGCGGCGGTAGCCGCCGCTCTCCGGGTGCCGGCCGATCGGGAGAAGCTCGCGCCACATGGCGTGGAAGGACGAGGCGCTGCCCGGGACCGGGCCCGGCGCCCGCGTCACGGCCTCGCGCGTCTCCGTGCCCGTGCCCGCGCTCGTGCGTGTGAAGGGCCCCGGACCGGCTCCGGCTCCCGTGTCCGGACCTGCGCCCCGGTCTGCGCCCGTACGCGTGGCGGACCCCGGACCTGCGTCGGCTCCCGCGTCCATGCCGTGCGTACCGGCCTCGGAACCGGGCGGCCGGCTCACTGCTCGCCCTCCGCCATCGGCACGCGCACGCCCTTGGCCGCGGCGACGGACTCCGCGATGTCGTATCCGGCGTCGACATGCCGGATGACGCCCATGCCCGGGTCGTTGGTGAGCACCCGGCGGATTTTCTCGCCCGCCAGCGGGGTGCCGTCGGCGACGGTGACCTGCCCGGCGTGGATGGAGCGGCCCATGCCGACACCGCCGCCGTGGTGGAGGGAGACCCAGGACGCGCCGGACGCGACGTTGACCATGGCGTTCAGCAGCGGCCAGTCGGCGATCGCGTCGGAACCGTCGAGCATGGCCTCGGTCTCGCGGTACGGGGAGGCCACCGAGCCGCAGTCCAGGTGGTCGCGGCCGATCGCCAGCGGGGCGGCCAGTTCGCCGGAGGCGACCATGTCGTTGAACCGCTCGCCGGCCCGGTCGCGCTCGCCGTAGCCGAGCCAGCAGATCCGGGCGGGCAGTCCCTGGAAGTGGACGCGTTCCCCGGCCATCGTGATCCAGCGGTGCAGCGACTCGTTCTCCGGGAAGAGGTCGAGGATCGCCCGGTCGGTCTTGTGGATGTCGGACGCCTCACCGGACAGCGCGGCCCAGCGGAACGGCCCCTTGCCCTCGCAGAAGAGCGGCCGGATGTACGCCGGAACAAAGCCGGGGAACGCGAACGCCCGCTCGTAGCCCGCGAGTTGCGCCTCGCCGCGGATCGAGTTGCCGTAGTCGAAGACCTCGGCCCCGGCGTCCATGAAACCGACCATCGCCTCGACGTGCTCGGCCATCGATTCCCGGGCGCGGGTGGTGAAGCCCGCCGGGTCCTTGGCCGCGTACGAGGCCATGTCGTCGAAGTCGACCCCGATCGGCAGATAGGAGAGCGGGTCGTGCGCGCTGGTCTGGTCGGTGACGATGTCGATCGGGGCGCCCTCGGCGAGCATGCGCGGCAGCACCTCGGCCGCGTTGCCCAACAGGCCGATCGAGAGCGGCCTGCGCGCGTCCCGGGCCTCGACGGCCAGCTGGAGCGCGTGTTCGACGGAGTCGGCGCGCACGTCCAGGTAGCGGTGCCCGATCCGGCGCTCGATGGCGCGCGGGTCGCAGTCGACGCAGATCACCACGCCGTCGTTCATGGTCACGGCGAGCGGCTGGGCGCCCCCCATGCCGCCGAGTCCGGCGGTGAGCGTGATGGTTCCGGCCAGCGTCCCGCCGAACTTCTTGGCGGCGACGGCGGCGAAGGTCTCGTAGGTGCCCTGGAGGATGCCCTGGGTGCCGATGTAGATCCACGATCCCGCGGTCATCTGGCCGTACATGGTGAGGCCGAGCGCCTCCAGGCGGCGGAACTCCTCCCAGTTAGCCCAGTCGCCCACCAGGTTGGAGTTGGCGATCAGCACGCGCGGCGCCCACTCGTGCGTCTGCATGACACCGACCGGACGCCCGGACTGGACGAGCATCGTCTCGTCCTGCTTGAGCGTCCGCAGCGTGCGCACCATCGCGTCGAAGGAGCGCCAGTCGCGGGCCGCCTTGCCGGTGCCGCCGTAGACGACGAGCCTGTCGGGGTGCTCGGCGACCTCGGGGTCCAGGTTGTTCTGGAGCATCCGGAGGGCGGCCTCCTGCTGCCATCCCAGGGCGCTCAGCTCCGTACCGCGCGGTGCCCGTACCGGTCGGGGTCCTGACATGGCGACGCCTCCTCGCGACTGTAACTCTTCTATTCACATCCTGATGTTCTGAATACTCGTAGTCAACAGCCCCTCGGAGGCCCCCCTTGCGCATATGCGTGTAGAAAATGCACAAGTACGTTGCGTAGTCTCAGGGTCACAGCTGTACGTCACGTCGGAAGGGAAAGGGCGCGTGCCAGGAATCGACGAGTGCCTGCTCGAGGTCATGAGGCTGCCCGGTGCCCGCGGCGCCGCGGTGGTCGACTGGACGAGCGGCCTCGCGCTCGGCACCATCGGCGAATCGCCCAACGGTGACCACGAGGCCACCGCGGCGGAGACGGCCGAGGTCGCACGGATGGCGGCCGAGCAGCCCGCCTTCGCGGCAGAGGCCACGGGGCCGTCGGCCGCGGAGCCGTACGGGGCGGCCGACCGGCCGTCGTCCCCGGTCGAGGACGTCATCGTCACCACCCGCGCCGGGTACCACATCCTCCGTTTCGTCGAGACCACCTTCGACAGCAGCGTCGTCGTCCACCTCTGGCTCGACCGCGCGGAGGGCAATCTGGCCCTCGCCCGCATACGGCTGGGCGAAACGGCCGAGCGGCTGGTCCTGGCATGAGGGCGACCACGTCCGCCCCGCTCCCGCCCCTCTCCCCGATGCTGGAGCGCCTCGCCGCCGAGCGCGCCACCGGCGCCCTGATACGCGACGGCGGCACCCTCTACGTCACCGAGGGCCGGGTGGTGCACGCCGAGAGTCCGCTGACGCCCGGCATCGACGTCCTGCTCACCAGGGGCGGCGTCCTGCACCCCGGCGGCTGGTGGGAGGCGGTCGCCCAGGCGGGCGCCGAGCAGCAGGTCGCCCGTTACCTGGTGGACAGCGGGAGCGTGCCGGGCGGGGCGCTGGAGCTGTGCCACCTGGGCGCGCTGTACGACGCGGCGTTCTTCGCACTGGCCCCCACCCGGAACCCGGCCCGCTTCCGTTACGGGGTCTCCCACTGGATCGGCCCCGTCCGGCCCGTCCCCGTCGATGCCGTGCAGCGCGAGACGTTCCGGCGCCGGGAGCTGCTGGACCGGATCTGGCCAGAAACGGAGACCGACAGCGCACCGCTCGTCCGGACGCCCCGTCCGGTCGACGCCCCCGTTCCGCCGGCCCGGCGCCGCGTGCTCGATCTCGTGGACGGGGTGCGCACCGCGTCGGACATCGCCCAGGAGCTGGGCGGTTCGGCGTTCCACGTCCTGGTGGGACTGCGGCGCCTGGCCGCCGCCGGACTGGTCGAAACGGTACCGGAGCCGCCCTCGGCCTCCCCCGGCCGGATCACGCTTCCCGAGGTCGCGGCCGACCCCGACGTCGCCCTGCTGTACCGGCTCCGGGACGCATTGGAGGCCCTGTGATACGCGCGCTCAGACAGCGTGCCGGGAGGAGACAGCCGATGGTGCCCGAGGCCGAAGTGCGGGGTGTCCTGGCCGAGCTCCAACGTCTACGGGCGCGGGTCCCACTCCTCTCCGGCGCCCTGGCGGCCAGCACCGACGGACTCGTCCTGGCCCATGACACCCCGGGCGTGGAGGCCGAGGGAGTCGCCGCACTGACCGCGGCCGCGCTCGGGGTGGCGGTCCGGCTGACGGACGCGACCGGCCGGAACGGCTTCCGTGAACTTCTCGTACGCGGCGAGAGCGGCTACATCGCCACGTACGCCGCCGGGTCCTCGGCCGTCCTCACGCTGCTGGCCGAGGACCGGATCAACGTCGGCCGGCTCCATCTGGAGGGCCGCCGGGCGGGCACCCTGATCGGCGAACTCGTCGACACCGCGCTCGAACGCGCCGCGCACCCGGTGCCGCAGGCCCACGTCCCCGACCACCTGACCCCACAACCGGGGCCGTTGCCACGCCGTATGTGACATCGGCAACCCCGGAGACAACCCAGCGATCCGGCCGACCCGGCCGGTCAGGAAAGGAAACAAGCACACATGGCGAACACCGAAGCGTCCCTCAAGGAAGCAATGTCGTCCATCGAGGGCACCCTCGGCGTCGCACTCGTCGACTACACCAGCGGAATGGCGCTGGGCACCCTCGGCGGCGGCAAGGACTTCAACCTGGAGGTCGCCGCAGCGGGCAACACGGATGTCATACGCGCCAAGCTCCGCACCATGGAACACCTCGGCCTCCAGGACGAGATCGAGGACATCCTGATCACCCTCGGCTCCCAGTACCACCTGATCCGGCCGCTCACGGCCCGTGGCAACAGCGGTCTGTTCCTCTACCTGGTGCTGGACTCGGGCCGCGCCAACCTGGCGATGGCCCGCCATCAGCTGAAGCGGATCGAGGCCGGCCTGGAGGTCTGACCCGCGACACCGGCACCGACACCGCGCCCCACCGGGCGCGGCGTCGTTCGTCATCGGCCGGCCGGTGCCCGGCGCGCACCGGAGCCGGGCGTCACTCGGCGAACAGTCCGCGCGCCACCGCCCGCGCGTCGAATTCCTCCAGTCGTGCCTGGGCGTCGGGCAGGTCGTCGCACATCGCCTCCAGCAGCACCCGGCCCAGCAGCATGGGCGCGCACGCGGTGTCGAAGGCGAGTCCGGTACCGACGGCCGCCGGGATCAGCAGATCGCTGAACCTGGCGACGGGCGCGAAGGCGGAGTCGGCGACCGAGACGACGGCCAGCCCCTGCTCCCGCGCGTACCCGAGGGCGTCGACGACCTCCTTCGGGTACCGGGGCAGCGCGAAGCACATCAGGGCCGTGGCACCCGCCCGTCGCGCCGCGTCGATCCGGTCGTGCAGCATGCTGCCGCCCTCGTCGAGCACCCGGACGTCGGGGTGGACCTTGGTCGCGAAGTAGCCGAACCCCCGGGCCTGCGAGGAAGCGGCCCGCAGCCCGAGCACCGGCAGCGGCCGGGAGGCCGCCAGCATCCTGCCCGCGCGTTCGATGGGCGCGGGGTCGGCGAGCAGGTCGGCCAGGTGCCGGAGGTTCTCGATCTCGCCGAGGACGGCCTGCTGGTACTCGTTGTACGCGTCGTCACCGCCGCCCGCCCCGGACCCGGTGGGGGCGACCTCCCGCAGGTGCTTGCGGAGCGCCGGGTAGCCGTCGAAGCCGAGCGCTACGGCGAACCGGGTGACGGACGGCTGGCTGACTCCGGCGAGCTCGGCCAGTTCCACGCTCGACAGGAACGGGACGTCCTCGGCCCTGCGCACCATCCAGTGCGCGATGCGCCGCTGGGTGGGGGTGAGCCGACGCCCCTCGAAGAGCTGCTGCAACCGCGCGGCCGGGTTGCTCCCGCTCATGCTGTCCTCTCGGTAGTTCCCTCGCACCACGGTCCGGCGCCGACAGAGACCATTCAGCCAGCAAGGCGTCTGCATGTCCATATGCAGCGGGCTCCGTCGCGGGCCTCAGCGGGCTCCGTCGCGGGCCTCAGCGGCCGGTGGTCGCGGTGGCATGAACGGACTGTGCCGAACCGGCCCGAAAGGACGTCGGCGCGGACGGTGGGAAGGGGCGGACCAGCGGAAGAAGAGGGAAGAGAGAAGAAGAAAGAAGCGGAGGGAGCGGGAAAGAGGGGGGATAGCCCCACTGCCCGCAGGGCGGGCCGATTCGTACGGTGACAGACATGAAATCCCGAGACCCGGAGCTCAAGAGCGAACTCGACGCCACCTTGCACGCCCGTAGTGAACTCGGTTCGGATTACGAGTCCGCGCTGGTCGAGTCGTTCCTGGAGAAGGTCGAGCAGCGGCTCGACGCCACCCTCGACCGACGCGTCCGGCGTCATCTCGCCGAGCAGCAGGTGAGCGCCGCCCGGGGCGGGCGACAGCCGCAGCCCCTGGGCGGATTCTGGGAACGGTTCGGCTTCGGGATCGTCTCGCTGGTCCTGGCCATCCCGCTGTCGGCGATCGCGGCGGCCATCGCCCACACCGAGGGCCTGATCATCGCCTGGTTCGGCATCCTCGGCGTCAACGCCGTGTACGCGGCCCGCGACTGGCCCTGGTTCCAGCGCCGTTCCGGACACTCGAAGTCCGACTGGGACGACTGAGACGCCGACCGGGACGATCAAGGCTCCGGTTGGGATGACCGAGGCTCCGGCCGGGACGACCAGGATGCCGGCGGGGCGCGGCAACCGAGCCCCGCCCGTGGAAGGCCGACGCGGGGACCGCCGCACCCCCGGTCCCCGGAGGGCGGGACGACGGCGATCCCCGCGAGGAACGCGGGTCCGGGGCAGAGCCGGTCGCCGCGTCCGGGCGACGGGAGGTCCGGGAGCCGCTCCGTAGTCCGTGTCGCCGTATCGGGTGCCGGCCGGATTCCCCGCCGACACCCCTCACCGTGTCGGACCCGTGTTAAGCGGGTGCTGCGCGCATGTGTCGCGCGCGTACCGTTTTCGCGAAGCCCGCACCGGCGCGCGCCCCGCGAAGCCGTCACCGCCGGGCCCGGTCGCTACGGCTTGCCGCCCGTCATGTCCTTCGCCAGGAACGCCAGCAGGTCCTGCCTGCTGACCACGCCCTTGGGCTTGCCCTCGACCAGCACGATCGCCGCGTCCGCCGCGTTCGCGCCGCTGAGCACCGACATCAGGTCCTCGACCGGTTCGCCGGACCCGACCTGGGGCAGCGGCGGCGACATGTGCTTCTCCAGCGGGTCGGAGAGCGAGGCGCGCTGGGCGAAGAGGGCGTTCAGCAGTTCACGTTCCACCACCGAGCCGACGACCTCGGCGGCCATCACGTCCGGGTGGCCCGCGCCCGGCTTCACGATCGGCATCTGCGAGACGCCGTACTCGCGCAGCACCTCGATCGCCTCGCCGACGGTCTCCTCGGGGTGCATGTGGACGAGCGCCGGGACCGGGCCGTCCTTGTGGTCGAGCACGTCCCCGACCCGGGCCGACGGACCCGCGTCCTCCAGGAAGCCGTAGTCGGCCATCCACTCGTCGTTGAAGATCTTGCTGAGGTAACCGCGTCCGCTGTCCGGCAGCAGGACGACGACCACGTCATCCGGCCCCAGCCGCTCCGCGACCTCCAGGGCGGCGACGACCGCCATGCCGCAGGAGCCGCCGACCAACAGGCCCTCCTCCTTGGCGAGGCGGCGGGTCATCTGGAAGGAGTCCTTGTCGGACACGGCGACGATCTCGTCCGTGACCGTCCGGTCGTAGGCGGTCGGCCAGAAGTCCTCGCCGACGCCCTCGACGAGGTAGGGACGCCCGGAACCTCCGGAGTAGACCGAGCCCTCCGGGTCCGCGCCGATGACCTTGACGGCGCCGTCGCTGGCCTCCTTCAGGTAGCGGCCGGTGCCGCTGATCGTGCCGCCGGTGCCGACCCCCGCGACGAAGTGGGTGATCTTCCCCTCCGTCTGCTTCCACAGCTCCGGACCGGTGGTCTCGTAGTGCGAGCGCGGGTTGTTCGGGTTGGAGTACTGGTCGGGCTTCCAGGCTCCCGGGGTCTCGCGGACCAGCCGGTCGGAGACGTTGTAGTACGAATCAGGGTGTTCGGGATCAACGGCCGTGGGGCAGACGACCACTTCCGCACCGTAGGCGCGCAGCACGTTGATCTTGTCCGTGGACACCTTGTCCGGGCAGACGAAGATGCACTTGTACCCCTTCTGCTGGGCGACGATCGCCAGGCCGACGCCCGTGTTACCGCTGGTCGGCTCGACGATCGTGCCGCCCGGCCGCAGTTCGCCGCTCTGCTCGGCGGCCTCGATCATGCGCAGGGCGATGCGGTCCTTGACCGAGCCGCCGGGGTTGAAGTACTCGACCTTGGCCAGGACCGTCGCCTGGATGCCGGCCGTGACGCTGCGCAACCTCACCAGCGGGGTGTTGCCTACAAGGCTGATCATTGAATCGTGGAATTGCACCGTGTACTCCGCAGTCTCCGTATGGGTGCGGCCAGCGTATGCGCACTGGCGGAAGAAGGGACGGGAGAACGGGCGGGAGATGGGTCGGCGTGATTGAGCGACGGCCACCGCGGGGCAATGAGATGTACGTACGGCGGTACGGCGACGAGAGGTGGACCGGACTGTGTCGAGGGCACGAGTGGCACGGCGGATCGCAGCGGGCGCGGCCTACGGCGGTGGCAGCATCGGGCTGCTCGGCGCGGCGGCGGTGGGCGTCCTGCTGGCGGAGGTCCAGTTGGCGAAACGGCACGTGGGCGGCGGTGTCGCACCGGTTCCGCCGAAGGCGGACGGGCGGTACGGGGTGGCCTTCGCCGGACCCGCCGAACCGCTTCGGCTGGGGCTGCTGGGCGACTCGACGGCGGCGGGACTAGGGGTGCGCCGAGCCGGTCAGACGCCGGGGGCGCTGCTGGCCTCGGGGCTCGCGGCGGTGTCCGAACGGCCGGTGGACCTGCGCAACGTGGCGCAGCCGGGCGCCCGGTCGGACGACCTGGAGCGGCAGGTCTCGCTGCTGCTCGCCGATCCGTCCGCCACACCGGACGTCTGCGTGATCATGATCGGCGCGAACGATGTGACGCACCGGATCCCCGCCACACAGTCGGTGCGCTGTCTGACCACGGCGGTACGGAGGCTGCGCACGGCGGGCGCGGAGGTGGTGGTCGGCACCTGCCCGGATCTCGGCACGATCGAACCGGTCTACCAGCCGCTGCGCTGGCTGGCCCGCCGGGCGAGCCGGCAGTTGGCGGCGGCCCAGACGATCGGCGCGGTGGAGCAGGGCGGGCGCACGGTGTCGCTGGGCGACCTGCTGGGACCGGAGTTCGAGGCGAATCCTCGGGAGCTGTTCGGACCGGACAACTACCACCCGTCGGCGGAGGGGTACGCCACGGCGGCGATGGCCGTGCTGCCGACGCTCTGCGCGGCGCTTGGGCTGTGGCCGGACTCCGACCGCCTGGACGGGGCCCGGCACGAGAACATGCTGCCGGTGGCCAAGGCGGCCTCCCAGGCGGCCAAGGAGGCCGGTACCGAGGTCACCGCGGCCCGGGCGCCTTGGGCGCTCCTCAAGCACCGCAGGCGGCGGCGCCTGCCCGCGGCCACGGAACCCCACCCAGAGCCGCACCCGGGGCCGGACGGCCAGGAGACACCGCGGTCCGCTCCCACCACGACGAAGACGAAGGCAGACTCGGAAGGGACGAAGCGGCGCGGGGAGCGGCGGAAGGAAGCCCGAAGGACGTCGCGGGACCTCCGGGCCAACTGACCGGCCGACCGCCCGACCGCCCGGCCGGCCGGCTGATCGACCGCGATCCGCCGCACGGCGACGGGCGCGCGGGACGGCTCGGCGACCGCATCGACGGCCGCCCGGATGCGGCGGGGCGGCGTCCGGAGATGGCGTGGCGTCCGGAGATACGGGCGCCAGGAAACGATCGAACAGAGAACAGGAACCGGCCGGACGTACGGGTGCCGGAGACGGCTGGACCAGCCGGACCGACCAGAATCGGCCAGACCGGTGGGACCGGCTGGAATCGACCGATCCCGGCCTGAGCAAGCGCTTAGAAAAGAGGTCGGCGTCACATGCGCTGCCCGATGACCCAGCATCTACGTACAGGTAACTTCCAAGTCAGTACCTGCCCGAACCCGCTTTCCAGCCCTCATGGAGCCGCGTGATGCCCGAAGCCGTGATCGTCTCTGCCGCCCGCTCGCCCATCGGGCGGGCCTTCAAGGGTTCGCTGAAGGACCTGCGTGCGGACGACCTGACCGCCGCGATCATCCAGGCCGCGCTGGCGAAGGTTCCCGAGCTGGACCCGAGGGACATCGACGACCTGATGCTCGGCTGCGGCCTCCCCGGCGGCGAGCAGGGCAACAACCTGGGCCGCATCGTGGCCGTGCAGATGGGCATGGACCACCTTCCCGGCTGCACGATCACCCGCTACTGCTCGTCCTCCCTCCAGACCAGCCGGATGGCGCTGCACGCCATCAAGGCGGGCGAGGGCGACGTCTTCATCTCGGCCGGCGTCGAGATGGTGTCGCGCTTCGCCAAGGGCAACTCCGACAGCCTGCCGGACACGCACAACCCGCTGTTCGCGGACGCCGAGGCCCGCACCGCCGCCCGCGCCGAGCAGGGCGGCGAGGGCTGGCACGACCCGCGCGAGGACGGTCTGCTGCCGGACGCGTACATCGCGATGGGACAGACCGCGGAGAACCTGGCCCGGCTCAAGGGCATCACCCGTCAGGAGATGGACGAGTTCGGCGTCCGCTCGCAGAACCGCGCCGAGGAGGCCATCAAGAAGGGCTTCTGGGGGCGCGAGATCACCCCGGTCACCACCCCGGACGGCACGGTGGTCTCCAAGGACGACGGTCCCCGCGCGGGCGTCACCATGGAGGGCGTACAGGGCCTGAAGCCGGTGTTCCGCCCCGACGGGCTGGTCACGGCGGGCAACTGCTGCCCGCTCAACGACGGCGCCGCCGCACTGGTGATCATGTCCGACACCAAGGCGCGCGAGCTGGGCCTGACGCCGCTGGCCCGGATCGTCTCGACCGGCGTCTCCGCCCTCTCCCCGGAGATCATGGGGTATGGGCCGGTGGAGGCCAGCAAGCAGGCCCTGAAGCGGGCCGGGCTGACGATCGATGACATCGATCTGGCCGAGATCAACGAGGCGTTCGCCGCCCAGGTGATCCCGTCCTACCGCGACCTCGGTCTGCCGCTGGAGAAGGTCAACGTCAACGGCGGCGCCATCGCCGTCGGCCACCCCTTCGGCATGACCGGCGCCCGGATCACCACCACGCTGATCAACAGCCTCCAGTTCCACGACAAGCAGTTCGGCCTGGAGACCATGTGCGTGGGCGGCGGCCAAGGCATGGCCATGGTCATCGAGCGGCTGAGCTGAGCTGGAGCGGAGGGTAGGGGCCGCCCGAGGGACGAGGGCGGCAGCTGCCCGCAGCGGAAGCGAAGCGAAATGCGACCACAAACACGAGCGGCTGAGCCGAGTTGGAGCAGAGGGCAGGGACCGCCAGAGGAACGAGGGCGGCAGCTGCCCTCCGCGGAGACCAAGCGGAATGAAACGCGGCCACGGACGCGACGGCGGGTGCCTCGCCGACGAGCGTGGGCGCGTTCGTTTTGTTCGGGCCCAAAGAATGGCCGGTTTCCGAGCCCCAGCCGTGACCGAATCTCCCCCAGGATGTGACCTACGTCCCAGGAGAGCACCATTCCCGCAGGTCGCACCAGTACCGACCTTAAACACCGGGCCGAAAGACCTGTCCAATTCGTGACGTAATGCACTGACACCGGGCGCGGGCAGAGGACAAGCTGAGGTAGGAAGTCGGGGAATCCATCGGAACCGGGAGTATGTCAGTGAGCGCCATGTCTCTTGCCCTGTTGCTGACCACCGCCGCCGCCACGGCCGTGGGCGCCGCTGCGCTGCGTGCTGCTCACGGGCTGCGCAAGCAGATCTCCGCCCTCCGTGCGGAGCTGGCCGCGACCCGTGCCGACGGCGCCGCCGTGCCACCGCAGATACGTGCGGCGGTCGCCGAGGCGCTCGCCGAGGAACGGGAGCGTGAGCTCGCCGAGGCCCGCGCCTTCTGGGCTTCGCAGGAAGCCCGGGACGCCGAAGACAGCCCGTCCCTGCTGGGTGGTCTGTCCGGAATCGGCGAGGAGGCGTCGCTGTACATGCCGCGCCAGGCGGACTTCGCGGGCCTGGAGGCGATGGATCTCGACTCCGCCGAGGCACTCGAAGAGCTGTCGGAGTTGTCTGAGCTGTCGGAGCTGGCCGAGGTCGCCGAGTTGGCGGAGGTGACCGAACTGGCGGAGACCGCCGAGTTCGCCGAGGACTCCGCCGAGCTGGCCGCGGCCCGCCGCCGCCACCCCTCGCACCCCGACTTCGTACCGGTGCGGACCCCCGTGGTCGCCGATCACGAACGCACCGTGAACCGCCTCGAAGAGCTCGCCGACAGCCGTACGGAACTCACCGACGTGCGCCCCGGCCCGCTCGGCACCCTCGATGTGTACGTCTTCGCCGACGGCACCACGCTCTGTATGACGCCCGGTCACCGGGAGACGGCCGAGCGCCTGGCCGCGTCGCTGCTCGCCGGGGAGCGCCCCGTGCTGCTGGGCGGCTCCGGGGTGTCCGGCGCGTACGCCCTGACCTTCTCGTGCGGCGAGGAGAACGTCTACATACTCGCCGACCGCGTCATCGCCTCGTTCTAGCCATCCCGGCCGCCCCCGGCCATTCCCCTTGAGCCAGCCCCGGATGCAGCGGCCCTCGCCGGCCGCGCCCCCAAGGGCCCGCGCTCTCACCGGCCCACCGGCCCACCGGCCCACCGGCCCACCGGCCCACCGGCCCACCGGCCCAGCATCCCTGACGGCCCGTCGTCCCGCCGCCCCGCCCATGGGATCCCGTCGGCCCGTCGCGCCACGCGCACGCACGCCACGCGAACGCCCGCTAGGCGAACGCCCGCTCGGCCGCCTCCTCAACGAATCGCACGGCCTCGTCCAGCTCCGTCGACGGGGCCGTTTCCAGTGCCGCCGCCAAGTCGTGTCCGGCCACCGCGAGCTGGTCGCCGACGGCGAAGATCCCGGCGTCCGGCATGAGGCGCGGTTCCCGGTCCGGTGCGTCGATGCGCTGGGCCCGCAGCGCGAGTTCCCTGGCTGTGGCGAGTCCCTCGGCGGCGGCACCGCGCCGCAGACGGCTCTGCGGGGCGGCGCGCAGTCGGTCGGCGAATCGGTCCACGGCGGTGGTCAGCGGAGTCGTATCGAGCACTCCGCGACCCTACCGCCCGCCCCGGGCCGTTGCCGGCGCGCATGGCCCTGGGCTCACCCCCTCGACGGGCGGCCCCGGGACACCTGGTCCCCTGCCCGCCGTCCCGTCCCGTACCGGTACGGATACGGATACGGACACGGACACGGACACGGAAGCGGCCCGCAGGCGCAGTGCCTGCGGGCCGCCTCCGTATCCGTCACGTACCACCCGTCGCGGGTCCTACCCCCGCGGGTGCGTGTGTCAGTCGTCGCCGCTGAGGATCGAGAGCAGACGCAGCAGCTCCAGGTAGATCCACACCAGGGTCATGGTGAGGCCGAAGGCCGCCAGCCAGGACTCCTCGCGGGGAGCGCCGTAGGTGATGCCGTCTTCGACCTGCTTGAAGTCCAGGGCCAGGAAGCACGCACCGAGGACGACACCGATGACGCCGAACAGGATGCCGAGGCCGCCGGAGCGGAAGCCCAGACCGTCACCGCCGCCGAAGACGGCGAACAGCAGGTTGACCATCATCAGCAGCATGAAGCCCATGGCCGCGGCCATCACGAAGCCGTAGAAGCGGCGGGTGACGCGGATCCAGCGCATCTTGTACGCGAAGAGCACACCGGCGAAGACGCACATGGTGCCCAGCACCGCCTGCATCACGACGCCGGGGCCGATGTAGGTGCTGACCGCGCTGGAGATCACTCCGAGGAAGACACCCTCGAAGGCCGCGTAAGCGACGATCAGCGCCGGGACCGGCTTGCTCTTGAAGGACTGGATGAGCGACAGGACGAACGCCACCAGGGCGGCGCCGATCGCGATGCCGTACGACTTGCCCAGGCTGGCCGGGTCGACCGGCAGCAGGGCCCAGGCGAACACGGCGCCGAGCACCACGGTGCCCAGCGTGATCGCTGTGCGCGTGACGACGTCGTCGATCGTCATCACGCCCGAGCGCGACGGTGCCTGCGGAGCGCCGTACTGGGTATCCGGCTGGGCGTAGGGGTTGGTGGCGTACGGGTTGGTACCCGTGACGGGGGCCCCGGCCTGCGGCGCCGCGTTGAAGCCCGCGTATCCGTTGTCGCGGCTGAAGCCCCGTCGCGAGAAGACCGGGTTGCTGCTCCTCATCTCACTCCTCCATGGCCACCCTGCGTGGCCTTCCCACAAGAGTAATGGGTAGGCAAAGGATCCAGACTAGTGCCTGAGGAGGATCTTTACCGAACCGAGGGACGATGTGCAGACATTTTTCGCCCGGTGTCCCGGACCGTCCCCGCTGCCTCGTTCCCCTGGCCCGCATCCCGACCGGCCGACCGGCCCACAAGCCCGCAGCCCATCGTCCGCGGCCCGCCCCGTCCGCCGCCCCGTGCCCCGCCCCGTCCGCCGCTTCCGTCCCCGCCCCTGGCCCGTCGGTCCCGTCCGCTCGCGGCCGTTCCGTCTCGTGGCCCGTTCAGCCCTGTGTCCTGCCCGGCTCGGTGGCACGCAGGTCGGCGAGAAGCTCGGCCTGCCCGGCCAGGACCCCGGACAGAATGGTGCGTGCGACCCGCAGGAGCTCCGCCACCTGCGAATTGGCCAGGGAGTAGTAGACACCCGAGCCCTCGCGGCGCGCGACGACGAGATTGGCCCGCCGCAGCACGGCCAGCTGCTGCGAGAGGTGGGCGGGCTCAACACCGATCTCGGCGAGCATCTCGGACACCGCGTACTCGCGTTCACTGAGCAGTTCGAGCACCCGGATGCGGACGGGGTGCCCGAGCGTCTTGAAGAACTCGGCCTTCAACTGGTAAAGCGGCGCGCTCATCGAACCGACCCTGTCCCCGCGGCCCCTGCCACCCGGCCGGCCCATCTCGGCCATGTGTGTGTCCTGCATCGCGTCCACTCAGAACTCTTCGCCATGGGGTCATCCTCGCGCGTCCGCCCGGACGGGCCGACCTCGTCACTTGTCGAAACCCGGAACCGGAGGCCCGGGAACAGGACCGGACCCCGAAACCGTCAAGCCCGAGGAGAAACCCGGGAAGGTGACGAGAAGCCCGAAGCCCGGAACATTCTGACCGGCCGCCGCTGGAAGGGGCGCCACGGGGCCCGGCCCCGGGCCGGGGCCGGCACAGGACCGGAGCCGACGGGAGTCCGGGGCCGGACGGAGCCGGGGTGCCCGCCACGGGCCGGGTCCGGTACGGCCGGACGGGGCCGGGCCGGTACCGGGGCGACAGGGCGGGGCCCAGGACGGCCGGACGGGGCCGGGCCCGAGAGCCGGGTCACCGTCCACGACCCGGGACCGCCACGCCTCGCAGGGGCACGGTGACCCAGACGCATTTGCCCCCGCCGTCCCGGTCCTCGCGGATGACGGCGGTGCCCGCGAGGTCCTGGGTGAGTTCGGAGACCATGGCCAGGCCGCCGGCCGTTCCGGTGCCCGGTCCGTACAGCGCGGGCCGGTACGGGTGACGGTCGTGGACCCCGAACGCGAACGTGTCCGGGCCCGCCGCGTAGTGCACCGTCACCGTCGGGGACAGTACGGCGGCGTGCCGGACGCTGTTGGTGACGAGTTCGCTGAGGATCAGCAGCACCGGGCCCACACCGGGGTGGTGCGGGCCGACGCCCCACTCGGCCAGCACCTGCTCGGTCGCCTCGCGGGCCGCCCGCACGGCGGCGCCCATGGTGGGCAGGGTCAGGACATGACGCAGGGGCAGGGTGTCGGGCTGGGCCGTCATGGGGCTTCCTCGCGGCTGGGGCGGCATCCGGGCACCGCCCGCGGGCGGTGGCCCCCCGGGCGGTCGTCGACAAGCGGGCGGTCGTCGACAAGCGGGCGGTCGTCGGCAAGCGGACGGTCGGGCGCGACGCCCGCACGGTCCGGGCCGACGAGGTGGCCGACGGCGCACACGGTCATCGGGTCGCCCCCTCGGACCTGGAATCCGGAACGGGGTCGGAGGCCGGGACCGGGGCAGCGGGGCCACCGGGGCGCGGAACGGCGGGTTCGGCGGAGGAGGCGGTGGCGGGACGAGGGGGCACGAGACCGGCGTGCTGGAGCCGAGACCGGGCCGCCGCGATGGCCTCCGGGGTGGTGGCGTAGTCCCGGCCGTCGGGCCGGAGCAGGTCCAGGGCGCCGACGGCGTCGAGCGCGCGCCGCTGGCCGGGACGTATCCCGGAGGCCAGCACGGTGATGCCGCGCCGGTTCAGCTTCTCCACGGCGTCCTTGAGGACGAGTGCGCCCGTGGCGTCCATGGTGGTGATCCGCGACATGCGCAGGATGACGACACGGACGTCGGCGACCTCGGAGAGTTCGAGCAGGAAGCGATGCGCCCCGGCGAAGAACAGCGGTCCGTCGATCCGGTAGGCGACGATGTGCTCGGCCAGCAGCGCGTGTTCCTCGTCGCTGTGCTCGCCCGGCAGATCGGGGCGGAAGTCGACCTGGTCCATCCGTGCCTGGCGGGCCACCGCCCGCAGCGCCAGCGCACCCGCCACCACCAGGCCGATGATCACCGCGTAGACGAGGTCCAGGGCGAGCGTGGCGGCGGCCGTCAGACAGAGGACCACGGCGTCGGAGCGGGTGGCACGGGCCATCGCGCGCAGCGAGCCGACCTCGACCATGCGGATCGCGGTGGCCAGCAGCACGCCCGCCAGCGCGGCCAGCGGGATCTTCGAGACCAGCGGGGCGGCGGCGAACACGATGACGGTCAGGACGGCGGCGTGGGTCAGCGCGGCGAGCCGGGATCCGGCTCCGGTACGGACGTTGACCGCGGTGCGGGCGATGGCGGCCGTCGCCGGGACGCCGCCGAACAGCGGGGCGGCCAGGTTCGCGACGCCCTGCCCGAAGAGTTCCCGGTCCGGGTCGTGCCGCTGGCCCACGGTCATGCCGTCCGCGACCGTGGCCGACAGCAGCGATTCCAGGGCCGCGAGGGCCGCCACGGCCACGGCGGGCGCGAGCAGCGAACCCAGCGCGGACAGGTCCAGGAAGGCCAGCGAGGGGGCGGGCAGCCCGGACGGCAGATCACCGATCGGCGCCGCCCCGTCCAGGTGGAGGAGCTGGGCGACCAGCGTCGCGGCGATCACCGCGACGACGGAGAACGGGATGGCCGGCCGCAGGCGCGCGCCGAGCAGCATCACCGCCGCGACACCGGTCGCGAGGGCGAGGGCGGTCCAGTTCGGCGCCTTCACAAACTCCTCGACCGCCCGCCAGGCCACCACCAGGACCTTCTCGCCCTCGGGTTTGGCCACACCGAGCGCGGCGGGCACCTGCTGGAGCCCGATGACGCAGGCGATGCCCAGGGTGAAGCCCTCCACGACGGGCGCGGGGACGTAGCGCATGTACTGGCCGGCCCTCAGCAGGGCCAGGGCTATCAGCAGCACCCCGGCCAGCAGTCCCACGGTCAGCACCCCGCCGGGGCCGTACTGGGCGACGATCGGCACGAGGACGACGGTCATGGCCCCGGTCGGCCCGGACACCTGGAGGTTCGAGCCGCCGAACAGCGCGGCCATGGCCCCGGCCACCACCGCGGTCGCGAGCCCCGCCTCGGCGCCGAGCCCGGAGGAGACCCCGAAGCCGAGTGCGAGCGGCAGCGCCACGATGGCGACCGTGAGACCGGCGAGCAGGTCGCGGCGCGGGTTGCGGCCCATGGCCGCGAAGTCGGCACGGACCGGCAGCAGTGAGCGCACCCGGCCCAGGGATCGTTCGAGAACCGTACTGACCGTGCTCACGACGTGGTGACCTCGGCTTCCCTCAGTTCGGCCAGCAGCTCGTTCCGCCCGGCCAGCATCTCGGTGAGGATCCGCCGCGCGGCCCGCATCAGCTCCGCGACGTCCCCTCCCGCGAGTTCGTAGACCACGGTCGAGCCCTTCCGCGTGGACGTCACGATCCCGGAGCGGCGCAGGAGCGCGAGCTGCTGCGACAGCGCCGAGGGCTCCACCTCGATCGCCGCGAGCAGGGCGCGGACCGGCATCGGGCCGCGCTGCAGCATTTCGAGCACCCGGATGCGCACCGGGTGCCCCAGCATCCGGAAGAACTCGGCTTTCGCCTGATACAGCGGAACCGGCACGTCCGCAGACTCCCTTCACCCTGTCGGCTCACCTGTGGGCCATCGGCTGTCGTCCTGTCAGCCGTCGGTCCGTGGCCCCGTCGGACCGGGCCTCGTGCGTCCCCGTCGAAGCGGGGCGACTCTCGGCCCGGCCATCGCCTGCTGTGGCGGCCGTGACGTGCGGAGCAGACACACTCCACTTGCGAATACAACAAAGACAGCATGTAGTGAATTGCATAAATTTGCAATTCGCTACAAGGTCGATCCGGTCGCCACGACGGCCGCCCGCGCCAGACGGAGGGGGCGGGGGCGCGGCCGGGGCGAAGCGGGACGGGGACGTGGGGAAGGGAACGGCGCCCGAAGCGGCGGTCACGGGCGGCGAGCCGGGGGCGGGGCTCAAGAACGGCGGCCCGGAGGCGGTGTTCGGAAGGCGGTGGCCGAGGCCGTGGGAGACGCGTCACCGCGTGGTCCGACGCTCGGCCGTCATGCGCGAAGTGGTGCCCGGAACCGGACTCGAACCGGTACGCCCCCGAGGGGCAGCGAGGTTTAAGCTCGCCGTGTCTACATTCCACCATCCGGGCCTGGCGCGCGGCTCCGCGTTGGCACATGACCCTATCCGGGGGCTTCCTCCGATCAGCGGATGAGTGGCGCGATGTTGTCTTATTTTATTGACTGTTTGAGGGTGCGTCAGCACTTGCGTGCGTGCATCCTCACATGCCCGGGCGGGGTAGTGGGCACCGCGGACGGCAATCCGGATTGACGTAAAGTCGCCGCACCCGGACGGCACATTCGTCGGGCGTACGCCAGTGGCCGCCACGCTCCCCGCCACCCGACCGGTCGGCCGGGCCCTCGTCCGGGTCGTGACGGACGGAAGGGCCAGCGGTCGGGGCCGGGTGTCGGCGATCGGAGCCGGGACCGCGGAGTCGCTTCGCGGACCCGGCGGAAACGTCAGCCACGGGCCCCTCGACGTCCCTCGGAAGGGGGCGGACGGAAGGCCGGATGGGCGCTCGGGCCCCGCGTCCGCGGTGCGGAACACGGTGCTCCCGAGGCTGTGTGTTGACGCCTTGTCCTCCCGGGCGGGCGGACGGTCTCAGGGTCGATGTCATACCGGAGGAGGACATGCGGGTCGGCCGATGCGACTCAAGACGACCCCGGGAACGGGCACGGGGGCTGACGCGACACGGCAATACGGCGGTGAGGATGAAGAGGTCCGAAAACGATCGGACACCTCGAACGCACCTCATCAGGCACACGACCCCGGACGAGGCCCTCGGCCGGAGCCCCGGATCAGGAGATTCCCGTGACCACCACTCCCACCGCACACCGCGTCATCACGGTGGCTGCCCGCGCCACGGACCTGTCGAAGGTCTACGGTGAGGGCGAGACCAGGGTGACGGCCCTGGACCGGGTCTCCGTGGACTTCCCGCGCGGCGAGTTCACCGCGATCATGGGCCCGTCCGGTTCCGGCAAGTCCACACTGATGCACTGCGTGGCCGGTCTCGACAGCTTCACCAGCGGTTCCGTGCGCATCGGCGACACGGAGCTGGGGGCCCTCAAGGACAAGCAGCTCACCCAGCTCCGCCGGGACAAGATCGGCTTCATCTTCCAGGCGTTCAACCTGCTGCCGACCCTGACGGCGCTGGAGAACATCACGCTCCCCATGGACATCGCGGGCCGCAAGCCCGACGAGGCGTGGATGCGCCGGGTGATCGACATGGTGGGGCTCTCCGACCGGCTGTCCCACCGGCCGACCCAGCTCTCCGGCGGCCAGCAGCAGCGCGTGGCGGTGGCCCGCGCCCTGGCCTCGAAGCCGGAGATCATCTTCGGTGACGAGCCGACCGGGAACCTGGACTCCCGCTCCGGCGCCGAGGTCCTCGGCTTCCTGCGCAACTCGGTGCGTGAGATGGAACAGACCGTGGTGATGGTGACCCACGACCCGGCGGCGGCCTCCTACGCGGACCGGGTGATCTTCCTCGCGGACGGCCGGATCGTCGACCAGATGATGCACCCCACCGCGGACGGGGTCCTCGACCGGATGAAGGCGTTCGACGGCAAGGGCCGCACCAGCTGAGTCCCGCCCTCCCGCACGCCCGAGTCCCGCTCCTCCCGCACCTGCCCGACGCCCGCACCCGCCGCGCGGCCGGATCCCTTCCTCCCGCGCGCCCGGGGCCCGCCCGCGCACGCGCCCTTTGCCGGACCTCCTCCCCTTCCCAGGACTGACAGACATGTTCCGTACCGCCTTGCGCAATGTGCTCGCGCACAAGGCCAGGCTGCTGATGACCGTGCTCGCCGTGATGCTCGGCGTGGCCTTCGTATCCGGCACCCTGGTCTTCACCGACACCCTCGGCAACGCCTTCCGCAACCAGTCGGCGAAGAGCTACGACGACATCGCCGTCGCCATCACCACCCGGGCCGACCAGCGCGACCCGAAGGCGCCCGGCGGGGTCACCGCCGCCGGCCTCGCGAAGATCCAGGGCCTGGAGGGCGTCGACACCGCCACCGGCCGGGTCAACGGCTTCGCCGGGGTCGCCGACCCCGACGGCAAGCTGATCGGCAACGGCTGGACCAACACCGGCGCCAACTTCTTCCCCGGCAAGGACGGCAAGGACGCCGCGTACGCCTTCGTCGACGGCAAGGGCCCGGACGGGCCCGACCGGATCGCGCTCGACGAGCACACCGCGAAAAAGGGCGAGTACAAGGTCGGCGACCGGGTCCGGGTCGCCACCAACGGACCGGTGAAGGAGTACACCCTCTCCGGTGTCTTCACCACCGAGGACGGCGCCGTCAACGCGGGCGGCAGCCTGGTCCTCTTCGAGACCCCGGTCGCGCAGAAGCTGTACCTGCGGCCCGGCGAGTTCATGAACGTCGACATCTCCGCCGCGTCCGGCGCCTCCGCCGACAAGCTGCTGGCCGAGGTGAAGCCGCTGCTGCCGAAGGACGCCGAGGCCCGGACCGGCAAGGACCTCGCCGACGAGCAGGCCAAGAGCATCGAGGACGGGCTCAGCAGCCTCAACACGATGCTGCTCGCCTTCGCCGCGATCGCGCTCTTCGTCGGCATCTTCCTGATCGCCAACACCTTCACCATGCTGGTCGCCCAGCGCACCAGGGAACTGGCCCTGATGCGCGCCGTCGGTGCGTCCCGCCGCCAGGTCAAGCGCTCGGTGCTGCTGGAGGCGGCCGTGGTCGGCGCGCTCGCCTCGGTCATCGGCTTCGGGCTCGGCCTCGGACTCGCCGTCGGCCTGCGCTCCGCGATGAGCCTGACCGGCGGCAAGATCCCGGCCGGACCGCTGATCGTCTCGCCCACCGCGGTCATCGCGGCGCTCGCGGTCGGTGTGCTGATCACCGTGCTGGCCGCCTGGCTCCCCGCCCGCCGGGCCGCGAAGATCCCGCCGGTGGCGGCGATGAACAGCGTGCACGCCGCCGCGACGGTCAAGTCCCTGGTACTGCGCAACTCGATCGGCGGCGTCCTCACCGCACTGGGCGGCGTGGGCATCGTGGCGGGCGCGGCCATGGGCTCGGACGGCCGCACCGTCATCGGGGGCGGCGCGTTCTTCGCGCTGATCGGTGTCATCGTGCTGATCCCGCTGCTGTCCCGGCCGGTCGTCGCACTGGTCCGCCCGCTGCTGAAGCGCCTGTTCGGAGTCTCCGGCAAGCTGGCTGCCCAGAACGCGGTCCGCAACCCGCGCCGCACCGGCGCCACCGCCTCCGCCCTGGCGATCGGGCTCACCCTGGTCACCGGCATCTCGGTCCTCGGCGTCACCCTGGGCCAGGCGGTCGACCGGATGACGACGGACAACATCAAGGCCGACTACATGGTCTCGATGGCGAACGGGGACACGCTCGACCCGTCGGCGCTCGCCGCCCTGGAGAAGGCCGACGGCGTCAAGGCCATCACGCCCCACCAGTACGCCTGGCCGGAGATCGGCGGCGAACCCCTCATGGCCTCCGGGGTCGCCCCCGGCGACGTGTCGAAGCTCTTCGCCATCAAGACGGTCTCCGGCTCGGTCGACTCCCTCGGCGACAACGAGTTCGCCGTCGACCAGAAGGCCGCCAAGACGAACGGCTGGAAGACCGGGGACACCGTCGCGGTCGAGTACGAGGACGGCAAGAAGGAGAAGCTGAAGGTCGGGGCGGTCTACGAGGACAACGAGTTCCTCTCCTCCGCCCTGATGTCCAAGGACCTCCTGAACCGGCACACCGACCACCCGTACATCCGCGAGATCTGGCTGAAGATGGACGGCGGCGAGACCGCCGCCAACGAGAAGGCCGTGGTCAAGGCGCTCGGTGACAACCCGGCGATGAGCGTCATCGACCGCCAGGGCATCCGGGACATGTTCGGCGGCTTCGTGAACACCGCCCTGAACATCATGTACGGCCTGCTGGCGATGGCCCTGATCATCGCGGTGCTCGGCGTCGTCAACACACTGGCCATGTCGGTCTTCGAACGCCAGCAGGAGATCGGCATGCTGCGCGCGATCGGCCTGGACCGGCGCCGGGTGAAGCGCATGATCCGGCTGGAGGCCGTGGTCATCTCGCTCTTCGGCGCGGTGATCGGCGTGGCGCTCGGCTCGTTCCTCGGCTGGGCGATCGGGCAGACCCTGAAGGACTCCCTCCCGGGCTACGCCCTGGTCATCCCGTGGGACCGGATCGGGATCTTCCTGGTGCTCGCGGGCCTGGTGGGCGTGCTGGCCTCGCTCTGGCCGGCCCGCAGCGCCGCGAAGCTGAACATGCTGACGGCGATCAAGACCGAGTAGTTCCGGGCCGGCCGGCCGCCCGGGCCGGGCGGTTCACGGCGGACCGCTCGCCACCGAGCGCCCCGGTGGGCGTTCACGGTCGGGGGCCGGTACCCGCAAGCCCAGTGCTGCGGGTACCGGCCCCCGGTGCGTTCCGGGTCCGCGCGCCGTCGTACGCACCCCGGGCCGAGCGCCGGGCGCACGTGCCGTGAAGCACCCTCCCTCACGCCTCTGCGCCACGTGCCCGCGCACGCCTTCCGGCGCCGGGCAGGAGCCCTGCGGAGCGACCGGTCAGGCCCTGGCCGCCTCCGTCCACGCACGGGCCCGCAGCGGCATCCTGGAGGCCCCGCCGGCCGCCGGGCGCACCGCGAGGATCTGGTTGACGCCGATCCTGTTGTGCTCGAAGGAGAGCGCGGAGGCGGCCATGTAGAGGCGCCAGACCCGGGCCCGTCCGGCCGAGGTCAGTCGGACCGCGCGGTCCCAGTGCTTCTCCAGGTTGGCGACCCAGCCCCGCAGCGTGAGCGCGTAGTGCTCGCGGATCGACTCGACGTCGCGGGCCTCGAATCCGGCCGCTTCGAGAAGGGTGACGGTCCGCCCGACGGGGGCCAGTTCGCCGTCCGGGAAGACATAGGCGTCGATGAACTCGTCCACGCGATAGGCGGACTCGTCCTTCTCGGGGCGGCGGGCGATCTGGTGGTTGAGCAGCCGGCCGCCCGGCTTGAGCAGTGCGAAGACCTCGTCGGCGTACTCGCGGAAGCGGACCGCGCCGACGTGCTCCGCCATGCCGATGGACGAAACGGCGTCGTAGGGGCCGTCCCTGACGTCCCGGTAGTCCTGTACCCGGATCTCGACCCGGTCGGTCAGGCCCTCGTCCGCGACGCGCTTCCTGGCGTACGCGGCCTGCTCGGCGGAGAGGGTCACCCCGGTGACCCGGGCACCGTACTCACGGGCCGCGTGCACGGCCATCGAGCCCCAGCCGCAGCCGACGTCGAGGAGCCGGTCGCCCTCCTTCAGCGCGAGCTTGCGACAGACCAGGTCGAGCTTGTCCCGCTGGGCTTCCTCCAGGGTCCCGCCGCCCTCCCAGTAACCGCAGGAGTAGACCATGGACGGGCCGAGGAAGAGGGCGTAGAAGTCGTTGCCGACGTCGTAGTGGTGACTGATCGCCGCCTTGTCGCGGCGCCTGGTGTGCAGGGTGCCGGAGCGGCCTCGTACCTCCTCGGGCGGCGGCGTCGGCGGGAGCCCGGGTCCCGCGAGGCGCAGCAGCCCCTTCGCGAAGGCCCTGACCTTCGGATCGCGGACCGGGTGGACGGCGTCCTCCTCCGCCACATCCCGTTCCCAGATCAGCGAGGCCAGCAGGTCCAGGGCCTCGTACAGATCGCCCTGGATGTCGATCTCACCCGCCACCCAGGCGCGGGCCAGGCCCAGTTCGCCCGGCTTCCACAGCAACCTGCGCAGAGCGCGCCGGTGTCGGATGATGAGGACGGGGGCACCGGGCGGTCCGGATTCGCTGCCGTCCCAGGCCCGGATCCGGATCCGGAGCCTTTCTCCCAGAAACTCCTCGACGAGAGCGGTCAGCCGCAACGCGGCGTCTGCCATGGCGCACACCTCCGTGATGGTGTTCCCAATAGGCCCAAACATGCCCGAACGGGACCGGACATGCCTGGAACCACGCCGGGCACCCGCGGCGCCACGGCGAGGTACATCACCCTCAACGGTCCGCCGGACGTCCCCCATCCCGCTACAGCGCAATGGAACGGTAAAATACCTGCGCGCTACACCCATGTGAGAGCGTGTCACCCGGTCCGCCGGCCGACCCCGCGCGGGCGGCCCCGCCCGTCATGCCCGTCCGGCACCCCCGCCTGACGTCCCCCGGCCGTCACGCCCCGCCTGCCATTCCGTGCCGGGCGGAACGACAGCGGGCGGAACGACGCCGGGCGCCCGAGTACGCCGAAGGGGCCGCCCGCACCACGGATGGCGGGCGGCCCCTTCGGGCGTCGTGCGCGTACCGGCGCACCGTGCGGGCGAGTGGGCCCGCGACGGGGCGTCAGGAGGCCGCGGCCTTCTCGCCCTCGGGCTTGGCGACGGCGGGGGCCGGAGCCGGCTTGGCGGCCTCGTAGAACTCCTCGCGCGGCGTCTCGACGGCGCCGAGCGAGACGACCTCGCGCTTGAGGAACATGGCGAGGGTCCAGTCGGCGAAGACGCGGATCTTGCGGTTCCAGGTCGGCACCGCCATGCCGTGGTAGGCACGGTGCATGTACCAGGCGAGACGGCCCCTGAGCTTGATCTTCATCTTGCCCAGGTTGATCATCGCGACGCCCTTGTGCAGCCCCAGACCGGCGACGGCACCCTTGTTGGCGTGGCTGTACTCCTTCTGCGGGAAGCCGCGCATCCCGGCGATGACGTTGTCGCCGAGGACCTTGGCCTGACGCAGCGCGTGCTGGGCGTTCGGCGGGCACCACGCGTTCGGGTTGCCGGCCCGGCGGCCGACCATGTCCGGCACCTGGGCGTTGTCGCCCGCGGCCCAGATGTAGTCGGTGCCCTGTACCTGGAGCTTCTCGCTGGTGTCCACGTGGCCGCGCGGGCCGAGCGGCAGACCGTACCGGGCGAGCGCCGGGTTCGGCTTCACACCGGCGGTCCACACGATGGTGCCGGAGTCGACCTCCAGGCCGTTCTTCAGCACCACGTGGCCGTCGACGCAGGAGTCCATGGAGGTCTGGAGGAAGACCTCGATGCCGCGGGACTCCAGGTGCTCGCGACCCCAGGCACCCAGCTTCGGGCCGACCTCGGGCAGGATCTTGTCGGCAGCGTCGACGAGGATGAAGCGCATGTCCTCGCGCTTCACGTTCGTGTAGTACTTCGCCGCGTCGCGGGCCATGTCCTCGATCTCGCCGATGGTCTCCGCACCGGCGAAACCGCCGCCCACGAAGACGAAGGTGAGCGCCTTGCGGCGGACCTCCTCGTCGGTCGTCGAATCGGCCTTGTCGAGCTGTTCCAGGACGTGGTTGCGCAGGCCGATGGCCTCCTCGACGCCCTTCATGCCGATGCCCTGCTCGGCGAGGCCGGGGATCGGGAAGGTGCGGGAGACCGCGCCCAGCGCGACGACCAGGTAGTCGAAGGGCAGCTCGTACGCCTCACCGACGAGCGGGGCGACCGTGGCGACCTTGCGGTCCTGGTCGATGGTGGTGACCCGGCCGGTGAGGACCTCGGCCTTCGGCAGTACGCGCCGCAGCGGGACGACGACGTGCCGGGGCGAGATGTTGCCGGCGGCGGTTTCGGGGAGGAAGGGCTGGTACGTCATGTACGAGCGCGGGTCGACGACCGTGACGGTCGCTTCCCCGTAGCGCATCTTCTTCAGGATGCGACGAGCTGCGTACAGGCCTACGTACCCACCGCCTACTACGAGGATCCTGGGACGCTCCGTGGTGCTCATGCCATCGAGTATCCACCCCACCCCGCGACCCCCCTCGTGAGCCCCTTCACAAGGTTGTCTCCACCCTCTGCTACACTGCCCCGCCCACGTGACCGAGGTCATGGCACCGAAAGGGAACCAGGACGCCCGCGCGGACGTTGATCACCGCCTGTGAGCTGGCCCTTGGGCTCTCCGGAGCGGTGGACCACCACCCCGGCCCACCTTCCGGGAACACCCTCGGAACGACTTCCCGCCGACACGGAATGACGCCCCGGGCGGCTCCGGACACCCGTATGGGCCGGAACCACCCTCCGCGGGGCGGAATTACTTGTGAAGAAGTTCACGAAGTTTCTCGCGGCGCGCCCCTGCGAACCCCCGGCTCGACCGGCCCGCAGGGCTCAGAAACGCAGGCGGGAATGCGTGTGAGCCCCCTTCGCACCCCGGCCGAGCACCCTTCCGGACCCCACCTTCACCACCGCGCCCCACCACCGGGACCCGTCACCCGGGCCCCGCGCCCGCTGCCGCGGCCGATGCGCCGCCGGCCCCCGCACCCCCTGCGACGGAGGCACGCCCGGCCGCCGGTCAGTCGCCGCGGCCCGCCGCGTACCAGGCGATGCCGTCGAGCATGGCTCACGAACGCGGCTCCCGGACCGGGTCGCGTGTACACGCGAGCGCGTACACTAATCTCATGACTGAGAACACCGTGACCGTGCGGGAAGCCCGCGCGCACCTCGCCGACCACATCAACCGGGCCGAGGAAGGCGTTCCGACCGTCATCACGCGCAACGGCGCTCCGGTGGCAGCCGTGGTCCCGATCGCGGACTTCGAGGCGCTGGAGGAAGCGGCCGACGTCATGCTGGCGCGCGAAGCCGAAGCGGTCCTGGCCGAGGGCGGCCCCACAGTGACGATGGCGGAACTGCTGGCGGACCTGTTCACCGAGCAGGACGGCGAGGCGCCGTGAAGTACGCCTTCCGGTTCACCACGGCGGCGCAGCGGCAACTCCGGGTCATCAGCCGGCCCGACGCCATGCGCATCCTGACCGCGCTGACCGCGCTCGGTGACGATCCGTACCGCGAGGACACCGACGTCAAGAAGCTCACCGGCCCGTCCGGGCTCTACCGGCTCCGGGTCGGAGGCTACCGGGTCGCCTACCAGATCAACGATGGTGAACTCGTCATCCTCGTCGTCAAGGTAGGCGACCGCCGGGACGTGTACCGCAACCTGTAGGCGGTCAGGCCAAAGACCATCCGATCCCGTCGAGGATGTCGTGCTCGCTGACGACGACCTCGCGGGCGCCGGTCCGCCGCATGACGGCGAGCAGGATCAGCGCCCCGGAGGTGATCACGTCGACCCGGCCCGGGTGCATCACGCCGATCGCCGCACGTTCCGCGTGGGTGGAGGCGGCGAGGCGGGCGGTGATCTCCTCGACCTGTTCCAGGGAGACGCGGGAGTGGTGGATCGCCTCCGAGTCGTACGTGTCGAGCCCGAGGGCGATCGCGGCGACCGTGGTGACCGTCCCGGCCAGGCCGACGAGGGTGGCGGCCCGGGTGAGCGGGACGCTCTCCTCCGCACGGTCGAGGGCCGACTCGACATCGGCGTGGATCGCGGCGAGCTGGCCCGGGGTCGGCGGATCGGTCACGGCGCCGTCGCGCACGAGGTGCCGCTCGGTCATCCGGACGCACCCCATGTCCACGGAGCACGCCGCCCGCACATGGTCGTCGCCGAGGACGAACTCGGTGGAACCGCCGCCGATGTCCACGACGAGGTACGGCTTGACGAGGTGATCGCGGCCCATCAGTTCCTTGGTGGCGCCGGTGAAGGAGAACTCCGCCTCCTGGTCGCCGCTGATCACCTCCGGCTCGACGCCCAGGATGTCCCGCACGCCGCGGACGAAATCGTCGCGGTTCTCCGCGTCGCGGGAGGCGGAGGTGGCGACGAAGCGGATCCGCCGCGCACCGTGCTTCTCGATCGCCTCCGCGTACCGGCGGCAGGCGTCGAACGTCCGCTCCAGCGCCTCGGCGGCGAGCAGGCCGGTGCGGTCCACGCCCTGGCCGAGGCGGACGATTTCCATCCGCCGGTCGAGTTCCACGAACTCACCGGTGGACGGGTCGGCGTCGGCGACGAGCAGACGGATGGAGTTGGTACCGCAGTCGATCGCGGCCACGCGGGTCATTGAGTGCTCCTGTGGAGAGTCGGGCCCCTCGGGGCCGTGCCGGGAACGAGGTCCGGGGCGCGGCCCCCGGACCGGCCCCGGCGGCGGCCGAGGAGCGCGGATCCGGGCGCAGGGCCCCTCGGGGAAGGGTCGGTCAGCCCTCGTCGTCCGGTGCGCAGGGCGTCACGCACGGCCCCTTGCGCCACCATTCCGGCAGCATCGCGATCGCCTCGTCGCCCAGCGGGTTCACCCCGGGGCCCGCGGCCAGCGAGTGCGCGACCAGCACGTGCAGGCACTTCACCCGGTCCGGCATGCCACCCGCGCTGGGGAAGCCCTCCAGCACCTCGATGGCGTCGCGCCGGGCGACGTAGTCCTCGTGCGCGGCCCGGTACGCGGCGGCCAGCTCGGGGTCCCTGCCGAGGCGCTCGGTCATCTCCTTCATGACCCCGTTCGCCTCCAGGGTGCCGATCGCGGACGCGGCGCGCGGGCACGTCAGGTAGTACGTCGTCGGGAACGGCGTGCCGTCCTCCAGCCGGGGCTGCGTCTCGACCACGTCCGGGTTGCCGCACGGGCAGCGGTGCGCGATCGCGCGCAGCCCGCGGGGCGGGCGGCCCAGCTGCTGCCGGAACGCGTCGATGTCCGCCTCGGTGGGCTCGGTGGGCTCGGTCTGCGGAGGAGGGGTTTCCATGCCTGCCTAGTTCTGGGGTTCTGCCGGATCCGGCGGATCCGGGGGTCTGCGGACGGGAGGGTACGGGTGGACGGGAATCAGCCCCGGTCGGCGCTGTCGACCCCGTCCCAGAGGTTGGAGTGCCACGGCCGTCCGGACTCGTCCTTCTCGCCCTCGCGCTCCTTGACCGCGTCGGGGTCGATCACCGTGTAGCCCGTCTCCCCGGGGAGAAGATAGTGCAGGTGCGTGCGGGCGAGCTGCTTGATGTACGCGTCGTCCTGGAGCCGCGCCTTCTCGTCGCGCAGCTCCTCCGTGCGGGCCCGTGCCTCCCGCGCCAGCCGCTCCTGGTCGGCGATCTCGTCCTGCTGCGACACGTATTGCCGTATCGGGTAGGCGAGTGCGACCACGAGGGAGCAGACGACGAGGGCCAGGAAGGCGGCCCGGCCGGTGAGGCGGGAGCGGCGGTCCTGCCGACGGGTCTGCGAACGGTAGACGCGGGCGGCGGTCTGCTCGCCCAGCAGTCGCAGCCGGGTCGCGGTGGAGAACCGGTCCCGGTCCTTCGCGGCCATGTCTCCGCCTCCCCTGTTACACACGTCCGTCCCCGCACACGGTACGGGACCGCGTGCGGGGACGGACGGAGGCCGGGGTCCTCGGTGCCCCTGCGGACCGGGATCGTCCGTGGGGGTCGGAGGCCCGGGCCAGTGGAGTTCAGCCCTTGAAGCGGGGGAACGCCGAGCGGCCCGCGTACACCGCGGCGTCGTCGAGGATCTCCTCGATGCGCAGGAGCTGGTTGTACTTGGCGACACGGTCCGAGCGGGCCGGGGCGCCGGTCTTGATCTGGCCGCAGTTCACCGCGACGGCGAGGTCGGCGATGGTGACGTCCTCGGTCTCGCCGGAGCGGTGCGACATCATGCACTTGAAGCCGTTGCGCTGGGCGAGCTCGACGGCGTCCAGGGTCTCGGTCAGCGAGCCGATCTGGTTGACCTTGACGAGCAGGGCGTTGGCGGAGCCCTCCTCGATGCCACGGGCCAGGCGCTCCGGGTTGGTGACGAACAGGTCGTCGCCGACGATCTGCACCTTGGCACCGAGCTTGTCGGTGATGATCTTCCAGCCGTCCCAGTCGTCCTCGTACAGCGGGTCCTCGATGGAGACCAGCGGGTACGCGGAGACCAGCTCCTCGTAGTACTCGGTCATCTCGGCGGCCGAGCGGGACTTGCCCTCGAACTCGTACGTGCCGTCCTTGTAGAACTCGGAGGCGGCGACGTCGAGCGCGAGCGCGATGTCCTTGCCCGGGACGTAGCCGGCTTCCTTGATGGCCTCGATGATGAGGTCGAGGGCGGCGCGGTTCGACTCCAGGTTCGGCGCGAAGCCGCCCTCGTCGCCGAGACCGGTCGACAGGCCCTTGGTCTTCAGGACCTTCTTCAGCGTGTGGTAGATCTCGGCGCCCCAGCGCAGGGCCTCGGAGAAGGACTCCGCGCCGATCGGGGCGATCATGAACTCCTGGATGTCCACGTTGGAGTCGGCGTGCGACCCGCCGTTGAGGATGTTCATCATCGGGACCGGCAGCAGGTGCGCGTTCGGGCCGCCAAGGTAGCGGAACAGCGGCAGGTCCGACGCCTCGGAGGCGGCGTGCGCAACGGCCAGCGAGACGCCGAGGATGGCGTTGGCGCCGAGCGAGCCCTTGTTCTCGGTGGCGTCCAGGTCGAACATCGCCTGGTCGATCAGCCGCTGCTCGGTCGCGTCATAGCCGACGAGCTCCGGACCGATCTGCTCGATGACGGCGAGGACGGCCTTCTCGACGCCCTTGCCCTGGTAGCGGTTGGGGTCCCCGTCGCGAAGCTCGATGGCCTCGAAGGCGCCGGTGGAGGCACCGGACGGCACGGCGGCACGGCCCGTGCTGCCGTCGTCGAGGCCGACTTCGACCTCGACCGTGGGGTTCCCCCGGGAGTCAAGGATTTCCCGGGCTACGACGACGTCGATGGACGGCACGAGGCATCTCCTTCTGGGATATGACACTGGTTCTGCAGGGTCACTTTGGCCTTGCGACAAGAGCCTAACCGGCCCCGCCCGCTCAGCCCGACGACCGCCCGCCTCCTGGGACGAAAAAGAACCCAAGGGAGAACGATCCCGGGCAAATGGCCAGAAGATTACGGATCAGTAACTACAACAGTTGAACGGGCGGCCCCGCAGGGGGGGCGACCGGGGGCGCGGAGCCGTGGTGACGGACCGCCTGAACGGGGCGCGGCGCCCGGAGGTGACGGACCGCCCGGACCTCACCCGCGGAGCACCGTGCGCGTCGCACGCCATGCGCGCCGAACGGAGAACCCCGGCCCGGCGCGCACGGGGAACGCGCGCCGGGCCGGGGGGTCCTGGGGCACCGGAGCGTCCGGGGACGCCCGGGAGGTGAGGAGAGGAGAGGGTGCCGGACTACTTCGTCAGGTGGAGCTGCTGACCCGGGTAGATCAGGTCGGCGTTCTCGACGATGTCCTTGTTCAGCTCGAACAGCCGCTGCCAGCCACCCTTGACGCCGTGCTCGGCGGCGATCTTGCTGAGCGTGTCGCCGGAGACGACCTTGTACTCGCCGTCGCCCTTCTTGACCTTCTTGCCGGTCGGGGTGGTGACGGTCTTCTTCGCGCCGGTCTGCGGGGCGGCGGGACGCTCGGAGCGGGAGGCGGGGGCCTGGCCGCGCTCGACCTGCTGCTGGGCCTGCTGGGTCGGCTGGGTCTGCTGCTTGGGGGCGGTCTGGGTGTTCTGCTTCTTGACGGTGCCGGAGCTCTTCGAGGAGGTGTCGACACCCGGCTTGACGCCGTCGTTGCGCAGGTTGCCGGCGCCGGCGCAGCCCCAGGCACCCGGGCCCTGCATGGCGAGGAGCCGCTCGGCGGTGGCGATCTGCTGGGACTTGGTGGCCAGGTCGGCGCGGGGCGCGTACTTCAGGCCACCGGCAGCGGCCCAGCTGGACTGCGAGAACTGCAGGCCGCCGTAGTAGCCGTTACCGGTGTTGATGGACCAGTTGCCACCCGACTCGCACTGGGCGACGGCGTCCCAGGTGGCCACGGAGGCGGCGGAGGCGTCGGCCGCACCCATCAGCGGGACGACGACGGCGGAGCCGGTGACGCCGGCGAGCGTGGCGACACGGACGACCTTGGACGGGCGACGGTGCTTGCCCTTGCCGGAAAACAGCATGGAAGTCTCCTCACCGACGCCTACGAGGTGAGCTGTCGGGTTCGGGCCTAGTGAGTTGCCCGGTCGCACGTCCTAGCACGCGACTTCACCCCAAGCCGGTCCTGACGCGTCTTCCGACGGTCGGGGCCGACGCCTACCTGGGTCCCCCGCTCCTGCCTACGGCGCTTGAACGCGTCTGTTCCCTCCGACCGACGGCAGGATTCGGCGTGACGGTCGACGGGGCCCGCGGTGCGAGCGGTTCTGACCGTAAACACATATAAGCCTCATATTCAAAGATAGACACATCGGACAATCATCTCTTACTTGCATCTGAGGAACCGTCGTTTTCGCAGGTGGGGAGCGCTACGGAAGGACCCTCTGAGCCCGACGCGCCAATTGACGCAAAGAGACCCATGTCTCACTTACGCACAAGCGGACACAGGTCTCCGAAGCGCCCCGGTTCTTGAGGCCCCATCAGCCGGTCACCGAACCGGGCCTCAGTCGGCCTTCACATCGACCTCAAGGCTCTGACCAGGGAGGATGAGGTCCGGATCGGAGCCCAGGACCTCCTTGTTGGCCTCATAGAGCGCGGGCCAGCCACCGGGGACGTCCTCCGCCTCGGCAATCGCCCAGAGATTGTCACCGGGACGGACGGTGTACGTGTCATCCGCGACCGGGGAGCCCGCCCCGCGCCCGCCCTCACCACCGCGCGAGGCATGGCGGCCCGACTCGCGGCCGACGCCGTCACCGGCCTCCTGCTCCTCGGCGGCCGGTGCGCCACGGTGCTTGCCACCCACGCCTCCGGACATCCCGGATCCTCCGGTCGCCTCGGACTTTTCTGACGGTCCGGAAGAAACACCCGAATCGCCCATATCCCTAGACCCGGATGAACGATGCGCACCGGAAGAAGAACTGGACGCGCCCGCGCCGGACTCGGTGGCCGATTCGGTGGGCGAGGGCTTCGCGGCCGGCTTCCCGGCGCCACGGGAAGGCGTGGCGTGCCCGCCGGACGGGGACTCCCGCCCCTCGTCGCCCGACTGCGCGTCCTCCGCCGAACCGGTGCCGCCCCTCGCCCCCGCGCCCTTCTTCGCGCCGGCGCCCTCGGCGGGGCCGCCGGAGGGCGTCGCCCCCGGGTCGACGCCCGGCAGGGACCCGTCCGTCGCGAGACCGGACAGGGGGGCACAGCTCGGCCACGCCTGCGGACCCCGGTCGCCGAGGATCTTCTCGGCCACGGCGATCTGCTGGGCGCGGCTGGCGAGGTCGGCGCGCGGGGCGTACTCCTCACCGCCGTACGCCTTCCAGATCTCCGGGGTGAGCTGAAGACCGCCGTAGGAGCCGTTCCCGAAGTCGGCGCTCCAGGTGCCGCCGCTCTCACACTCGGCGACCCGGTCCCATGTCGCGGCATCGGCCGCCTGCGCGGCGCCCGCGCCGAGCAGCGGGATGGCGAGGGCGGATCCGGTCACGCCCGCCGCGACGACGATGGCGGGTGCCTGGCGAGGACGACGGTGTCTGCCGTTCGCGGAGCCCATGAGATTGCCTTCCGTGTGACGGACGAGTTCTGACGAGCGACCGGTGGGTCGAACGGTGAACCTAACCGGACTCGAACGCGTGTCACAAGTCGATGCAGCACGTATCACGCGCACATCACATTCTTGACGGACCGTCAGAACAAGCTGGGGCTGGGCCGGGGCTCGAACTCCACGGGGAGCGTGCGCAGTCCGCGCATGATCAGCCCTCCGCGCCACCGCAGATCGGCGGGTTCCACCGCGAGCCGCAGGTCGGGAAGGCGTCTCAGCAGTGTGGTGAGCGCGGTCTGCCCCTCCAGCCGGGCGAGGGGTGCGCCGAGGCAGTAGTGGATGCCGTGCCCGTATCCGAGGTGCTGATTGTCACGTCGGGCGAGGTCGAGGGTGTCGGGGTCCTCGAAGCGCTCCGGGTCGCGGTCGGCGGCGGCGAGCACGACCAGTACGGGGTCGCCGACCGCGATGTCCTCGCCGCCGAGCGTCAGCGGCTCGGTGGCGAACCGCCAGGTCGCCAGTTCCACCGGGCCGTCGTACCGCAGCAGTTCCTCGATACCGGTCTCCAGCAGCGCGCTCTCCCCCGCGTCGAGGGAGTGTTGCAACTGCTCGCGCTGGGCGGGGTTGCGCAGCAGCGCGTACACCCCGTTGCCGATGAGGTTGACGGTCGTCTCGAAACCGGCGAAGAGAAGGATGAAGGCCATCGCGGCGGCCTCGTTCTCGGTGAGGTGCTCGCCGTGGTCACTGGCCCGGATCAGCCCGGAGATCAGATCGTCCCCCGGGTTCTCCCGCTTGCGGTGGATGAGTTCGGCGAGGTAGCCACGCATCTTCTTCACCGACCGCGCGACCCCGCCGCGCGGGCCGCCGCCGTGGCGGATCATCATGCCCGCCCAGTCCCGGAAGTCGTCCTGGTCCTCGCGCGGGACGCCGAGCAGGTCACAGATCGCGTAGATGGGGAGCGGGAAAGCGAAGTCGTGGATGAGGTCCGCCCGGCCCTCGGCGGCGAAGCGGTCGATGAGCCCGTCCGTCAGCTCCTGCACGCGCGGTGCGAACGCGGCGACCCGGCGCGGGGTGAACGCCTTGGAGACCAGGCGGCGCAGCCGGGTGTGGTCGGGCGGGTCGATATTCAGCAGGTGCGTCATCAGCTCCGCCTTGCGTTCGCCGGGGATGCCGGTCTTCCCCTTGGCGTGCGCGGGTTCGGCGTGATGCGCCGGGTTCTTGGAGAGCCGCGCGTCGGCGAGCGCCTGTCGGGCGTCCGCGTACCGCGTCACGAGCCACGCCTCGACACCGCTGGGCAGCGTGGTGCGGTGCACGGGACTGTGCTCGCGCAGCCAGGCGTAGGCGGGGTACGGGTCGGTGGCGAACTCCCATGTGAAGAGTTCGGGTGCGCCCGCGGGGCAGGCGGCGGGGCGGTCCGCGCCCTCATCCGTCAAGCGGCCGGCCGGCGCGTCCGCGGAACGGCCGACGGGCTGATCGGTGGGAGGGCTCACCGGCCGGCCGGCGGCGCGGCCCCCGGGGCGTTCGGCGGACCGGCCGGCAGGCCGTCCCACGGTCTGATCGGCGGGGCGGTCGGCGGGACTGTGGTTCACCCTTTGACGTTATCCCCCGCCGTTCGGAGCCGGTCGGCGCCCCCGGAGGCGCGGATCGCCGCCCAGCGGGGGTCAGCCGTGGCCCTCGGCCGCCCGGATGGCGTCCCGGTAGGCGCGGCCCGCGGCCCTGAGCGCCGCCTCGGGGTCCACGCCGTCCCGCTCGGCGCGTACGGCGAGGGCGAGGAGTTCATAGCCGATGCCCCGGCCCGTGGGCAGCGGCACGTCGAGCCCGGCGGTGCGGACCCGGGAGGCGAGCTTCGCCGCCAGCGCCAGCCCCGGCTGGCCGAGCGGCACCCCGTCGGTGACGGATGTGCGCCGCTTCTCGACGGCCTTGGTCCGCAGCCAGTGCGCGTGCACGTCCTCGGGGGTCTCGGCGGTCTCGTCACCGAAGACGTGCGGGTGGCGGTGGATGAGCTTCTCGACGAGGGTCGCGGCCACATCGTCGACGGAGAAGGGCTCGTCCCCCTCGCCGGGGCCGCCCTCCTCGGCGATCCGGGCGTGGAAGACGACCTGGAGGAGCACGTCCCCCAGTTCCTCGCGCAGTTCGTCGCGATCGCCGTCCTCGATCGCCTCGACGAGTTCGTACGCCTCCTCGATGGCGTACTTGGCGAGGCCCTCGTGGGTCTTCCGGGACGTCCACGGGCATTCGTTCCGGATCCGGTCCATGATCTGGACCAGGTCGAGGAGCCGCGCACCGGGCAGGTCGTAGGAGCCGGGCAGCAGTTCCAGGTCCGGCATGCTCACCCGCCCCGAACCGGCGAGCCGGGCGAGGCCGTCGGTCAGCGGCTGGTTCCCCTCGCCACCGGTGAGGACGACGACGGTGCGTCCGCCCGCGCAGGCGTCGACGAGTTCGTGCGCGGTGGGGACGGAGTGCTCGGCGGTGACGCCCGCCTCGCGCAGATACGGCAGCTGCGGATTGTCCGGCTCCGCGCAGAGCACCCGGTCGGCGGCGCGCAACGCCTGCCAGGCGGGCCAGGACAGGAGTCCGGGCGCCACGCGGTGGCTGGCGGTGAGCAGGACGATACGGCCGGGGGCTTCGGCAGGACCGGAGGGCTCGGTACGGCCGGAGGCTCCGACGCGGCCGGGGGCTTCAGCGTTCACCGTTCGAATCTACCTCCGGCCGGGCGGGCCACCGTTCGCTCGGCCCCGCGACCCCCGCGACCCCCGTGGTGCCCCCGACCCCAGCGCCTCGCCGCAGCTCCCGGGCCGGTGGGCCTGCCAGGTCGCCGCACCAGGGGCTGTGGTCGTCCCCGGCGGGCGCCCGACGACGGCCGCGGCACCTCGCCGCGTTGCCGAAACGCCCGCGCGCACCTCCGGTACGCGGCCCCTCCGTCCGGCGACGCACCGCATCCGACGCACGCGCCGGGCCACCACGGACGACGGGACAGCCCTTAGAGGCCGGGCTCCGGCACCGCCCCGGCGGGCTTGGTGACCTGGTTGATCCAGGGGGCCTTGTAGTCGGCGAGCTGGGTCTGCTGGTCGTTCCAGGTGCCGTAGCGCGGGTTCACGTCGACCTTCAGCGCCTTCGACGCCTTGCTGAGCGCGTCACCGACGATCTTCTGTCCCTCGGGCTGCCGCAGGTCGGCGCCGAGTGCCTGGGCCAGCTTCGTCAGCTGGACCTGCTCGCGCAGCACGGCGTCGATCTGGTCGGGCGCCACCCAGCTCTGCTGGAGCATCGCCGCCAGCAGCCGTGCCTCTCCCCCGGACTGGGCGACCGCGGCCTTCCGCATCTCCTGGACCTCGCCGCGGGTGACGGACACGCCCGCGTCCTGGGCGGCCCGGTCCAGGATCCGGTCGAAGATCAGGCTGTGCAGCTTGGCCCGGCCGAGCTGCCCGGACTTGTCGACGAGCTGGTCGCCGTCGCGGGATTCGCTCTGTGCCTCGCGCACCGCCGCCACCTGCCCCTGCACGGTGGACACCTCGATCCGGTCGCCCCCGACGAGGGCCGCGGCACCCGGTTGCGCCTGACCGCCGCAAGCGGCCAGAAGTGGGGTGCCGACCAGCAGGGCGGCGGAGACGGTGAGCGCGGTGCGACGGCGGCGGTGCAAAGGAACCTCCCGGGGAGACTTTGTGCATCAGTGCACAAGACCTTGCGCTGATCGATGGTAGGCAGTGGACGTGCTCAGGGCCACCGGTTCGGCCAACGATTCGGGCGGAGTTGGAGCTGTGGCACCGCCCAAGGGCTCCGCGGCTTCCCCGTTCCACGAATCCCACGGCTTCCCCGCCTCATATCTTGGGCGAAACAGACCAGTTCGACCACTCATGGGCGTATATCGCGCGAACTATATGGTTCTGCACCTGATTTGGGGATACGGCATCGGCGCAGCCCCGATCATCGTGGCGGTTGCACCCTCGGCCGCGAACGCACCACCCGCGACAAACGCACCATCCGCGACAGCGGCGACGGCCGCCGAGGCCGGGGAGACGCGGCGACGTTTCCTGGAGAGGCGGAGGACACGGAGACCTCGGTGGTGCCCGGAAAACGTGAGGAGAGAGGTATCGAAGAGAGAGGTACGAGGTAAGAGGCCGACGGAGCAGGCGGGGTCGTCAGCCGCCCCGGCGGCAGGACACGATCTCATGCCGCGGGTGCCCACGGCGGCATCCGTGACATTCCCTTGCGCACGTTTGGCGTGCCCATTACCCATCGGGACAGCGGGCGCTCCCTCAGCCGCTCTGGACCTCGGCCTGCCGGTCGAGCCGTCGGCGCAGCTCCACCGGCAGCGGGTGGTGCGGCCCATAGGCCCGCTCCGCGTCGTACAGCAGTCCCTGGAGCTGGACGCGCGCGCCCGTGTGGTCGCCGAGCGCGAGCAGCAGATGCCCGATGCGGTTGCGGATCTCGAAGGAGCGGGCGGGGTCGCCGCCCGTGGCCCGGGGGTTCTCGCAGTACGGGAGCACCGCGCGGTACTCGGCGAGCGCGGCGGCCGGGTCACCGAGTTGTTCCAGGCAGTGGGCCGCGTCCTGGCGGAACTGGAGGAGCTGGGCGTCGGCCGGTCCGGCGTGCGCCGCGCGGTCGGCGGCGAGGCGGCGCAGCTCGGGCAGGGCGCGGCGGTACTGGCCGTCGTCCATCAGCGTCGTCGCGTACTGCTTGCGCAGGATGCGGACCACGGCGGAGTCCTCGCCGTGCTGCGCGGCCGCGACGGGGAGGAGGGACCCGAGCATGTCCACGGCCTGGGTGATGCGGCCCTCGCCGAGCAGCCGCTTGACCTCGTCGACGGCGGTGGCGACATCGGGCCGGGCCGCCGCGGGCCCCGCCGGGGCGGCCGACGGGGGCGGAAGGACGGGCGGGGGCACCTGCGACGGCGACGGGACGGTGCTCCGGTCGGGCCAGGGGGCGTGCGGGCGCAGGAAGGGGCGGGTCGGGTCGAGCGGCCCGGTGGACAGCCCGGTGCCCCGGGCGGGAAGCAGCGGGGCGAGGTGCTCGTAGACCTCCTGGGCGTCGGCCGGGCGCTGCTGCGGGTCCTTGGCCAGCAGCCGCAGCACCAGCGCTTCGAGCGGTTCGGGGATGTCGGGCCGTACGCGGCGGACGGGGACCGGCGGTTCGTGGAGGTGGCGGTGGAGCACGCCCAGGGCGGTGGTTCCCGCGAACGGCACGTCGCCGCTGAGCAGTTCATGGAGGAGCGCGCCGAGTGCGTACAGATCGGTGTACGGGCCGACGGCGCCGCCCATCGCCTGCTCGGGCGCCATGTAGGCCGGGGAGCCGATCGGCGAGCCGGTGTGGGTGAGACGGGTGGTGTCGGTGTCCAGTACGGAGGCGACGCCGAGGTCCAGAACGGTGAGGGCGCCGTCCGGACGCACGATCACGTTGCGGGGTTTCAGGTCGCGGTGCACTATCGGGACCGCGTGCACGGCGCACAGCACGGCGCACAACTGCGCGGCGACGGACACGGCCCACGGCCAGGGGTACGGGTCGTGCTCGGCGAGGTGGTCGGCGAGGTCGGCGCCTTCCACGTACTGCATGACGAGGTACATGTCCTCGGCGTCGCTGCCCGCGTCATGGACGGTGACCAGGCCGGGGTGGTCGACCTGTGCGGTGATCCGGCACTCGCGGACGAAGCGGCGGCGCAGTTCGTCCGCGCCCTGGCTGTCGACGGGGCCGGCGACCCGGTCGGGGCGCAGCAGCTTCACCGCCACCCGGCGGTCCAGCCGCTGGTCGTAGGCCGTCCAGACCTGGCCCATGCCGCCCTGGCCGATGACCGTCGCCAGTTCGTACCGCCCGGCGATGACGCGTCCGCTCATCGGCCCTCCTCCTTGCGGAGGTAGGCGCTCAGCTCGTCCAGCTCCGCGCGGACCTGCTCGATGCGCTGGGGTTGCTGGGACTGCTGGGACTGCTGGGGCTGCTGGGGCTGCTGGGGTTGTGGGGACGGGTCGGGCGCGGCGGAGCCGGAAGCGGGGTACGGGTGAGCGGCGGGGGCGGGCGCAGGGTCCTGGGGCCCCATCGGATGGGGCGCGTGTGCCGGGTGCGGCTGCGGCGGCCCGGCGAACGGCTGTGGTTGCGGCTGCGGCTGTGGTTGCGGCTGCGGATACCGCTGCGGCTGCGGCGACACGGCGGGCGGTTGCGCCGACTGGTACGGGAAGGCGGCGGGCGGCTGCACGGAGCCGGGGACGGGGGTGACGGCCGGTACGCCCGTCAGCGCCGAGGGCGGGTATCCGTACCCCGGTACCGTCACGGCCCTGTATCCGCCCATGGGCCTCGGTCGCGTGAGCTGTTCGTAGTACCGGATGTCCTCGACCACGTAGTACCCGACGGCCGCCGCCATCATCACCAGCAGCAGCGGAATGAGGACGAAGTCGATACCGGCCGGTTCATCGCTCCCTTCCCTGCCGAGGATCGGCAGGGTGATGCAGACGAACAGAAAACCGGCCCCGGTCAGCCACCAGTCGACCGTCCGGCGCCGCACGATCGCCAGCCGGAGCAGCGGGGTCCACAGCAGCAGGCCCACCGAGCACACCGCGAGCGCGACGAACAGCACGCGCATCGAGATGATCCAGGCCCTGCTGGAAACCCGACGCGGCGGTGTCGGTGAAAGACCCGGGGCGTACATGGCTGCTCCCTGGAGACCTGGTCGTGGAACGTCCGCGCACATGCGTCCATGTACGCGGATCCGAGCGTAAAGGGCGACAACGACAACAGGCGCGGGGTTGTACCGAACCGTTGTGGTTCCGATCACTTCGGGGCGACCGTGCCGTCCGTCAGCCCGTCGTACATTCCCTGGACCAGTCGGCCGCCGAGCCGGCCGATCAGTCTGAGCCCCTCCTCGAATTCGGCCAGGGCGCGGAACCGCTCACCGTACCGGCGCTGTTCCGCGAGGGGCAGCCGGGGAACCTGGAGGCGGCGGGCGTCGAGCCGGATGGCGGTGGAGGCGTAGCTGCTGGCCTGGCGGTTGTTGGCGGTGCCGCGCAGGAATCCGGCGAGGAACCAGGGGTCGAGGGCGGTCGGGTCCGGGCGCAGCAACTGGAGGTTACGGCCCAGCGCCGCACCGGCCGTGGCGTCGTCGACGACCCGGACGACGGAACCGCCGCCGAGCACCGGCACCACGACGTCGCCCACTTCGACCAGGACCGGCTCCTCGGCCGGACCGTCGGCGGGGAGCGTGCCGGAGGGGGCGGTGAAGCCGAGGACGTCGTGTTCCGTGAGGACGGGAACGGTGGCGGGCCCCTTGCCGGCGCCGCCGGTGTGCAACCGGAGCGCGCTTGCGCGGGCGAGTTCGCCGACGGTGGTGAGGGGCCAGTGGGCCGGCTCGGAGGGGACCACGGCCGGCGGGGTGAGGGCGCCGGTGCGGCCGAGGGTCTCGGCCAGCCGTTCGCGTACCCGGGCCAATTCGGTCGGTCCGCCCGTGACCGCCGGTGGCGGGAGATGGCGGGCGGGGGCCAGGTCGACGTCGTCGTCGAGGAGTTCGATGACGGGAACGGCTCGGGCGGCACCGGAAGCGGCCGACGGGGGACGGCCGTTTCCGAAGGGCGCCGGTGAGGGCCGTCCGGGCCCGGCCTGCTCCGCCCGACCCTCGCCCTCGCCGCCGTCGGCTCCCCCCTCGCCCTGGCTCGCGAACGGCCGCCAGGCGTCGAGCACGGTGCCGTGCACCGCCTGCCAGTCGATCCGGTCGCGCCCGCCCGCCGGGGTGGCGGCCGGCTGGCCCGGCGCGGGTGTTTCGGCCGGTTCGGCGGTGTCGACGAGGAGGAGTTCCGGCGAGGTGCGCACCCCGCCGCCCGGCTTGCGCAGCACCCAGAGGTGGAGCGGGATGCCGTACGGGGGCGCGGCTCCGGCCGGGAGCGCGATGACGGCGCGCAGGGCGCCGCGCCGCAGCAGATCGGCGCGGATGCGGCGGCCGGAGCGGCGCGACGCAGCGGCGGGCGGCATCAGGAGCACGGCGGTGCCGCCCTCCCGCAGACGGGCCAGGGCGTGCTGTACCCAGGCGAGTTCGGACTCGGTGCGGGCCGGGAAGCCGTACTCCCAGCGCGGGTCGTAGGCGAGTTCGTCGTGGCCCCAGTTGCGTTCATTGAACGGCGGGTGGCAGAGCACCGCGTCGACGGCGAGCCGGGGGAAGGCGTCGGCGCGGAGGGTGTCGCCGGTGCGCACCCGGATGGTGCGGCCCGTACCGGTGTCTTCGTGGAGGGCGAGTCGGAGCGCGGTGAGCGAGGCGAGGTCGGAGTCGGCCTCCTGCGCGTACAGGGCGTCGCGGCGGCCGGCGGCGCACAGCAGGGCGCCGGTGCCCGCCGCGGGGTCGAGGACGGTGCGGGCGGGCCGCTCCCCGGCGTCCGCCAAGGCGGCCATGAGCGCGGCAAGCCCGGCCGGGGTGAGGGTGTACTGGCGTGGGTTCGCGTCCAGTTGACGGCCCAGCAGAAACTCGAAGGTCTCCCGGGCGCCGCTCTCGGCGGCGAGCTCGGCGACACCGCGGAGCATCGGGACGGACGGAAGCAGTTCCGCGCGGCCGGGGGTGTGAACAGCCCGCCCGCGCTCCTCGGCCGGACCGAACCGCTCGCCGAGCGTGTCGTCGAGGACGAGGGACAGCACGCCGGCCATCGCCTCGTCGGGCACGGCGGCGATCTCCCGCCATGCGGCGGGATCGTTCCGCAGCACCAGCAGGACACAGCCGCTGTGGATCAGGGCGGGGACCGGGCCGAGCGGATGCCCGGCCAGCTGCTGCCAGACCCGTTCGCGGAGCGGGACTTCGGCGAGCTTCCCCTGGTCGCGCAGCCATCGCTCGACCTCGGTCAGCGAGAAGGACGGGCTCGTCTCGGTGCCGCCGACAGGCTTGGGGAAGTCCGCGTGACGGCGCCGCCAGTTGCTGACGGCGGCACGCCCCACACCGGCGAGTCGGGCGATCCCGGCAGCGGTCACCTCTGTCGAGTTCTCCGGCACTGACTTTCTCCTGGTCCTGGCCCTGGTCCTGGCCCTTGTCGTTGTGCGGTGGCGGCGAGCATACCGATTCCGTTCGCACGTGACCGATTCACAGCGTGCAGCCACCCGTTCATCGTGAACAGTGTTGACTCGGTTCACAAGCTTTGGTCTTATTGACCCGTCGCTGCACAACAGCGATGGGTCAACCGCTCACATCCCATTCCCGTCTTTCGTCGGAGGGCACAGCCATGTCCGCGTCCACGCCGTCGCCGCAGCCCCAGCAGCCGTACGCACCCGCCCAGATGCCGGGCGCACGCCCGGCCCGCAACGGACTGGGCATCGCCGCACTCGTCCTGGGTGTCATCGGTGCCGTGTCGGGCCTGATCCCGCTCCTGTTCTGGCTGGCGGGCATCCTCGGCATCATCGCCCTGATCCTGGGCCTGTCCGGCCGGGGCCGGGTCAAGCGCGGCGAGGCCACCAACAAGGGCGTGGCCACCTTCGGCGCCGCCCTCGGTCTGGTCTCGCTGGTCCTGGCGGTGGTCGGTGCGGTGATCACGTTCATGGCCGTGGGCGACGCGGTGGCCGAACTCGACAAGGCGTTGTCGGATACCACGGCCTCCGCGAAGCCGAAGCCCGGCGGTGACGGCGCGAAGGGCGGCGCCGGCAAGAAGAAGGGCGACGGGGCGCTGGCGGCCGGTGACTCGGCCGTGTACGACGACGATCTGACGGTCACGGTCGGCGACGCCGCCCCGTACACCCCGGACGAGTACGCCGCCGGACACACCAAGGGCAACAAGTCCTACCGCGTCTCCGTCGTCATCGAGAACGCGGGCAAGGAGAAGTTCGACACCGCCCTCGTCACCCTCACGGCCCGGGCCGGCGAGAACGGCGTGGAAGCCGAGCAGATCTTCGACGACGAGGTCGGCACGGGCTTCAGCGGCACGATCCTGCCGGGCAAGAAGGTCACGGTCGACTTCGCCTTCGACGCCCCCGCGGAAGCCCGGAACCTGACCGTGGAGGTCAACCCCGGGTTTACCTACGACGCCACTCAGTGGGACCTGAAGCTCTGACGTCCGCTCCCCTCCGCTCCCCCTCTCCTCTCCCCCGCTTCCGCTCCCCCTCTCCCCCCGCTCCGTCCTTCTCCTCCGCTCCGCCTCCCTCCTCCGTTCGGCCTTTCCGGAAAGTCTTCCGTCATGCGTCTTCTCGCCCGTGCCACCGTTCCCGCCCTCTGTGCCCTCACCCTGGTGAGCCTGGCCGCCTGCGGCACCGACACATCCTCACCGAAGGTCACCGAGGCCTCGTCGAAGGCCCCCGCTCCCTTCGCGGACATGTCGGGTCCCGAGGTCGTCAACAAGGCCCTTGAGACCACCAAGAAGGCGAAGTCCATGAACATCACCGTGGACACGAAGACGGACGAGGGCGCGGTCTCGGCCCGCCTCACCGCCGCGGCCCCCGGCGACTGCATGGGAACCATCTCCATCGGCCCGGCCGGCAGCATGGAGATCCGCAAGACCGGTGGCACCGTCTACACGAAGTTCGACGAGGCGTTGCTGCGCGAGCAGTCCAAGGGCGAGCCCGCCGCGGACGTCGACGCCGCGGTCGAGCTGCTCGCGGGCCGCTGGATGAAGTCCGGGGTCTCGGACCCCGACAGCAAGGAGATGCTCGCACTCTGCGACCTGGCCACGATGTTCAAGGAGATCGAGGCCAACGACAACGTCGCGAAGAAGGACGGCGAGACCACCGTCGACGGCAAGCGCGCGCTGCGCCTCGTCGAGAAGGACGACGAGGGCACCTACACGATGCTGGTGGCCGCCGAGGGCGAGCCGTACATCCTCCAGGTCGACGTCGAGAACGCCGAGGAACCGACGAAGATGACGCTCTCCGACTTCGACAAGCCCGTCGAGGTGAAGGCTCCCGACGCCAAGGACATCGTCGACCCGAGCAACCTGGCCGGCTGACCGGCAGGCCCACCGGCTGACCGGCAGGCCCACCGGCGGGCACGGGGAGGCCCACCGGCGGGCACGGGGCGGTGAGGGCACAGGCACGGCCGTACGGACCGGCGGCGCAACGCACAGGGCGCCGCCGGTCCGTACGGCCGTCGCCATGCGCCGGGCGCACCATCCGCCGCGCCGCCGGACTGGACGCCCCCGGGACGAGGTCCCCGCCCATGATCTGCGCCCTGAGATCGGCGGCGATCCGTTCGTGCAGTGAGCGGCGGTCGGCGGCATCCGTTTCGGGTCTGGGCACGGTCATCCGATCCTGATCTCGTATCGCAGCTTCTGACGTCGCGGCGACATCGCCATCACGTCGACCTGAATGGGCCGGTCCGCCCGGTCAAGGGTGAGCCGAGTCAGCTGCAGCACGGGTTCACCGGCCGTCAGCCGCAGTTGCTCACGCTCATGGCCGGTCGCCGAGCGCGCGGTCACGTCCTCGCGTACGTGAACACCGACGTACCCCAGGTCCGCCAGCAGCCGGATCGCCCCGCCACGGATCTTGGCGGTTCCGGCGAGGCCGGTGCCGGCCGCGATGTCCAGCGGGTAGTACGTGTCCGTCAACTCGCAGGGCTCGTCGTCGAGGTACATGATCCTGCGGCGAGCGATGACGTGCTGTCCGGCGGGTGTTCCCAGCAATTCCGCGACCGCGTCGGGCGGCTCCGTCTCGCCCGCCCGGACGATCCGCTGGCTGCCCCGGCGGCCCTCCGCCGCGGCCTCCGCCGCCCAGGCGTCGCTGCCGGTACCGGCAGACCCTGTGAGGTACGGCACCGAGGTGCCGACCCATTCCCCACCGCTCACACCATGTCTCCCTTCGCCGCCCCTGCACCGGCCTGCCGCATCACACCGTAGGCGGGTCTGGGCGGCGGGGCGGTCCGGCCTACGCTCCCAGGATCGTCGTCAGGAACTCCCCGGTCCACGCCAGCAGTTCGCGGCCCACCACCGGCTTGCCGCCGATCCTGGCGGTGGTGGGGCGGGGGACCAGGATCTGGTGGACGGCCGGCTTGACGACCGACTTGGGGTGGAGGCGCTTGAGGCGCAGCTCCTGGGACTCGCGCAGTTCGACCGGGGCGAAGCGGATGTTGGAGCCCTGGAGCACGATCTCGCCGACGCCGCAGGCGCGGGCCAGCATGCGCAGGCCCGCGACCAGGAGGAGGTTCTCGACGGGTTCGGGGAGCTTGCCGTAGCGGTCGGTGAGTTCCTCGCGGACGGCCCTGATGTCGTCCTCGGAGTTGGCGGAGGCGATGGCCCGGTACGCCTGGAGGCGCAGCCGCTCGCCCGGGGCGTAGTCATGGGGGACGTGGGCGTCGACCGGGAGCTCGATCTTGACCTCCAGCGGCGGTTCCTCCTCGACGCCGCCTTCGAGGGAGGCCCGGTAGTCGGCGACCGCCTCGCCGACCATGCGGACGTACAGGTCGAAGCCGACGCCCGCGATGTGGCCGGACTGCTCGCCGCCCAGGAGGTTCCCGGCGCCGCGGATCTCCAGGTCCTTCATGGCGACGTACATGCCCGCGCCCATCTCGGTGTGCTGGGCGATGGTGGCCAGGCGCTCGTGGGCGGTCTCCGTGAGCGGCTTCTCCGGCGGGTAGAGGAAGTACGCGTAGCCCCGCTCGCGGCCCCGGCCGACCCGGCCGCGCAACTGGTGGAGCTGGGAGAGGCCGAAGTTGTCGCCGCGCTCCACGATCAGGGTGTTGGCGTTGGAGATGTCGATGCCGGACTCGACGATCGTCGTGGAGACCAGGACGTCGAACTTCTTCTCCCAGAAGTCCACCACCACCTGCTCCAGGGCCTGTTCGGACATCTGGCCGTGCGCCGTCGCGATCCGCGCCTCGGGGACGATCTCGCGGAGCCGGGCGGCGGCGCGGTCGATCGACTCGACGCGGTTGTGGATGTAGAACGCCTGGCCCTCGCGGAGCAGTTCACGGCGGATGGCGGCGCCGATCTGCTTCTCCTCATACGGGCCGACGAAGGTGAGGACCGGGTGGCGCTCCTCCGGGGGCGTGGTGATCGTCGACATCTCGCGGATGCCCGTCACGGCCATTTCGAGCGTGCGGGGGATGGGGGTGGCGGACATGGTGAGGACGTCCACATTGGCCCGGAGCTTCTTCAGTTGCTCCTTGTGCTCGACGCCGAAGCGCTGCTCCTCGTCGACGATGACCAGACCCAGGTCCTTGAACCTCGTCTCGGAGGAGAACAGGCGGTGGGTGCCGATGACCAGGTCGACGGAGCCCTCGCGCAGCCCTTCGAGGGTGGCCTTGGACTCGGTGTCGGACTGGAAGCGGCTGAGCGCCCGCACGCTGACCGGAAACTGGGAGTAGCGCTCGGTGAAGGTGCCGTAGTGCTGCTGGACGAGGAGGGTGGTGGGGACGAGGACGGCGACCTGCTTGCCGTCCTGGACCGCTTTGAACGCCGCGCGGACCGCGATCTCCGTCTTGCCGTAGCCGACGTCACCGCAGATCAGCCGGTCCATCGGGACGGACTTCTCCATGTCCGCCTTGACCTCGGCGATGGTGGAGAGCTGGTCGGGCGTCTCCACGTACGGGAAGGCGTCCTCCAGTTCGCGCTGCCAGGGGGTGTCGGATCCGAAGGTGTGGCCGGGGGCGGCCATCCGGGCCGAGTACAGCTTGATCAGGTCGGCGGCGATCTCCTTGACGGCCTTCTTGGCGCGCGCCTTGGTCTTCGTCCAGTCGGCGCCGCCGAGCCGGTGCAGGGTGGGGGCCTCGCCGCCGACGTACTTGGTGACCTGTTCCAGCTGGTCGGTGGGGATGTAGAGGCGGTCGCCGGGCTGGCCGCGCTTGGCGGGGGCGTACTCGACGAGGAGGTACTCGCGGGTGGCGCCCTGCACCGTGCGCTGCACCATCTCGATGTACCGGCCCACGCCGTGCTGTTCGTGGACGATGTAGTCGCCGGCCTCCAGCGTCAGCGGGTCGATCGTCTTGCGCCGCCGCACCGGCATCCGGCCCAGGTCCCGGGTGGCGGTGCGCTGGCCGGTGAGGTCGGTCTCGGTCAGGACGGCGAGCCGCAGCCCGGGGTCGACGAAGCCGTTGTCGAGGCCGCCGCAGGAGACGTGCACCACGGACGGCGAGATCTCCGCCAGGTCCGGGTCCAGCCGGGCCGGGACGCCCTCCCCGCCGAGCACCTCGACGGTGCGCGAGGCGAGGCCCTGGCCCTCGGTGACGTAGACCGTGCGCCAGCCGTCCGCGAGCCAGCCCTTGGTGTCGGCCAGGGCGCGGGCGGTGTCGCCCCGGTACGCCTCCGGGGCGTGCATGCCGAGTTTGAGGGTGTCGTCCTCCTCGTCGGCGTCGTCGGCGGCGAACGGGGAGACCGACCACCACATCATGCCCAGCTCGCGGGCCCGGTCCCGGATGTCCGCGATGCCCCGCAGCGAGGCCGCGCCGACGTCGATCGGGGCCTCTCCCCCGCCGGCGGTGGCCGCCCACGACGCCTGGAGGAACTCCTGGCTGGTGGCGACGAGGTCGGCGGCACGGGTACGGACCCGCTCCGGGTCGCAGACGAGCGCCATCGACCCCGCGGGCAGCACGTCGAGCAGCAGTTCCATGTCGTCGACGAGGGCCGGGGCGAGGGACTCCATGCCCTCCACCGCGATGCCCTCCGCGATCTTGCCGAGCAGTTCGCCCAGCTCCGGGTGGCTCTCGGCCAGCGCGGCGGCCCGCTCCCGCACCTCGTCGGTCAGCAGCAGCTCCCGGCAGGGCGGCGCCCACAGACCGTGCTCGGCGATCTCCAGCGACCGCTGGTCGGCGATCTTGAAGTAGCGGATCTCCTCGACGTCGTCGCCCCAGAACTCCACCCGAAGGGGGTGCTCCTCGGTCGGCGGGAAGACGTCCAGGATGCCGCCGCGCACGGCGAACTCACCGCGCTTCTCGACCAGTTCCACCCGGGCGTACGCGGCTGCCGCGAGCGCGTCGACGATGCGGCCGAGATCGGCGCTCTGCCCGATGCGCAGCGAGACCGGTTCCAGCTCTCCGAGGCCCTTGACCTGCGGCTGGAGCACAGAGCGGATGGGGGCGACGACGACCTTGACCGGGCCGGTCTCCGGGTCGTCCGCGCTGGGGTGTGCCAGGCGCCGCAGGACCGCCAGGCGGCGGCCCACGGTGTCGGAGCGGGGCGAGAGCCGCTCGTGCGGCAGGGTCTCCCAGGACGGGAACTCGGCGACGGTGTCCGGCGGCAGCAGGCTGCGCAGCGCCGCGGCCAGGTCTTCCGCCTCCCGGCCGGTCGCGGTGACGGCGAGCACGGTCCGCCCGGTCCCGCGGGCCAGCGCGGCCACGGCGAAGGGGCGGGCGGCGGACGGCCCGACCAGGTCGACGTGCATCCGGTGGCCGTCGCCGGCGGCCTTCACCGCTTCGGAGAGTGCCGGGTCACATACGACGACATCCAGCAGACCGTGCAGACTCATGAAGGCTTCCGTCCGGGTAACGAGGTGACGAGGGCAAACGGCTTGGGGGCCCGGCAACCTGCTGCCGGGGCCGGGGCAACGCGAACGACCCGGCGCGTACGGGGGGCGGCTTCCGGGCGTGCCGGGTGCACAGCCGCCGCGCACGACGAACCGTCCCGTACGGCGGGCCGTCCGCTCGGACGAACCGTCTCACGCGACGGACCCTCGTACCGCGGACCGCCGCTCGCGGGCCCGTACGCACCGGTCGGTACGGCGTTCGGCGAACGCGTTCACGCGGCGGCGCGCGTGCCCACCCTCGCGGGTGCGCTCGGTCGCCTCGCGAGCCGGGCCCGGCATGATCCAGGAGCCGCCCCCGGGCAGGCCGGGGGCTCCCAGCCTACGACTCCCCCGTGACAGCCGCGTCCGCAACCACCCGGAGCGGCCGGGTGCGGCCGGATTCGGGCGCCGGGAGCGGGCGGCCCCGCGCCCTCGCGGCGGCGGACGGCAAAGGGGCCGGGCCGGACGAGGGGCCGGAGCGGCGAGGGGCGGGCGGGGGCGAAGACCCGGGCGGTGAGGAGCGGGTGGACGGAGGCCGGGGCGGGCGGGGACGGCCCCTGTCCCGGTCCGGACCATCCGTCGCGCGCGCCGGGCCGCTCATCGCCGGACGCACACCGTTCATCTCCGCATCTCACACAGTTGTGTCCGGCCCCCTCACAGAAATGATCTCAGCGTCTACTCTTTGGCCGAAAGATTCCGCAACAGTTGCACGGGCAGTGAGCGACAGCAGCCGTGGACCGGTGCTCGCGGGCGACCCCCGGAGCACACGGCTGCGCAGGGACCAGGCAGCGGGGGCACGCATGGGCGAGAACGAGATGTCCATATTCGGGATCTCGGAGGCCGAGGAAGAGGTCTACCGGCACTTTCTACGCAATCCCGGCACCGCCACCGACGATCTGCACCTCCTGCTGCGCGCGGACCCGCAGGCGGCGCGCGGGTGCGTCGACCGGCTCCAGGAGCTCGGTCTCCTCCGCCCCGAGGGGCCCGATCGGCGTGTCTTCCCGACCGACCCGGAGATCGCGGTGGCCAGGCTCATCGATTTACGCCTGCACGCCCTGCACCAGGAGTTGCAGCGCGTCACCCGGTCACGCCACGTCATCGACGGTCTACGCGCGGAGCAGGGGGCGCGCAGACCTCCTCCGCCCGGCATCGAGCAGTTGGAGGGACTGGCCCAGATCCGCAATCGGATCGACGACCTCGCGTTCTTCGCCCGGGACGAAATCCTCTCCGTCGAGCCGTACACCAAGCTGTCGCCCGAGAACATCGCCCGCTCGCGCCCGCTGGACCTGCGGTGCCTGCGACGCGGTGTGAAGATCCGGAACGTGGTGATCAGCGCGGCGCTGCGGGATCCGGCGACCGCCGCGTATCTGCGGGAGCTGGCCGAGAACGGGGCCATGATCCGGGTGACGGAGCAGAGCGCCGAACGGCTGCTGGTGTACGACCGCAAGGCCGCTCTCGTCCCGCTGGACCCGCACGACACCTCGCGCGGTGCGCTGCTGGCCCACCGCGGCGGACTGGTACGCAACATCATCGCCCTGTTCGAGAAGATCTGGGACCAGGCCGAGGACCTCTCACGGATCAGCGGTGAGGACGGCGGGGCGCCGGACGTCGGCCTGTCGGAGATCGAGCAGCGGGTCCTGGTGTCCATGTGCACCGTGGGCAAGGACGAGGCGGGCGCCCGCGAACTGGGCGTCTCGGTACGGACGTACCGGCGGTACGTCGCCGATCTCCTCCAGACCCTCGGCGCCGCCAGCCGCGCGCACGCCGCCCTGCTGGCCCGGGAGCGCGGCTGGATCTGAGGGCGCGGGCCGGTCGGTGGCCCGGGGCGGGGCGCGGGGCGCTGCGGGCGCCCCCTGCCCCGCCCCGTCGGCCTCACGGCTCCTGCGCCCAGCCGTCCAGCGTCCGGTCGGCGAGGGCACGGGCGACAGCGCTGCGGACCGTGCGGTCGTCGACGGTGTGGTCCAGGGCGATGCGCAGGGCGATCCGGTCGGTCCCCACGGACCGGGGGGCACAGGCCCAGTCGGCCGGGAGCAGGCTCAGCAGCCGTACGACGGTGGTCTCGCCGGTCGGGGCGGCCCGGTCGCGGCGGACGGTCACCAGGTCGACATGGCCGTGACCGGTGCCCCGCCCGGTGCCGCCCGGATGACCGGTGCCGTGGCCCGTGCCGCGATCGGCGCCCCGGCACGGTCCGGTGCCGTGGCCGGTGCCACGATCGGTGGCGCGGCCGTCGTCGATTCCGTGACCGGTGCCGCGGCCGGTTCCGTAGCCGGTGCCGCGGGCAGGGCCGGTTCCCTGACCGGTTCCGTACGGCGTCTCCCCGGCGGGACCGGTCACGAGACGCTCCCTTCCGGGTCCAGTAACCGCCGGGCCGCCGACGCCATGGCCATGATCCCGGTCGGCAGGGCGGTACGGACGTCCGGGGCGAACTCCGGCGCGTGGTTCGGCGGCACCGGTGGTCCGCCGTCCCGGGCCCCGCGCCACTGCCGTACCCCCGTCACGCCGAGCAGCCAGTAGACCGTCGCCACGCCCTCCGTACCGAACCACGCGAAGTCCTCGGTGGCGTTGAGCCGACCGCTGTCGCCGACCCTCTGGGGGCCGAACAGCTCCTCGTGCGCCCGGCGCACGGCGGCCGTGGCCGCGGCGTCGGTCAGCAGGGCCGGCGAGCGGGCGGAGACGGTGAAGTCCGGGTCCCTCGGGCAGCCGGACGCCGCGCACTCGGCCCGGACGATCCGCAGCGCGGCATCCGTCATCCGGTCGACCGCCCGCTCGCTCGACGCCCGGACGCACAGGGAGAGTTCCGCCGTCTCCGGGATCACGTTGCCGGGCCCGCCGGCCCGCAGCCCGCCGACGGTCAGCACCGCCTGCTCGTCCGGGGCGGTCTCCCGCGAGACCACGGACTGCAGCCGCAGCACCGTGGCCGCCGCCGTGAGGACCGGGTCGACGGTGAGGTGCGGGGTGCCGGCGTGGCCGCCGCGCCCGTAGAGGGTGACGTCCACCGCCGCACCGGCCGCCATCAGCGGCGTACGGAACTCCGCGGCGTGCGCGAGGGTGCCCGCGGGCGCGGGCGAGGTGTGCTGGGCGAGCACCGCGTGCGGGGTGCCGAACCGCTCGTACAGGCCGTCCGCCAGCATCTGCCGCGCTCCGGTCAGGGTCTCCTCGGCCGGCTGGCCCGCCACCAGGACCGTGCCCCGCCACGCGGAGCGGGTCCGGGCCAGCTCGGCCACCGCCCCGGCGACCGCGGCGAGATGGAGGTCGTGGCCGCAGGCGTGCATCACGCCCGGCACGGTGCTCGCGTAGGCGAGACCGGTGCGCTCGGTGACCGGGAGCGCGTCGAGTTCGGTGCGGAGCATGACGGTCGGGCCGGGGCCGTTGCGCAGGACGCCCACGAGTCCGTGGCCGCCGCCGACCCCCCGGGTGACCTCGCAGCCGCTCGCCTCCAGCCGGGCGGCGAGCAGATCCGCGGTGCGCCGCTCGGCCCCGGACAGTTCGGGGTGGGCGTGCGCGTCGAGGTACAGCTCCAACGCCGGACGCAGGACCTCGCGCGGCACCTCCGGGGCCCCGGGGCGGACCGCGGCCTCCCCCTCGGCCGCCGCCGGAGCCCGGGCCCTGCCCGGGGACGCCTGGGCAGCCGGGGACGCCTGGGACGGGGGCCGGTCCGGGGAACGGGGCGTATCTGAGGGCGGGCGCGGGATGTCAGGAGGGGGCAGGGGCTTCTCCTGCATGTCAACTCACCTCGTTCCGCTGGGCGGGCCGGTCGTGCTCCGTGCCCGCCGGGCACGTGTGGGGCCGGCATCATCAGCCTGCGCCGCCCCGACTTCAGGAATCCGGCGTTCCGCTGTCAGGGGGTGCCAGCGATGTGACAGCGGAACCACGGCCGATCTGACAGCGGACCGGGCTGCAATGGCGTCAGAGCGGGGGAACGGCGCCGGAGCGGCCGGCCCGTCCCCGTGGACCAAGGGAGAACACCATGGCCCCCAAGACCGAGCTCGCCACCCTCGCCGACGAGATCCTGGAGCTGGAGTCGGAGACCTTCGAGATCTCGGACTACTCGGACGCCGCGGAGGTCGTGCTGGCCGGTTCGACGTCCTGCTCCTCGACGTCGACCTGCTCCAGCACCACCAGCACCACCTCCTGCTGCGCCTGACCCGTCCCTCGGTCGCGCACGGTTCGTACGTCCGCAAGCCCTCTTCGCGCGGTGCGCGCGAAGGGGGCTTTCGCGGTTCCCGTCCCGCTCCCCGGTGGCGGGGAGCGGGACGGGAAGCCCCGCGCGGACGGCCGTGGCAGGAGCCGCGAGGGGCGTCGTGAAGGGCCGCCGCCCGGGAGGTCACGGGAACGGGTGCGGGACGCGCTTGACCTCGGACTCCGGCAGGTCGTCGACTCGTCTTCCCGCCGCTCGCAGCGCGGTCCGCAGCCGGGGCATCAGCAGGGCGCGCTGCCGGGTCCAGCCGAAGTCGAGCGGCAGCAGGCCGGGGACCACGGCGGCGATGGTGTGCAGGCCCATCCGGTGCTGTTCGGGGGTGGTCTGGTCGACGGCGATGACGTCGTGCCCGGCGGCCACCAGCAGATCGCGCAGCAGGTTCAGGTCGTCCAGCAGGTCCCCGGTGCGGGGGCGCCGGGGCTCCCAGTCGGCGAAGGTGTCGGCCAGCGGGCGCACGGCGACCGGCTCCAGGTACTCCCTGGCGTGTACGGCCATGTCCGGCAGCCCGTAGAGCTGGGCATGGTCCTTGAGCTGCCGCACCAGGGTGAAGTCGGCTGCCATGGCGGTGAGTTCGGCGTGCCGCTCGGCGACCTGGTAGGGCAGGTGCGGGATGTAGGTGAGGACCTCGGACAGCGCCGACTCGACGGTGGCCTCGGGGTCGAACCCGGCGGCGGCGGCGAACGACAGCGTCCCGTGGCCGCCGTCCCGGCGCACCGCGAGGGCCGTGACGGCGGGGACGGCCAGATCCATCCGGGTGTCGAAGGCGTGGACGTCGTAGCCGTGCAGCGCGGCCCGGTCGATCATGCTGCGGACCGCCGCGGAGCGACAGGTGGCGAGGTCGATCGCGGTGAGCGGGGTGCGGCCGTGCCAGGCCAGCAGGAAGGCGTCGCGTTCGACGATCTCCAGCAGCCCGTAGAGGATCGCCTCCTCCAGACTGCCGCCGGTGGCGCAGCCGTTGGAGCATTCGAAGACGAAGTTGTCGGCCTCGACCCCGGCGCTGTAGTGGGCGAGCCGGGCGGGCACGAGGACCGGGCGGTCGTCGCGCAGCGAATGGCCCCACACCCAGGGGATGGGTCGCTCGGGGTCGAACGGGGAGACCATGGGGTCGGTCGCGTAGGTCTCGGGGGCGTAGAGGCCGCAGGCGGCCGGGTCGAGGGCGCGGTCGGCCAGTTCGCGGTAGCTGCCGATCACGGGTGAGGTGCCGCGCCTGCGCCTGGTGCCGGCGTACCGTTCCAGGCCCTCCAGTTGGGCGAGGACGCGGCTGGTGTCGTAGCCGTTGGCCTGACCGCTCCAGGTGACGTCGTTGAGTCCGGCGTAGCCGCGGACGAAATGGGTGCCGGCGGCCGGGGCGGTGGTGGTGGACGTCGGGTTGATCCAGAGGTCGGAGCCGAGGGTGCCGCAGACCGGGTTGACGAGCCCGGCGGTCGGCAGCGGGTACGAGGACAGGGGGCGCAGCCGGTAGCCGTCGGGGTCCGGTTTCCGGGCCGGGCCCAGGTCCATGCGGGCCGAGGCGGCGGAGTCGGGGACCTCCTGGACACAGGAGGGGCAGAGGGGTTCGGGCAGGATCGGGAACGTCGCGGTGGCGAGGGTCACCAGGTCGATCCGGGTGACACGGGGCAGCGCGCGGTCCGCGGGGGTGACGTCGGGCAGTTCGCGGGAGCCGTCGTGGACCGCGCGGTAGGCGGCCCAGACGGCGTCGATCGCGTACGGGGTGAGGACCGGCCAGAGGACGGCGCCGTTCGGACGGTGGCCGAGTTCCAGGGCCTCGCGCTCCGAGCGGCTGCGCAGCCGCTGCCAGCGCATGGCGAGGCACTGCCCGCAGGCGGTGGCGTCCGGTCCGCCGCCCCAGGGGCCGATGAGCACGGCGCGGGAGGTCAGCTGGACGTTGGCGGCCGGGCGGGTGTCCGCGTACGGGTCGGGGCTGCCGTGGCCGAGCGTGTCGGCGGCGCCCAGCGGCACGACGAACGGCGCGGCGAGTGGCGCGGGCAGGGCCTTCGAGGCCGTCGTCTCCCGGTGGCGCCGGGTGAGTTCGGCGTGGAGGTCGGCGCGGGCGGCCTCCAGCGGGGTCTCGCCGCGCACGGGCGGTGTGGCGGTCACCGTCGTCATGACTTGTCACTCCAGCGGAAGGTCTTGAGCGCGATCGCGCACAGGATGACGGCGAAACCGGCGAGCACCGCGCAGGCCAGCCAGATGTCACCGGTGGTGCCGCGTCCGGTGAGCGCGCCGGAGATGCCGTCGTTGAGGTAGCGCAGCGGCAGTACGCGGGAGAGGTTCTGCATCCAGTCCGGCATGGCGTCCAGCGGGAAGAACGAACCGGAGAGGAACGCCATGGGGATCATCAGGCAGTTGGCCACGGCGGCGACGGCCTCGGGGGTCTTCGCATGGCTGCCGACGATGACGCCCAGGGCGAGGAAGGCGGTGATGCCGATGACCAGGACGGGCAGGGCGAGCGGCCAGCGGCCGTCCAGCTGGAGTCCGAACGAGGGCAGCAGGGCCACGGAGACGAAGAGCACGCACTGCACGGCGCCGATGCCGAGCGCCAGGACGTAGCGGGAGGCGAGGACGGCGGAGACCGGCGTCGGGGTCATCCGGATGAGGCGCAGGATGTCGTCGCGCCGCCACTGCATGAGGACGAAGCCGACGCCGAACACGGCGGCGTTGCCGACGCCCCAGGAGAGGACGCCGGGGGCGATGTAGTTGATGTAGGGCTTGCCGCTCTGTTCGACCGTCTGGCCGTGGAAGATCAGTCCGAAGACGACGAGGAAGATGAGCGGGAAGGCGAAGGTGAAGAAGAGCGTGGTCTTGTCGCGTGTGTAGGCCCGGAATCCGGCCTGGCTCAGCGCCGTGTATGCGCTCATCGGGGTGTCTCCGTATCACTGCTGGGGGTGCGGGGGGCGCGCTGCTGGGGTGCGCGGAGGGCTGGGTGGCGGTCCGGTGGGATCGCGGGCGGGGACGCTACGGGCGCGGGGCGCCGTCGGCTCCGGCGGCCTCGGCGGCGCCGGTGAGGGCCAGGTAGACGTCCTCCAGGTCGGCGGTGCGCGTCTGCACGCCCCGGAGTCCGGCCAGGGCGTCGATCGCGGCCAGGACCTTGCCGGATTCGAGGGTCTCCAGCACGAGGGCGCCGGGCTCCTCGGTGACGTCGTCGACGCCTTCGATGGCGCGGGCCTGGGCGAGGGTGAGCCGGTCGTCGGGGACGACCAACCGGGTGGTGGGTGCGGCGGCGGCGATGAGCCGGGCCGGGCTGTCGAGGGCCACGACGGAGCCCTCGACCATGATGGCGACCCGGTCGCACAGCGCCTCGGCCTCGTCGAGGTGGTGGGTGGTGTAGACGATGGTGCGGCCCTCGCCCTTGAGGTCGCGCAGCACCTGCCACAGAGCGCGCCGGGCCTGCGGGTCCAGGGCGGCGGTCGGCTCGTCCAGGAAGATCAGCTCGGGTTCGTGGACCAGCGCGGAGGCGATGGCCAGGCGCTGGCGCTGGCCGCCGGACAGGTCGTCCACCCGGGTGTCGCCCTGCTCGGTGAGGCCGACGGAGTCCAGTGCCCGGTCCGCCGCCGCGTGGTCGGTCCGGTAGAGGGCGGCCATAGTGCGCAGGTGCTCGCGGGCGGTGAGGCGGACGAAGAACGCCGAGGTCTGGGTCTGCACGCCGAGCCGGGGCAGCAGGGACGGGTTGCGCGGCCAGGGGCTGGTGCCGAGCACGGTGACCGTGCCGGAGTCGGCCTTGCGCTGGCCCTCCATGATCTCGACGAGGGTGGTCTTGCCCGCCCCGTTGGGGCCGAGCAGACCGAAGAACTCGCCGCGCGGCACGGTGAGGGACACCCCGTCGACGGCATGCCGCCCGCCGTACCTCTTGTGCACGGCGTCGAGGACGATGGCCGGGGTGGACCGGGCGTCGTCGGGGCCGGGCTGGTTCCCCGGGGAGGCGGTGGGGGTGGTGGGGCTCATGGGACTTCTCTCCTTGTCCGCCGCTGATCGGCGGGTCGGACTTTTCGGGGGGACGGTCGGCAGGGGGTACCGAGCGGGGGTGGTCAGGCGGTCAGCAGATGGTGGGCGGCCGCCACGGCGGCGGCGAGGATGCCCGCGAGGACGAGGACCACGCAGAGCGCGTACGTGCGGTACGCGGTCCGGGCGTGGTGCGGATAGTCACCCGCGGCGGGAGCGCGGCGGGCGGCCAGCCGGAGATAGGCGCCGGTCGAGGCGGCCAGTTCGGTGGCCCCGCACAACTGGCTCGCGATCCGGTACCCGTCCAGAGGCGGCAGCGGCACCAGCATGGCCAACGCCTGCACACTGCCCAGGAGCAGCAGTGCGCCGAGGGCGTCGTGCGTGGCGGCGTCCAACGGGGCGAACAGCCACAGCGCACAGAACGGCAGCAGGAACAGCAGGTTCATCACCGCGCCGGCCAGTGCCGTCTGAATGCGTTGCCAACGAGAGCCCAGGTAGAGGTAGTTGTCGACCGTGCAGTACATGATGACCACAGGCAGCCGCCAGCGCAGGCCGATTTCGGCCACCGTGCCGCCGTGGTGCCGGGCGACGACGCCATGGGCCAGTTCATGCAGTGCGGTGCTGAACCAGAGCAGGGTCGCGATCCCCATCAGCAAGACCGGGTTGGTGAACAACTCCCTTGTATTGACAAGGAGTTCGCCTATGTGGAGGGCGATCACCGCCCCCATCGCCAGCACCAGCGCCAGCAGCGGCACCAGCCATCCGGGCGCCAGCAGGAAGCCGACCGCCCGGTGCAGCCGGTCCGTGGTGGCGTCCGCGTCGGCGACCAGCCGTACGCTGCCGCGCAGCACCCCGCGCGCCGGGCGGTCGTCCCCGCCGCCCTCCTCGGCCCCGGAGGCCCGGGCCGCCCCGGCCGCCCCGGTCCCGGCACCGCCGGAAGTCCCGGCCGCCGCCCCGCCCGGCCCCCCGGCCAGCAGTCCCCGTGCACCGAGCATCCGCAGGATCCGCTGCCAGCGGGCGACGTCCAGCCTGCGCCCGTACTCCCGCGCGTACTCCTCGCCGATCTCCGTCAGGCTGCGCCGCCCGTCCATCCGGGCGATGAGGAAGTGCTCCTTCGGGCCGACCCGGAAGGAGCCGCCATCGGCGGTGTCCTTGATCAGGTGGACCGTCGCCGCGCCGTGCAGCATGGCGTCGCTCAGCAGCACCTGGGGCCGCAGCTCGGGCCGGTAGTCGCCGAGGCCCTCGACGGCCCCGGACGGGGCGGCGCTCACCCCGGCTCCCGCAGCGCCCGGCCGAGGACGTGCGAGAGGTACGCCTCGTCCCGGATCGTCACATGCAGCCGGTTGTTGGTCATATGCATGTACGGGGAGAGCAGCAGGGGCAGCGAGGCCGCCGGGTCGGTGACGAGCTCATCGTGCTCACCGTCCCAGGAGCGGAACACCAGATCACCGTTGAGCGTCAACTCGACCGCTTTTTCCCGCAGTTCGGCGCAGTGATCGGCCCACCCCGCGAGGAATCCCGGCAGCCGTGCCGCGTCGTCCCCCTCCGCGTCCGCGTTCCCGTCCCCGTCCCGGCCGCCGGTCCCGAAACCCTCACCGGCCCGGTCGGCCACGGCGGCCACGGCGGTGCGGACCCGGGCGAAACGGGCGGCCAGCCCCGGCGCCATGGCGGCGTAGTTGCGGTCGTACTCCTCGCTGCCGATGAAGCCGGTGCCGGGGAACGCCCGGTGCCAGAACTCGTAGTAACTGTCCAGGTAATCGGCCAGTTCTTGACAGTCCGGCAGGAAGGCGGCGGACATCACCATCATCAGTTGGGCCGACGTGCCGAGCAGCACGGTCCGCAGATGCAGGTTCTTCGTCCGGAACGCGTCGATGACCAGGTCGCTGGATTTCCGGAAGTGCCATTCGGCCAGCTCGATCCCGGCCGGGCCGCCGTACTTGCCGTACTCCGGTTCGTACGGCTCGGCGCTGCGCGAGTTGTTGGGGCGCAGCCGCATCCGGCCCTGCTCGTCGGTGTAGTGGCCGCGTTCGGCACCGGGGAACTCGATGTCGAAGAGGGTGTTGTAGAAGTCGTTGAGGAAACCGGAGTCGACCTCGTACAGGGCGGGCCGCTCGGTGAGGAAGGCGTCGACGGCGGCCTCGGTGCGGCGCCGGACCTCGGCCTCGGCGTCGGGGGTGGCGGGTTTGATCCGCAGCCGGACGTGCGGCCCCTCCAACCAGTAGTTGATGAAGAAGTAGCCGTCGATCAGCCCGTCCGCCTCCAGTTCCTCGATCAGCGGGCGGACGCACTGCGTGAGCATGGGGCGGGGGTTGGCGGCGTAGAAGATGTGGGTGGCCTGCCAGGTTCCCGCCCGGCGGGTCTGCTCGGCGGGGGTGGTGGGTGGGGCGGAACTCATGACTGGTTGCTCCTTCGGGCGGGGGCGGCGGTCTCCACCGCGAGTTCGGCGACGTGGCGGCCCCGGCCGGAGACGGTGTGCAGTCCGTCCTCGTCGGGCAACATCTCCCGGAACACGACCCGCGCCCCGGACGTCTTGATCAGGGCCTCGAACGCGGCCAGGGAGAGCGGGCTGTCGAAGTCGACGTAAGCGGGCTTGCCGCCGGTCGCACCGCGCGCCCCGCTGTCGGCGATGGTGGCGAAGACCCGGTCCGGCAGCCCGTGGGCGCGGCGGAACGCGTGCCAGCCCAGGAACCACGCGTCGTCCCCGGCACCTCCTCCCCCGCTCCCCGCTCCGGGCGTGCGCAGCGGCAGTACGGCGGCGGACGCGCTCCAGCTGCGCCGGCTGAGCACCACGCTGCCGTGCCGGACGCGCGGCCGGGTGGTGACCCCGCCGACCGGGGCGCCCTCGGGGACCCCGCCCCACACGTTCAGCGGGGACATCGAGGTCGGGGACAGCAGGAGCAGGGTGCGGGGCAGTTCGGGCAGGGCGAGCGGGACGAGATAGCCGAGGTAGACCGGCACCACCTCCTTGCCGAGCCGGGTGGAGCGCAGCACGAGCCGGTCCGCCTCGCGGTCGTGGACGAGGTGGAGGTCGTCCAGGTGGATCCGGTTCTCGGCGGGCAGGGTGCCGCGTTCGCCGGGGCAGACGATCTCGTACGCGGTGAGCCGGCCGTGCAGGTTGAGGTTGCTGGTGACGGGACCGCCGGTGACCTCGGCGAGGACGGTGTCGTCGGGCAGCAGGTCCGCGGTGGCGGCGAGGAGTTCCTCGTCGAGCCCGTCGAAGAGGTGGGTGAACCTGCTGAACGGGAAGGACACCCCGCCGTAGGAGCGGTTGAGCACGACCAGCGGGTCCCCGGGCCGGTCGGCGATCTGCACATGGTGCGCGAGCGGGGCGAACTCGGCGCGCAGCGTGTCCAGTTCGGTGGCGACCTCGTCGAGGAGGGAGCCGTCCACCCGGATCTCCGGGGTGGCGGGGTCGATCTCCCAGGCCGCCCACAGGGCGCGCATCCGCTCCACGAAGGTCTGCCGGGCCGTGTCGAGGGCCTTGAGCTGCGGCAGGGAGAGCCAGTTCTCCTCGGGGACGTAGGTGCCGTCCTCGTCGAAGGCGGTGCGTTTCGCGGTGAACGACATGTACTGGTCGAAGAAGTCCTCGTGGAAGTCGTGGACCAGCTTCAGCAGGTCGTCGCAGCGCCCGCCCTGTCCGTAGCGGGCGAGGAAGAAGCCCTTGAACGTGACGCGTTGGGGGAGCGTCAGGTCGAAGGCGGGCAGGACGCGTTCCACCGCGCCGAGCGGTCCGGCGGCCAGCTCCTCCCAGGCGGGCGCGGACAGTTCGGTGCGGTGTCCGGCCGCCACGTCCTCGTAGAGCAGGGTCTGCGGGACCTTTGCCCGGTCGGCGCCGAACTCCTCCTCCTGGAGGGTGCGCAGCGCGGTGCGCAACTCACCCATGAGGGCGCGGCGTTCGTCCGGTCCGGCGGCGGCGAACCGCTCGACGCGGGACGCGGGGCCGTCGAGGCGTTCGGCGAGCCGGTCGGCCCAGGGGCGGCCGAGGCCGCGCAGCGAGTCCTGGAAGGCGCGCAGCGGATCGGTGTCGTGGACCTCGGTCCGCAGGCACGGGACCTGCACCATGCCGACGTCGAGGAGCGCCTGAAGGTAGTGGGCGCACTCCTCCGGGTCCGCGTCCCGGTCCTTCGCGAGCCAGTCGGCCAGTTCCCCGTAGCGGAGGGTGCCGCGTTCCTCGAACAGGCCGAGGAGGCGTTCCAGGGTGCCGCTGCGGCGCAGGAAGAACAGCCGGTCCTTCACCGCGTCGAAGGTGACCGCGGTGTCCTCGTCGCCCTGGGTGACCCAGCGGCGCACATAGCGGACCCGGTCGTCGTCGCGTCCCCAGCCGGAGGCGGGGGCGACCGGCAGGTCGGCGCGGCGGACCGGGTCCGCGACCAGGGTCTCGGCGAGCCTGCCGACGGCGGCGACGTTCAGCCGCAACCGCCCGTCCCACACGTCCTCGACCCGGGCCAGCAGCCCGTGGTCCGGCTCGCCCGCTGCGCCGCCGGGGCCGCCGCCGTCGACGAAGGTTCCCCGGGCGACCCCGGTGAAGGTGGAGAACGGGCTGGTCTTGCAGGCCGTGCGGTAGAGGTACGAGAGCAGCGAGCGCTCGATCTTGCGCTGCTTCTTGTCCGGGGACGCGGCGGGGTCGGCGCGCGTGTACGCGTCGAGCTGGGCGTCCAGCGCCGGGGAGGCGAGCAGCAGCCCCTTGCGCAGCCGCTCCTCCCCCGCCAGCCGGCGCAGGGCCTCGCGGGCGCGGGCGGTCTCCGCGGCGAGCAGGTCGGCGCCCGCCGCCCGGTGGTCCTCCAGGCGGTGGCGGGCGGTCAGCCAGTCCGCCAGCGCCTCGCCGGCGGTCGCGTCGAGCCCGCGGACCAGGGCCAGGGACCGGTCGGCGGCCCCGGCGCGCGGCAGCCGGTTGTTGAAGACGTCGCGGCGCAGGGTGAGCAGGGTGCGGCGCAGTGCCTCGTCGTCGCTGCCGCCGACGAGATCGTGGAGCAGGTCTCCGAGCCGTTCGCCGTCGGCGCGCAACAGTTCGGTGGCGCGCAGGACTTCGTCGGCCCAGCGGCGGCTCTCCGGGCAGCGCAGCCCCCGCACGCTGTCGACCGGCAGCCCGGCGACCCGCAGCATGAAGCGGGGGCGGGTGACCGCCGCGGTCGGGGCAGCGGTGGCCGGGGCGGTGGCCGGGTGGTCCGGCGTCATGTCGGGATCTCCCCTTCTCGTTCAGGTCGTCGTCTCGTCGTCGCCACGGGGTGGCCGCCCGACAGGCGCTCAGGCGATCTCGTACCGGAAGTCGGCCGGGGCGGGCCGCTCGTTGCCGATCATCATGATCAGCAGCGGCGCCTCGCCGGTCTCTTCCAGACCGAGTTCCTCGATGTACGAGATGTTGTCGAAGCCGAGCGCGACCCCGCAGCCGATGCCGAGGGCGGACGCGGTGGTGTAGGCGGTCTGGGCGATCGCCCCGACGGCGGCGTTGACCAGGCGGTACCCCCGGTCCCCGACGGCGTCGAGGACGGCGTCGGTGCGGACGGTGGGCACCAGGACGGCGGCGGCCTGTTCCAGGTTGTAGTTGGACAGGAAGTAGTTCTTCTGGAGGAAGCCGCCCGGATCGCCCGCCTTCACCAGGCGCAGGGAGTGCGCGTCGGGGTCGTACTCGTACGCGCCGGGCTCGACGCCGTCGACGTGGCAGACGAACGCGTAGAGCTTGGCCAGCCGCTGCCCGCCGGTGTCCCCGCCGATCCGTGAACCGGCCACGGAGGCCGCCAGGCAGGCCGCCAACTGGTCGGATCCGATGGGCTGTTGTGCCTCGAAGCGGCCGAAGCTGCTGCGGCGGGTGCGCAGCGCGGTGCGTACGTCGGTGCTGAGCGGCGAGCAGGCGGGCAGGGCCGTCTCGGTACGGTCCGGGTCGGCGGGGTGCGCGACGGCGGGATCAAGCGCCTCGGGTGCGGGGCGCTCGGTGGCACCGGCGGCGGTGACGGCCTGCATGCGCCGGAGCGCGTCGAAGGCGAGGACGGTGCGCGAGCGCTCCTGGTCCCGGTGGCGCACGGACACCGGCGGCGGGGACGGGAACGGCGCGGGGGCGGTGGCGCCCGCCCACTTCAGCGGCACGACGGCGAAGACGCCCTCCGCCTCCGGGTCCACGCCGAGCAGCCGGCCGATCCGCTCCTCGTCGAACCACAGCGCGGGCTCCACGGACAGCCCGCGCGCCCCGGCCCACAGCCGCCAGGTCTGGACGCACGCTCCGAGGTCCATGGACACGGCGTGGAAGGAGAAGTTGTTGTACTTGAAGGCGTTCTGCCAGTACTTGATGGTCAGGACCAGGTACTGGTCGGTGTCCGGCCCCGGCGCCCCGTCCCCGAGCGCCGCCCGCACCTCGCCGGTCACATCGCCGGTCAGCAGCCGCCGCATCGCGTGGTGCCGGACGGAGTAGTGGTGCACCCCCGGCGGTACGGGGCCGCTGGGCCCGGAGACCCAGTGCACGGCCACCGGGTAGAGGCCGCCGCCGGACGCGGTCCCCCGGGACCAGTTGGCGAGCGGGTAGTACGGCAGGGCGCTCAGGTCGGTGTTGGCCTGGACTCCGAGGCGGCGCCCGGTCAGTCCGTAGGAGTCGCGGAGCATCCCGGAGAGCAGCGCCAGGTCGAACGCGTCGTCCGCGCCGGTGTCCTGGGCCAGGCCCCGGTCCAGGTCCGCGTGGGCGGGGTAGTCGCAGTCGGGCAGCGGCAGGCTGTCGGTGCCCGGGTAGAACTTGGTCTTGCGCGGGCCGTCCGACCAGTTCGGCACGAAGTCGGCGGGGTCCATCGGGACCCGGCCGCGCTGAAGGATCGCGGCGGCGTATTCATGGGCGTACCCCATGGGCGGGCTCCTCGGTCACGAAAAGGGGGTGCGGGGTCGGGGGTGCGGTCCCGGCCGGGGCGGGTCGGGACCGGTGGTCATGGGAAGGGGTGCGGGGCGGGGTTGAGGTCGGCGTCGGTCAGGTCGTCCGCGCGCAGCCCGGCCGCGCGCAGGGCGGTGCGCAGCCGGTCCATGCCGAGCGCCCGCTGACGGCTCCAGCCGAAGTCGATCGGCAGCAGCCCCGGCACCAGGACACTGACCGTGGTGAGCCCCAGTTCGCGCTGTTCCGGCATGGTCTGGTCGACGACGATCACGTCGAACCCGGCGGCGGTGACGGCGTCCACGCAGACGGTCAGGTCCTCGCGCAGGTCGTCGGAGACGGGCAGCACCGAACCGTCCTCGTACAGCTCGGCGAAGGACCGCTTCGGGGGGCGGGGCGCGCCCGGTTCGCCGAGCAGGAAGCGGGCATGGTGGCCCATCTCCGGCAGGCCGTAGACCAGCGGGTGGTCGTGCAGCGCCTCGACCCGGTCGAAGTCGGCGGCCATGGCGCGCAGCCGCTCCAGGTCGCGTCCGGTGCGCTGGGGGAGGTTCACCGCGTCGGTGGCGATCTCGCACAGCGCCCCGGCGAGGGCCGCCTCCGGGTCGAGTCCGGCCCCGGCGCCGAAGCACATCAGGCCCGGCCCGCCGTCCCGGCGCACCGCCACACCGGTCACGACGGGGATCGGGAAGGAGATCCGGGTGTCGAAGAACCGGGCCTCGTACCCGTACATCTCCAGCCGGTCGACCATCTGCCGGGTGGCGGGGCGGCGGCTGGTGGCCGCGTCGATCTCCGGCAGCGCGGCCCGCCCGTACCAGGAGAGCAGGAACGCGTCGCGTTCGACGACCTCCATCAGTCCGAAGTAGACGGCCTCTTCGAGGCAGCCGCCGGAGGCGCAGCCGTTGGAGCTCTCCTGGACGAAGCGGTTCTCCAGACCGGGCGCGTGGTAGTAGGTGAGGACCTCGGGCACCAGCACCGTGCGCCGGTCGCGCAGGGACCAGCCCTGCACCCAGGGGATGGAACGGTCCGGGGCGAACGGGACGACCCGTGGGTTGGCCCGGTGGAAGTCGTCCGAGTACAGCCCGCACACCCTGGGGTCGAGCGCGTGCTCGCCGCGGGCCCGCAGCGCGTCCAGGGAGTCCGTGATCCCGGCCCGCTTGGCCCGCGACCGCATGCCCGCATACCGCTCCAGGCCCTCCAGCACCCCGATCCGCATGCTCTCGGCGAAGGTGTCGGCGTGCCCGCCCCAGAACGTCTCGCGCAGGTACTCCGCCGAGCGCATGGAGAAACAGCCGATGGTGGCGGACGTGGAAGTGGAGGAGACGTCCTGGACGACGGACGGGCCGAGCGACCCGCACACCGGGTTGGCGTAGGGCTCCATCGGCAGGTCGTACGCCTCGATGTCCCGGACCCGGAAGCCGCCGGGGCGGCGCTTGGGCGCGGGGCGCAGGGTGAGCACCGCAGCCTCGGCGGTGTCGGGCTCCGGCTCCGCGCACCGGGGGCACTCCGGGTCGGGCACCAAAGGGTAGTGACGGACCATCAGGGTCTCCAGGTCCACCAGGTGCACGGCCGGGCGGGCGCCGGTCGCCGGCCCGTCACCGGCCAGCCGGGCGGCGATCAGCCCCGCGAGGGCGTGCGCGGCGAACGGGGTGACGTACGGGGAGTCCCCGGCGGCCCGGGTGCCCGAGCCGAGCTCCAGCGCCTCGCGCAGCGCCACGGAGCGGACCGCCTGCCAGCGCCGCTCCAGACACCGGACACAGGTCCGGCCGCCGGCTCCCCCACGGGGCGCGAAGGGACCGACCACGGCGTGCCGCCCGTAGAACCGGACGGGCACGTCGGGGACGGCCGCCCCGGCCTCCCGGGCGGCCGGGAGGCCGGTGCCCACCGGTTCGTCCGTCGCTCGGGCCGCCGCCTCGTCCGCGAAGGCGTCGCGCACGCCGAGCGGCGCCACGTCCAGCCGGGGCTGCGTCCCGTGGCGGGCCAGCGCCTCCCGGAGCGCCGCCGCGAGGAGACGCGCGGAGCGGACCGGCGGGGACTCCTCCCGGACCGGGGCGCCGGCCGGGGCAGCGGTGGCGGCCGGGGCGGCGGTGGCGGCCGGGGCGGCGGTGCCCACCGCGTGGGTCGTGTCAGCGGGCATCGGAGCCGCCCTCGCCGTCCGCCGTCCCGCCGTCGGCCGCGCCTACCGTGAGCAGCACCCGGGCGGTGCTGATGCCGCCCGCGGCGAGGTCGGCCGGGGTGGTCGGCAGGTACAGGGCGTCACGTCCGGCCAGCCGGAGCCGGTCGAGGACCGCGCCGAACGTGGTCGTGGGCCCGTCGACGGCGACCGGGCCGCCGGTCACCGCGATGCTCGCCGCCGCCAGATCACGGACCAGCGGGTCCCCGGTGTCGACCGGGGTCTTCGGGTCCTCGACGGCCAGTTGCGCCTGCCCGAGCAGGTCCCGCAGCGCCGCGCAGGCCGCCGCGCGGCGCGAGAGCCCCGCGCCGACCGCCCAGCGCCCCCGGGCGTTCCCGCCCTCGGCCTCCCGGACCAGCACCACATGGGCCGAGGTGCGCTCCTCCTCGCCGAGGTCCAGCAGTTCCACGCCGAGATCCAGGTTGGCCGCCGACTTCAGCAGGAACACCAGCTCCGGGTCGGCCCCGGACCCGCGCGTGTCCACGGCTCCGGTCCCGTCGCCGGCCGAGGTCCCGGATCCGGTCCCGTCCGAGGTCCCGGCCACGGCCCCCGTTCCCTCCGCCTTTCCGTCCGCGGCGACCGGGCGGACCTCCGTCGCGCCCCGAAGTGCCCGAAGCAGCGCGTCGTGCGCCAGCGCGGACATCAGACCGGTGCCGGCCGCCTCCCGGTCGTCCGCACCCGCGCCCGCGCCGGCGGTGGTCGCGAGATGGATGCGCTCCCGGTTGTGCGCCCCGAAGCTCCGTACGGCCGCGGCGGGCACCCGGACCGGCTCCTTGCCGATGAGCGAGGTGGCCACGGTCCAGGTGTCCGGGAGCGCCCCGGTGCCACCGCCGGTGGTCAGCGCGTCCGGCCCGAGCACCCGGTCCGCCACCACGTCCCCGGCAGCCCCTAGGGGCACCACGTGCTCGACGTACGCGGTCGCCGCCGCGTACAGGGCCCGCATCCGCGCCCCCGCCAGGTGGTGCACGTCGAAGGCGGCGATCCGCCGCCGTTCCCCGGCCCCGAGCGCCACTTCGACCCGGCTGATCTTCAGCGGGGTCTGGGTCAGCGCCTCGTCGTCCCAGCGCCGGAAGATCCCGGTGTGCGGGCGGACCAGGGCCGCGCTGTACCGGTTCAGCTCGTCGACCATGGCCTCCGCGTCACGGGCGGTCTCCACGGTCGGGGTGACCGGCAGCGCCAGCCCCTCGGGCAGAGCGGCGGGCTCGCGGTCGTCAAGGGCGGCGCAGCGCCCGCAGCGGGGGTGCGGCCGGACCGGCTCCGACATCACGTCCAGCGACGCCAGGTCCTGGATCAGGACCTGGCCGTCCGTCTCGGCGGGCAGCGCGCCCGTGGTGAGGCGGAAGATCTCGTAGCCCAGGAGGTTGCCCACCATCGCGGCGACCGGCCCGGCCAGGGCGACCGGGGACGCCGGTGCGGCACCCGCCGCCTGGCTCCACAGCTCGGCGGCCTCCCCCGCGGCCACGTTGCCGCCCAGCCGCAGCACGGCGCAGGACCAGCAGCCGGTGGAGGACGCGGTGGAGAGCGGGCCCACGACCAGGCGCTCGCCGAACAGCCAGGCGGGGATCAGGGTCCGGCCCTCGGGCACCCCGGCGGCCAGCAGCCGGTGGGTGCGCGGCCCGGCCCCGGCGCCGGTCACCACGACCACGTCGTAGCCGTCGAGGTCCGCCCAGCCCGCCCCCGCCCCGGAGGTGACCCGGTCCGCGCGCGCCGCCACCCGGCCCGCCTCGGCCATGACGTCGGCGAACTCCGTCGTCGTACCGATGCGCACGCAGCCGTTGCGCAGCAGGCTCAGCGCGCACCAGCGGGCGGTCTCGTCATCGCCGAGGACCGCGACCCGGGTGGCGCGGAAGCGGGCGAAACGCTCGGACGCGCCGTCGGCGTAGTGGTCGACATAGGCGATCTGCGCGGCGAACCGCTCCGCGGCCTCCTCCGGCACCGCCTCGGGCCCGGTGCCGGGCTCGGGCACGTCACGGGCGAACTCCCGCTCGTACAGCGTCTTGATCAGTTCCGCCGCCATCGCGCGCTGGGACGGCCCGAAGCCCGCGCAGAGGTCGGCGAGCCGGTGGTGGCCGGTGAGGTGCGGGACGACGAGGGAGGCGAAGCGGTAGGCGGTGCGCCCGGCCAGGTGGAACCCGCCGTCGGCGTTGTGGAAGAGCACCCCGCCGGGCGTCTCGGTGAACAGCACGTCCCGGCGGATGCGCGGCCTGGTCGCGGCCAGCGCGTCGAACGTGGCGGTGGACACGGATGCGGGCGCCGCGGGGGCAGCGGACGCCGAGGCGCCGCCGGTGGTCTTCCGGGGGCTGTCGGGGGCGCTCTCGGCGGTGTTCCGGACGCTGCCGGGGGTGCTCTCGGGGGTCTCGGCCATGGGGGTCACACCTTCTCTGTGCGGCGGATGCGTTCCTGGTCGGTTCTTCGTGCGTGGGCGCGGAGCAGTGCGTGGATCCGGTACGGGCCGGGCGGGCCGTCCTCCAGCAGCCCGGCGTCGGCGAGCCGTTCCAGGACCGCCTCGCCGACGGCCGGGACGTCCTCGGGCGTGAAGCCGTCCCCGGGGACCGCGGCCACCCGGAGGAACGCCTCGGACAGTCGGGGGTCGAGCCGGCCCAGGGCTCCGTCGAGGACCGCCGTCACGGACAGCCCCGGACAGTCGGTGAGGGTGAGCCGGGCCAGCGGGTCGTCGCCGAGCCAGTCGACCGCGTCGGCCAACCCCAGCGTGGGCCGGGTCAGCAGACGGGCCGTCAGGATCCGTAGGGCGAGCGGGAACCGGCCGCACAGCTCGGCCAGCCGCCGGGCGGCGTCCGGTTCCGCCTCGACGCGCTCGCCACCCAGCACCGAGAGCAGCAGGGCGTACGATTCGGCCGCGCTGAAGGCGGAGAGCCGCTGCACCCAGCCGCCGTGCGTGGCGACGAGTCCGGCGAGCCCCATCCGGCTGGTGACGATCACGGCCCCCTGCGCCCGCGCCACGGCGGGCAGCAGCGGACGCACCTGGTCGGCGTCCACGACGTCGTCGAGGAGGAGCAGGACGCGTTCGCCGTCCCGTCCGGCGCCCAGGGCGGCCGTCGCCTCCGCCGCGATGCCGTCGGCGTCCCGCGCCTCTCCGTCCGACCGGGTCATCCGGATCAGCGCCCGACCACCCGGGAAGTGGTCCCGCACCAGGTGGGCGACGTGCCGGGCGAGCGCCGATTTGCCAATGCCGGGCGCGCCCGACACCAGGACCGTGGGCGGGTGCTGGACGGCTTCGCCGAGCGGGGCGGTGAGGCGGGCGGCCACCGCGGCGGTCTCGGCCTCCCGCCCGGTGAAGTTCGGCACCGGGGGAACGGCGGGCGGCCCGGCCGCGTCGGCGATCGCTCCGGGCTCCGCCGTGCCGGTGGGCCGCCCCGGGGCGGCCGTGACGGCGGACGTTACGGCCGCGTCAAAGTCCGCGTGCGCCGTCGGCTCATCCGCTCCCGCGGACGCCGGGAGCGGAATCGCGGGCGTCGCGGGTGGGAGCGCGGCGGCCGGACGTACGGTGGCGGACGCCGGGAGTGCGGCAGCGTCCGCCACCCCGGCCGGCGGCCCTTCGAGCGCCCGGACACCCCCGTCAAGGATCCGTGCGGCGGGGCGCAGCACCAGGGGCGCCCGACCATCCGCACCGCTCAGGTCCTCACCGCGCAGAATCGCGAGTTCCAGTTGCTGGAGGGCGGGCGAGGGGTCGACGCCCAGTTCATCGAGCAGGAACCCCTTCACCCGCCGGTACTCGGCGAGCGCCTGCGTCTGCCTCCCCGTCCGGTACAGCGCCTCGATCAGCTGCTCGTGCAGCCGCTCGTGTCCCGGGTATACGCGCGTAGCAGTCCACAGTTCGACGAGGGCCTCGCCGTACCGGCCCAGCCCCAGGAGCAGATCGCAGACCCGTTCCACACTGCGCAGCCGTTCCTCGGCCAGGCGCGGCACCTCATCCCGGTGCAGCACGTCGGAACGCACGTTGGCCAGCAGGGAGCCCTGCCACAGCGACAACGCGTCCTTCAGCTCGCACAGCTCCGCCTCCGGGTCGTGCGACAGGAGCTCCGCGCGCCGCACCTGTTCCCGGAAGCCGAGCAGGTCGAGGGTGTGCGGTCCGGCGGTGATCCGATAGCCGCCCGGTACCGCCTCGATCGACGTCTCGGTCACTCCGTGCTTGGCGAAGAGCCTGCGCAGCCGCAGCACACAGGTCTGGAGCGCGGCCTTGGCTGTGGCCGGCTGCTCCTCCCCCCACACGGCCCGCTGGAGGTGGTCGGCGGACACGACGGAGTTGGCGTGCAGAAGCAGCGCCGCCAGCAGGATGGTCGGCTTCGACGGCTGGAGCACCACGGCTTCGGGCCCGTCCGTGAGGGTCAGCGGACCCAGCAGTTGAAACCGCATCACCGCTGTCTAGTCCCAGCCGTTGACCAGCTTGCACACCTGAACCGGTGCGGAGGTCAGGGGCAGTTGCGCCACGATCGCCTCCGCCTCCGTACAGACGCGCTGGACGACGTACGCGGGCAGGCCCCCGACGGTCTCGGCCTGCGAAGAGGCGGTCCGCTCAACGGGAACGGTGGCGGCGGACGCCGTACCGGCGCCGAAGGTGAACGCGGCGAGAACCAGGCCGGTGGCGGCGACGGTACGCACGAGGGCGGCCGGCTTCCGTGAAAGCGAAGAACTGAACACGTTTTCCCCTTCGGCTGGTACGTCCTGCCGGGGGGTCCCGGCACGACGACGATGCCAGCGAGCAAGGGGCACGAACGGGCCCGGTCGTGTCAGCTTGCTGCACGCCGCGCGGCAGCTTCGTGCAACCGGCGCCCCGCACACGGAGCATCCGGGCAGCGCGGACAGGGCACATCACGACGCGACACTTCATGACACGGCATGACACGACGACGGCCCCGGGGTGTTGGAGGAACACCCCGGGGCCGATCGGTCATCCTACGCGGGCGGCCACCACCCCGATCGACGGCGCTCCCCGCCGACCGGTGCCGGTCGTGTCGGGCCGGCGCCGGTCGCCTGGGCCGTCGCCGACCACGCCGGCCCGTGCCGGCCGCTCCAGCCGGTACCGAACCGGTTCGACCGGCTCGACCGGTGCCGCTCGCCCCGGACGGTGCCGACCACCCGGGCCGGCGCCGCCCCGCAGCCGGTGGTGAGCGCCGCAGTCGGCGGCCAGCGTCTCAGTCGGCGGCGATCGCGCTCAGGACGTTCATCCTGCCCGCCCGGAAGGCGGGGACCAGGGCCGCGAACAGGCCGACGAAGGCCGACCCGACGAAGACCGTGAGGATCGTCGGCCAGGGGATCTCCAGGACGCCGAGCCCCTCCAGAGCCAGCAGCCGCTGCGCCGCCGTGCCCCAGCCCATGCCCAGGCCGAGGCCGAGCAGGGCGCCGAAGACCGCGATGACCACGGACTCCAGGCGGATCATCCGCCGGAGCTGACGGCGGGAGAGACCGATGGCCCGCAGCAGGCCGATCTCGCGGGTCCGCTCGACCACCGACAGCGCGAGGGTGTTCACCACCCCGAGCACCGCGACGATGATCGCGAGCGCCAGCAGGCCGTAGACGATGTTCAGGAGCTGGCCGATCTGGTCCTCCATCATCTCCTTGAAGTCCGCCTGGTTCCGCACCTCGTACTGCGGGTACGCGGCGAGGGCGTCCTTGAGCCCGTCGTAGGCCTCCTTCTCCTTGCCGTCCACGGCCCTCGCGAACATCAGCATGTCGTCCGGCATGGCGTCGGCGGGCAGGTACCGGGCGGCGGTCGTGATGTTGGTGTACAGCGCGCCCTTGTCGACGTTCGCCTCGTCCGAGGTGATCGCGGCCACCTTCAGAGCCGCCGTCCTGCCGCCCGCGAAGGCGACGGTGATCCGGTCGCCGACCTTCACATGGTGCTTGGCGGCGTACTTCTCCCCGACCGACATGGCGTCCTCGCCGTACGCGTCGGCGAGCTTCCCGGCGACCGTCACACGGCGCAGGTCCCGCGGGTACGTGGGGTCGGCGGCGGACAGCCGCTCCTGCGCGGTGCTGCCGTCGGGGTTGGTGAGCTTGGCGCCGACGGACTTGTAGGAGGTGAAGTGCTCGATCTCCGGCACGGCCTTCACGGCCTTCGCCGCCTGGTCCACGATGAGCGCGCCCGAGCCCCCCGTCGACTGGACGATGAAGTCGGCGCCGACCGACCGGTCGAGCTCGTCGGTGGCCGAGGCGACCAGGGAGGAACCGACCACGGAGAGGCCGGCCACCAGGGCGAGGCCGATCATCAGGGCGGCACCGGTCGCCCCGGTGCGGCGCGGGTTGCGCAGCGCGTTGCGTTCCGCGAGCCGCCCGACGGAGCCGAAGACCCGCAGCAGGACCGCGCTGAGCAGCCGGACCACGAAGGCGGCCAGCAGCGGGCCGACCACGATGAAGCCGATCAGGCTGAGAACCACTCCGGCACCGAGCCACGCCGAGCCCTCGCCCGAGGCGTCGGCCCGCGTCGCCGCGTACAGCGCGGCACCACCGGCGAGGGTCAGGACCGCGCCGAGCACGCCCCGCACCCGTCCGGCACGGCCGTCCGCGGGGTTCCCGGCGTCGCGCAGGGCCGCCATCGGGGAGATCTTCCCCGCACGCCGGGCCGGGATGTACGCGGCGACGACGGTGACGACGACACCGAGCACGAGCCCCGTCACCGGGGTCGTCCACACGACGGTGAGGTCCCCGGTGGACAGTTCCATGCCCATGGCGCCCATGAGCTTCATCAGACCGACGGCGAGGCCGACCCCGGCGCCGACGCCGAGCACGGAGCCGACGACGCCGAGGAGCAGCGCCTCGATCAGCACGGTCCGGTTGACCTGCTCACGGCTCGATCCGATCGCCCGCATCAGACCGATCTCGCGGGTGCGCTGGGCGACCAGCATCGAGAAGGTGTTGACGATCAGGAAGACGCCGACGAGGAGGGCGATCCCGGCGAAGCCGAGCATGGCGTACTTCATCACGTCGAGGAAGGCGCCCATCGAGTCCTTGCTCAGGTCCGCGGACTCCTGCTGGGTGCGCAGTTCGTACCCGGCGGTGTCACCGAGCGCGGCGGACACGTTCTTCTTCAACTCGGCGTGCGAGAGGCCGGGTTCGGCGTTCACCTGCACCCCGCTGAAGACGTCGTCGGCGCCGAGCAGCTTGGTCTGTGCGGTGACGGTGTCGAAGTAGACGACCGCCGCACCCGGGTTGGTGACCTTGAACACGGCGATGCCGCTGATCCGCGCCCTGATGTCGCCGTTCGGGGTGATGGTGCGCAGGGTGTCGCCGAGCTTCAGGTGGTGCTTGTCCGCGGTGTCGGCGTCGACCATCACCTCGGCCGGCCCGCGCGGCGCGCGGCCCGATCCGATCTCCATGGAACGCAGGCTGTTCCTCGTCCAGTTGCCCGCGATCGTCGGGGCGCCCGTCGTCGAGCCCATGTTCTTGTCGTGCGCGTCGACGACGGTCACGGACGAGCTGCTCACCACTCCCTCGGCGTCCTTCGCGCCGGTGGCCGCGGCGGCCTTCGCGACGGCGGAGGCGGGCACCGTGGCGGGCTTGCCGTTCGCCGACCGCCCTTCGGATTCCTCGTCGGTCTTCGGGGCGATGGTGACATCGGCCGCGGTCGCGGCGAAGAGCTTGTCGAACGTGGTGTTCATGGTGTCGGTGAAGACGAGCGTCCCGCACACGAACGCCACCGACAGCAGGACGGCGACGGCGGACAGCGCCATACGTCCCTTGTGCGCGAGGAAGTTGCGTCTCGATGTCTTCCAGATGGTCACGACGTCCGCCCGCGCGAGTCGAAGTCCTTCATCCGGTCCAGGACCTGGTCGGCGGTCGGGTCGCGCATCTCGTCGACGATCCGCCCGTCGGCGAGGTACAGCACCCGGTCCGCGTAGGAGGCGGCCACCGGGTCGTGGGTGACCATGACGATGGTCTGGGCCAGTTCGTCGACGGACCTGCGCAGGAAGCCCAGCACCTCGGCGCCGGCTCGCGAGTCCAGGTTCCCGGTGGGCTCGTCACCGAAGATGATCTCGGGCCGGGCGGCGAGCGCCCTGGCCACCGCGACCCGCTGCTGCTGGCCGCCGGAGAGTTCGGTGGGCCGGTGCTTCAGCCGCCCGGCGAGGCCGACCGTCTCCACGACCTGCTGGAGCCAGGCCGCGTCGGGCCTGCGCCCCGCGATGTCCATCGGGAGCGTGATGTTCTCCAGAGCACTGAGCGTGGGCAGCAGGTTGAACGCCTGGAAGATGAAGCCGATCCGGTCGCGGCGGAGCTGGGTGAGCTTCTTGTCCTTGAGCCCGGTGATCTCCGTCTCGTCCAGGAAGATCTGACCGGCCGTCACGGTGTCCAGCCCGGCGAGGCAGTGCATCAGGGTCGACTTGCCGGACCCCGACGGGCCCATGATGGCGGTGAACCGCCCGCGGTCGATGTCGACGTCGACGTGGTCGAGCGCGACGACCCGGGTCTCCCCCGACCCGTACGCCTTGACGACCTGACGTGCCCGCGCGGCAACGGCCGTCCGCCTTCCAGTGCCCGCATGCCTGGGAATGGTCACAGCCGTTGTCACTCTTTGTCTCCTATTTCGCTTGCTGGTCGGATGTCCCGGTGTACGGGTACAAGCCTGGTGTTCGCGGGGCTCCGGCGCGCTGGTGCGCGGCCCCGTCTTCGAGTGGGGTTTTCCCCACCCCGCCCCGGCCACCGCTGCGGACCGGCCCGTGGCCGGCGGCGCTCGCGGTACGGCGGCGCGCTGTGACAAACACGCTAGGGAACGGCTCGCCACCACCACGTCCTCCGACGGGACGAACCACCCCCCGGTCTGTGTGGGGGGCGGCCCTTAAGGGCGCTTCCGCCCCGGAAAGCTCCGCCCGGAAACATGAGGCGCCCGCCGGGCTCACGGTCGTTCCGTGTGCCAGGCGGGCGCCGGCTGGTGCGGTCGAGTCAGTCCCGGGCCGGTTCAGGGCCGGTTCTGTTCAACCTGTTGGACAGATCTTTCAGTTGGTGCGGCTCCTTCTCCTGCTGAGGCCGAGGGCGAGTCCACCGGCGGCCAACAGCGCGCCACCGATCCCGAGGAGGGTGAGTGCCTTCGCACCCGTGGACGCCAGCGGCCCGGAGGACTTGTGGACCGGCGGATTCGGTCCGGCACCCGGGACGTACGGGGTGTTCGGGCCGTTCGGGGTGCCCGGTCCGTTGGGGGCACCCGGTCCGGTGGGCTTGTCGTCCGGCTTGACCTTCACCGTGGAGCTGGCCTCAGGGGAGAAGATCTCCTTGTCGCCCGACTTCCCGGAGGCGGTTGCCTTGTTGACGACCTTTCCGTTCGTCACGTCCTTGGCGGTGATGGTGTGCGCCGGGGCGGTGCAGTCCATCGACGCTCCCGGTGCCAGGCTCGTCGCCGGGCAGGTCACCTGACCGGCGGTGGGGTCCGAGACCCTGATGTCGGTGACGGTACGGGTGCCCTTGTTGGACACCTTCAGCGTCCACTCGATGCGGTCGCCGAGGTCGGTCCTGCCGTTCTTGTTGACGTCGACAGGCTTGGCGGTCTTGACCAGGTCGAGCAGTCCCTCACCGGTGGGCGGGACCGTCACCTTCGACGGCGGCGAGACCGGGGGCTCGGTCCCACCGGGCGGCGTGCCCGTGGCGGTCGCGGAGTTCTCGATCGAACCCGCGTCCACATCCGCCTGCGTGACCTCGTACGACGCCTTACACGTCACACTCGCACCGGGCACGAGGGACTCGGCGCCCTCGGGGCAGACCACCTCGGACAGCTTGCCCGACCCGGTGAACTCACCCTCCTTCACCGTGATGTCCTTGAGGGTCACATTGCCGGTGTTCGTGACGAGGAAGGCGTAGTCGACCTTTTCGCCGGCCACCAGTTGACCGGGCTTCTCGGCCTTCCCCGTCTTGACGACGGTCAGCGCGGGCTTCGGCGGTGCCGGAACCTCGACCTCCGACGGAGGCGAGACCGGAGGCTCGGTCTCGCCCGGCGGGGTGCCCGTGGCCGTCGCGGAGTTCTTGATCGAACCCGCGTCGACGTCGGCCTGGGTCACCTCGTACGACGCCGAACACGTCACGCTCTTACCAGGCGCCAGAGAACCAGCCCCAGCAGGACAGACCACATCCGACAGCTTGCCGCTCCCGGTGAACTCACCCTCGTCCACCTTCACGTCCTTCAACGTGACGTTGCCGGTGTTCGTGACCACGAAGGCGTAGTCGATCTTCTCACCGGCCACCAGCTCGCCGGGCTTCTCGGTCGACGCCGACTTGACGACGGTCAGCGCGGGCTCCTGGGGTGTCGGAACCTTGACCTTCGACGGAGGCGAGACCGGAGGCTCGCCCTCACCGGGCGGCGTACCCGTGGCCGTCGCCGAGTTCTCGATCGAACCCGCGTCCACATCCGCCTGCGTCACCTCGTACGACGCCGAACACGTCACGCTCTTACCAGGCGCCAGAGAACCAGCCCCAGCAGGACAGACCACATCCGACAGCTTGCCGCTCCCGGTGAAGTCACCCTCCTTCACCTTCACGTCCTTCAGCGTGACATTGCCGGTGTTCGTGACGAGGAAGGCGTACTCGACCTTCTCACCGACGACCAGTTCGCCGGGCTTGTCCGTCGTGGCCGTCTTGACGACCTTCAGGTCAGGCTTTCCAGGCGCCGGAACCTCAACCTCCGACGGAGGCGACACCGGCGGCTCGGTCCCACCAGGCGGGGTGCCCGTGGACGTGGCCGAGTTCTTGATCGAACCCGCGTCGACGTCGGCCTGCGTCACCTCGTACGACGCCGAACACGTCACGCTCTTACCAGGCGCGAGGGATGCGGCCTCGGCGGGGCAGGCAACGTCGGACAGCTTCCCGGTCCCGGTGAACTCACCCTCCTTCACCTTGACGTCCTTCAGCGTCACATTGCCCGTGTTCGTCACCAGGAACTCGTAGGAGACCTTCTCGCCCACGACCAGTTCGCCGGGCTTGTCCGTCGTGGCTGTCTTGACGACCTTCAGGTCAGGCTTTCCAGGCGCCGGAACCTCAACCTCCGACGGAGGCGACACCGGCGGCTCGGTCCCACCAGGCGGCGTACCCGTCGACGTGGCCGAGTTCTTGATCGAACCCGCGTCGACGTCGGCCTGCGTCACCTCGTACGACGCCGAACACGTCACGCTCGCACCAGGTGCCAGCGATGCAGCGCCGGCCGGGCAGACGACGTCGGACAGCTTCCCGGTCCCGGTGAACTCACCCTCCTTCACCTTGACGTCCTTGAGCGTGACGTTGCCGGTGTTCGTGACCGCGAACTCGTACTCGACCTTCTCACCGGCCACCAGTTCGCCGGGCTTGTCCGTCGTGGCTGTCTTGACGACCTTCAGGTCAGGCTTTCCAGGCGCCGGAACCTCAACCTCCGACGGAGGCGACACCGGCGGCTCGGTCCCACCGGGCGGCGTGCCCGTGGACGTGGCCGAGTTCTTGATCGAACCCGCGTCGACGTCGGCCTGCGTCACCTCGTACGACGCCGAACACGTCACGCTCTTACCAGGCGCGAGGGATGCGGCCTCGGCGGGGCAGGCAACGTCGGACAGCTTCCCGGTCCCGGTGAACTCACCCTCCTTCACCTTGACGTCCTTCAGCGTCACATTGCCCGTGTTCGTCACCAGGAACTCGTAGGAGACCTTCTCGCCAGCCACCAGTTCGCCGGGCTTGTCCGTCGTGGCCGTCTTGACGACCTTCAGGTCAGGCTTTCCAGGCGCCGGAACCTCAACCTCCGACGGAGGCGACACCGGAGGCTCGGTCCCGCCAGGCGGGGTGCCCGTGGACGTGGCCGAGTTCTTGATCGAACCCGCATCCACATCCGCCTGCGTCACCTCGTACGATGCCGAACACGTCACGCTCTTACCAGGCGCGAGGGATGCGGCCTCGGCGGGGCAGGCAACGTCGGACAGCTTCCCGGTCCCGGTGAACTCACCCTCCTTCACCTTGACGTCCTTCAGCGTCACATTGCCCGTGTTCGTCACCAGGAACTCGTAGGAGACCTTCTCGCCCACGACCAGTTCGCCGGGCTTGTCCGTCGTGGCCGTCTTGACGACCTTCAGGTCAGGCTTTCCAGGCGCCGGAACCTCAACCTCCGACGGAGGCGACACCGGCGGCTCGGTCCCACCAGGCGGGGTGCCCGTGGACGTGGCCGAGTTCTTGATCGAACCCGCATCCACATCCGCCTGCGTCACCTCGTACGACGCCGAACACGTCACGCTCGCACCAGGTGCCAGCGATGCAGCGCCGGCCGGGCAGACGACGTCGGACAGCTTCCCGGTCCCGGTGAACTCACCCTCGTTCACCTTGACGTCCTTGAGCGTGACGTTGCCGGTGTTCGTGACCGCGAACTCGTACTCGACCTTCTCACCGGCCACCAGCTCGCCCGGCTTCTCCGTAGTCGCCGACTTGACGACCTTCAGGTCAGGCTTTCCAGGCGCCGGAACCTCAACCTCCGACGGAGGCGACACCGGCGGCTCGGTCTCACCCGGCGGCGTACCCGTGGCCGTCGCCGAGTTCTTGATCGAACCCGCATCCACATCCGCCTGCGTCACCTCGTACGACGCCGAACACGTCACATTCGCACCAGGCGCGAGGGACGCGGCACCAGCCGGGCAGACCACGTCCGACAGCGTGCCGCTACCAGTGAAGTCCCCCTCCTTCACCTTCACGTCCTTCAACGTGACGTTGCCAGTGTTCGTCACCACGAAGGCGTACTCGACCTTCTCGCCGGCCACCAGCTTGTCGGGCTTCTCGCTCTGCCCCGACTTGACAACCGTCAGAGCGGCCTCGGGCGGCGCAGAGACCTTCGCCTCGGACGGAGGCGACACCACGGGCTCACCCCCGTCCGGCGGGGTGCCGGTGCCGGTGGCGGTGTTCTCCAGCGAACCCGCGTCGATGTCCTTCTGGGTAACCGTGTACGTGGCGGTGCAGGTCACGCTCTTGCCCGGGGCCAGCGGGCCGTCCGGGCAGTCCGCCACCGGCGCGGTGCCGGTGCCGGAGAACGAGGTCTCCTTGACGGCCAGGTCCTTCAGTTCCACGTTCCCGGTGTTGGTCAGCACGAACGAGTACGTGATCTTCTCGCCCGCGGCCTTCACGGTCTGGGGGTCGGCCGTCTTACGCACGGACAGCCCCGGGACGAGGGGAGCGCCCTCGGTCGAGGACTCGTTGTTGTCCGGGGTCGGGTCCTTCTCGTTGGCGACGACCTTCGCGGTGTTGGTCACCGGCTTGGTCATCCCGGCCGGGCTGTCCGCGGTGATGGTGATCGTGTTCTCCGCACCGGCGAGAGTACGGCCGCCGACACAGGTCACCGTGTTGCCGGCCACCGTGCAGCCCGGCGTCGAGCTCTTGACGTTGGTGAGCGGTGCCGGAACCACGTCCGTGACGGTGTAGCCACTGGAGTTGCCGGGCCCGTTGTTCTTCACCGTGAGGGTGTAGGTGACGGGGGTCCCCGGCTTGAACGTCTCGGGGCCCTTCTTCACGAGCGCGAGGTCGGTGGGCAGACCGGGCGAGGCCGCGCCGTCATTGTTGCCGCTGGCGGGGCCGGGTGAGGAGGAGACGAGGGTGAACGTCGGATTCGCCGACCCCGGGTTGGTGATCTTGATCTGGTAGACGGTGCCTGACACATTGTCGGAGATGCCGATATTGCCATTACCGAACGTCCAGGCCGCACCGAATCCGCTGGCGGTCGCCGGAACCACCGCGCCAAAGGTCGTGACTGTCTTGGTCGCGCCCAGGAGGTCGACACGGACCACCTTGCCACTTGGATCGAGGCCCCAGAAGTAGCCGTCCGCGTACGTGAGATCGGAGGCGGTCGGCACCATGGGCAACTGGATCGTCGAGGTCACCTTGCCGGTGGCGGCGTCCACCCGATAGGCCACGTCGGTGGCCGTGGAACCCACGTAGAGACCGCCGTCCGGGGCGAACGCGCCCCAGTTCAACGAGCCCACCTTGGCCTCGTTGCCCACGCGGGTGACGACGCCCCCCTGCCCGATCCGGATGATCGAGCCGATCGGCATGGCGGTCGACGCGCCCCCGACCACCCCGTACAGGTAGTTGTCCGCCGGGTTGTAGCCGATGGCGTTGTAGGTGAGTCCGGCTACGGCCCCGCCCTCGGGTTGGAAGGTCACGCTGCCGGAGGCCCCGGTGATCGCCTTGTAGAGGCGCGTGGGCATGTCCTGCGCGACGAAGACCGTCGGGTCGGCCGGGTCGAAGGGGTCACCGGCCGCCGCGTATGAGGCGGGGGCGGTGAACAGCGGGGCCGCGAGGGCGGTCATCCCCGACACCAACACCATCGACAGGACACCGGCGAGCGAACGGCTTCGTCTGTGTCGCCCCCGACGGGTGCGCTTGATGGCCATTCAGAACCCTCCCGGCTTACGTCTGGGCCCGACACGGCCTCCCTGAGCCTCGCCCCATGTCATGCGGGCCCTCTCGCCCCCCTGCGTCCCAGGTCGGGGCGCCGACGACCACTCCGGCCGTCCTCCCCCGGGCTCATGCATGACGGCACGGAACCGCCTCAGTCCATCCATTCCTGGCTACCCCTCTATGTGAGACATCCAGTGACTCATGGCGTCAGATACCCATAGAGGCCACATATGTGACGGTGTGGGCATCTAAACCTAAGATCGAAGTAAAGCACCGAACCGGCCGTTCAGCATGATTTGCCGGTTCTCTCGCAAACATGGCGTTTCGCCCGTGCCAGACAAGGCGGGAGAACCTCGGCCGGATGAGCAGGGACCACACGGTCGGCGGCGGGCCGTCCGAGGCCGGAGGTCCCTCGTACGAGGGACCCACGCGGCCACCCTGCGCACCGAGGAGTCGCACGGGCACCGGGCGGGCCCTGACGCTTCCCGGACCACACCCGGACGACAGCCGCACCTGGACGGCATCGGGGCGGCACCGGAGCGCCCCCGCTCTCGATGCCCGGCTCCGTCGGCGGGGCGCTGGACGATGCCCGGACGACGCCCGGTCGACATCGGGGCGGCACCCACTCGGCACCGCGACGACACCCCGACGACTCGGCTCCGGTGTCACCTCACACAACTGAGCCAATCGCGTCGGCAGTTCGGGCCAAGGACTCCCCAACACCGCATACCGGCGAGTAATGTTCACGCTTCCGACAGCACTCCCCACCCGCACTCCTGCCTTGCCGTCCAGCCAGGAACCGAGCCATGCAAGGAGCAGCACGCCGATGTCGCACGGAAACCCCCCACCCCCGCAGCAGGCCGACTACCTGCTGCCCTGGCAGCACTCGCAGCCCCTGCCGCCCCTGGCATCGACGCCGACGCCGGGAACCTCCTCGCCCCCTTCCTCTCCCGCCCGGACGCCCACCGCCCATACGCCCGACCAACGGCCCACCCGCCACGGCGATCTGCGCCGACTGCGCACCTCGTACCGGACACTCAGACGCGTCGCGGTCCTGACCGCACTCGGCTACTTCCTCGTCTTCCTGGTGCTCTCCGGCTTCGCCAAGGAACGCCTCGAACAACCCCTGTTCGGCGGTCTCCCCCTCGGTCTGGCACTCGGAATCTGCCAACTGCCCGTGATCCTGCTCGCGATCGTCCGATACGAACGGACCGCCCGGCGCACGGTCGACCCGCTCGCCGCCCGGCTCCGCAGCAGGGGAGCCGGACAGTGAACGGATTCGACGAGTCCGCGCGGTCGATGTCGCTGGTGGCCTTCATGGCCGTCGGCACCCTCGCCCTGCTGCTCTGCGTGCTGGTCGGCCCCGACCGCGACGACCTCGACGAGTTCTACACCGGCTCCCGCACCCTGTCCCCGCGGCGTGCCGGCTTCGCCCTCGCCGGCGACTACCTCTCCGCCGCCACGGTCCTCGGCACCACAGGCATCATCGCCCTCACCGGGTACGACGGGATGATCCTCGCCCTGAGCATCACCCTCTCGCTCGTCCTGCTGATGTTCCTGCTGGCCGAACCCCTGCGCAACGTCGGCGGGTTCACCATGGGCGATGTCTTCGTACGCCGCGCCCCCGGCCGCGCGGTCCGCATCGCCGCCTGCGCCACCACGATCGCCGCACTCATCCCGATGATGGTCGTCCAACTCGCCAGCAGCGGCGACCTGCTCGCCTTCATCCTGGGATTCGACAGCTCCCTGTTCCGCACGGGCGCCATCATCGGCCTCGGCACGCTGATGATCGGCTACGCGGCGATCGGCGGCATGCGGGGCACCGCCCTGATCCAGATCGTGAAGACCGTCGTCCTCCTCGTCGCCTCGTTCACCATCGCCGTCATGGTCATGAACCGGTTCGGCTGGGACATCGACGCCCTGCTCTCCGCCGCCCGGCAGGGCAGCGGCGCGGGAGCCGCGTACCTCCGCTCCGGGCTCCAGTTCAATGGCAGCGGGCTCGACATGGTCAGCTCCGAACTGACCGTCGTGCTCGGCGCGGCCTGTCTGCCGCACGTCACCATGCGCCTGACGAGCGCCCGGTCCTCACAGGTCGTACGCCGCACACTGTCCTGGGCCGTCGCTGTGGTGGCCGGGATCTGTCTGCTGCTCGTCGTGATCGGCTTCGGCACCGCCGCGTTCGTCGGCCACGAGCGCGTCACCGCCGCCGGGGCCTCCGGCAACAGCGCGATCCTCCAGATCACCGGGGCGGTCGCGAGCGGCGGCCGGTTCGGGGCCCTGGTCGTCACGACGATGACGACCGCGATCTTCCTGACCCTGCTCGCCTCCGTCGCCGGAATGATCCTGGCCTGCGCCAACTCCCTCGCGCACGACCTCTTCGCTCACGGACTGCACGGGGTACGCGACCCCGCCAGAAAACCGCTGCCGGGCCTCTCCGAGATGCGAGCGGCCCAGATGTCCGCCATCGTCGTCGGAATCCTCGCCACGAGCCTCGCCGTCGGGGCCCGGCACTGGAACGTGCAGGCCCTGGCCACGCTCTCGTTCTGCGTCGGGGCATCCGCCCTGGCCCCGGCCCTCATCTACAGCATGTTCTGGCGACGCTTCACCCGCACCGGGCTGCTCAGCACCCTGATCGTCGGCACCGCCAGCGTGATGGTGCTGATCACCGGCACCAACCTGGTCTCGGGCTCGCCCTCCTCGGTCTTCCCGGACCTCGATTTCAACTGGTTCCCGTACACCACGACCGGTCTCGTCTCCATCCCGGCCGGTTTCCTGGCCGGCTGGCTCGGCACGGTCCTCCCCCGCCACGCGGCACCTGTGGCCCGCCGCCTCTACCAGGGCGAGGAACCACGCATCCTGGCGGGCGCGGCCCCAGTAGGCGCGGCGCCAGTGTCGCGTGGCGGATGACGGATCCGACCGGAGCGGGGGCTTCGAGCGGAGCGGGGCTCCCGACCGCTCCGGGAGTGCGATCGGTGCGGCGGTGCAGCGCGCTGGAGGATCGTCCGACCGCTCCGGTCACCGACCGCCAAAGGCTGTCGGTTCGGTGTCGCACTCCGCCCACACCGTCTTCCCGAAGGGAGTACGGGGAACCGCTCCCCACCGAGCCGCCAGCACGTCGACGAGGACCAGACCGCGCCCCGACTCCTCGTCACCGGCCGGGCTGGACGGGTCGACGGGCGGCAGCTCCGGGCACGCGTCGGACACCTCGACGCGGATACGCCGGACGCTCGTCTCATACGTCGCGCTCAGAAGGAAGTTCCTGCTCCGGACCCGGCCATGGCGCACAGCGTTGGCGGCGAGCTCGGCGACCACCAGGGCAACAGTGCAGGAGGTATCCGACATCGGCGGGAACCCCCACTGGTCGAGATGCCTCACCGTCACCCGCCGAGCGAGCCGGGCACCGCGAGCGGTGGAAGGGAACTGGCGTGAGAAGAAAGACCGCTGGCCTCCTTCGCACGCCTCCGGCTCCCGCACTTCCGCGTGTTGAGCCCTATCCGGCTCCCGCTCCGGCCCGTTGTCCGGCACAGTCACTGTCCTGAGCATGGTGCGCGCCCTTCCCATCCAATCGTTCCTCACGCATCCCACAGAGTGCGGAATCCGCTACGTTCCGCAGTCAAGAATCGACCGGCATACCTAGGGTCGGAAGGTGACGAAGCATTACCATCCGGGCCGTAAGCAGAGGAAGTGACGCCATGGCCAAAGCGATCGACCCCCAGCAATCGATGGCCGCTTTGTTCGGCTCACGCGTACGCAGACTCCGTAAGGCGGCCGGGCTGACCCAGGCCGAGCTGGGGCGCATGACTCACGTCGTCAGCACCCGCATCACCCAGATCGAGCGGGCCTCCGGGGCCAAGCCGTCCGAGGAGCTGGCCCAGGCCCTGGACGCCGCGCTGGTGGCGGACGACCTGCTGGTCGACCTGTGGCCGTACGTCTATCGGGAGGCGTTCCCGGACTGGGTGCAGGCGTTCATGACCCTCTCGGCACGGGCGCGGGCGATCAGGGAGTACGCCGCGCATGTCGTGCCGGGCCTGATCCAGACCGAGCCCTACGCACGGGCGCTCCTGAGCGTCGGACGCACGCTCAGGAACAAAGAACACCTGGAGGAGAGGCTGTCGGCGCGCATGGTCCGCCAAGAGCGCCTGCGCGGTGCCGACCGCCCCGAGCTGTGGGTGATCCTCGACGAAGCCGTGCTGCGGCGCCCGGTGGGCGGGCCGGACGTCATGCGGGACCAACTGGCCCGTCTGCTGGCCACTGCCGAGGAACCCCACATCACCGTGCAGGTACTGCCGTTCGCCCACGGCGAGCATGATGTCCTGGGCGGCTCACTGACCGTTCTGGACCTTCCCGACGGCACGGAGGCCGCCTACACGGAAGGCGCGCACTACGGCCAGTTGATCGAGGAATCGGAGGAGGTCAGGCGCTTCGCGGTGACCTACGATCACCTCCGGGCAGCGGCTCTGCCCCCTCATATGTCGCTCGACACGATCCGATCCGCGATGGAGGACAACCATCATGACGCGACCGTCCCGTCCCGATTTGACCGCCGTCGCCTGGCGCAAAAGCAGCTACAGCAATCAGGAGGGAGGCAACTGCGTCGAGGTGGCGGACGAATTCCCCGGAGCCGTCCCCGTCCGTGACAGCAAGACGACCGACGGACCGGCACTCACCTTCCCCACGCACTCCTGGACCTCGTTCATAGACGAGCTGAAGAAGGACCACCGCTTCCACCCCGGCCGGTAATCAGCGGGCCCTCAGAACAACCCGCTCGCCACCGCATGATCCGATCCGCGATGGAGGACAACCACCATGACGCGACCGCCCCGTCCCGATTTGACCGCCGCCGCCTGGCGCAAAAGCAGCTACAGCAATCAGGAGGGAGGCAACTGCGTCGAGGTGGCGGACGAATTCCCCGGAGCCGTCCCCGTCCGTGACAGCAAGACGACCGACGGACCGGCACTCACCTTCCCCACGCACTCCTGGACCTCGTTCATAGACGAACTGAAGAACGACCACCGCTTCCACCCCGGCCGGTAGCCGACGCCGGAGCCTCCGTGGCATGCATCGCTCCGCCCGTCGTCGGGGCTGGGGCCGGCCTTCCGCCTCGGATGGCTGTCGGGTGACCTCGAACCGGGCGGCCACGCCCTGGTACACGTGCTTCCACCCTCAGGTCACCCGGCGGCTCAGTCCTTCGGCTTCGCGCTGGACCCCGGCTCCGCGTCCGACTCGGGCTCAGCCTCTGGCGCCTCCTCCGCCGGGGCCGGGGCCACCCGCCCGGTCAGCGCCGCCAGCGAGTTGCGCACATGCGTCATGTGCGCGTGCACCTCCTCTCGCGCCTCCTCGTGCTCCCGCAGCACCCGTTCCGTCTCCCGGACCACCCGCTCCTCGCCGGCCCTGGCCGCCGCCGTCAGCTCCGCCGCTCGCGCGTCCGCGTCCTCCCGGGTGTGTCGTGCGGCCTCTTCCGCCCGGTCCCGATCCCGCCGCGCCTCGACCAGCCGGGCCTCCGCCTGGTCGGTCAGCTCGTCGTGACGCGCCGCCTGCGCCGCCTCGGCGTCGGCCAGTTCGTCCTCGGCCGCCTTCCACCGCTCGGCGTGCTCCTGCTCCTGGTGCGCGAGGACGCTCTCGGTACGACGGCGCGTCTCCTCCATCACGAACCGCGCGTCCTCCCGCGTCCGCTCGGCCTCCGTACCGGCCTCGGCAACGATCCCCACGGCGTCCTTCCGAGCCGCGGCCACCGTCTCCTCGGCGTACTCCCCGGCCGCCGCACGCATCGCCTCGGCATCCGTCCGCGCCGACCCGCGCACCGCCCGGCCCGCCTCGTCCGCCGCGTCCCGCACCGTCTGCGCCTCCTCCTGCGCGGCGCTCCGCATGGAATCGGCCTCGCCCTCCGCGAGCGCCAGGATCCGCTGGGCGCGCTCACCGAGCGAGGCGTAGTCCTGCGGGGCGAGCGTGGCGACCACCTCACGCAGCCGGACCGCCTCGGCCGACAGCTCCTCCAGCTTCGCGGTCAGTCGGGACACCCGCTCCCTTGACTCGTCCCGCTCCGCAACCAACCCGGCCAGGAACCGGTCCACCTGCTCCGGACGGTAACCGCGCCCCCGTACGCCGACGTAGCCAAGTCCGGACCCCGGTGCAGAACTCATGCCTCAAGCCTCTTTCCGACTCGCCGAACAGCAGCAATACGTCAAGGATGCGGCAATTGGCCAAGAAGTCGGAATCGATCAGCTGCATTCCGGACGGAAGCGACAGGCATCACAGGCACCGCACACCACGGCGCCCGGCCCCTTTCCAGGAGCCGGGCGCCGATCCCGCAGGCCCGACCACATTCGCCGGTTCAGCCCATCCGCGCTGTCAGAGCAGCCCGTCCCACATCTGTTCGAGCAGTACGGACCACCAGCTCTCCGGCGACGCCAGCGCCGCCGCGTCCAACGCGGCCAGCTGGGCCTGGAAGTCGACCGTCCAGCGGCCCGCCTGCTCCGGGTTGAGCCCGAAGCGCAGCCGCCACATCCGGCCGAGCAAGGCCATCGAGCGCTGGAACTCCGGCAGCCCGGTGTTCACGAACTGCGGCGCCCCAGGCTGCCCGTCCGGCCCGGCCTCGACCGGCACGGCCACGATGTTCGCGGTCCCGTACTGGACACAGACCGCCCGGCCGAAGTCGGTCCCCAGCACGAGGTACGCACCCGCGTCCGACGCCGCCTGCACCTGCCGCTGCGCGGCCAGCTCGGCCAGCGTCGGCACCACCGGCTGCGCGGGCTGCGCCCAGAAGAACGGCCCGAAGTCGGCGGGCAGCCCCGCCCACACCAGCGCCTGCGCCACGATCTCGGGCACGCCCTGCCGGGACACCGAACGCTGGTCGAAGCGCAGGATGCCTTGCGGGCCGAAGGCCTGCACCATCTCCTGGGCGATGCCGTCCGGCGGCAGCGCGGGCGCGGGCGGCATCTGCGGCAGCGGCGCCCGCACCGGCGCCGGACGGGCCGGACCGTCCGCCACCTGGTGCAGTTCGCCCTGATGCGTCAGCAGATGCTGCATGCCCTGCTGCCGGCTGGCGTGATCGGTTCCGTACGGGGCGACGCTGGTGATCCGCACCTGCGGCCAGGTCTCACGGATCATCCGCGCACAGTAGCCACCCGGCAGCTCGCACGACTCCAGCTCGGTGTGCAGCTCGATGACCTGCTGCGGCGGCACGTTCATCGCCCGCAGCTCGTAGAGCATCTGCCACTCCGGGTGCGGAGTCCCGGGCGCCGAGCGGCGGATCAGCTGCTGCTCGCTGCCGTCGGGCGCGCGGTAGCGCAGTACGGCCTGGTAGCCCGGCCCGACGGTCGGCTGCCCGGACGGCTGCGGATATCCGTACGCCTGAGGCGGCGGGGTGTGCCCAGGAGGCGGTACGGCACCGGCCCCACCAGGGACCCCGGGAGGGCCGGGAGGCTGCGGAGCACCGGGGCCACCCATGCTCGGGTCGGC
>NZ_JBIUBU010000008.1:0-147673 GCF_044548345.1 Streptomyces sp. NPDC052042 | reverse complement strand
GGCCAGCATCGTCGCGGCATGATGCACCCCACCACCAGGCGGAGGCGTCGAACCAGGAGGCGCGGGCGGCCCCGGAGGACCGGGCGGGCTCGGCGGCTGCGGCGCACCGGAGGCACCGGCCCCACCGGGAACCCCTGGCGCACCGGGGGGACCGGGAGGGCTGGGCGGACCGGGAGGGCCGGGAGGCTGCGGAACACCGGGGCCACCCATGCTCGGGTCGGCCAGCATCGTCGCGGCATGATGCACCCCACCACCAGGCGGAGGCGTCGAACCAGGAGGCGCGGGCGGCCCCGGAGGACCGGGCGGGCTCGGCGGACCGGACAGGCTCTGCTCCGGAACGAGTTGCGTCGGCAGATACCCGCCCGCCGGGGCTCCGGGCGCACCCGGCCCCGAGGGCGGCGGCACCGGAGCGCCGGGCGCACCGGGCACACCGGGCGGCGGCGGGGTCGAAGGGCCGCCCCCACGCGTACCGCGCGGCGGGACGGTGGCCTTGCTGGTGGCCGCGTCAGCGATGTCACCGGCCCCCGGCGCGGGCGTGGGCACCCCCGGAACGGGCGTACCGGGCACGGGCGTACCGGACGCCGGAGTCCCCGGCGCGTCTGGAGCCGGAGCCTGCGCCCCGGGCACGGAACCGGCGGCACGCAGCGCGTCCATCCCCGGCACGATCGCCGTCGGCGGCAACTGGCTGCCACCGGACATCAGCGCGGTCGGCGCGTCGGCGGGCACGACCGGCGGCGGGGCACCCTCGTCATCGGCGCCCGAGAGCGGCGGCGCGAACACCGTGGCCGGAAGCGGGACCGAACCGTCGTCGGAACCCGCGTTGGTGTCGGTCCCGTCCCACGGGGTGGAACCGGCCGGCACATTCGGCGCCGACGCCGGAACGCCGTCGTTCGCGGTGGGCTCGTACTCGACCCGGCCACCGGCCGCGTCACCGGCCGCACCACCGGTCGGCGAAGGCACCCCCGCCGACTCCGGGTCCCCGCCCTGATCGATTCGCTCGCCCCGGCGGTCCCGATCGTCCTGAGCACCCAGACCGCCCCGGTCGCCCCGGTGATCCGGAATACCCAGCTTGTCGGCCGCCTCCTGGAGCCACTCCGGAGGACTCAGCAGGAACGACGTCTGATTCAGATCGACCCGCTGCGGCGGCTCCGGAGCGGTCGGCGCGGCGGCGACCGTCCCGTACTCCTCCTCGTACCGCCGGATGATCTCGCCCACCGGCAACCCCGGCCACAACGTGGCCTCACCGCTGTCCCTGGCAATCACCAGCCGCTGCCGGCCGCCGTCCGAGACCGGACCCTCGGCACGGTCCTCACCCCACACGACGAAACCCAGCTCGAACTCCCGCACCCGCACCTCACGATGCTGATACGCGGGCACATCGCCGTTGATCCATTCGTCGGCGCGCTCCTGCGCCTGCGCGAACGTCACCATCGCGCTCACCCCTCCACCGGGACGGCCCGCGCGAAGCCACCGTCCACCATCAGGTTCGCCACGGTCTCCAGTTCCGGCGGATTACCCGCCAGCCGCCCCAGGAACGCATCGAAGTCGTCACCACACGGCAGCAGCAGCCGGTCCACCCGCTCCTGAACGCTCCAGCCGTCCCGATCCCGCGCGTCGTCGTACGCGCAGAACCACACCGAACCGATACCGGAACCCTTCACCTTCACCGCGAGAAGACCGCCCTGGACGAAGGCGACACCCAGGAAATCCTTGGTCAGATGGTCCCGCAGACACTTGTTCACGTACACCAGATCGTTCACGGCGGCCTCCTCGCGCACCGTGAAGAACGGCTGATCGACCAAAAGCCCCAACTGCGCGTCGAGCGCCGCACCGACCGGCGCCGAGCCGCCCGCCGCCTTCAGGAACGAACGGTACGCACCCGGCAACCGGTAACCGAGGTCCTCCTCGACCCCCTGCACCTGCTGCTCGGTCACCGCCACGAACCCCTTCGGCAACCGGAAATGCGCCGGCCGGGTCTCCTGCAACGGCCGGGTACCCCGCTTGTCCTGGTCGGCCCGCGTCGCCGCGAGACCCGCGTGATGCCTCAGCAGGGCCTTGACCTCGACCGGGATCAGCTCCATGCGCCGACCGCCGGGAACGTGGTGCCACGTCCAACCGTGCGGCGTCGCGACCGCCGGGATCGTGTCCCACAACTCATGACCGCTCGCCGCCAGCGCCGCATTCGCCGAGACGTAGTCCGTCAACCGCAACTCGTCGACACCGAAACCCTGCGGAGGCTCCGCGACCTCCGCGGCAGCACGCGCGTACGGCGAGAAATCCGGACTGCCGTCCGCACCTATCCGCACGCCCCCGGGATGCCGCGCCGCACGGACCGGATCCGGGAAATGCACGAGCTGGCCGGCGTAGGCCGCGTTCGGTGGCGCGGCTTGCTGCCCGAGCCCACCTGTCGTCATGGCGTTGCCCCCTGCTGCGTCTGGCTGGTGAGGACCGGCCTCGCCCCATGGCGGACGGTCCTCGCACAGCCTATGCGGTGCCATGGGAACCGGCCCCGCCCGCACTCCCCTCCTCCCCATCCACCCTCCCCATCCGTCACGAACCGTCACAACCACGTGACGGACGAGCGACACCGCACCCCCCCGAAGGACGACACAAACCCCCGTAAGCCCGCCCCAGCTTCCCCACCAGCCCGGACATTTGGCAGGCTGTCACCACAACTCGGGGGCGTGCAGACCACGCGGCCACCGCCGCGGGCACGGGAGGGAACAGCACCATGCACACCGCACAAACAGTCACACCCAGCACCACACCCGGGGACCCACGCCTCAGCTGGAGCAACGCCCCCGCCCGCCACGCACCCCTGCTGCACCAGCGCCGCGACGGCATCCTCCCCGCGGTGGCCGCGGCCCTTTCCGTACGCGGCGAGACGCTCACCTGCACCGGAGGCAAGGGCGACCAGCCCCCCGTGCTCCACCCCCTCGTACAGGACTTCCTCGACACCCTCACCAGCGGCCAGCGCGAACGCTTCACCGGCCGCTGCCCCGAAGCCATGCTCCTGTCCCGGCACCTCACCGCCGCCGAATCCGCCCGCTCCAAGCGGGCCCGGCGCAAACCCCTGACCAACGGCGAGGCCCGCCGCGCCCTCAAGCACTCCCGCCTCACCGCCCGGCACATCCGCGAGGACGGCGACCCCCTGCACGGCGACTACGCGCCCCCGTGCCGCTCCTGCACGGCGATGCTCGCCCACTTCGGAGTACGTCCCGTCGACCTCTCGGCGGACGGGGCGGCGACCACCGCGGAGAAGGGCTGACCACGCGCCGATGCACGACCGAACCGACCGGCCCGGACACACACCCCCGGCCGACACCGACCACCACACCCCGGCCCGCTTCACCACCCCCGTCGACACCGCCCTGCGCGCCGCCGGCTGGCAGCCCGGCCGCTGGGACATCCGCCGGGCCGAGGAATGGGCCGACACCCTCCGCGCCCACCGGTCACCCGGCGGCCACCAGCACGCCGTCTTCCCCGCCGCCGTCGAGGCCTGGGCCGAATTCGGCGGACTCCACATCAAGGCCACCGCACCCGGCCGACAGATCGCACCGGCCTCCGTACGCATCGACCCGCTGAGCGGCCTCCACCTCGCCCGCACCCTCAACGACCTCGGCCGCGCCCTGGACACCGAGCTCAGCCCTCTGGGCGAAGAGGGCAACGGGCAGGCCGTCCTCGCGATCGACGCCGAGGGCCGCGTCTACAGCATCGACCACACCGGCGACTGGTACCTCGGCCCGGACATCGACCAGGCCCTCACCGCCCTCGTGACGGGCATTCAGCCGGAACGTCTCACCACGGGCTGAACACCCGCTCCGGCCCAATCGGCCCGGCCACCGCTCAGGCCGGCGCGGCACTCCGGTCCGGCAGCACCGCCGACACCCGGAAACCCCCCGCGTCCGTCGGCCCCGAGACGAACACACCCCCGAGCCCCAGCACCCGCTCCCGCATGCCAACGAGCCCGTTGCCCCCGCTCGGCAGCCCGGCATCCGCCGTGGCGGCGTCCGAAGGGCCGTTCTCCACCTGCATCGCGACCTCCGTGCCACGATGCGCCAACCGCACCCACGTCCTCGCGCCCGCCGCGTGCTTGTGCACGTTCGTCAGCGCCTCCTGCACCACCCGGTACGCCGTCTGCTCGACCTCCGGCGCGTACGAGCGGGCCTCACCGTCCACCGACAGCTCCACCGTCATACCCGCCGCCCTGGACTCCCCGACCAGCTTCTCCACCTCGGCCAGCCTCGGACCGTCCTCCACCGCCGCCGCCTCGGCCGCGGCGGCCGCCGCCCGGCCGACCGACGCGAGCGGCACCTGCGCCTCCGCGGACCGGGGCGCCACCGACTCCCCCGCCCGCAGCACCCCGAGCATCTCCCGCAGCTCCGTGAGCGCCTGCCGGCCCATGTCGCCGACCAACGCCGCGTTCCGCACCGCCTTCGGCGGATCCTTCAGCGCCACGGCCTGGAGCGCGGCGGCGTGCACCACCATCAGGCTCACCCGGTGGGCCACCACGTCGTGCATCTCACGGGCGATCCGGTGGCGCTCCTCCGTCCGCGCCCACTCGGCCCGCTCCTCGGCCCGATCGGCCAGCAACGAGAGCTCCCGCTCCAGCGAGTCCGCCCGCTCCCGCAGGCTCTCCATCAGCCGCCGCCGGGCCCCTATGTACAGGCCGAACAGCACGGGCGGGGCGGTGAGCCCCAGCGACATGAAGAGGGAGATCAGCGGGATGTACCCGTCGCCCGGCCCGAAGTCGGCCTGCTCGGCGACGCTCTGCCGCATCCGTACATACGTGACGATGAACGACCCGGTGAAGGACATCCCCGTCAGAACGGCGGTGATCCTGCGCGGCACCTCGGAGGCGGCCAGCGTGTAGAGGCCGACCAGCCCCATCAGAAAGCCCATGTCGGCGGGGGTCGTCGCGATCGCCACCAGCACCACGGCGATCGGCCAGCGCCGCCGCACCACCAGCACGGCCCCCGCGAACAGCCCGAACACCACACCGACCGGCAGCGGCAACGCGGCATCGCGGGCGAAGTGCACCCCTTCCCAGGCGCACTCCAGCGCCGACAGGAGCGCGAGCCCCACATCCAGTGCGACGCTCCGCCGCCGCCCCCACCACGCATAGCCACGGGCGGTCGCACCCGCGGCTTCCCGGTGTTCCCCCGTTGCGGTCATGCCGTCCAGCCTACGGGCGCACGCACCTCGTTTACGGGGGGCCTGCCCAGCACGCGTGTCCGTCGAACAAAGTCGGAACGGCCACCTTTCGCTTGAAATGGTGAATCGAGCGGGCTTTCGCACCGGACGTCCGCATTCCGGACGACGCTCGGCGCATGACGGAAATCACGGGCAGGTACGCCGATTTCGAAGGCTTGCGCGCCCAGGCGGTCGCCCTCCGCCGCCAGGGCCTCAGCCTGCGCCAGATCCGCGACCGCCTGCGCGTCGGCAACAACGACATCCTGAACCGTCTCGTCCGGGGCGAACCCGCCCCGGAGTGGACCAAGCGCCCCAACGCCAAGGACGATCTGCGCGAGAAAGCCCGAGAGCTGCGGCTCAAGGGCATGACGTACGACCAGATCCAGGTGGAGCTGGGCTGCTCGAAGAGCTCGATCTCGCTGTGGGTACGAGATCTGCCGAAGCCGGAGCGGAAGCGGACACGGGAGGAGTCCTCGGCCATCGCCAGGCGCGGCTGGGAAGCCACCCTCCAACGGCGCGAGGCGGAGCGACGACGGACCAAACAGGCGGCGGCAGAGGAAATCGGGGCGCTGAGTCCACGCGAACTCTTCCTGGTGGGCGTGGGGCTCTACTGGGCGGAAGACTCCAAAGCCAAACCGCACCGCCCACAGGAGCGGGTCACCTTCACAACAGCGACCCCCACATGATCGAGGTGTTCCTGGCCTGGCTCCGCCTGCTGGGCGTGCGGCCGGATCACCTCCGGTTCCATGTGCACATCCACGAGACGGCCGACGCCTCGGCGGCGGAGCGGTACTGGCGGGCCCTGACGGGCGCCGACACCTCGGCGTTCGGCAAGACGTCCCTCAAGAAGCACTCCCCCAGGACCAACCGGAAGAACACAAGTTCCACCTACCGGGGCTGCCTGGTCGTGCGCGTTCTGAAAAGCGCCGACCTGTACCGTCGCATTGAGGGCTGGTGGTACGGCATAGTAGGAGCGGCCTCAATGCCCGATCATGAAATTCGGGCATAACGGGCGAACCATCCCGGGTCGTCTAACGGCAGGACAAATGGTTTTGGTCCATTGAATGAGGGTTCGATTCCTTCCCCGGGAGCCGCAGGTGCGGGCCCCGACCTCCCTAGGTCGGGGCCCGCACCCATGTCCGCCCCCGTCCGCCCGCCACCCCTCCATCAGCCCCCCGGTATCCTGCGGGTGTCCACCACCCGAAGCCGAAGGGCATTTCCGTGAGCTCCGAACGCCCGGCAGCCGTCGTCGTCCTCGCAGCGGGTGAGGGCACCCGCATGAAGTCGAAGACCCCCAAGGTCCTGCACGAGATCGCCGGGCGATCGCTCGTCGGACACGTCGTCGCCGCCGCTCGCGAACTGGACCCGACCCACCTCGTCGTGGTCGTCGGCCACGAGAGCGAGCGGGTCACCGCACATCTGGCCGCCGTCGACGACCGGCTGCGCACCGCCCACCAGGCCGAGCAGCGGGGCACCGGCAACGCCGTGCGTGTCGGGCTCGACGAGCTGGGCGGGACCGCCGAGGGCACCGTGGTCGTCGTCTGCGGCGACACCCCGCTGCTGTCCGGCGAGACGCTCGCCGCGCTCTCCGCCACGCACACGACCGATGCCAACGCCGTCACCGTGCTGACCGCCGAGGTCCCGGACGCCACCGGCTACGGACGGATCGTCCGTGACCCGGCCACCGGCGCGGTCACCGAGATCGTCGAGCACAAGGACGCGAGCGACGCCCAGCGGGCGATCCGGGAGATCAACTCCGGGGTCTTCGCGTTCGACGGCCGGCTGCTCGCGGACGCGCTCGGCCAGGTCCGTACGGACAACAGCCAGGGCGAGGAGTACCTCACCGACGTGCTGTCCATCCTGCGCGAGGCCGGTCACCGGGTCGGCGCCTGCGTCGCGGGCGACCACCACGAGATCCTCGGCATCAACAACCGGGTGCAGCTGACCGAGGCCCGGCGGCTGCTGAACCAGCGGCTGCTGGAGCGGGCCATGACGGCGGGGGTGACCGTCGTCGACCCGGCGTCCACGCTGATCGACGTCACCGTCACGTACGAGCGGGACGCGGTCGTGCACCCGGGCACCCAGTTGCTGGGCACCACGCACCTCTCGGAGGACGCGGAGGTCGGGCCGAACTCCCGGCTCAAGGACACCCGCGTGGGTGTGGGCGCGCGCGTGGACAACACGGTCTCGGAAGGGGCGGAGATCGGCGAGGCCGCGACGGTGGGCCCGTACGCCTATCTGCGGCCGGGCACGAGGCTCGGGACGCGGTCCAAGGCCGGCACGTACGTGGAGATGAAGAACGCCGCGATCGGCGAGGGCACCAAGGTCCCGCATCTGAGCTATGTCGGTGACGCGACGATCGGTGATCACACCAACATCGGTGCGGCGAGCGTGTTCGTGAACTACGACGGTGTGGCCAAGCACCACACCACGATCGGGTCCCACTGCCGTACCGGTTCGGACAATATGTTTGTGGCGCCCGTCACGATCGGGGACGGGGTTTACACCGCCGCAGGCTCGGTGATCACCAAGGATGTACCGCCCGGTTCGCTGGCTGTCGCCCGTGGCCAGCAAAGGAATATCGAGGGCTGGGTGGCCCGCAAGCGTCCGGGGAGTGCCGCCGCGCAGGCGGCTCAGTCGGCCGCTGCGGGGCACGACGGCGAAAGCTGACCGGAAACAGGCACGCCGAGCACGGCGTACCGTGATAGGTGCTCACCCCATTTCGGCTGGCTCGTCGCACATTGGGAGACATGCGCGGCGCCAGAAACATGTCTGAGGAGACTGTGCTGTGACCGGGATCAAGACGACCGGCGAGAAGAAACTGATGCTCTTCTCCGGGCGCGCCCACCCCGAGCTGGCCGAGGAGGTCGCACACCAACTGGGCGTCGGTCTCGTGCCGACGAAGGCGTTCGATTTTGCCAATGGCGAGATCTATGTCCGCTTCCAGGAGTCGGCCCGTGGCGCCGACTGCTTCCTGATGCAGAGCCACACGGCCCCGATCAACAAGTGGATCATGGAGCAGTTGATCATGCTGGACGCGCTGAAGCGCGCGTCGGCCCGCTCCATCACGGTGATCGTGCCGTTCTACGGCTATGCCCGGCAGGACAAGAAGCACCGCGGTCGTGAGCCGATCTCGGCGCGTCTGGTGGCGGATCTGATGAAGGCGGCGGGTGCTGACCGGATCCTCACCGTGGATCTGCACACGGACCAGATCCAGGGCTTCTTCGACGGCCCGGTGGACCACCTGTTCGCGCTGCCCATCCTCGCCGACTACGTCGGGGCGAAGGTGGACCGCTCGAAGCTGACCGTGGTCTCGCCGGACGCGGGCCGGGTGCGGGTCGCGGACCGCTGGTGCGACCGGCTGGACGCGCCGCTGGCCATCGTGCACAAGCGCCGTGACAAGGACGTCGCCAATCAGGTGACGGTCCACGAGGTGGTCGGCAACGTCAAGGGCCGGGTCTGCGTCCTGGTGGACGACATGATCGACACGGGCGGCACGATCTGCGCCGCCGCCGATGCCCTGTTCGCGCACGGCGCCGAGGACGTAATAGTGACCGCGACGCATGGTGTGCTGTCGGGTCCGGCCGCGGACCGGCTGAAGAACTCCAAAGTCAGCGAGTTCGTCTTCACGGACACGCTGCCGACGCCTGGCGAGCAGGAGCTGGACAAGATCACGGTGCTGTCGATCGCACCGACGATCGCACGCGCGGTGCGCGAGGTGTTCGAGGACGGTTCGGTCACCAGCCTCTTCGAGGAGCAGTAGGCACGGCCCGGGCCGTGCCTTCGCGTCGGCGTCGCCCGGCCTGAGGTCGGGTCGTGCGGCGTCCGGCGTGCGCGATCGCAGGGCGGAGGATGGTCCTCGTACCGGGCGTACGGGGACTCCTCCGACGGCGTGGCGGGGGTGCGTGCCGGACGCCTCACGGCAGGCGGCGGTGCGGGGGCGCGGCCGGGGGGCCGTGGTCATCGGGCTCCGGACGGGGCGGGGAGCGGTGACGGCGGTACGGTTTGAAAGATCCACTTTGGGGTGCGGCCTCCGCGCCGGGTAGACTCAGCGAGTTGCTCGGCGAGGGAGGCCGTACTCATGTGTACGGCGGTCCGTTATCGACGCGCTCTTCGTAGCAGGTCTGTCGTGGGCCGGGTGACTGTCCGTTTTTCGTCACCTCACGAGGAGTGCAGTCATGGCTGAGGTCAACCTCACCGCCCAGACCCGTAACGAGTTCGGCAAGGGTGCCGCGCGTCGCACCCGCCGCGAGGGCCTTGTTCCCGGCGTCGTCTACGGTCACGGTGCCGAGCCGGTCCACGTCTCGCTGCCGGGTCACGCGCTGATGATGGCGCTCAAGACGCCCAACGTCCTGATCGGTCTGGACATCGCGGGCAAGAGCCACCTGGTCATCCCGAAGGCTGTGCAGCGCGACCCGCTGAAGGGCTTCCTGGAGCACGTCGACCTGCTGGCGGTCAAGCACGGCGAGAAGGTCGACGTCGAGGTCGTCGTCCACGTCGAGGGTGACCTGGCTCCGGGCAGCAACCTGCTGGAGTACGTGATGAACACCCTGCGTATCCAGGCCGAGGCCACGAACATCCCCGAGTCCGTCACGGTCTCGATCGCGGGTATGGACGCCGGTGCGTCCGTGTTCGCCAAGGACATCCCGCTGCCCGAGGGTTCCTCGCTGGTGGACGACCCGGAGGCGATCGTGCTTCAGGTCGTCGCCGCGAAGGTCGAGGAGGCCGCCACGGCCGAAGAGGGCGCCGAGGCCTGAGCCTCGTCCGCGACGCTTCACTGACGGGGCGGCGGTTCCCGTGTCCGGGACCCGCCGCCCCGTTTTTCCGTTGATTCCCTGTCGATCGGGGTGACCGGGGCTTCCGGGGCCCGGAGCCCGTACGTATGCGAGGAGACCGAGCGCAGATGTCCGACGCCACCACCGCCCCTTGGCTCATCGTGGGCCTGGGCAATCCCGGCCCCGAGTACGCGGCGAACCGGCACAACGTGGGGTTCATGGTCGTCGATCTGCTCGCCGAGCGGATCGGCGGCAAGTTCAAGCGGGCGCAGAAGGCGCAGGCTCAGGTGGTCGAGGGCCGGATGGGTCCGCCCGGGCCGTCGAGTCGGCGGGTGGTGCTGGCGAAGCCGATGTCGTACATGAATCTGTCCGGTGGTCCGGTCTCGGCGCTGTGCGACTTCTACAAGGTGCCGGTGGAGCGTGTGGTGGCGGTCCATGACGAGCTGGACATCGATTACGGGGTGCTGCGGCTGAAGCTGGGTGGCGGTGACAACGGGCACAACGGACTGAAGTCGATGACGAAGTCGCTGGGTGCGGGGTATCACCGGGTGCGGTTCGGGATCGGCCGGCCGCCGGGGCGGATGCAGGTCGCGGATTTCGTGCTGAAGGACTTCTCGTCGGCGGAGCGCAAGGAACTGGCGTATTTCGTGGACCGGGCGGCGGACTCGGTGGAGTGTCTGCTGGCGGAGGGGCTGGAGCGGGCACAGGGCGCGTACAACTCCTGAGGTCCGGGGCCTGGGGTCCTGGCGGCATGGCGGAGTGGCGGAGGCCCGGTGTCGTGGGGGGCGAGGTCGCGGTGGTGGTGCGGCCGGGGTGAGCGAGGCGGCGGGTGGGTGGTGTCGGTCGTCCGCCGCGGTGCGTAATTGCCGACATTCCCATCGGTAAGCCGTTTTCTTCACGTGTGAGTTGACCGGGCATGCCGCTCTGTCCAAGGATCGCTGCCCATGAAGCGGAGCTCCTCCCACCGCGTCCTGGTCCACGCTCGTATCGCTGCCATGGGCTGTGTCGTTCTGTTGCTGCTTGTCGCGGGGGTGCGGTCCTCGTGGGATTCGGCGCACCACATCGTGCTGGGCAAGGGCCGTGAGCACGGGACGATGACGGTGACGGGTTGTGGTGCGGATGTTTGCACGGGGCCGTTCACGCCGTCGGGGCAGGCGGTCGCGCGTTCGCGGGTGACGGTCGAGAAGTCGGTCGGTGCGCGGCGTGGTGATCGTTTTCCGGTGGTGGTGCGGCCGGGTACGGATGATGTGGTGCGTGCGGGGGTGGCGGGTTTCCTGCTGGCGTGGGTGCCGTTGGGGGGTGCGCTGGTGCTGGCCGCGTTGGTGATCGGCGGGGGCATGCGGCTGCCGCGGGTGGCGTGGGGGGCGGGGATTGCGGGGGCGGTTCTGCTGGTGGCGGTGTTCTTCGCGCTGTAGTGCCGTGCCGCGATGTCGGCGGCGTGGCGCGTGGTCGCGTTGCCGTGGCGGAACCGCCCCCGTGGGCGGGGTGCCGGTCAGCCGGTGTTGCGGAGGCCCGCGGCGACTCCGTTGACGGTGAGGAGGAGGGCGCGGGCGAGCAGCGGGTCGGGTTCCTCGCCACGTGCGGCGGCTTGGCGCTGGCGGGCCAGGAGGGAGACCTGGAGGTAGGAGATGGGGTCGAGGTAGGCGTCGCGGATGGCGAAGGTCTGCTGGAGGACGGGGCTGGTGCCGAGGAGTTCGGTGGCTCCGGTGACCTTGAGGACTTCCTGGACGGTGAGGGCGTGTTCGGCCTCGATGGTGCCGAAGACGTGCTTGAGCTCGTCGGGGACGAGGGTGTCGACGTAATGCCGGGCGATGCGCAGGTCGGTCTTGGCGAGGGTCATCTCGACGTTGGAGATGAAGTTGCGGAAGAAGTGCCAGTTCTCATGCATCTCGTCGAGGACGGTGTCGAGCCCGGCTTCGCGGAGGGCCTTGAGGCCGGAGCCGACGCCGTACCAGCCGGGGACGATCTGGCGGGACTGGGTCCAGCCGAAGACCCAGGGGATGGCGCGGAGTCCGTCGAGTCCGGCGCCGGAGTCGGGGCGCCTGGAGGGTCGTGAGCCGAGGTGGAGTTCGGCGAGCTGGTCGACGGGGGTGGAGGCGAAGAAGTAGGCGGGCAGGTCGGGGTCTTCGACGAGCTTGCGGTAGGCGGTGTGGGCGGCTTCGGAGACGGTGTCCATGGCCGCGTCCCAGCGGGCGAGGGCCTCGTCGGACTGGCGGGGTGCGGTGTGCAGGGCCGATGCCTGGAGGGTGGCGGCGACGGTGAGTTCGAGGTTCTCGCGGGCGAGGGCCGGGATGAGGTACTTGTCGGAGATGACCTCGCCCTGTTCGGTGACCTTGATCTCGCCTTCGAGGGTGCCCCAGGGCTGGGCGAGGATGGCGTCGTGGGAGGGGCCGCCGCCGCGGCCGACGGTGCCGCCGCGGCCGTGGAAGAGGCGGAGCCGTACGCCGTAGCGGTGGGCGACGTCGCGCAGGCGGCGCTGGGCGCGGTGGATCTCCCACTGGGAGGTGGTGATGCCGCCGAACTTGGAGGAGTCGGAGTAGCCGAGCATGACCTCCTGGACGTCGCCGCGGAGGGAGACGAGGCGGCGGTAGGAGGGGTCGGCGAGCATGTCGTCGAGGATGACGTCGGCGGCGCGGAGTTCGTCGGTGGTTTCCAGGAGCGGGACGATGCCGATCTTGGCCCAGCCGGCGTGGAGGTCGATGAGGCCGGCCTCGCGGGCGAGGACGGCGGCGGCGAAGACGTCGTCGGCGCCCTGGCACATGGAGATGATGTAGGACTCGATGACTTCGGGGCCGAAGCGTTCGAAGGCTTCCTTGACGGTGTGGAAGACGCCGAGGGTCTTCTGTCCGGCCGCGTCGAGGGGTGCGGGGGTGGGGGCGAGGGGGCGGCGGGAGCGGAGTTCCTTGGCGAGGAGCTTCTGCCGGTAGTCGCGGGGCATGTCGGCGTAGCGCCAGGATTCCTCGCCGAGCCGGTCGAAGAGCTGGCCGAGGGCGTGGTGGTGGGCGTCGGCGTGTTCGCGGACGTCCATGGTGGCGAGCTGGAGGCCGAAGGCGGCGAGGGTGCGGATGGTGCGGTCCATGCGGCCGTCGGCGAAGAGGCCGCCGCGGTGTTCGCGCAGGGAGCTCTGGATGAGTTCGAGGTCGGTGAGGAGGTCTGCGGTGCCGAGGTAGTCGCAGCCGGGGCGGTGGGGGGTGTCGGCGGCGAGGCGCTCGCGGGTGTTGACGAGCTTCTGGCGGATGCAGGTGGCCTTGAGGCGGTAGGGCTCCTCGGCGTTCAGGCGCTTGTAGCGGGGGCTGATCTCGGGGAGGCGTTCGAGGTCGGCCTGGAGGGAGGCGAGGAGTTCGTCGGTGGCGCCGGTGTAGCGGATGGAGTTGGAGAGCTGGGCGCGCAGGTGGTCGACGAGTTCGAGGGCGTCGGTGATGCCGTGTTCGTGCTGGAGGATCAGCACTTCGCGGGTGACCTCGGGGGTGACGTTGGGGTTGCCGTCGCGGTCGCCGCCGATCCAGGTGCCGAAGGTGAGCGGGCGGGTGCCGGCGGGGAGTTCGACGCCGGCGCGTTCGAGTTCGGCGGCGAGGTCCTCCAGGACGTCGCCGACGGCGCCCGTGTGGAGTTCGTCGAGGTAGTAGATGGCGTTGCGGGCCTCGTCGGCGGGCTCGGGGCGGACGACACGGAGTTCGTCGGTCTGCCAGATGAGGTCGATGTTCTCGGCGAGGCGGAGGTCCTGGCGGCGCCGGTCGGTGTCGATGACGGGCGTTTCGAGGAGTTCGGCGATGCGGCGGAGCTTGTTGAGGACGGAGCGGCGGGCGGCTTCGGTGGGGTGGGCGGTGAAGACGGGCCGGACGTTGAGGTTCTTGACGGTTTCGCGCAGGTGCTGCGGGTCGGCGTCCTTGAGGCGGTCGGCGGTGCGGGCGAGGGCTCCGCCTTCGGCGGCGCGCCGGTCGCGCATTTCGCGGGCGCGGTGGACCTGTTCGGTGACGTTGGCGAGGTGGAAGTACGTGGAGAAGGCGCGGACGAGGCGCGCGGCGGTCTCCAGGTCGGTGTCGCCGAGGAGTTCGGCGGCGGCCTCGCCGTCGGTGCGGGTCAGGGCGCGGACTCGTTCGACGAGGTCGAGGAGCTCTGAGCCTTCCTGGCGTACGAGGGTCTCGCCGAGCAGGTCGCCGAGGCGGCGGATGTCGGCGCGCAGCTCGGGGCTGGCGGCGTGGGTCTGGTCGGCACTGCTCACAGTGTGCGGCTCCTTGCAGTGGATGAGGAGGTGCGTCGCGTTGCGGCTCCCGCACAAGGGTGGTGGCGGGAGTCGCGCGGGCACGGGGTCTCCGGGGCCGCGGCCGGCAGCGGTGCTGTGGCCACCCCGGGAAGCAGAGTGCGGACCGCGCTGTCCGACTCCACCAGGATAGGTGTCCGCACCGTCGGTGTGGCTGGCGGCCCGTTCGGGTTTTCCCCGTCCGGCCGGTTCGTCGTGCTCTCGTGCGGCGGGTCTCCGCGCTGCCATACTTACGTCACCGTAGGTTACGGAACCGTAGCCAGGGCTGTCCGTCGTACTCCTCATCCCCAGGGGATTCCCCATGAACACCAGTCCCGCTGTGATCGACGACGCGGATCCGTCGTCGGCAGATGGCCAGGTCCTTCCGTCCGCCACGCTGGGCGGGGACAGTAAACGTTCAATCGAGCAGATCGCTCTGCTGCTGTTCATCGTGGTGCCGTTCCTGGCGCTGGTGACGGCGGTGCCGTGGGCGTGGGGCCGGGGGGTGAGCTGGCTGGATCTGGGGCTGCTGGTGGGGATGTACTTCATCGGCTGCCATGGCATCACGGTCGGTTTTCACCGCCATTTCACGCATGGTTCGTTCAAGGCGCGGCGTCCGTTGCGGATCGCGTTGGCGGTGGCGGGTTCGCTGGCGGTGGAGGGTCCGCTGGTGCGGTGGGTGGCGGATCACCGCAAGCATCACCGTTTCTCGGACGCGGAGGGCGATCCCCATTCGCCGTGGCGGTACGGCGAGACGCTGCCGGCCCTGTTGAAGGGGCTGTGGTGGGCGCATGTCGGCTGGATGTTCGACGCGGAGCAGACGCCGCAGCAGAAGTACGCGCCGGATCTGATCAAGGACCCGGCGATTCGCCGGATCTCCCGGCATTTCGCGACGTTCACGGTGGTGTCGCTGGCGGTGCCGCCGCTGGTGGGCGGTCTGGTGACGATGTCGTGGTGGGGCGCGGCGACCGCGTTCTTCTGGGGCTCGCTCGTGCGGGTGGCCCTGCTGCACCATGTCACCTGGTCGATCAACTCGATCTGTCACGCGGTCGGCAAGCGCCCGTTCAAGTCCCGTGACCGGTCGGGGAACGTGTGGTGGCTGGCGGTGCTGTCGTGCGGCGAGTCGTGGCACAACCTGCATCACGCGGATCCGACGAGCGCGCGGCACGGGGTGGAGCGGGGGCAGGTGGATTCGAGTGCCCGGCTGATCCGCTGCTTCGAGAAGCTGGGGTGGGCGTACGACGTGCGCTGGCCGGATCGGGCCAGGATCGCGTCGCGGCGTGTCGACTCCGGGCGTATCGGCTCCCGCCGCGATCCCGTGCGCGGCGACGCGGCATGATTGACGATGTGGCGACCGACCCCAGCACCAGCAGCGAGAAGAACCGTCCTTCCTCCGGCCGGCGGGCCCGCCGGGTCAGGATGACCGGAAAGGAACGGCGCGAGCAACTGTTGGACATCGGTCGCACGCTGTTCGCCGACAAGGGTTTCGAGGGCACGTCCGTGGAGGAGATCGCGGCGCGTGCGGGTGTCTCGAAGCCGGTGGTGTACGAGCACTTCGGCGGCAAGGAGGGGCTGTACGCGGTGGTCGTGGACCGGGAGATGCGCCGGCTCCTCGACATGGTGACGGGTGCGCTGACGGCCGGGCACCCGCGTGAGCTGCTGGAGCAGGCGGCGTTCGCGCTGCTGGACTACATCGAGACGTACACGGACGGTTTCCGCATCCTGGTCCGGGATTCCCCGGTCGCGCAGTCGACGGGTACGTTCGCGTCCCTGATCAGTGACATCGCCACTCAGGTGGAGGACATCCTGGGCCTGGAGTTCAAGGCCCGCGGCTTCGATCCGAAGCTGGCTCCGCTGTATGCGCAGGCGCTGGTCGGCATGGTGGCCCTGACCGGCCAGTGGTGGGTGAACGCCCGCAAGCCGAAGAAGGCGGAGGTCGCGGCCCATCTGGTGAATCTGGCCTGGCACGGTCTGGAGAACCTGGAGTCGAAGCCTCGGCTGATAGGACACCGCAAGAGCTGACACCGGGCGTGGTCGCCGGGTGCGCCGCGGGCCGAGGGGGATCCCTCACGACCCGCCGGGGACGGGTGTCCCGTTCCCGACGGCGGCTGGCCGGACTCGTGGTCGAGGGCGTTGATGACCGTCGGGGCGGCGGTCACCGCTTCTCCGTGGGGCTTTCGTCAGCGGCATGCGCGCGGGTTTCGTCGTGTGTGTCCGCGCGGGGCTTCTCGCGGACCTCTTGGTGGGCCACGGCGAAGATCCGGCGGAACGGAAGAACCGTGCCGTGCGGGCCCGCCGGGTAGGCGGTGCGCAGCAGGTCGCGGTAGGCGGTGAGGAACGCCTCCTGGGCCTCGGGGTCGTCGGCGAGGGCGGTGAGGACGGGGCGCAGTCCGGTGCCCTTCACCCAGTCGAGCACGGGGTCCTCGCCGGGCAGCAGGTGCAGGTAGGTGGTCTCCCAGACGTCGGCCGTGATGCCGGGGAGGGTCAGGGCGTCGAGGTAGGCGGCCGGGGTGAGCACCGCGTCGGTGTGGCGCAACACGCCGCCGAGGCGGTCGCGCCAGCGCGGGGAGCCGGCGAGTTCCCGCATGAGGACATGGGTGGGCTGGTCGAAATTGCCGGGGACCTGGAAGGCGAACGTTCCGCCGGGGGTGAGGGCGTCCAGCCAGGCGGGGAAGCGTGCGGCGTGGCCGGGGACCCACTGGAGCAGGGCGTTGGAGACGATCAGGTCGTGGGGCTCGGTGGGGGTCCAGGTCGCGGCGTCGGCCTCGGCGAAGTCGAGGAGAGGGCCGGCGTGGATCCGGGCCCGTTCCAGCATCTGCGGGGAGTCGTCGTAGCCGGTGATGCGCGCCGTCGGCCAGCGGTCGGCGAGGAGGGCGGTGACGTTCCCGGCGCCGCAGCCGAGGTCGGCGATGCGGGGCACGGGGGTGGTCGGGTGGCCGGGGATGCGGGCGAGGAGGTCGTGGAAGGGGCGGGTGCGGTGGTCCGCGTGGCGCAGGTACTGCCGCGGATCCCAGATGGGTGAGGTCATGGGCTCAGCATGCGGCGGGGCTTACCTTGGCGTCAAGATACTTGAGGTCAAGAGACTTCACGTCGACAGATCCTCTACACTGGGGACATGGAGGACGAGGTCGACCGACTGGTCGCTGCATGGCGCCGCGAGCGCCCCGACCTCGACGTGGAACCGCTTGAGGTGCTGAGCCGCGTCTCCCGTCTGGCCCGCCACCTGGACCGGGCCCGCCGCATCGCGTTCTCCGAGCACGGCCTGGAGCCGTGGGAGTTCGACGTGCTGACGTCGCTGCGCCGCGCCGGCGCCCCCTATCAACTCTCCCCCGGCCAGTTGCTCACCCAGACACTGGTCACCTCGGGCACGATGACCAACCGTATCGACCGGCTGGCCAAGAAGAACCTCGTGGAGCGGCTGCCGGACCCGAACGACCGCCGGGGCGTGCTGGTCCGGCTCACCGCCGAGGGCCGCGACAAGGCCGATCAGTCCCTGGCCGGGCTGCTCGCCCAGGAACGCGCGATCCTGAGCAGGCTCTCCATCCGCGAGCGCGGCGAACTGGCCGGCCTGCTACGCCAGTTGACCGCGCCGTTCGACAACATTCCCGGATAGGGCGGGGTCGCCCGGTTCCAGGTCGACCGGCCCGATGCCCGCCCGCCGGGCCAGGGCGACCGCGGCCAGGGTGGAGTGCACGCCCAGCTTCCCCAGGACGTTCTGCATATGGGTGCGCACCGTGTGCGGGGAGAGAAAGAGGCGCTCCGCGACCGCCTTGCGCCCCAGTCCCGCCACCATGCAGCGCAACACTTCGCGCTCGCGCGGGGTCAGCGACTCGACGAGCCGTTCGCTCTCGGTGCGGTGCCTGCGGGCGGCGGTCAGTTCCCGCAGGACGCCGGTCAGCAGGGCGGGGGGCAGATGCGTCTCGTCGCGCAGCACGCCCCGTACGACCGTGAGCAGCCGCTGCAGCGAGCAGTCCTTGGCCACCCAGCCGAACGCCCCGGCCTGGAGGGCCAGGGCGGCCCGGTGCGGGTCGTCCTTCTCCGCGAGCACCACCGTGCGCACGGAGGCCCGGGTGGAGTGAACGCCCGCGACCAGTGAGATCCCGTCCACCGGGGCGCTCTCCCCGGTGCGCGGCGCCGGTATGGCCATGGCCGCGCGGTGGTCTCCCGCCGCGGAGCGGGCACCCAACTCGGCGTCGATCAGCATCACGTCGTAGCCGCGCCCCTCCGCCGCCGCCCGTTCCAGGCACCGCAGCGCGGCGGGGCCGCTGCCCGCCGCCGACACCTCCACGTCGGGCTCGGCCGCCAGCGCCGCCGCCAGTGATTCGGCGAAAATACGGTGGTCGTCCACCACGAGAACCCGGATACGGGCCACAGGCACCCCCATGCTGCCACTGCTGCCGGGCCACCCCCGGCCCGCTGAAGGGACGCAACGGCGCGGGTACGGCCGCCCGGACCGGGGAAATGGACCGCAGTCCCACGGCCGCCGCCGTGTGTCGACTGCCACCCGCCCCGGGCGCCGTACCCGACTGTCTCGTACCCCTGAATCAGCACCGGCCCCCACCGGTGCTGTGCATCAGGGTACGGGCGGGCGACCGGCGCGGAGGGAGTTTCCCGGAACTGACCGGCACCGGTCGGTCGGTGGCCGATGCCGGTCGGTCCGTGGGCGCGACCGGTCCGTCGCGGGCGGTCTGCGGGCGCCATCGGTTCTTCGGCGGGCGGGGTGCGCCGTCCACGTCCGCGGCCGGTTCGTCCGCGGACGCGTGCGCGGCCCATCCGCGGACGCGTGCGCGGACCGGCTCAGGCGAGGCGGCGGGCGCCCGCCGAAGGCACCGCCGGGAAGATCCCCGGCTCCATGTATCCCGCCGCGGCGAACGCCGCCGTCACCGCCCCGGCGACCGTGTCCGCCGAGGCCTCGTCCACCAGGACGATCGCCGAGCCGCCGAAGCCGCCGCCGGTCATCCGCGCGCCGAGCGCCCCCGCCTTGACCGCGGCCGACACCACCAGGTCCAGCTCCGGGCAGGAGACCCGCAGGTCGTCGCGGAGCGAGGCGTGTCCCGCGTCGAGGACCGGGCCCGCCGCGCCCACGTCTCCCGCGTCGAGCAGCGCGATGACCTGCTCCACCCGGTGGTTCTCGTTCACCACATGGCGTACGCAGCGCACCACCGACTCGTCCGCACCGCCCCTGGCCAGGGCCTCCAGGGCCGCCCCGAGCCCCTCGTACGGGAGCTCGCGCAGCGTGCGCAGGCCGAGCGCGGCGGCCCCCGCCTCGCAGGCCGCCCGCCGCTCGGCGTACGCGCCGTCGCCCAGCGCATGCTTGACCCGTGTGTCGACGACCAGCAGCCGCAGCCCGTGCGCGGCCAGGTCGAAGGGGACCTGGCGCTGGGTGAGGTCGCGGGTGTCGAGGTACAGGGCGTGGCCGTCGGTGCAGCAGGCGGAGGCCATCTGGTCCATGATTCCGCACGGCACGCCGACGAAGTCGTTCTCGGCGCGCTGTCCGAGAAGCGCCAGCTCGGCCGCGGACAGCCCGAGCCCGAAGAGGTCGTTCAGGGCGAAGGCGGTGACGACCTCCAGGGCGGCGGAGGAGGAGAGCCCGGCGCCGGTGGGCACGGTGGAGGTGAGGTGGATGTCCGCCCCGGTGACCGGGTGGCCGGCCTCGCGCAGCGCCCAGACGACCCCGGCCGGGTAGGCGGCCCAGTCGTGCCCCTGGTGCGGGGCCAGTTCGTCGACCCGGAGGCTCACCACGCCGCCCGGTATGTCGGCCGAGTGGAGCCGCAGCTCGCCGTCGGTGCGGCGGGCCACCGCGGCGCGTGCGGTGTGCGGCAGGGCGAGCGGCATCACGAAGCCGTCGTTGAAGTCGGTGTACTCGCCGATCAGGTTGACCCGGCCGGGCGCCGCCCAGACCCCCTCGGGGGTGCGGCCGTACAGCCGGGTGAAGGCGTCGGCCGGGTCGGCCGCGTTCTCCGCGGACGCGGCCGGGGCTGGGGCCGGGGCGGCCACGTTCTCCGAAGAATCGGCGGGGGCGGTGCGGGTGGTGGCCGGTTCGCTGTGCGCGGTCATGGGGTGACGGGTTCCTCTCGGCGGGCGAACGTCCAGGCGTCGGCGATGATCCCGGCCAGGTCGGCGCGCGACGGCGTCCAGCCGAGCCGCTCCCTGGCGGTGGCGGCGGAGGCGACCAGTACGGCGGGGTCGCCGGGGCGGCGCGGGGCCGCGGTCTCGGGGACGGGGTGACCGGTGACCTCGCGGACGGTCTCGATGACCTCGCGCACCGAGAAACCGTTGCCGTTGCCGAGGTTGCAGATCAGGTGCGCGCCCGGGGCGGCCGCGTCCAGGGCCAGCAGGTGGGCCTCGGCGAGGTCGGCGACATGGATGTAGTCGCGGACGCAGGTGCCGTCGTGGGTGGGGTAGTCGTCGCCGTACACGGCGATGGACTCCCGCTGCCCGAGGGCGACTTGGAGAACGAGCGGGATCAGGTGCGTCTCGGGGCTGTGCCGCTCGCCGCAACCGCCGTACGCCCCGGCCACGTTGAAGTAGCGCAGGGAGACCGCCGCCAGTCCGTGCGCGGCCGCCTCCCCGGTGATCATGTGGTCGACGGCCAGCTTGGTGGCGCCGTAGGGGTTGGTGGGTGCGGTCGCGTCGGACTCGGTGATGGGGGTGGTGGCCGGTTCGCCGTAGGTCGCGGCGGTGGAGGAGAAGACCAGGGTCCGCACCCCGGCGTCCCGCATCGCGGCGAGCAGCGCGACGGAACCGCCGACGTTGTTCACCCAGTACTTCTCCGGGTTGGTGACGGACTCGCCGACCTGCGAGAACGCGGCGAAGTGCAGCACCCCGTCGTAGGAGGGATCCAGCCATTTCGCGGCGTCCTGGATCCGGCCCTCGATGAACTCGGCCCCCGCCGGGACGCCCTCCCGGAACCCGGTCGACAGGTCGTCGAGGACGGTGACCGCGTGACCGGCCTCCAGCAGATGCCGGGCGACCACGCTTCCGACGTATCCCGCACCACCCGTGACCAGGTACTTCTTCCGGGGCTTGCTCACTCGCTCGCTACCTCTCGCAGTCGCATGGCCGCGGTCTCCGGCGGCACGTCGTTGATGAACACGTTCATGCCGGATTCGGAACCCGCGAGGAACTTCAGCTTGCCCGTGGTACGTCGGATGGTGAAAAGCTCCAGGTGGAGCGCGAAGTCCTCCCGGCCGGCCGCCTCGAACGGGGCCTGATGCCAGGCCGAGATGTACGGGGTCGGCGGCTCGCCGGGGCCGAAGATCCGGTCGAACCTCCGCAGGAGTTCCAGGTAGATCCCCGGGAACTCGGCGCGCGCGGCGTCATCCAGCTCCCGCAGGTCGAGGGCGCGGCGGCGCGGGTAGAGGTGCACCTCGTACGGCCAGTGGGCCGCGTACGGCACGAAGGCGATCCAGTGCTCGCCGGAGACGACGATCCGCGAGCCCTCGGCCTCCTCCCGGGCCACCACGTCCTCGAAGAGGTTGCGACCGGTCGTGGCGCGGTGGGCGGCCGTCGAGCGGAGCATCAGTTCGGTGCGGGGCGTGACGAACGGATACCCGTAGATCTGCCCGTGCGGATGGCCGAGCGTGACGCCGATCTCGGCGCCCCGGTTCTCGAAGCAGAACACCTGCCTGACCTGTTCCAGCCGGGCGAGCTCGGCGGTGCGGTCGGTCCATGCCGCCAGCACCAGGGCGGCCTGCTCCTCGGTGAGGTCGGCGAACGAGGCGTCGTGGTCGGAGGTGAAGCAGACGACCTCGCAGCGGCCGGACTCACCGGCGAGCGAGGGGAAGCGGTTCTCGAAGACGGCGACCTCGTAGTCCGGCTCGGGAATCTCGCTGCGCCGGTCGCCCCGCGAGGGGCAGAGCGGGCATGCGTCGGCCGGCGGGTGGTAGATGCGGCCCTGCCGGTGCGAGGCGATGGCGACGCTGTCGCCGAGGAGCGGGTCCCGGCGGATCTCGGACGAGGTCGACACGGGGTCAAGGGGCCGCCGGTCGACGGCGTCGCGCACGATGTCGTCGCGGCTGTCGTAGTAGAGCAGTTCCCGGCCGTCTGCGAGCGTCGTGACCGTCTTCTTCACCAGACTCCTCCAAACATAAACAAACACAATGAACCACAAACCAACATGCCCGTCAATGGCGGTACGGCCGGAGGCGGCGCGGTGAAGGGCGGCGGTACGACGACGGCGAGACGCCCGCACGGTACGGCGGACGGGAGGTGACTCGGCGGTCCGGCGACCGGGCGGGCACGACCGCTCGGCACCCGGGCCGCTCCCGGGCGGGGGCCGCCAGGCGGACACGGGTGAGGACCGGTGGACGAAGAACGTCGAGTGAAGCCTGGCGTCGAGCGAAGACCGGCGGTGAAGGCCGGCGGGCAGGCGCGGGCTCAGAAACCCCGCGGGCGCAGGCCGTCGAACGGGTGCGGTCGCGGGCGCGGGATCAGTCGGCGTCGGGCCGTTCCGGCCTCGGGATCGTCTGCCCCGCCCGGTCCAGCAGTCCCGTGCGGGCCGCGAGCGCCGCGGCCTCCAGCCGGGAGCCGACGCCCAGCTTCATCAGCACCCGCTGCACATGCGTGCGCGCGGTGCTGGACGCGATGCGCATCCCCTCCGCGATCAGCCGGGTGTCCTCGCCCTCGGCGACCCGCACCAGCACCTCGGCCTCGCGCGGAGTGAGCATCCGGAGCAGCCGCTGCCCCTCGTCGTCCGGTGCGGCGGCCGGATCGAGCAGCTCGGCGAAGGCGCTCTGCAACAGTTGCGGTGCCACCGCGGCCTCTCCGGCGCGCGCCTTGGTCATCGCGCGTTCGACGCCTTCCATGCGCTCGTCGTGGCGTACATATCCGGCCGCGCCCGCCGCGAACGCCGCCGCGATCCCGCGCGGGCTGGGCACGGGGCCGAGTACCACCACGGCCACCTGCGGGCGCTCCCGGCGAATCTGCACGACGGGGTCGAAGACACCGGGTTCGGCGGGTGCCGCGGTGCCGAACAGGCAGACCTCCGGCACCCGGTTGATCACCGGCTCCGCCGCCTCCGTGGTCGGCGCGACCGCCGCGAGGACCCGGTGACCCCGTAGTTTCAACGCCGAGGCGAGCGCCTCGGCGAGCAGTCGGTGATCGTCGATCACCATGAGCCGCACACCCATCGAGCACACCCCCGCAACACTGGCGCCAGACCCCCCGGCCCACCATGACCCGGCAAGCTACACGCTCGTCCCGGACCGCTGATGCCTTATCGGCCAAAGCGCGTGGATGATCGATTTCGCCGCCGCGGCGCCTAGTTGACACCTCGTCATATGTGGCGGGCGCTGCTACAATCGCCCGCCGCCCGGACCGGAACGAAAACGGGGGTGGTGCCCGGCGAACGGGCACCGCCCCCGCGATCCGCGCCCGGGGTCACTCCCTGCTGAAGGCGACGAACAGGCGTCGGTCCGTGTCCAGGGAGCCGTAGCGCTTGTTCGCGAGAGTGCTGGACAGGTACAGGTGCCCGTCGTTGTAGAGGATCTCGGAGTAGTCCGGCGTGAAGCTGCTCTCCACGTCGCGGACGGCCTTGTCGGCCGGGTTCTCCATCAGCACCGTCTGCTTGAACGTTCCGCCGTCGATGGAGACGATCTGGCCGCCCTTGTCGTACGGGGGGATCTTGTACGCGATGATGTTGCCGCCGTCCATGCGGAGCGGGAACATCGTGTACCGCTCGCCCGCGTCGGCCCGGTCGCTGGTCGGCTTGCCCGTGGTGAGGTCGAACGAGACGATCTCGTTGGTGTTCCCGTACTCGCCGGTGCCCTCGTGGTCCTCGGTCGGCACGTAGATGCGGTTGTTGCCGACGGCCAGCTTCTTGCAGCTCTCGACCTCGGTGGAGCGGCAGCGCGCGGCGTACTTGTCGGCATCGGCCGCGATCCTGGTGAGCAGCTTGCCGGTGGAGGCGTCGATGGAGAAGAAGTCCGAGATGCCGCTGCCGTCCCCGGCGGTGTCGCCGACGTCGGCCGCGACGACGAGCGGCTTGGTGGAGACGATGCTCGCGTAGTCGACGCCGGGCGGCATCTTGTACGAGGAGATGGGGGCGCCCGTGGTGGGGTTCAGCGCCTGGATGACGAGCTGCGGGTCGTCGTACCCACCGCATCTGCGGACCACCGCGAGTCCCTCGCCGCCGCCGTAGCCGCGGTCGAGGCAGCCGTCGGCGCCGGCCTTCGGCTTCCAGCGCTCGGCCCCCGTGTTCAGGTCGAACGCGGCGCCGCCCTCCAGGCCGCCCGCGGCGACCGTGGTGCCGCTGACCGTGACCTCCTGGAACCTGACCGGGGCGTCACCACTGGTGGCGGCGGTCACCGACTTGCTCCACATGAGCTTGCCGGTCTTCAGGTCGAGCGCGCCTATCTGGTTGCACGGCGGGTACTTCTTCTCCTTGGTCGGCTTGCCCTCCTGGAAGAGGATGGCCGTCTTGTAGTCCTCGGACATGTGCCGGGAGGCGGCACAGAGCTGGCCCGCCAGCGGGATGGACCACAGCTTGGTGCCCTTGGCCGCGTCGTAGCCGACGACCTCGTTCAGGCCGGTCTTCACATACGCCTTGTCGGTCAGCCAGGAGCCGTCGAGGGTGGTGACGTCGGTGACCTTCGGCGTCGCCATCTCGAAGGCGATCTTGGACTTGGGGTCCGACGGCGCCTGTTCCTTGCCGCCGCCTCCGAGCGTGCCGCCCGTACCGCCGTCCTTGCCGCCGGAAGCCTCGCTGGACTCGGACGCCTGCTTCTTCTTGTCGTCGTCACCGCCGCTGGAGCCGTACCAGATACCGGCGCCGACGATCAGCACCACCGCGACCGACGCGGCGACGATGATCTGCATCCGGGTGTTGAACTTCTTGCCACCGCCCCCGTTGCCGTTCGGCTGCGGCGGCTGCTGCATGGGGGTGGTCGGGAAGCCGTAGCCCTGCTGCGGCGGCTGACCGGGCGGCAGCCCCTGCGGGTAGCCGTAGCCGGGCTGGGGCGCACCGCTCTGCGGGTAGCCGTACCCCGGCTGGGTGGGCGGGTAGCCGTAGCCGGGCCCCGGCTGCTGCGGGTTCTGCGGCGCGCCGAAGCCACCCTGCGGCGGGGCCCCGTATCCACCCTGCGGCGGGGCCTGCGGAGCCCCGTACCCGCCCACGGGCGGAACGGCATCGGCGGGCGGCGGTGTCGGAGCACCGAAACCACCCTGCGGCGGGTTCTGCGGCGTACCGAAACCACCCTGCGGGGCCTGCGGGGCCCCGAACCCACCCCGCGGCGGGGCCTGGGGAGCGCCGGCCCCGCCCACGGGCGGAACGGCATCGGCGGGCGGCGGTGTCGGAGCACCGAAACCACCCTGCGGCGGGTTCTGGGGAGCGCCGGTTTCGCCCTGGGGCGGTTCGTTCGGTGGCTGGGGCGGCTGCGTCATGACGTACGTACCTCGGGGGAAGGGAGTCGTTGGTCGGGGACCGACGGGCGCGGATGCTCCGGTCGCCGCGTCGGCCGGTCGTGGTCGGCGAGGGCTTCCGGAGCGTTGGAGGTCCGCCCCAAAAGCCCTCGCGGACCGTCAGTTGCCGAAGGCCATCATGGTCTTCGTCTCCAGCTCTTCCTTGTCGTTCCTCGCGCTGACCCGGCCGCTCGCGACGAAGCACCGGCCGTCCGCGTAGACGATCTTCGAGTTGTAGAAGGTGCTCTCGATCTGGGACGTGGACACGGGGTGCCGCAGCAGCATCTTCGGGGTGCCGCCGGTCGGGGCGAGGGTGGCGATGCCGCCGCCCTTGTTGTAACCGGCCTCCACGTAGAGCAGTATGTCGCCGCCCTCCATGCGCAGCGGCTTGACCACGCGCTCGGCCGGGGCCGCGGCCTTCCACTTGACCTTGCCGGTGTTCAGGTCGAACGCCACGACCTTGTTCGTACGGGCGAGGCCCCCGGACTCCGGCGCGGTCGCGATGTAGAAGGTGTTGGCGTCGGCGGCGAGACCGGTGCAGCCGTCCAGGGACTTGCCGAAGACCGCGAAGGCGCTGCCGCAGTCCGTCGCGAACTTGTCGCCCTTGTCGCTGGTGAGTCCGGAGCGGAGCGAACCGTTCTCCCTGAGGGCGAGGATGCTCCACTCCCTTTCCTTCTTCAGGGAGACGACCAGCGGGCTCACCGAGAAGACCCGGTCGACCTTCCACCCGCGCTTGGGCTGGTACGTCCACCGCGGCTTCCCGCTGACCGGGTCGATCTCCTGGATCTGGTGCTGCGGGTTGTCGGCGTCGTCGGTGCGGCAGTTGGAGGCCGCGATCAGTTTCGGGCCTCCGGCAAAGGCGAACGGCTGGCAGTTGCCCGGTTGCTTGCCGAACAGTTCCGTGCCGTCGCTGACCCGGTAGGCGTTGGAGTTGCCGGTGCGGCCGACGGTGACCGTGTCGCCGCTGATGGCGAGCGAGATGTCCGACAGAAAGTCCCAGATGCCGTTCTTCTTGATCGACTTCTTCCAGCCGACCTTGCCGGTCTTGAGGTCGATCATCTGGAGGTCCGCGCAGTCCGCCTTGCTGGTGGTGCCGTTCTTGACCCCGATGACTATCTTGCCGTCGGTGGTGGTCTGGGCGGGCGCCGCACACAGGTCGGCGGGCAGGTCCACCTTCCACTTCGGCTTGCCGTCGGTCACGGAGTAGCCGGATATGCCGCGGTACATGCCCTTGACGATCGTGTCGCCGACGACCCAGGGGCCGTGGACGTCCGAGCCGTTGCGCGGCAGGTCGATGTCGTTCTTCATCAGCCAGAGGACCTTCGCCTCGCCCGGCTTGCGCCCGGCGTTGAGGTCCTCGTCACCCGTGCGTCCGTCGCCGCTGCCGTCGCCCTGGTCGACGGACGGCGACGCGCTCGGGGTGCTGTCTTCGCTCTTCTCCGCGACGGGCTTCTTGTCGTCGCCGTTTCCGCTCGTGGCGACGTACACGCCACTGCCGATCACCAGCAGCGCCGCCGCCGCGGCCCCGGCGATCAGCGCGGGCTTCCGCTTGGACGCACCGCCGCCGCCCTTGCCGCCGGGGGCCGGTGCGCCGGGGAACTGCTGCTGCGGGTAGCCGTAGCCGGGCTGCGTCGGCTGACCGTACGGGCCGGGCTGCGTCGGCTGGTTGTAGGGTCCGGGCTGCTGACCATACGGACCGGGCTGTTGGTTGTAGGGTCCGGGCTGCTGACCATACGGTCCCGGCTGCTGGTTGTACGGGCCGGGCTGCTGCGGATTGCCGTAGCCGGGCGGCGGGCTCTGCGGCGGGGGCGGCGCGGCCTGCGGGGGTGGCGGGGCCTGCGGCGGGCCCTGGGGCGGCTGGGGACTCCCCGGCGGCGGCCCCTGCGGTGCGCCGAAGCCTCCCTGCGGCGGTTGCTGGTCGGGCGGCTGGCTCATCAGCGCATCCCCCTTCGTGCGGTCCGGTGCCCGTTCCGGTCTCCCCCGCGATTCCGAGGAGTGCGAAGAGTCCGGGAGACTCCCCGAACCCCATGGAAAGGAGCGAATCGGGCATGGTTCCCGCAGTGTTACGACAGTCGAGCGGGCCTTCTTTGTACCACCCGCAACACCCGGCACACCGGATCGGGCCACTCGCTGTTCCCAAGGGAGAACCGCCCTGTGATGCCCTCGTTACGCCTCGGGCGGCCGGTCGCTCATGCCTCGGACCGCGGGCCGGTCGCGTTTCTGAGCAACCGTGGGGCGGGTCCGGGCCACGGGCCGAGCGGGACCCGGAGGGCGTGCCGAGCGGGCCCCTGACCCTCAGTTCCCGAAAGCCACCATGGACTTCATCCGCTTCTCGTCCTCGTCGTCGATGCCGCTGATCCTCACGGGCATGAGGAAGCTGCGCCCGTTCAGCCAGGCGATCCTGGGGTCGAAGAGGTCCCGTTCGACGGTGGCCGCCGCCACCGGGTGCCGCAGCACCATCTGCGGTGTGCCCCCGGTCGGCGGCAGGGACGCGATGCCACCGCCCTTGTTCCTCCCCGCGCTCAGGTACATCAGCAGCTTGCCGCCCTCCACCCGCATCGGCATCAGCGTCTGGCCGGGGGGCGCGGTCGCCCGCCACTTCGCCTTGCCGGTGTTCAGGTCGAAGGCGACGACCTTGTTGGAGGGCTCGTCCCCGGTCGGCTTGGTCGCCAGGTAGACCCCCTGGCCGTCGGCCGCGACGCCGAGGCAGTTGTCGAGGTTCTTGCCCGCGGAGACGAGGTCGTCGTCGCAGGTGGTCGTGTAGTCATCGGAGCCGCCGACCAACTGGGAGCGGTATGTCCCGTCCTCGTTCAGCAGCATGATGGCCCATTTGCCCTCTTGCTTCAGCGAGACGACGAGCGGGCTGACCGAGTAGAACCGCGCGACCTCCCAGCCCTTCTTGACCCGGTACGTCCACTCGACCTTGCCGGTGGCCGGGTCGATCCGCTGGATCTGCTGCTCCTTGTGGTCGTCGGCCGCCGTCTGGCAGCTCGTGGCGGCGATCGCCACGGGACCGCTCGCGAAGCCGAACGGCTGGCAGTTGCCCGGCAGCTTCCCGAAGACCACCGCGCCGTCGCTGACCCGGAAGGCATCCGTCCTGCTGGTCCGCCCCACGGTCACGGTGTCGCCGTTGATCGACATCGCGACCTCGGAGAGCAGATCCCAGACGCCCTGCCGCTTGTACTTCTTGTGCCAGCCGGCCTCGCCCGTGGTGAGGTCGACCATCTGGAGCGAGTCGCAGGTCGCCGCGTTCCCGTTGCCGGACTCGACCCCGACGACGACCTTGCCGTCGGCGCTGGCACGCGAGGGCGCGGCGCAGAGCTTGGACCGCAGGTCCAGGCTCCACTTCAGGCTGCCGTCGGCGACCGAATATCCGGAGAGCGTGCGGTACATGCCCTTGACGATGGTGTCGCCGAAGACCCAGGGACCGTAGACGTCCGAGCCGTTGCGCGGCAGGTCGACGCCGCCGTTCTGCAACCACAGCACCTTGGCCTCGCCGGGCTTGCGCTCGGCATTGAGCTCCGCGGCCTCCGCGCGCAGGTCGACGTCGCCGTCCTTCGTGTCCCCGTTCTTGCCACCGCCGTCGGTACCGCCGTCATCGGTGGACGCGGAGGCGGTCCCGGGCCCGGCGGTCGCCTTCGCCACGGGGTCCGTGGCGCCGCCGGCGCCCCTCGTGGCGAACCAGACACCGGCACCGGCCAGCAGCACCACCGCGAGCACGCCCCCGACCACCGCACCGCGCCCGCCCCGGAAGAACCCACCGCCACCTCCGGAGCTCGGCTGCGGCGGCGACTGCGGCGGTGCCGGGTGTCCGTGGCCGGACTGCGGCATGTGGGCATACGGACCGGCGGCGTACGGGCCGGGCTGCGCGGGCGCGGTGCCATACGGGCCGGGCTGCGCGGGCGGCGCACCGTACGGACCGGGCTGCGCGGGCGCGGTGCCATACGGACCGGGCTGCACATGCGGCGCACCGTACGGGCCGGGACCGTACGGGCCCGCGGCCTGATCCGGCGGTGGTACGGGACCGGATGGCGCGGGGCCGGGTGCGGGTGGCGGCGAGGGCGGCATGCCCTGCGCCGGGGGCGGGTCGTACGGAGCTCCGAAGCCTCCCCGCGGCGGTTGCTGGCCGGGCGGCGGCTGGGTCATCGGAACGTCCCCCTTCGTGCGGACCGGTGCGGCGGCCGAGGCCGTACCGGGCGGGGCTTCTTTCTACCACCCGCCCCACAAGCCCCGTTCGGGCCCATCAGCCGCTCTGGCCACACCAGTTGTTCCAGTCGGTCCAGTCGGTCCATTCGTTCCAGCCATTCCGGCCCTGTCGGCTGCTGGGACCACAGCAGCCGCCGAAGCTACAGCAGCCGCTGAGACCACAGCAGTCGCTCAGACCGGCCGGTCACGGCACCCGCACCGAAGCCAACAGCCACCGGGGGCTGTCGCCGTCACGCGTAGGCGCCCCCTCCCGGGCGCGCCCCGCACATCGGGCGCACCGGAACCGCGGCCCTCGAACGGTCAGGCCTCCTCGGCCAGTTCCAGCCAGCGCATCTCCAACGCGTCGCGTTCCTCGACAAGTTCGCGCAGCTCGGCGTCCAGCTTCGCCACCTTCTCGAAGTCCGTGGCGTGCTCCGCGATCTGCGCGTGCAGGGCGGTCTCGCGCGTCGCCACCTTGTCCAGCTGCCGTTCCACCTTCTGCAGCTCCTTCTTCGCCGCACGGGCGGCCTGCGCGGAGAGCGCCGTGGTCGGCGCGGCCTGCCGCCCGGTCCGGTCGGGTGCGGAGGAGGGGGCCGCGGCCTCCTCCATCCGGTGCCGGCGTTCCAGGTACTCGTCGATCCCGCGCGGCAGCATGCGCATCGTGCGGTCGCCGAGCAGGGCCATCACCCGGTCCGTGGTCCGCTCGATGAAGAACCGGTCGTGCGAGATGACGATCAGCGATCCGGGCCAGCCGTCGAGGAGGTCCTCCAACTGGGTCAGGGTCTCGATGTCGAGGTCGTTGGTGGGCTCGTCGAGGAAGAGGACGTTCGGCTCGTCCATCAGCAGGCGCAGGATCTGGAGCCGCCGGCGCTCGCCGCCCGAGAGGTCGCCGACCGGGGTCCACTGCTTCTCCTTCGAGAAGCCGAACTGCTCGCAGAGCTGACCGGCGGTCATCTCGCGGCCCTTGCCCAGGTCGACCCGGTCGCGCACCTCCTGGACGGCTTCCAGCACCCGCAGGTTCGGGTCGAGTTCGTGGACCTCCTGGGAGAGGTAGGCCAGCCTGACGGTCTTGCCGACGACGATCCGCCCTGCGACGGGCTGCTTCTCGCCCTGGGTGCGGGCCGCTTCGGCGAGGGCCCGCAGCAGCGAGGTCTTGCCCGCGCCGTTGACGCCGACCAGGCCGATCCGGTCGCCGGGGCCGAGCTGCCAGGTGAGGTGTTCGAGCAGGGTCTTGGTGCCCGCCCGTACGGTCACGCCCTCCAGGTCGAAGACGGTCTTGCCGAGCCGGGCGTTCGCGAACCTCATCAGTTCGCTGGTGTCCCGCGGCGGCGGCACATCGGCGATGAGCTCGTTGGCCGCCTCGATACGGAAGCGCGGCTTGGAGGTACGGGCGGGGGCGCCGCGGCGCAGCCAGGCCAGTTCCTTGCGCATGAGGTTCTGGCGCTTGGCCTCCTCGGTCGCGGCGATCCGCTCCCGTTCGGCGCGCGCGAAGACGTAGTCGCTGTAGCCGCCCTCGTACTCGTGGACCGTGCCGCGCTGGACGTCCCACATGCGGGTGCAGACCTGGTCGAGGAACCACCGGTCGTGGGTGACGCAGACGAGCGCGGAGCGGCGTGTCCGGAGGTGATCGGCCAGCCAGGAGATGCCCTCGACGTCGAGGTGGTTGGTGGGCTCGTCGAGGACGATCAGGTCCTGTTCGGCGATGAGCAGCTTGGCCAGCGCGATACGGCGCCGTTCGCCGCCGGAGAGCGGGCCGATGACGGTGTCCAGGCCGTTCTCGAAGCCCGGCAGGGCGAGCCCGCCGAAGAGGCCGGTGAGCACATCGCGGATCTTGGCGTTGCCCGCCCACTCGTGGTCCGCGAGGTCGCCGATCACCTCGTGGCGGATGGTCGCGCGCGGGTCGAGGGAGTCGTGCTGGGTGAGGACGCCCAGGCGCAGCCCGCCACTGTGGGTGACGCGCCCGCTGTCCGGCTCCTCCAGCCTGGCGAGCATCCGGATGAGGGTCGTCTTGCCGTCGCCGTTGCGGCCCACGACACCGATCCGGTCCCCCTCGGACACACCGAGGGACACGCTGTCGAGCAGGGCACGGGTGCCGTACACCTTGCCGGCCTGCTCGACGTTGATCAGATTGACGGCCATTTCACTCCTGCCCCGGGGTTCGATCGACGTCCCAGGGTAGTCGGCCCGCGGCTGCGGTAGCGTGCGGCGATCGAGCGGGAGCGATCTGCGGGGCGGTCGGCGGGGCGATCGGTGAACGGCCGGTGCCCGGCGAAGGCACCGGAGGGGGAGCCGGGCGGGGAGCCGGACGAAGTGCGGCCGGCGAATCGGAACCGGGGTCGAAGGATCTCCGAACAGGTCGAGGGTGGGGATTCGGGTGGGAATGCCAGTGACGCGTGGGGCCGTGCGGAAAACGGTCAGGAGACCGTTGCGGAGCGCAGTCCTGGCGGTGCTGCCGGCAGCGGCCTCGCTGGCGGCTTGTACGTCTGGGGCGCAGGACGCGGGCGACGCGGGAGACGCGGGGAAACCGGCCGCCGGGCAGGCCCAGGAGCAGCGGGACGGCCGGACGACGCAGGACGGGCGGGAGAAGCAGGGCGGGCGGGAGAAGACGGCCGTCGCCGCGGAGGGGGGCACGGTCGGCGGCCCGGGCTCGGCCTGCTCGCTGCCCGTCGTCTTCACTCTCGCGGAGTCCTGGAAGCCGAAGGCCGTCCACGTCGATCCGAACTCCGAGCTGGGCGCCGCGCTGGGGGTGCAGGGCGGGGTCACCATGGTCTGCGAGATCGACGCGAAGCCCGCGGGGCACATCGGGTATCTGCGGGTGTGGCGGGGCGAGAAGTCCGACCGCACCCCGCGCCAGGTCCTGGAGGCGTTCACAGCCGACGAGTCCGGGGCGGGGAAGCTCGCGTATGCCGAGGTCAAGGCCGGTGACCTGACCGCCACCGAGGTCGGCTACACGGTCGACGGCGAGCTGCTCGACGGGCCCAAACGGGAACGGGCCTTCGCCGTCTCCGCCCCGAACGGCCCGGTCGTGATCCATCTGGGCGGGCTGGACACGCAGGAGCACGAGGCGATGCTCCCGGCGTACGAGCTGGCGAAGCAGAGCCTGCGGCTCGGCGGCTGAGCCGGACGGCTGCGCGCCGCCCGCGGGGCCCGCGCCGCCCGCGCCCTCCAGGCGCGTAGCCCGGTCCCGTAACGGCGGGTGTGTGCTCGGGCACCGCGGGCCCGAGCACACACGGCGGTCAGCGGACGGTGGCGCCCGGTGCCGGGGAGACCGCCGTCCGTGCGTTGCGGCACGTCCCGGAGGCCAGCAGCGACTCGGCCACCTTCCGCGCCGATTCCCCGTCCGCCGCCAGGAAGGCGGTGGTCGGCCCGGAGCCGGAGACCAGGGCGGCCAGGGCTCCGGCCGCGGTCCCCGCGGCGAGGGTGTCGGCCAGGGCGGGGCGCAGCGAGAGCGCTGCGGGCTGGAGGTCGTTGCTCAGCGCGCCCGCGAGGGCGGCGGTGTCCCCGGCGCGCAGGGCGTCCAGGAGGGCGGGGGACGCGGCGGGGGCCGGGACATCCGTGCCGGCGGTGAGCCGGTCGAACTCTCCGTAGACGGCCGGGGTGGAGAGCCCGCCGTCGGCGACCGCGAAGACCCAGTGGAACGTGCCGCCGACCTCGATCGGGGTCAGCCGCTCGCCACGTCCGACGCCGAGGGCCGCGCCGCCGACCAGGCTGAACGGGACGTCGCTGCCCAGCTCGGCGCAGATGGCGAGGAGCTCGTCCTGGCCGGTGCCGGTGTTCCAGAGGGTGTCGCAGGCCAGCAGCGCGGCGGCACCGTCGGCGCTGCCGCCCGCCATGCCTCCCGCGACGGGGATGTCCTTGTCGATGTGGATGTGCACCTCGGGCTTGATGCCGTGCCGCTCGGCCAGGGCGGTCGCGGCGCGGGCGGCGAGGTTCGTCGTGTCCAGCGGGACCTTCGCGGCGTCCGGGCCCGAGCAGGTGATCCGCAGCTCGTCGGCCGGGGTGACGGTGACCTCGTCGTACAGCCCGACGGCGAGGAAGACATTGGCCAGGTCATGGAATCCGTCGGGGCGCGCGGCGCCTACCGCGAGCTGGACGTTGACCTTGGCGGGTACGCGGACGGTGACGCTCACTCACCACTCCCTGAAGCCGTGTTCGTGTGGATGTCCGTGTTCATGCCCGTGTTCATGCCCGAGTCCGTGCCCGAGTCCGAGCCCGAGTCCGAGCCGGGGATTCGTGTCGTGCCCGTGCCCGGGGACTCATCCGCTGCCCGGGCCCGGGTCGGTGTCCAAGGACGGCCCGCCCTCGCCCGGCCCGCCCTCGCCCGGCTTGTTCTGGCCCGGCTTGTTCTCGGCGATGGCGGCGAATTCCTCGACCGTCAGCGCCTCGCCCCGGGCCTGCGGCGAGATCCCGGCCGCGACCAGGGCCGCCTCGGCGGCGGGCGCGGAGCCCGCCCAGCCGGCCAGGGCCGCCCGCAGGGTCTTGCGGCGCTGGGCGAAGGCCGCGTCCACGACCGCGAAGACCTCGGCCCGGCTCGCCCGCGTCATGACGGGTTCGGTGCGGCGGACCAGCGACACCAGGCCGGAGTCCACGTTCGGGGCGGGCCAGAAGACGTTGCGGCCGATGGCCCCGGCCCGCTTGACGTCCGCGTACCAGCCGGCCTTCACCGACGGCACGCCGTAGACCTTGTTGCCCGGCCGGGCGGCCAGCCGGTCGGCGACCTCGGCCTGCACCATGACCAGCGTCCGCTCGATGGACGGGAACCGTTCCAGCATGGTCAGCAGCACCGGCACGGCGACGTTGTACGGAAGGTTCGCGACCAGCGCGGTGGGCGCCGGGCCCGGCAGCTCCCGGACCAGCATCGCGTCCGAGTGCACCAGGGCGAAGCGGTCGGCGCGCTCCGGCATCCGGGCGGCGACCGTGGTCGGCAGGGCCGCCGCCAGCACGTCGTCGATCTCGACGGCGACGACCCGGTCCGCCGCCTCCAGCAGCGCCAGGGTCAGCGACCCGAGCCCCGGACCGACCTCGACGACGACATCGTCCGGGCGGACCTCCGCCGTGCGCACGATCCGGCGGACCGTGTTGGCGTCGATGACGAAGTTCTGGCCGCGCTGCTTCGTCGGGCGCACGCCCAGCGCGGCGGCCAGCTCGCGGATGTCTGCGGGGCCCAGGAGGGCATCGGGCTCAGTGGTGCTCACCCGGTAAGCGTACGGCCGTGCGGGCGGGGGTTCGTCCGCCCGCCGGCCGAGTGCCCGCGTACCGGGCGCTGCCCCCGTACCCGGGCATCCGCGGCCCCGGGCGCCACCGGCCGCCGCCGGGACACCGGAGGTCGCCGGAGGCCGCCTGAAGTCGCCAGGGGCCGTCTGCGGCCCTCGACGGCCCTCGGTGGGCAGAGCCGGTGGCCATCAGTAGTCGAAGGCGCGGGCGGTGTTGTCCGCGACGGCCTCGGCCAGGGTGTCCTCGTCCAGGCCCTTCACCTCCGCCATGGCCCGCAGCGTGACCGGGATGAGGTACGGGGCGTTGGGCCGCCCCCGGTAGGGCGCCGGGGTCAGGAACGGCGCGTCCGTCTCCACCAGGACCAGCTCCGTCGGGGCGACCGCGAGCGCGTCCCGCAGCGGCCGGGCGTTCTTGAAGGTGACGTTTCCCGCGAAGGACATGAAGTACCCGGCGTCCGCGCAGATCCGGGCCATCTCGGCGTCGCCGGAATAGCAGTGGAACACGGTCCGCTCGGGCGCGCCCGCGTCGGCGAGGATGCGCAGCACGTCCGCGTGCGCGTCCCGGTCGTGGATGACGAGTGCCTTGCCGCGCCGCTTGGCGATCTCGATATGCGCCCGGAACGACTCCTCCTGCGCGGCCATGCCCTCGGGGCCGGTGCGGAAGTAGTCGAGGCCCGTCTCGCCGACACCGCGTACAGGGTCGAGTGCGGCCAGTGCGTCGATCTCGGCGAGCGCCTCGTGCAGCGCGGCCGTCCCTCCGGCTTCCCGCGCCCCTTGGCGCGACCAGCCGTCGGGGTCGCCGTGCACGATGCGCGGCGCCTCGTTGGGGTGGAGGGCGACCGCGGCGTGCACGTTCGGGTGTGCGGCGGCGGTCTCGGCGGCCCACCGCGAACCGGCGACATCACAGCCCACCTGGACCACGGTGGTCACATTGACCGCGGCGGCCCTGGCCAGGCCCTCTTCGACGGTCGCGTCCTGCATGTCCAGGTGGGTGTGCGAATCGGCGACCGGCACCCGAAGGGGTTCGGGCAGCGGCGGGGCTTCGGTGCGGCTCATGCCGACGATCGTACGAGGGCGTCCCGAGGACCCCGTGCCAGGCCGTCCCGGGCCCTCTGCGGACCCGTGCGGCGCGGCCCCGGGCGCACCGCTGAAACCTGCCGACGAGAGCCGCCGACGCGGCCTGCTTCGAGGTCTACTCTTCGAGGTCTACTTCCGGTGGAAGGGACGCAGCAGGTCGGACAGCTGCCAGTGGTGCGACGCACCGGTGGTCGCGGCGGTGGCGGCCACGGCATCGCCCTCCGGAGTGCCCGAGTCCTCCGGGCCCCCGTGGCCCTCCTTCGCGGGCCGGCCCGGGTGGGAGTGCTGCAGCAACTGCTGGACGGTCGACACCCGCCCGGCCCGCATGATCCGGACGACATGCCCTCCGCAGTTCGCGCAGGTGGGCCTGGAAAGCGGCGACGGCACCCGCTTTCCGTCCGCCTTGTAGATGATGAACGGTTTGCCGGAACCGTCGACGTGATGCTCTATCTCGTAGGACTGTTCCCAGCCGTGTCCGCACCCCATACAGGCGAAGGCGTACGCCTCGTGCACGGTGGTCGCTGCGGTCTCACTCATGCCTGCTCCTTTGTCCGCCGGACCGGCGCTCCGGGGAGTGGGTCCCCGATCCAGTGGACGCCCGTACTGGCGGGAGCGCATCAGGCTCTGTCGAGTGTTGGAGCGGTTTTGGGCTTCTCGTGGCAGAAAGGCCCGGTGCGCGGCTCGCGCTTTGCTTTTTACGATAGTCCTTTGGCCTTCCCGGGGCCGGTTCGAGCCGCGTTCTTTGCCGCTACGACGGCGTCGAAGACCTCGCGCTTGGGCAGTCCCGCCTCCACGGCGACGGCGGCGATCGCTTCCTTGCGCCGCTCCCCCGCCTCCTCGCGCACCTGCACCCTGCGCACCAGTTCCGCGGCGTCCAGTTCCTCGGGCCCGGTGTCGGCCGCGCCCTCGACGACGACGGTGATCTCTCCGCGTACCCCGTCCGCCGCCCAGTCCGCCAGTTCGCCCAGCGGGCCGCGCTTCACCTCCTCGTACGTCTTGGTCAGCTCCCGGCACACGGCGGCCCGGCGCTCGGCTCCGAAGACCTCGGCCATCGCCGCGAGGGTGTCGTCGAGCCGGTGCGGGGCCTCGAAGAAGACCATGGTGCGGCGCTCGGCGGCGACCTCGCGGAGCCTGCCGAGCCGTTCGCCCGCCTTGCGCGGCAGGAAACCCTCGAAGCAGAAGCGGTCGACGGGCAGGGCGGACAGGGCGAGCGCGGTGAGCACCGCGGACGGGCCGGGCACGGCGGTGACCCTGATGTCGTGCTCCACGGCCGCGGCCACGAGCCGGTAGCCGGGGTCGGAGACGGACGGCATCCCGGCGTCCGTGACCAGCAGGACACGGGCGCCGCCGGTCAGCGCCTCGACGAGTTCGGGGGTACGGGCCGACTCGTTGCCCTCGAAGTAGGAGACGACCCGGCCCGTGGTGCGGACGCCGAGCGCCTGAGTCAGGCGGCGCAGCCTGCGGGTGTCCTCGGCGGCGACGACGTCGGCCGACTCCAGTTCGGCGGCGAGGCGCGGCGGGGCGTCCGCCACATCGCCGATGGGGGTGCCCGCGAGCACCAGCGTGCCGGCCGTGCCAGCCGTGCCGCTCATGCCGGTCCTCGCGGCCGTTTCGTCCCAGTCGGCCGTCTCGGCCCTGTCGGCCGCGCCGCCCTCGCCGCTCTCGGCGCGCGTACCGGCCGTGTCGACCATGCCACCCATGCCGGTTGTCCGGGCCGGGCCGGTCTTTCCAGCCGTTCCAGTCGTTCCAGTCGTTCCAGTCACATGAGTCATCCTCCCAGGACGGATGACAGCGCTCGCACGGACGCGTTCCCTGCGTCGGCGCGGCGGTTCCCTACGATGGCGCGGTGACGAGTACTGCGCCCGAAGCCCGGCTGGGCCAAGACGCCGGACATCCGCACGGCGAGGAACCGCCCTCCTGGCAGCGGCGGCTGCGCCGCTTCGGCCATGTGCCCCGGCCCGGGATCGGGCTGCGTGAGCGGCTGGTTCCCCCGTACACGCGGCCCGGTGGCCAGTTGTGGGCGGTGCTCGGGGTTTCCCCGGCCATGGCCGGGCGCCTGGTGCGGTGGTCCGCGTGGGGCGGTCCGCTGCTGGTGGCGCTGGTCGCCGGAGTGCTGCGGTTCTGGAAGCTGGGCAGCCCGCACGCGCTGATATTCGACGAGACGTACTACGCCAAGGACTCCTGGGCGCTGATCAACCAGGGGTACGAGGGCGACTGGCCCAAGAACGTCGACAAGCTGATCCTGGAAGACCCGTCGAAGGTGGCCGTCCCGGTGGATCCGGGCTATGTGGTGCATCCGCCGGTCGGCAAGTGGATCATCGGTCTCGGTGAGCAGCTGATCGGTTTCACACCGTTCGGCTGGCGGTTCATGGTGGCGGTGCTCGGCACGCTGTCGGTGCTGCTGCTGTGCCGGATCGGACGACGGCTGTTCCGTTCGACCTTCCTGGGCTGCCTGGCCGGGACGCTGCTCGCGTTCGACGGCCTGCATTTCGTGATGAGCCGCACCGCGCTGCTCGACCTGGTGCTGATGTTCTTCGTGGTGGCCGCGTTCGGCGCGCTGCTGATCGACCGCGACTGGGCGCGGCGCAGGCTCGCCGACGCACTGCCGGTGGACGAGGAGGGGGTGCTGCGCCCGGATGCGGCCGTGGCGGAGCATCTGCGGCTCGGCTGGCGTCCCTGGCGGATCGCCGCCGGCGTGCTGCTGGGGCTGGCCTTCGCCACCAAGTGGAACGGTCTGTACATCCTGGCCGCGTTCGGTCTGATGGCAGTGCTGTGGGACGTGGGCGCGCGGCGGACGGCGGGTGCGGTCCACCCGTACACGGCGGTGCTGAGGCGGGACCTGCTGCCGGCGTTCGTCTCGACGGTGCCGGTCGCGGTCCTCACCTACCTCGTCTCCTGGACGGGGTGGATCGTCACCGGCAAGGGCTACTACCGCAACTGGGCGCAGACCGACGGTCGGGGCGGCTACTGGACCTGGCTGCCGGACTGGCTGCGCAGCCTGTGGCACTACGAGTACCAGGTGTTCGAGTTCCATGTGAACCTGACCTCCGGCCACACCTACCAGTCCAATCCGTGGAGCTGGATCGTGCTCGGTCGGCCGGTGTCGTACTTCTGGGCGGAGGAACCGGGCTGCGCGGCCTCGGCGAGCGGCAAGTGCTCCCGCGAGGTGCTGGCCATCGGGACGCCGTTGCTCTGGTGGGCGGCGTGCTTCGCCCTGGCGTACGTGCTGTGGCGGTGGATCTTCCGGCGCGACTGGCGGGCGGGCGCGATCGCCTGCGGTGTGGCGGCGGGCTGGCTGCCCTGGTTCCTGTACCAGGAGCGGACGATCTTCCTCTTCTACGCGGTCGTGTTCGTGCCGTTCCTGTGTCTGGCGGTGACGATGATGATCGGCGCGATGCTGGGCCCGGGGGCGTCTGCGGATACGGGCTCAGGAACGGGGACGGCTATGGGCTCGGGTGCCGGGCCGATGCGGGGGATCGGCCTGTCGGCCGGTGACCTGTCGGCCGAGCGCCGCCGGACGGTGGGGGCCGTCGCGGCGGGTGTGCTGGTGCTGCTGATCATCTGGAACTTCATCTACTTCTGGCCGATCTACACGGGCGCCCCGATCCCGGACGACGCCTGGCGCGCACGGATGTGGCTGGACACCTGGATCTAGTGCCGCGGCAGGCAATGCTTGCCGACGGGGCGAACGTTGCCGGGCAGGAGCACCGAGGGGCCGCAGTCGTCGACTGCGGCCCCTCGGTGGTTATCGGCCGCGATCGGCGCTGCCGCCCGCCTCTGGACGGTCCCGATGCGTTCAGGCCGCACATATCCCGGTCCGGTAACGACCGTCCCGGCTGTCCACGGTGTCCCGTAGGGTGCCTCCGCCATCTCCTTGAACGCGTTCAAGGGAAACTCCTGGGGAGGGGACTGCAGGGATGCGCGGTGGAGCGAAGATCGCGATTGTCGGAGGGGTGTTCGTGGTCGTGGCCGGCGGGGTGGGCTACGGGGCGTACAACGTCCTGAACAGCACCGGCGGCAAAACAGGCACGGAGACCGCCTCCGCGGAGGTGAGAACGGGGCCGGTCACCGAGGCGGAGATCGCCGACGTGTCGAAGAGGTTCCTCGAAGCCTGGGCGAGCGGCGAAACGACCACCGCGTCGCAGCTCACGAACAACGCGGTCGAAGCCGAACCGCTCCTCGCCGGCTACCGGGAGGAGGCGCACATCAGCCGGGCGGTGATCACGCCGGGCGCGGCGGTCGGCACCAAGGTGCCGTACACGGTGAAGGCGACCGTGTCGTACGGCGGGGAGTCCAAGCCCTGGTCGTACTCGTCCGAGCTGACCGTGGTGCGCGGTCAGACCACCGGCAGGCCGCTCGTCGACTGGAGCCCCGCCGTCCTCCACCCGGAGCTGACGACCGGTACGTCGTTGAAGACGAAGAAGGCGTCGGCGCCTTCGATCGAGGCGGTGGACCACAACGGCAGGGTGCTCACCAAGGAGAACTACCCCTCTCTGGGCCCGGTCCTGGACGTGCTGCGCGAGAAGTACGGGGAGAAGGCGGGCGGCACCGCGGGCATCGAGACCGTGATCGAGAGCACGGACGCGGGCAGCCCGGACAAGACCCTGCTCACCCTCAGCAAGGGCAGGGCGGGCAAGCTGCGCACCACGCTGGACGCGGACGTCCAGGCGGCGGCCGAGTCGGCGGTGAAGAAGTACGGCCAGGCGTCGGTGGTCGCGATCAGGCCGTCCACGGGTGCGATACGGGCGGTCGCCAACAACCCGGCCACCGGTTTCAACGCGGCGCTCCAGGGCCAGCAGGCGCCCGGTTCGACGATGAAGATCGTGACCGCGGCCCTGCTGATCGAGAAGGGGCTCGCCTCGGCGAACCAGAAGATCGAGTGCCCGCCCACCGCGATGTACATGGGCCGCACCTTCAAGAACCTGGACGACTTCTCCATCCCGGACGGCACCCTGACGACCAGTTTCGCCCGGTCCTGCAACACCGCCTTCATCAAGCTGATCGACGACACGAAGGACGACGCGGCGCTCGCGAAGGAGGCCCGTGACGTCTTCGGGATCGGCCTGGACTGGAAGACCGGTGTGCTGACGTACGACGGCAGTGTGCCGGAGGCCACCGGGGGCGAGGCGGCAGCCCAGTACATCGGCCAGGGCACGATCCAGATGAACGCTCTGAACGTGGCGTCCATCACCGCGACCGCGAAGAACGGCACCTTCCGCCAGCCGATCATCGTCGACCCGGACCTGGACGGCCGCCCCATCGCCACGGCGGCCCGTTCGCTTTCCCCGTCCGTGTCCCAGCAGCTCACCAACATGATGCGCCAGACCGCGAGTTGGGGAACGGGCAAGGCCGCGATGGCCTCGGTCGGCGGCGACAAGGGCGCCAAGACGGGCTCGGCGGAGGTGGACGGCCAAGCCACGTCCAACAGTTGGTTCACCGGCTTCAGCAACGACCTGGCAGCCGCCGCGGTCGTCCAGGCCGGCGGCCACGGCGGCGACGCGGCGGGCCCGGTGGTGGCGGCGGTCCTCCGCGCGGGTCCGTGAGGCCGCGGACGGACGACGGTATTTGGGGTACCGGTTGCCATAGTCGCGGCGGTAGTGGATTTCCACTACGAGCCACGTTCACCACGGGCCCCGCCGAGGTCCATCCCCGGTTCGCCGAGGCCCTGCGGAAGCTGGGCCTCTATGTCGAGATGCGCCGGTTCCCGGAGACCCCCGTACCGCCGCCGAGGCCGCCGCCGCGACCGGCTGCGGGCTCAGGCGAGATCGTCAAGTCCTCGGCCTTCGAGGCCGACGGCGTATCGGTACTGGTCCTGATGGACGGTTCCTCGCGCGTCGATGTCGCACGGGTACGCGGTGAACTGGGCGCCGGAAAGGTCAGGCGGGCCGGGGCGGACCTGGTCCGCGAGACGACCGGGTACGCGATCGGGGGCGTACCGCCACCTCGGGCACCGCACGAGGACCCGGGCCCTGGCCGACCAGGGGTTACTGGAGCACGAGGCGGTGCGGGCCGCGGCCAGCACCCCGCACACCGTGTCCCCGCTCACCCCCGAGGCCCTGATCACGCACGCCGGGGGAACGGTCGTGGACGTGCGCGAGCAGCCCGTGTGACCCCACCGGGCGGACCTCGGCCGGGCGGATTCCCCGCCGGACGGCCCGGCCGGCCCAAACCACATGCGTATCAATCACTTGACACAATCCAATCATGGGGGAATTGTGTCAAGTGATTGATACATTAGCGGGAGGAAAGGGGTCGGCATGCCTGTTGCCGTGGGACGGGGCAACACGTGGCGGGAACGGCTTGAGACCCCCGTGCGGTGGGTCGGTGCGGCGGTCGGCCTGGCCGTCAACAAGCTGGTCTCCTACAGCCCCGAGCCAGACGTGGATCTGCTGTACGGATTCGCCGTGTTCGGTCTGTGCGTCATGGCGAGTGCGTTCGTAGCCGACGTGGTCGCGCGCCAGCGGCCTGGCCCGCTACGAGTCGCCCGCGTGACATCGCGCCGGATCCAGAACTACGTGCCGCGTGGTCTGACCGCTGCCGTGGCCGTGCAGGCCACCGTCCTGGTGATCCTGCTGGTCATCGCCGCGGCAACGGCCTCGCCGGACGCCGCCGGACGCTCGGGGCGCGCGCTGTCCATCACATGCCCGGCGGGAGCGCAGCTGCTGTCGCCCTGGCCCGGCCCGTACTACGCGTGGCCGATTCTCGGCGGACTTGCGTTCGGTACCGTTGCCTGCGCACTACTCCTGCGCCGCGTCACCGCCCGGTCCGGAAGCGATGAGCAGCGCCGCACCGGGGCCCGGGCCGCGATCGGCTCATGGGGAGTACTCGTGTGTGCCCCTCTTTTCGGCGTCTCTTTGACGATGGGGGTCGTGGTACTGAGCTTGTCCTGTGGAGGAGAGATGAAATCCGTGGCGCTGTGGGGGTTGGCCATCACCGCCCTCATCTCCGCCCTGACCGCAGGCCACTGCCTGTGTGTCTCGTTGCTCCCTCAGGTGTACGTCAGGAAGCAGCCCTGAACGTGAACGATGTGAGCATCAGAGTCATCCACCCTTCCCCGGTGCCCCCCTTTGAGCAGATCCGCGCACAACTGGCCGACCTGATCGCCGTCGGCCGGCTGCGAAAGGGGGACAGGCTGCCGCCCGTGCGCCAGCTCGCCTCCGATCTCGGGCTGGCCAACAACACCGTGGTGCGGGCCTATCGCGAACTGGAGGCCGCCGGCCTCGTCAAAAGCCGTCGAGGTTCCGGCACACAGGTCATCGCCCCCGCACCCGCTACCGATGTCAAAGCCAAGCTCCAGGAGCACGCGAACACCTACGCGGCTGCGGCCCGACAGCTCGACGCCACCGACGAGGAGGTGCTCGCGGCGATCCGGCACGCCCTGGCAAGCCTGGACACGCCCTGAGCGAAGAGGGGTGGAGAGAAGGGGCCACCCGGTGCCCCGTCGACCGCGCCGCGGCGCGGTCTCCCTCTGCGGCTCTTCCCTCTCCTGATCGTCTGCGGGGCAGAGCGGGGTGCCAGGCGGACAGGACACTGCCGCGTACGCGGAGAGCGGGGTGCCGGGTCCGGTGTGAAGCCCGGCAGCCGCACGCCTCACGCCCCATCGCACGGGCGTGTCGCGGCCTTCGCTAGCGTGCGGGGCATGAACTCCTCCGCCGCCCCGTCCGAGGCCCATCCCCGATTCGCCGAGGCCCTGCGGGAGCTGGGCCTCGATGTCGAGGTGCGCCGGTTCCCCGAGGGCACGCACACCGCCGCCGAGGCCGCCGCCGCGATCGGCTGCGAGCTGTCGGAAATCGCCAAATCGCTGGTCTTCGAGGCGGACGGCCTGCCGGTGCTGGTGCTGGTGGACGGTGCCTCGCGGGTCGATGTGGAACTGGTGCGCGCGGAGTTGGGGGCGGAGAAGGTCAGGCGGGCCGGGGCGGACCTGGTCCGCGAGACGACCGGGTACGCGATCGGCGGCGTACCGCCCTTCGGACACCGCACCAGGACCCGGGTCCTGGCCGACCGGGGGCTGCTGGAACACGAGGTGGTGTGGGCGGCGGCCGGCACCCCGCACACCGTGTTCCCGCTCGCCCCCGAGGCCTTGATCACGCACGCCGGGGGAACGGTCGTGGACGTACGTGAGAAGTCCGCGTGACCCCGCTGGTCGCGCTCGCCGTACTCGTCGCCGCGGTCACCCACGCGAGTTGGAACGCCATCGCGCACGGGATCGAGGACAAACTCGTCTCCTTCACACTGATCTCCGGTGGCGCGCTGCTGTTCAGCATGGTGGCGGCCTGTTTCGTCCCGTTCCCGGCCGCCGGGGCGTGGCCGTATCTCCTGCTCTCGGCCGTGCTGCACGTGCTGTACATGCTGCTGCTGATGCGTTCGTTCACGCTGGGCGACTTCGGGCAGATGTATCCGATCGCCCGGGGTACGGCCCCGCTGGTGGTGACCGTGCTCGCCGCCGTCTTCGTCGGTGAGCACCCGGGCGCCTGGACCTCGGCGGGGGTCGCGGTGGCGTCGGCGGGACTGGTCGGGCTGGCTCTCTGGGGCATCCGGGGGCCCGGACGACGCCCGGACTGGCCCGCACTGCTCGCTGCCGTCGCGACCGGCCTGGCCATCGCCGGATACACCACGGTCGACGGGGTCGGGGTACGGGCCTCGGGGACCCCACTGGGCTATGTCGTCTGGCTGATGATTCTGGAGGGCCTGGCCATCCCGGCCTACGCGCTGTACCGGCGACGGGGCGAACTCGCGGCGCAACTCCGTCCGTTCGCCGCTCGCGGTCTGCTGGGCGCGGCACTGTCGATGACCGCGTACGGCCTCGTCCTGTGGGCGCAGACCCGGGCGGCGCTGGCCCCGATCGCGGCGCTCCGGGAGTCGTCGATCATCGTCGGGGCGGCCATGGGGACGCTGTTCTTCAAGGAACGGTTCGGTGTGCCGCGCATCGCGGCGGCGGGACTGATGATCGTCGGCATCGGGCTGATGTTGTACGCGAGTTGAGCAACGTCGCGCGCGAGTTGGACAGCTCCGCACGCGAGTTGAGCGGCACCGCGCGCGAGCCGAGCCGATGCCGCGCGCTGTGCGTCGCTTTCGCACATGAGTCGGGCCGGTGTCGCACGCGTGCCGAGCGGCAGCGGACACGCGCCGTGTCCGGCAAGGGAGCGGGCGTGACTCCGATGGGGTGAAAGGGAACGGCAATCGCCCCGGGGTGACCGTTTCGGCAAGGCGAGGCGGGGCGCCGGGCGGACAGGGCACTGCCGCGTCCGCGGAGAGCGGGGCGCCGGGTCCGGCGTGACGCCCGGCAGCCGATCCGTCACACACGTCCCTCGCCGGGTCCGGCGTGACGCCCGCCAGCGGACCCGTCACACACGTCCCTCACCCCCACCCGCGCCAGCGGACGCGCCCGCACGGCTCACTCCCCCGACACCGCCTTATGGAAACCGTAGTTGGCGGCCATCAGCCCGCCGTCCACCCGGAGCGTCGTCCCCGTGATCCAGGCCGCGTCCCGGGAGGCGAGGAACGCGACGGCGGACGCGATGTCCTCCGGCTCGCCCACCCGGCCGAGCGGATAGAGGCCGCTCACCCGGGCCAGCGCGTCGTCCTGACCCGCCCAGGCGTCGGTGCGGACCGTGCCGGGCGCGACCAGGTTGACGCGCACCCCGCGCGGTCCCGCGTGGCCCGCGAGGGTACGGGTCAGGCTGACCAGCCCTGCCTTGGCGGCGCTGTAGCCGTGGCCGCCGAAGCTCTGTTCGCCGTTGACCGAGCCGATGTTGACGATCGCGCCCCGACCGGAGGCCGCCAGGTGCGGGAGGGCGGCGCGGGCGCAGCGGTACGGGCCGGTGAGCGTGATGTCCAGGTCGCGCTGCCAGGACTCGTCCGGCTCGTCCTCGAAGAGCGGGGCGTCCTCGGCGCACGCGTACGCGTTGTTCACCAGCACGTCGAGGGAGCCGAACGCGGCGACCGCGTGCGCGACCGCGGCCTCGACCGCCGCCCGGTCGGCCACGTCGCAGGCCAGTGCCTCGGCCGTCGCGCCCGTGGCGCGTATCGCGGCGGCGGAGTGTTCGGCGCGGTCGCCGTCCAGGTCGGTGACCAGCACCCGGGCGCCTTCGCAGGCCAGGCGGCGGGCCGTGGCCGCGCCGATTCCCTGGCCCGCCCCGGTGATGAGCACGCCGTACCCGTCGAACCGTGAAACGCCCGAAGAGTCAGGGGAAGGAGGGGAAGCAGGGGAAGCAGGAGTCATAGCGCCGACCGTACTGCCCTGATCAGTGCCTGGGCGCGGGGATCGGCGGTCACTCCCTTCTGCAGACCGTTCGTCACATATCCGAGCGCGACGCCGGTTTCGGGGTCCGCGAAGCCCAGTGAACCGCCCCGGCCGGGGTGGCCGAAAGAACCGGGGCCGAGCAGCGGGGCGGCCGGGCCGTGCAGCATGTAGCCGAGTCCGAAACGGGTGTTGACGACCAGGACCCGGTCCGGCCCGGCCGACTCCTCGGTGCGGGCGAGGGTGAGCGTGGCGGGGGCGAACAGGCGGTGGCCGTCGACCGGGCCGATCATCGCGGCGTAGCAGCGGGCCAGGGCGCGGGCGGTGGCGATGCCGTTGGAGGCGGGGAGTTCGGCCGCCCGGTAGTCGGGGTCGTTCTCGTCGGGCAGCGGGTCGATGGCCCCGAAGGCGCGCCGGGTGAGGGAGAGCGGGTCGCTGTACGCCTGGGCGACGGACTGCTTGGGGCGCAGCCGCAGGGCGCCGCCCGGACCGGCCGGGGTTTCGACGGGGCCGATCCGGCCCACCCGGTGTGCCTCGTCGTCCGGGAGACCCAACCAGAAGTCCAGGCCGAGCGGGCGGGCGATCTCCTCGGCGATCCAGCGTCCGACCGTGCGCCCGGTGACCCGGCGCACCAGTTCGCCGATGAGGAAGCTGTAGGTCTGGGCGTGGTAGCCGTGGTCGGCGCCGGGCTCCCACTGGGGGCACTGTGCGGCGACGGCCTGCGGCCCGGAGACCCCGTCGATCGCCTCGGAAGGGGTCAGCGGGCAGTCGAGGGCGGGGATGCCGGCCCGGTGGGCGAGGAGGTGGCGGACCAGGACGCGTTCCTTGCCGCCCGCCTTGAACTCCGGCCAGTACGTTCCGATCGGGGCGTCGAGGTCGAGTTGGCCACGCTGGTGCAGCAGCAGCGGTACGGCGGAGGCGATGCCCTTGCCCGCCGAGCGGACGATCTGCACGGTGTCCACGGCCCACGGTTCGGTACCGTCGACGTCTCGCGTACCGGCCCACAGGTCGACGACCTTGCGGCCGTCCCGGTAGACCGCGACGGCCGCGCCGCGTTCGCCTCGCTGCTCGAAGTTGCGGACGAAGGTGTCCCGGACCGGTTCGAATCCGGCCGCCACCGTGCCGCGTACGTCCACGCCTGCTACTGCGTTCCCGCTCATCCCCCCATGGTGCATCCTTCGGTGGGCCCCAAGGGGTGCGGGTCACCCGATGTCCACGGCGCCCATGACGGTACGCACGGCGCTCATGACGGTTCACGGCTGCGGTGACGAAGACATCGGTCACGTCGACCGCCGAACGCTCAACACCGCAGGCCGTCCGCGGCGGCGGGAACACTCAGCACCCCAAGGCGTCCACGCCGACGGAACACTCAGCACCGCGGGACACCCCCGGGGGAGGAACACTCAACGCCGCGGCGCGTCCACGCCGACGGAGCGCGGGTCGAAGCCGGAGGGCAGCTCCGGGCGGTGGGCGCGCATCAACTCCTCGTCGCACAGCAGGTCCGGATGCGGTCGTCGGCGGCGATGACGCCCTCGCCGAGGATCTCCGAGCACGGGCAGAGTTCCAGGACGTACGGCAGGTCGTGCGTGACCATCGGCACGGTGACGTCCAGGGACTGCAGCATGTCGGCGAGCTCGCGCCACGAAGCCGGGATGACGCGGACACGAGTGTCACGGACGGCGGTGTCGGACGGCGGTGTCGTGAACCGCTCAACGATAGGACCTTGCTGCAAACATTTCGCAAGAGCGGGAGCGTCATATCGACGGATACCCGACCGCCCACCCGAGGCACCCAAGCAAGAAAAATGCGACATTTAATGCGGGGATAGAACACACGCGAGGAGTCCGCCATGCCCCCCGTGATCCATGAACAGGCAGAGGCCTGGCTGGTCAACGACACCCCGGACCTCCCGGCGGTGCCAGTGGATCTGCTGTACGACGCCGACACCGACCCCCGTAACGTCCACGTGGCCTTCCCCGGCGGCATCGACTGGTCGTTCGACCGCGATCTGCTGGAACGCGGGCTGAGCGGCCCCGCCGAACGCGGCGGCGTCCGGGTCTGGCCGTGCGGGCGGACCCAGCTGGTTGTGGAACGTCACTCGAAGGAGGGCGTGGAGGTGGTGCAGTTCGACAACGCGCCGCTGATCCGTTTCCTGCACCGCACCCAGGACGAGGACACCGACGACGAGGGCGTCGGCGTCCACACGCACGCGTGACGCACGACAACCGCCCGGCGTCACGAGGGCGGTCCGCCGCATGCCGGGGCGGTCCGCCGCGTTGCCTGGGCGGGCCGCCACATGCCTGACCCGCGCAACCGCCCGCCCGGCGCCGAGCGCCGCCCGGCCCGTCCGACGCAGCCACACAACACGCATGGCGAAGCCCCCGCGCCGCTCGCACGGGGGCTTCGCGTTCGCCCGGCACCCCGTCCCCACGAGTGGGCCGGAGACCCGACGGGCCGGAAACTCGGCGGGCCGGAGACCCGCTGGCTCGGATCGGCCGATCCGAGCCGGCGGGTCTCTGCCTCAGGCCCGGCTCAGCTCGCGCTCCTCCTCCGCGTCGCCACCGCGCCCGTCCAGGCCGGAGCCGTCACCACCACGTCCGCCGTCGCCACCCTGGCCACCGCGAGCGGCCCCGTCCTCGGGCGCGTCGCCGAGCTGCTTGCGCAGCCCCTCGCCCTCGACGTCCACGTTCGGCAGCAGCCGGTCCAGCCAGCCCGGCAGGGACCAGGCACGGTGGCCGAGCAGGGCCAGGACTGCGGGCACGATCGCCATCCGGACCACGAACGCGTCGAAGAAGACGGCGACGGCCAGCGAGAAGCCGATCATCTTCACCATCTGCTCCGTGGACCCGATGAAGCCCGCGAAGACCGCGATCATGATCACGGCCGCTGCCGTGACGACCCGGGCGCCGTGCTGGAAGCCGGTGACGATCGCCTGGTCGGGCTGCTCGCCGTGGACGTACGCCTCACGCATCCGGGTGACGAGGAAGACCTCGTAGTCCATCGCGAGACCGAAGACCACGCCCACCATGAAGATCGGCATCATGGACATGATCGGGCCGGTCTGCTCCACGCCGAAGAGCGAGCCGAGCCAGCCCCACTGGAACACCGCGACGACCGCGCCCAGGGCCGCGATGACCGAGAGCAGGAAGCCGAGGGCGGCCTTCAGCGGCACCAGCACCGAACGGAACACCAGCATCAGCAGCACAAAGGCCAGACCGACCACGAGCGCCAGATACGGCAGCAGCGCGTCGTTCATCTTCTGCGAGAAGTCGATGTTCATCGCCGTGGCACCGGTGACCAGGACCTTCGCCCCGGTGTCGGCCTTGATGTCCGTACCGGCGTCGCGGATCGCGTGGACCAGGTCCTCCGTCGCGGTGGAGCTCGGCCGGTCCTTCGGGATGACGGTGACCATCGCGGTGTCACCGTCCTTGTTGAACTGGGCCGGGGTGACGGCGACGACGCCCTGCATACCGGAGATCTCGTCGGTGACCCGCTTGGCGGCGGCCTTGCCGTCGGAGCTGCCCGCAGTGTCGACGACGACCATCAGCGGCCCGTTGAAGCCGGGGCCGAAGCCCTTGGAGAGCAGGTCGTAGGCGCGCCGCTGGGTGCTGCTGGTGGGCTGGGAACCGTCGTCGGGCAGCCCCATCTCCAGGGACGTGGCCGGTACGGCGATGGCACCGAGGCCGATGATCCCGGCCAGCAGCACCCATACCGGCTTGCGCAGCACGAACCGGGCCCAGCGGGTCCCCATGTTCGGCTTGGCCTCGCCCGAGTCGGGCGCGGCGGCGGCCTTGCGGGCCTTGCGCCCCATGATCCGCTTGCCCGCGAAGCCCAGTACCGCCGGGACCAGGGTGATCGCCACGAGGACCGCGATCACGACCGTGCCGGCCGCGGCGAGGCCCATCTTCGTCAGGATCGGGATGTTCACGACCGCGAGGCCGACCAGCGCGATGACCACGGTGAGACCGGCGAAGACCACCGCGGAACCGGCCGTTCCGACGGCGCGCCCGGCCGCCTCCTCGTGCTCCCGGCCCTCGGCCAGCTCGGCGCGGTAGCGGGAGACGATGAACAACGCGTAGTCGATGCCGACCGCGAGGCCGATCATCATCGCGAGGATGGAGGTGGTGGAGTCGAGGCCGAGCGGGTTCGCCAGCGCCGTGATCGTCGAGACGCCGATGCCGACCCCGATCAGGGCGGTGAGCAGCGGCAGCCCGGCGGCGACCAGCGACCCGAAGGTGATGACCAGCACCACAGCCGCGACCGTGACACCGATGACCTCGGTGGCACCGGTCTCCGGGATCGCCAGGAGCGCGTCACCGCCGATCTCCACGGTCAGCCCGTTCTTCTGCGCCGCGTGGCCCACGTCCTTCAGGGCGTCCCGGGTCGCGTCGGTCAGCTCCATGCCGTTGACCTTGTAGGACACCGCGATGTAAACCGTGGAGCCGTCCTTGCTGACGGCGCCGACGGTGTACGGGTCGGCGACGGAGGCCACCTGGTCCGAGCCGGACTTCAGCTTGTCGACGATCTTGGTGACCTCGGCCTGGTTCGCCGGGTCGGTCATCTTCTGGTCGTCGGGGGCCTTGAAGACGACGCGGGCGGTCCCGCCGTCGGCGCTGACACCGGGGAATCGCTCTTCTAGCAGGTCGAACGCGCGCTGCGCCTCGGTGCCGGGGATGGAGAAGGAACTGGAGGTGGCGGTGGACGCGGAGGCCGCGCCGAAACCGGCGAGCGCCAACAGCGCCACCCAGATCAGGGCGACATAGCGGCGGCGCCGAAAGGCGAACCGCCCGAGTTTGTAGAGGAATGTGGCCACGAGGGCTTACTCCCGGTCAGGTCGTGTGGGTGGACATGGGCATGGGGGACCAGCCCGACGACGAGAGCGGCGTGTCAGGTAGGGCTCGGGGAGAAGTCGGAGGCCGTACGAGGGGACGGGCGGGCCGTACGGGGACGGAAGGGGGACGCGACCGTCCAAGGAGGGACGGAAGCGGGTCAGACTCCGAGAGCGGGGAGGATCACGGAATCGACGTAGTCGACGAGGTAGGTGTGGTCGACGGGGCGTTCCTCGATCAGCCACCGGGTCATATAGGCACCGACCAGCATGTGCGGCACGTACTTCAGCGCCGGCTGGTCCGGACGCACCTCACCCCGCTCCACGGCTCTGCGCAGCATCAAGTCCAGGCCGGACATCTCCGGTTCGAGCAGCAGCTCACGCAGCGCCTGAAGCAGATCGGGGTTGCCGTGGGCGGCGTGGGCCACCCCCCGCAGCAGCGCGGAATCCTTCTCCATCTGGCAGGGGTCGACGAGGTCCAGCACGGCGTGGAAGTCACCGCGCAGCGACCCGGTGTCGGCCGAGGCGAGGGCCACCGTCTTGTCATGCTGCAGGGCCCTCACGACCAGTTGGGGCTTGCTCCCCCACTGGCGGTAGAGGGTGGCCTTGCTGGAGCGGGTACGGGCGGCGACGGCGTCCATGGTCAGGGCGTCGTAACCGACCTCGCGGAGCAGGTCCAGCACGGCGGCGTACAACTCGCCCTCACGCTCGGGCGTGAGCCGGGTGCGTGCCATGTGCCGACCTCCTGATTCCCGTGATTTCCGTAGATTCGCACAACGGATCCCTGTACGACAGCCGCTGCGCGACAGCCGGAGCCCGAAGATCGAAGATCGAACGCCGAAGATCGAAAGCCGTCAGCCGCCGAACCAGTAAGCGAACGAAACTGTTTCGTACACTTCCACGATAACGTCCCCGCCAAGCGAAACTATGTCGTTTCGCTTGTGTTCCACACCACAACCGCCGCCGCATCCCACCGCCCCGGCCTCCGCCGCCCGCGCCCGCCTCCCTCATCCCGCCCCCCGCACCCCGGCACCCGCGCGCACGCCCCGCGCACGCCCGTCCCCTTCCCACACCCCGACCGCCCCCGCGCCTCCCCCACCACCCCACCACCCCACCACCCCACCACCCCACCACCACGAGTTGCCGGGGCCCTCCCCCGCGGAAAGCATGGAGAGGTGAGTGACGACGCCGCGTATCTCCGATTCCCGCACCTCCACGACGACCTGATCTGCTTCGCGGCCGAGGACGACCTCTGGGTCGCGCCCCTTGCCCCAAAGGGACAGCGCCCCGGCCGGGCCTGGCGGCTGACCGTGGACCGGACCCGGGTCGGCCATCCGCGGTTCTCCCCCGACGGGACCCGCATCGCCTACACGAGCTGGCGCAGCCTCGACCCCGAGATCCACCTCGTCCCGGTCGAGGGCGGCCCGGCCCGCCGACTCACCTACTGGGGCTCGACGGACGCGCAGGTCCGCGGCTGGACCCCCGAGCCGGGCGACGCCGCCCAGATCCTCGCCGTGTCCTCGCACAATCAGCCGCTGGCCCACCTCTCCTGGGCCTACGCCCTCCACACCGACGGCAGCCCCGGCGGCAAACTTCCCTGGGGTCCGGTCTCCGACATCGCGGTCGCCGACATCGACGGTGAGCGCCGCACCCTCCTGCTCACCGGCACGCCCCCGCACGAACCGGCCTCCTGGAAGCGGTACCGGGGCGGCGCCACGGGCCGGCTGTGGCTGCACGGCAAGCGGCTGCTCGCGGACCTCGACGGCCACCTCGACTCGCCGATGTTCGTCGCGGGGCGGATCGCCTTCCTCTCCGACCACGAGGGCGTCGGCAATCTGTACTCCTGCCGCCCCGACGGCAGCGACCTGCGCCGCCACACCGACCATGACGCGTTCTACGCCCGGCACGCCTCCAGCGACGGCCACCGGGTGGTGTACCAGTGCGCGGGCGACCTGTGGCTGGTCGACGACCTGGCGTCGCCGGACGCGGTGCCCCGCAAGCTGGAGGTACGCCTCGGCGGCCCGCGCGCCGGACGCCGTCCGTACCAGGTGTCGGCGGCCAGCAACATCGACTCGCTGTCCGTGGACGAGACGGGCCGGGCCAGCGCCGTCGCCGTACGCGGCAGCCTGTACTGGCTCACCCACCGCGACGGACCGGCCCGCACCATCGCCGACACCCCGGGCGTCCGGGTCCGGCTCCCCGTGATGCTCGGCAGCGGCGGTCAGGTCGCCTACGTCACGGACGCCGACGGCGACGACGCGATCGAGATCGCGTACCTGCCGCGCGCCAGCGGCGACCACCCGCCCCGCCGACTGGCCTCCGGACGGATCGGCCGGGTCCACGAACTCGTCGCCGACCCGGACGGCGAACGTCTGGCGATCGCGACCCACGACGGGCGGCTGCTGCTCCTGGACACCGACGAGGAGACCGCCACCGGCGAACCGGCCGAGCTGATCCGTTCCATCAACGGCCCGGTCCGCGATATGGCGTTCTCCCCGGACGGCGCGTGGCTGACCTGGTCCCACCCCGGCATCGGACGGTCGCTTCGGCAGATCAAACTGGCTCGCATCCTCGGCACCGGCGCCCCGGTGATCGTCGACGTCACCAACGGCCGCTTCGAGGACGAGAACCCCGTGTTCACGGGCGACGGCCGCTATCTCGCGTTCCTCTCCTGGCGCGGCTTCGACCCGGTGTACGACGTCCACACCGGCGACCTGTCGTTCCCGCTGGGCTGCCGCCCGTACCTGGTGCCGCTCTCCTCCGCGACACCCTCCCCCTTCGCCCTCTCCCCCGAGGGCCGCCCGGCGGCGGGCGGGCTCGACCCGGTCGACGACGTCCAGGCGACCGTCCCCGCCACGGGCGAGGAGCTGTCGGGACCGTCGACGGTCAGCGTCGAGTTCGAGGGGCTGGAGAACCGGGTGACGCCGTTCCCGGTGTCCGCGTCGAAGTACTCGGGCCTGCGCCCGGTGAGCGGCGGCGGGCTGGTCTGGCTGCGTTGGCCGATCTCGGGCGCGCTCGGCGAGACGTTCGCCAACCCGGCGGACATGTCGGGCCGCCCCACCCTGGAGCACTTCAACATCTCCCGGGCCCGGAAGACCGAACTCGTCGCCCATCTCGACTGGTTCGCGATCAGCGGCGACGCCAGCCGGCTGGTCGTGATGGACGAGGGCGAACTGCGCGCCGTGCCCGCCAACGAGATCGCCGACAGCGACACCACCGTCTACCTCGACCTGCGGCGCATCCTGCACGAGGTCGACCCGCCTGCGGAGTGGCGTCAGGCGTACGCGGAGGCCGGACGCATCATCCGCGCGTACTTCTGGGATCCGGGCATGTCCGGCATCGACTGGGACGGCGTCCTCGACCAGTACCGCCCGCTGGTCGAACGGGTCGCCTCCCCCGACGAATTCGCCGATCTGCTGCGCGAGGTCCTGGGCGAACTGGGCACCTCGCACGCGTATGTGTCACCGGCCCGCCGCAACGAGGGCCCGCCGCACTACCAGCGGGCCATCGGCCTGCTCGGTGCCAACCTGGTGTGCCGGGACGGCGACTGGACGATCCGCCGCATCCTGCCCGGCGACTCCTCCGACTCCAAGGCCCGTTCCCCGCTGGCCGGTACGGGCATCCGGGCGGGCTCGGCCCTCACCCATGTCGACGGCCGCCCGGTCGACCCGGTGACGGGACCGTACCCGCTGCTGGCGGCGGCGGGCGGCACCACCGTCGAACTCACCTTCAGGCCGCCCGAGGCCGTCGGGGGTCGCCCCCGACGCGTCGCGGTCGTCCCCCTGATCGACGAACGCCCCCTGCGCTACCAGGACTGGGTGGCCAAACGCCGCGAGGTGGTACGGGAGTTGAGCGGCGGCAAGTGCGGGTACCTGCACATCCCGGACATGGGCGGCTCCGGCTGGGCCCAGTTCAACCGGGATCTGCGCATGGAGATGTCCCGTCCGGCGCTGATCGTGGACGTACGGGGCAACGCGGGCGGCAACATCAGCGAGTTGGTGGTCGAGAAGCTGACCCGCACGATCCTCGGCTGGGACCTGACCCGCGACGCCCAGCCCGTCTCGTACGCCTCCAACGCCCCGCGCGGCCCGGTGGTGGCCCTGGCCGACGAGGCCACGGCCTCCGACGGCGACATGATCACCGCGGCGTTCCGGCTGCTGAAGCTGGGCCCGGTCGTGGGCCAGCGGACCTGGGGCGGCGTGGTCGGCATGACCGGCCGCCACCGGCTGGGCGACGGCACGGTGATCACGGTCCCGATGAACGCCGCTTGGTTCGACACATACGGCTGGTCGATCGAGAACTACGGCGTCGAACCGGACGTGGAGGCCCTGCGCACGCCCCTCGACTGGGCCGAGGGCCGGTACGCGGTGCTCGACGACGCGGTACGGGCGGCCCTCGACCTGCTGGCCGCCCACCCGGCGGCGACCCCGCCGACCTACGACACGGTCCCGGACCGCCGCCGCCCACCCCTGCCGCCGCGGTAGGAAGACCGCCGGGACGGTCCGCGGATACGCCATCCGCACTACCCACGCCACCCACACCGCCCGCACCGCACACCGCTCAGCCGGCGTCCAGCAGCGGCGCCAACCGGCGGATGCCCTCGGCGATCTGCGGGGTGGAGGCGGCGCTGTAGGAGAGGCGGATGCAGGGGGCCGGGGGCTCGTCGGCGTAGAAGTGGCTGCCGTCGCCGATGAGGACGCCCGCGTCGAGAGCCGCCGCGGTCAGGGCGGTGGTGTCGGTTCCCTCGGGGAGCCTGGCCCAGACGTGGATTCCGCCGCGCGGCGTATGCGCGACGCGGACGCCGGGCAGCGAGGCGTGCGCCTCGGCGATCATGGTGTCGCGGCGTTCGGCGAGGCGGTTGCGGAGCCGCTTGAGGTGCCGCGGCCAGGCACTGGAGGTCAGGAGGCTGAGCGCGATCTCCTGGGTGAGCGGCGGGACGCACATGTCGTCGGCGATCCGGGCGGTGCGCAGGCGTTCTCCGGCGGGCCCACGCGCGATGATCGCGCCTACGCGCAGTCCCGGGGCGACCGGCTTGGTGAGCGTTGCGATCGATACGACGTGCCCGTCGGGATCCTGGGTGAACAAGGGGCTGGGCGGGGTGCCGTCGATGGACAGGTGCCGGGCCCAGTCGTCCTCGATGACGAAGGCGCCGTACCGCGCGGCAAGGCGGAGGACCTCCTCCCGGCGTCCGGACCCGAGAACGGCACCGGTGGGGTTGGCGTAGCAGGGCTGGAGGTAGATCAGGGTCGCCCGGGTCCGCTCCAGCGCGTCGGCGAGCCGGTCGGGCTGGATGCCGTCGGCATCGGCGGGGACCGCGGCCAGGTCGAGACCGGCCGCCTGCGCGGCGATGATCGCCCCCGGGTAGCTGGGACTTTCGGTGATCAGGGTGGTGCCGGGTTCGGTCAGCGTGCGCATCGCGAAGACCAGCGCCTGCTGTCCGCCGGGCACGATCAGGACTTCGGCCGGATCGGCATGGAACTCGGACGCGAACACGCGCCGCAGGTCGGCCAGTCCGGTCGCGGGCGCCATCGACCAGGCGCGCGGGCTCCGCGCGGCCCGGGCGCCGAGGGTGCGCAGTTCGTCGAGGGGCTGGAGCTCGGGAGCGAGGTAGCCCCAGGACAGTTGGATGTCGTCGGTGCCCGCGTACGCACCGAGACGGGCCGCCCGGCGGGCATCGACCCGGGCACGCCCGAGTGTCGCGGACTGCCAGGAGTAGTCCGGCTCGGGCAGCCGGTCCCGGCCCGCGACGAAGGTCCCCCGCCCCGGCTCGGCCCGTACCGCACCGAGCGCCGAGAGCGACGCGATGGCCTGGGTGATCGTCGCCGGGCTCGCCCCGAACTCCTTGGACAGCTCCCGGACCGGCGGCAGCTTCTGTCCCACCCGCATCCCGGCGATGCGGTCCCGCAGGATTTCCGCGATCAACGACGCCCTGTTATCGTTTTTCATGAGGATAGTGGATAACGTTACTCGAATTTCGTCAACACCGTTTCCGCAGGCTTCCGGCCCGGGGGCTGCGGCATGACGGCCCGTCGTTCGGTCCTGCGGGACCTGTCGGCCTCGGCGCTGGTCGCCGGGGTCATCTCGGCACTGGTGAACTACTCGGGGCCGTTTCTGATCGTGCTGGAGGCCACGCGGGCGGCGGGCCTCGACAAGGCGGAGACGGCGTCGTGGGTGTGGGCGGTGTCCATCGGCAACGGCGTGTGCAGCATCGCGTTGAGCCTGTTCACCCGGATACCGGTCATCGTGGCCTGGTCCACTCCGGGCGCCGCGCTGCTGATCGCGTCGCTCGGCGGGTTCAGCTTCTCCGACGCGGTCGGCGCGTTCCTGGTGGCAAGCGTCGCCGCGGCGGTGTTCGGGTACACCGGCTGGTTCGGTTGGCTGCTGGACCGGGTGCCCGCACCGGTGCTCCAGGCGTTGCTGGCCGGCATCCTGCTGCCGTTCGTCACCACCGCCGGAGGCGCGTTCAAGGCGGCCCCGGTACTGGTCGGCAGCGTGGTCCTGACCTACTTCGTCGGCAAGCGCCTGTTCGACCGGTACGCGGTGCTCGCGGCCCTGGTCGTCGGAATCCTGGTGGCCGCGGCGACCGGTTCGTTCAAGACCATGACGTCCGGACTGTCGATCACCGGCCCGGTGTTCACCATGCCGACGTTCGATCTCGCCGCGATGGTGAGCATCGGCCTGCCCCTGTTCATCGTGACGATGGCCTCCCAGAACGCCCCCGGGCTGGCACTGCTGCGCTCGGAGGGCTACCAGCCCGACGACCGCCTGCTGGTCGGGTCGATCTCGACGGTGTCCGCACTGCTGGCGCCGTTCGGCAACCACGCCATCAACATCGCCGCGATCACCGCCGCGATCGCGACCGGACCCGAATCGCACCCGGACAGGAACCGCCGCTATGTCGCGGGACTGTCCGCCGGGGCCGCCTACCTGCTGGTCGGTGTCTTCGGCGGGTTTCTCGTCGACGGATTCCAGTCGATCCCGTCCGAGACGATCACCGCACTGGCCGCGGTCGCCCTGCTCGCCTCGACCCTGACCGCGTTGAAGGGCGCGATGAGCGGTGACGCCCGTACCGGTGCCGCCGCGCTGACCACCCTCGCGGTCACCATGTCCGGCGTCGTCCTCATCGGCGTCGGCAGCGCCTTCTGGGGACTGATCGCCGGAAGCGCCGTCCACCTCCTCCTCAACACCCGCGCACCGCAACGGTCCCGGCCCGCATCGGCGCGAACCGAGGCGGACGGAGCACCCACCCCCGATACGCCCGATACCGCAGCCGAACCGGCGAACCGCTGAATCCGCCCGGCGAGCGCCCTCATGAGGGCGCTCGCCGCTCCGGCGGCGGGACGTGCGGACGGCGTGTTGCCCGCCGTCACCCGACGCCGGGCGTGACACCCGCCGCGGATCCATGGTCGGGGTCGACCGGTTCGCGCCCCGGCCGCCCCCATCCGGCGGGCGCGGGCAGCTCGCACCACACCGTCTTGCCGCGCACCCCCTGCTCCACACCCCACCGCGACGCCAGCGCACCGACGAGCGCCAGCCCCCGCCCCGACTCGTCCTCCACATCCGCGGCCCGGGGCGCGGGCCACATCCCCGGCTCGGGATCGCTCACCTCCACCCGGACCTGACCGCGGTCCGTACCGACGACCCGAAGACCGACCGGCGTGCCCTCGCCCAGGTGCACGATCACATTGGAAAGCAACTCGCTGACGCAGAGCAGCAGGTGGAGCGCGTCCGCATGGCCGCACCAGTCACGCAGTATCTGCCGCACCTGCGGCACCGCCTTCGGCACGGCGATCAGCTCCACCGCGAACGGCTCCGCGGTCACGCCCCGGCCGCCGCGCGCAGTGCACCGGCCAGCCGACGCGCGGTTGCCGCGTTGCAGTTGCCGAGCGCGACGAGCTGCGGCCGTCCCGCACCCCCGGCGAGGGTCACCGGGTCGACCCCGAGCGAGGGCAGGGTGATGCCGTGCACCGCGAGCGCGGTGCGCAGGGCATGGACGTCCGCGTGGATGTCATAGCCGACCGCTTCGTGGCCGTAGCCGACCGCCTCAAGCGGGGGCGTGTGTTGCGCGCTGTCCATGGAGGACTTTCCACCTTTCATTGCACACGGTGACGAACCCTTCACACGTTGCCGCAATGAACCCCGCCTTGAAAGGGTTTCCCGGTCCGCACAGCACAGTGCGAAAGCCGACCGCGACGACCACACGTCGCCCCGGGCGCGGACCTGTCACCACCTGCGGCAAGCCGCCTGACATGCATTCCAGCCTGGGCACTGGAGAACGGTGACGAAGGCATGACCTTCCCGGCCCGATGGCGAGCCCGTCAAGAGGACCATCAAGGAAGCCTGACCGCCGCCCGGGGGCGGTCGGCAGCCGTCAGCGCTCCGCCTCACCCCGGCACAGCGCGGCCATCCAGCGTTCGACCTCCCGCGGGCTGCGCAGCCTGACCACTTCGACCCCGAGGGCCGCGGTCTCATCCACCTGCCGGACGTAACGGGGGCGGTTGTTCCGGTACTTGCGGACGGCGCTGCGCAGCAGCGACCGGCGGCCGAAGAACGCCCTACCCCAGGTCAACCGCCTGGCCTGCGCACTGTCCTCCCGCCCGGTGAGCTGACGCAGACTGCGGCGCACAATGCGGGAGACGATCAGGGACAGCGGAAAGTCAAGCCAGACGAGCACATCGGCGCGATGCCAGACGACATCCGCGAGCTTCGAGAAGTTCCCCTCCACAATCCACGCGTCCCCGCTCGTGATCTCCGCGGCCTGTCGGCGGAACTCCGCCAGCGGCAGTGCCCCGTCAAAGGTGAACAGGAGGTCGTCCAGGTCTGTGTGACGGAAGCCAAGCTCTGACGCGAGCCTTGCGGCCAAGGTGGTCTTTCCAGTGGCGGGGGCACCGAAGAGTGCGACCTTCTGCATGCGATGAGTTGCCTTTCCGTGTGAAGCGATCCGGCTCGGGTCGGGAGAGGCGACCGCCACGGGGGTCAGGCATCAGAAGCGAACAGGTAAGCGCGGTCTCCGGAATCCGTCACGAGCGGCCTGCGCCGACTCACCCCTTCTGATCCACAGGTGAACCGTTTCGCCCCCGTACGATCCACCCACCCGTCCTCACCCGCCCCATCCTGGCCATCCTGGCCACTCCGAAGGAGCAGACGTGCCCCAGCAGAACACGGAAGAACAGCCGGGCATCGCCGTTGCCATCGTCGTCCATGAAGGGCGCGTACTCATGGTGGGGCGCCGCATCGGCGAGGGGCAGCTCTCCTGGCAGTTCCCCGCCGGCGAGGTCGGCCCCGGGGAGACCTGCGAGGACGCCGCCGTGCGGGAGGTCCGGGAGGAGACCGGTCTGAATGTGGCCCCCGCGAAGCTGCTCGGCAAGCGTGCCCATCCCCAGACGGGTCGCCGTATGTGTTACACCGCCTGCGAGGTGGTGGGCGGAACCGCCCGCATCGCAGACCCCGAGGAACTAGCCGAACTCGTCTGGGTCACCCACGGCGACATCCCGCAGTACGTGCCCCACGGGCTGTTCGAGGTCGTACAGGAGTACCTGGACGCCGCCTTGCACCCCTGAGCGGCTTCCGCTCCGATACGCGGAGCCTGGCCGACCGGACACATCTCGCACCCGCGTCTACGTGTCTATGCGTCTATGCGTCCACGGATGCAGGCGCCGACCCCAGCCCCCGCCACGCATGCTCCTCCTAAGGTAGAGAGCGGGAAGAAAGCCTCTACTCCTTCTACTCCTTGGAGCACCCGTGGCGAAGCGTCTGCATCTTCCACTGCTCCTCTGGGTCGCCGTCCCACCGTGGCTGCTTGCCGCCCTGCTCACCCAGGGGGTGGAGCTGCTGTCCAACAGCCTGGACGGCACCATATGGATTCTCGACTTGTTCTTCCTGACCACTCAGGCGCTGGTCCCCCTCCTTGTCCTGATCGGCTCATTCGGTGTGATCGCAGCGTTCAGGCGCCGGGGATGGCTGCGGGCCGACTACTGGCCGGGCGCCGGCCTCGCGTTCGCATTGCTGGCGCTCTTCCTCAACATGATTGTCAGCGCGGCCTGGGTTGGAAGCGGAGCCCCCTTGCTATGGACCTGGTCGATCTTCTCGGGCTACGTCCTCTTCGTGTTCATCTTTGGCGGGTACGCGTGGCGAAAGACCTTTCGCTGACCCGACCTCGCGAAGGCGGCCGTACCCCCGGAAAGGCGGACCACCCACTTTCGTCGCTTTCTGTAATGAATCCATCACGTCGTGCTGCGGTGGCCTCTACTGTGAAGGGGCTGAGGGCTGCCGCCTTGCCGCCGGAGGTGTCCCTGGCCCTGATCGAAGAGGCGGCTGAGGAGTACCGGAATGGCCAGCATCGGTCGTGATTTCAGCACCGTCACTTGGCGCAAGAGCAGCTATAGCAACGGCAGCGGCGGCGAATGTCTGGAAGTGGCCCAGGATTTCGCACACTGGTGCAAGAGCAGCTACAGCAACGGCAGCGGCGGCAACTGCCTCGAAGTAGCCCAGGGCAACGGCGACGGTGGCAACTGCCTGGAGGTCTCCGACAGCCAACCCGGCCTCGTCCCCGTCCGCGATTCCAAGCGTCCCGACGGCCCGGTGCTCGTCCTCCCCGCGTCCGCGTGGAAGCCGTTCATCGAGTCAGTCAAGTAGGCCTGAACCCCGCGTGGTTGGAGCTGCCAACCCGGCCACACGCGTACATCGCCCCGCCCCGGCGGGATCGAGTGGGATGGGTCGGTACGCGATGCTGCCACTCACCTGGCGTGCGCCCTGCCGCAGAAGAGCTACGGGCGCGCCGAGCCACATCGCGTCACGCACCGGGGCGCGCGTACATGATGACGGTCAGGTGCTGATGGTGACGAGGAGTTCCGAGCGGTCCGTCCGTAGTGCGGCGCGCACCAAAGCGCTGCCTCTGGCGGTTGTCTCCGCACGGCGGGCTTCTTCGACATCGGCATGGGAGTTGGGACCGGGGTCGGGGCCGGGGCCCTCATACAGGGCCACGCAGCCAGGGCAGCGGCCCGCACTCCGAACGGGATAGCCGCACCCCTCGCACTCGGCCCAGCGCGGCACACCCGGGACCGGCCGCCCCGGCGTCGAGCGCTCAAGGCTCATCGCCACAGGGGGCGGAGGCAGCTTCCGCGTCAGGCGGTTCCGCAGGAGCGCCGAGGCGGAATGAACACGGGCCGGCAGCCCTCCCAACAGCGCCCCCGCCAGATCACGATGGTCATAGCCGCGCTCCAACCAGGCGGAAACCAGCGGCGCCAGCGCAAGCGCCTCGACCGCACCGAGCCGTAGACGCGGTTCAGGCCGGATCGCCCGGAACAACGTCGCGACCGCCACCCCATGCGCCTCGGTCGACGCCTCGGCGGCCGCCTCATCCACACGGCCCCCATCAACCTCGGATCCGGACCCGAGCCCGGACCCGTGCTCCCCCGTGGCCGTGGGAACGTCGCTGACCGTGTGCACATCCCCGGCCGCAAGTGCGTCCCCGGTCGCAGATACGTGCCCGGTCGCAGATACGTCCCCGGCCGTGTGTACGTCCCCGGTCACACGTACGTGACCAGCTGCGTGTACGTCCCCGGCCGCAGACGCCGCCCTCACTGTGGGCCGAACCGCCGCCGTGCACGCCGTCGGCGGCCTACCCACGCCCCTGACGACACCCCCGCCGCGAACCCCGGCCGCGCCCGGCCGTTGCCGCGGACCGGGGAGGGAGGGGGATTTCCCACGGTTCTTTACGGGGTTGGCACCCCGGCCACCAGCGGTCGGCACACCGGAACCCGGACGGCTGACAGCCGGTACGGCCTGGCAGTTGACACCCGAACCCGATCCTGAGACGGGCTGCGGGATGTCGTACACATGGGCCTCACTGACGAACGTCCCGTCCTCACGACGGACTTTGTGGACCCGGTAGTACCCGAAAGCCGTCAACTCCCGCAGCGCCTTCGCCACCGCCAACCGGCCCTGCGGACTCGCATCCGCCATCCGCCGACCGTCCTCGGACCAACCATCCGGACGGGACAGAAGATCGGCAAGAAGGCCACGGGCGGTGTACGACAACCGCCGATCCTGCAACAACCCGTTGGGCAGGACCGTGAAACCGCGCGTATGGCGGCTACGATGAATCTGCATGAGGAGTCTCTCTCCTTGTGCCGGACCCCGGGGCGTTGGCGCGCTGCCGGGGTCGCCTTATTGAGTTCAAGGTGACAGAACGTACCACCCTCGACACGGCGAGTTCCCCGGCTTGAGCAACCCGCCTTCGTGCGAGCCGAGTTGAAGGCCGGGCGCACACAGCGTCGGCCCGGTTCATGAACACGCCGCTCACGGCTCCCCCAGCATGCTCACGCCCATGCCGGGCGCGCGCCCGCGCCCGACCGACGAACCCTCTCGCGTCGCCCCCCCCTTGGCCTGGATTTGAACATGTTCAATAATGATCGACGGGACCTCTCGCCGTCCACAGGGGCACGGGTCCGCTGCCCACCCGCAGCCCTACCACGCCTCCTTCCAGGAAGACGGATGTCACACATGACGCAGACGGACACTTCACGCCCCTGGAACAGATGCCTCACCCTGGCCGCCTGTTACGTCGGCCTCGCCGCCGCGAGCTCCGTCGTGTACGACGCCATGGGCCGGCCGGAGGTCCTGGGCACCCTTCTGGGGCTGGCGACCTCCCCAGGAGCAGTCCTGATCACCTACTTCGTGGCATATCCACTGATCCTGCCCCTCGACGTGCCGGTGGAGACCATGGCCCCGGAGACCCCCACGAGCCTGTTCAACTCACTGCCGCTGTTCACGGCGGGAGCGGTCGTGAACGTCCTCCTCGTCTGGGGCATCACCGCCTTCGCGCGGCACTTCCTGCGCGAGGCACGCCGCAGCGCCGCCCAGCGCTGAGGCCCGATCAGGCACTGAGGCTCGATCAGGCACTGAGGCGCGGAACGGAACGGTGAGGGGCAGCCCCTAGCGGACACCGCCACTTCAGCCGGAGAGGGCCCAGGCTGCGACCCCCGAAAGCACCCATGCGCGACACTACGTAACGTGAAGCATGCGCAGAGTGATTCCGATGGCGGGGTGGGGACGGGTGCGCTGAGCCCTTCGGCCGGTTTGCCGGCGCTCGACGGTGAGCAGTTGCGGCTGCTGAGCCGAGTGGGGCGTGAGTGGGGACGGGTGTCGGCTCCCGGGACATGGCATCGGGCGCTGCCCGTGGATTCCGATCTCGGCACGTTTCCCTCCCCTGCGGAGATCCGCCCGGTCGGGTGGGGGCGTCTGGTCAGCGTCACGCCTCTCGGTGGACGGCCGCCCGTGCCGGGGAGAGCCGCGGGGGACCTGCCTCCCAGCCGACTCGGCCGATTCGGCTACCACGTGCGGCGGGTGCTCCTCGGGGCCGCCCTGAAAAGCACGGCGATCGCGCAGGAGCGGATGCGCAAACTGGTCGCACTGCCCGTTCTGTCGGCCGACGCCCTCTCCTCGGTCGCCTACGGGCCCGAGGCCATGCTCGCCATCCTCGTGCTCGGCGGCGCCGCGGGGCTGGCCTACTCCGTACCGATCGCCGCGACGATCGTCTTCCTGATGCTGGCGGTGGGGGTGTCGTACCGTCAGACGGTCCGCGCGTACCCGCACGGCGGCGGCTCGTACATCGTCGCCGGTGACAATCTGGGCCGTGTTCCCGGGCTGATCGCTGCCGCCGGTCTGATGACCGATTACGTTCTCACCGTCGCCGTGTCGATCGCCTCCGGGGTCGCGGCGATCACCTCGGCAGTTCCCTCGCTCGCCCCCGAAGCCGTCCCGATCGGCGTCGGCGTGATCGCCCTGCTGCTCGCCGGGAACCTGCGAGGCGTCCGGCAGGCCGGCGCACTCTTCGCCGCACCGACCTACGCCTTCATCATCGCCGTGCTCGCGCTCGTCGCCGTGGGCCTCTTCGACGCCGCCGGGCGCGATTTCCGCCCTCTCGCGGCTCCGCACCCGAACGCCACGGAGAGCGTCGGAATCCTGCTCGTGATGCGCGCCTTCGCCTCCGGGTCCACGGCCATGACCGGCATCGAGGCGATCTCCAACGCGGTGCCCGCGTTCAAGCCCGTGGAGTGGCGCAACGCCCGCACCACGCTCACATGGATGGTCGGACTGCTCATCGCGCTGTTCGCCGGCACGATCGCCATGGTCCTGCTGGACGGCGTGGTGCCCAGCTCCCGGGAGACGGTCCTCTCCCAACTGGCCCACCACAGCTTCGGTTCCGGACCGCTGTACATCTTCACGCAGGCCGCCACGGCCGCGGTTCTGCTGCTCGCCGCGAACACCGCCTACAACGACTTCCCCCGTGTGCTGTTCCTGCTCGCCCGTGACCGGTACGCCCCGCGGATCTTTCTGCGTCTGGGCGACCGCCTCGCCTTCAGCAACGGGATCATCCTGCTGTCGCTCGCGGCGGTGCTGGTCTACGTGGCCTTCGGCGGCATGACCAACTCACTGATCCCGCTGTACGCCGTCGGCGTCTTCCTGGCCTTCACGCTGTCCCAGGCCGGAATGGTCGTCCACTGGTGGCGTCTGCGGGACCGCCACTGGCGCAAGAGCCTGTTCTTCAACGCCGCCGGTGCGCTGCTGTCGGCCGTCGTCTTCCTCACTGCCGGGATCACCAAGTTCACCGAGGGCGCCTGGGTCGCGGTGCTCGCCGTCGGGCTGTTCCTCGTGGGGGCGACGCGCATCCGGCGTCATTACGAGACCGTCGCCAAGGCGCTTCGTCTGCACCCCCACGGCTTCGAACTGCCCGTCCCCACCCCCGTCGTCCCCACCACCGTCGTCCCGCCACCCGCCGGTCCCGTCGTGCCACAGCCCTCGGCGGCGGCACCGCGGCTGCCCGAGGAACGTTCAGGAGCCCGGCCGGAGGAAGAGGCCGAGGAGACCCCCCAGGAGATCGTCCACCTGTCGGTCGTCCCCATCGCGACCATGGACCTGGCCGGCCTGCGCGCGCTGGCCTACGCGGCCTCGCTCCACCAGCCCGTACTCGCGCTCCACATCAGCCCCGAGGAGGACGAGGCCGAACGCTTCCGCCGGTACTGGACCCTGTGGGGCGACCATCTCCCGCTGGAAGTCGTGGTCTCCCCGTACCGGGCGATCGTGGCACCGCTGGTCCACTACATCGAGGCCCTGCACGCACAGCGTCCGGACCTCACCCTGACGGTCATCCTGCCGGAGATCGTCGCGAGGCGGTGGCGGCATCGCCTGCTGCACAGCAGGATCGCCCCGAGGCTGCGGCGCGCACTGCGCCCGCTGCCGAAGGTCGTCGTCACCACCATCCCCTTCCACGTGTAGCCGCCTCCCCCTCCCCCTCGGCCTCGCTCCACGCGTGGCCGTAGCCTTCTCCTCCCCCAGCCCCTTTCCGACACGCAGTCGTCTCCCCGGCCCCCGAACTTCTGCCCCCGAACCCCTGGACGCGCGGCGTGCCGGTCGTCGGCGGTCCGCCTCGGACCGGACACCGGCCGGACGACGGCGGTTCGCGGACGGCCCTCAGCGGACGAACCGCACCACGGGACGCACCCGCGAGGCGAGGTCGGACAGCAGCCGGTCGGCGTGCGGCAGTACGCGGGGCCCGAAGGCTGCGGTGCCGACGCCGATGGCCACACCGGTCCATGCCACCGGTCCCAGCGGCGTGCACCCGAAGAAGTGGCTGACGCCCGGCGTCTGGACGAGGGTGATGAGCACGACTGCGGTGCCGAGGACGGTGACCAGCACCAGCGGGCTGTGGCGGCGTCCGACGACGGTCTGGGTGAGCTGGGCACCGACCACACCGCACAGGGCCATCGTGCTGGTACGCCGGACCGAGCCGGGGGTGAGCCCGCCGAGCAGCCACGCGACGGCCGCGCCGACCCCGGTGATCACGCCGCGATGGCGGATCTGACGGGTCAGCGGCGGCCCGAGGACGGCGAGGCCCACGGGGGCGACGGCCGCGGTGGACTCACCGGCGGGCTCCGGATCGTGGGGGGTGACCGCGACCGCCATCGCCGGGAACATGTCGGTGAGCAGGTTGACCAGCAGCAACTGACGCGTCGACAGCGGCGAGGTACCGGACAGCAGGGTGCCCAGCACGGAGAAGCCGACCTCACCGGCGTTCCCGCCGAGCAGGATGCTGATCGCGTCGGCCACGCTGCGCCACAGGGCGCGGCCCTCGCCGATGGCGTCGATGAGAACCGACAGTTCGTCGTTGGTGATGACGAGGTCCGCGGCGTTGCGCGCGGCGGCCGACCCACGCGCCGCGATGCCGATCCCGACGTCGGCGGCGCGGATGGCGGCGGCGTCGTTGGCACCGTCTCCGACCATGCCCACGACACGCCCCGCCTCCTGGAGCGCCTCGACCACCTGCAACTTCTGCTCGGGCGCGACGCGTGCCACGACGCCGCAGTCCCGGAGCAGACGCGCTCGCCCCGCCCGGTCGAGGGCGGCCAGTTCGTCACCGGTGACGACCGTGACGTCCGACGGCCAGCCCAGGGCCAGGGCCACGGAACGGGCGGTCTCGGGATGGTCGCCGGTGAGCATGACAGGGCGTACGCCCACGTCACCGAGACCGGCCACGAGCGGGGCCGAACTGGCACGAGGACGGTCGGCGAGCGCCACGAACCCGACGAGTTCCAGCTCTTCGAGCGGCTTGTCCAGCGCCTCGGCCGCCACCTCCGCCGCGAGACGGCGCCGAGCGACGGCCAGCAACCGCAGGCCCTTGGCGGCAAGGGCGCGCGCCCTGTCGACGGACGCCGGATCCGCGTCGGGACAGCACGGCAGCATGACCTCGGGAGCTCCCTTGACGACCAGGACGTCCCCGCCCTCCAAGTCCCGTCCGACGGCAGCCGCGTAGCCCCGGCTCGCCTCGAAGGGCTGGGCCCGCACGACGGTCCACCCGGTCTCGCGCGGGGCAGCCGCCAGGACGGCCTCATCGGTGGCGTGGGCGTGGACACCCGGCTGCTCGGCCACGCGGGGGCAGGCGCGGGCGGCGATGCGAAGGATCTGTTCCGCTCCGGGGCCGGACGCCGAGTGCTCGTCGCCGGTGGCGGTGACCAGGCGCACGACCCGCAACCGGTTCTCGGTGAGGGTCCCGGTCTTGTCGAAGCACATGGTGTCCACACGTCCCAGGGCCTCCAGGCTGCGCGGTGTGCGGACCAGGACACCCAGCCTGCTCAGCCGCCGTGCCGCGGCCATCTGCGCCACCGTCGCCACCAGGGGCATGCCTTCGGGGACGGCGGCCACCGCGACCGCCAGCCCGCCCTGGAGCGCGGTGCGCATCGGACGGCCGCGCAGCAGGGACAGACCCGCCACCGCGGCGCCGCCGGCGAGGGTGAGGGGCAGGGCCCGGCGGGTCAGCTGGTGCAGCCGCGCCTGGACCCCCACCGAGGCGGGCACCCGGGCGGCGAGGGACGCCGCGCGGCCGGCCTCGGTCTGGTCGCCGGTACCCACCACCACGGCGCGGGCACGCCCGGCCACCACCGTGGTGCCTTCGAACGCCATGGAACTGCGGTCCGCGACGGACGCCTCCGCCACCGGCGCCACCTGCTTGCGGGCGGGCAGCGACTCGCCGGTCAACGAGGACTCGTCGACCTCGAAGCCGCTGACCTCCAGCAGACGCGCGTCGGCCGGCACCACGTCGTTGGTACGCAGCTCGATCACCTCGCCGGGCACCAGCCGTCCGGCCTCGACGACGGACGGCTCGGCCGCCTTCACGTCGGTCAGGCGCCGGGCCGTGCGCCGCTGTCCCGTGGCGAGTTCGGCCAGCGCCCGCTCCGCGCGCAGCCGCTGCACCCCGCCGACCACGGCGTTCCCCGCGACGGCCCCGACCACGAGGAACGCGTCCACCGCGGACCCCAGCAGCGCGGAGGCGGTGGCACCGATCAACAGGACGGGGGTGAACGGGTCATCGAGTTCGGCCCAGGTGGCGCCCGCCAGACGCGCCCCGACCCGGACCGGTGTGAGGGCCGGGTGAGCGGCCACCTCGTGCAGGGCGTGGCCGGCCCGGCCCCGCACCACCTCCCACGCGGTGGGCGCGGCCCGCGGCACCCTCGCCAGCCGGGCCATCACCTCCTCCGGATGCAGGGCGTGCCACGGCACCCGCGGCCGGGGGTGCGGGGGCTCACCGGTGGCGGCACCCAGCGCACCGCACCAGCCGGACACCAGAGACACGGCGGTGGCGATGTTGACCGGGCTGATCCGCAGTTCGAGGGGGAAGGGGACCGGGTGCGTCCGGGCCCCGCGGGTCAGTACCAGGAGTTCGGAGAGCGCGGCACCCGCCTCGGCGAGGAACTTGGCCCGCCGGCCGGCCGCCCGTGCCGCGGGCACGGCGGACAGCAACCGCCAGGTGCCCTCCAGGCCGCGCAGAGGCAGCACGTCCGCACCCCAGACGACGGCGCCGCGCTCATCGGCGACGGCCACGGCGATGTCGCTGCCGAGCAGCCCTTCGAGCACGTCGCGGGCGGCGTCGCCCAGCGTCCCTTCCCCTGCCGTCCCGTCGGCCGACGCCCCCTCCGAAGCCGTGCGGGCCGACGCCTCTTGCGTCGCCAGGTCGGCCGACGCCTCTTCCGCAGCCGTCCGGTCGGCCGGTACGCGCGCCACCGTCAGGACCGTCCGCCCGTCGTTCCGCAGACCGGCCACCACCTCGGCCAACGGACGCCCGGGAGGGATGAGTTGGTCGGCCAGCGCCCCGAACTCGCCGAGCGAGTGGTCATCCGTTACGACGACGTGCAGACCGGCCCGGCGTGCCGCGTCCAGCACGGCCTCGGCCATCGGGTCGAGCTCCCGGCCGACCAGGACGGTACCGACATCCCTGCCGTGCACCGACGCGATCATCAGGCCGATGTCCGGCGCCGCCGCGTCCGACACCGCCTCGTCGGGCACCGGCCGCAGGTCGAGTCCCGGTTTCCGGGCCCGGAACGCCACCGCCCCGTTCCCGGGTGTGCTCAGGGCCGCAGTGGCCTCCCGCCACAGCCGACGGTGATCCCACCCGGCCTTGCTGGGATGGACCTCCAGCACGGTGCGCCGGGTGCTGCGCAGCGCTCCGGGATGCAGGACGACGGTGTCCACGAGTTCCAGTCGGCGCAGCCGCTCCGGGTTGCGGACCAGCACGTCCTCGCGTGCCAGGACACTGCCGAGCGCGGCGGTGAAGGCCGCCGGGCCGTAGCGCGCGGCCTTGGGCGAACCGGCGAGTGCGGTCTCCGCCGCCCCGTCGAAGCTGCGGGTGAACAGGAGCGCGGTGACGGCACCGCCCAGCATTCCGTTGATCGCGGCGTTGGCGTACTGCTCGCCGGGAGACGGACGCAGCGACGGACGCATCGCGTCGTCTCGGCCCATCGTCGGTCTGCCCGGGACGCACAGCGTGTCGTGCACCGCGTCGAACGCCGCGAGTTGGGCAACGGATTCCGTCAACTGGGCGATCCGCAGGGCCGCGTCGAGCAGCAGTGGACTCGGCGCCTGCCCGATCCCGCAGGCGCCCGCATGGGCCGCGGCGAGCACCAGGTCGGCCAGGTCCGAACCCAGCGCGCGGTTCAGCACCGCCCGCACCCGGGAGTCCTCCCGCATCACGACGGCCGCGGCCACGACGATCTCCGGCACGGCCTTCAGAAAGGCCGTCCTCGCCACGAGGGCGGTGGCGATGCCCGCCGCGTCGCAGGCCACGGCGACGGCATTGGCGCGCACACCGCCGGGCGCACCCGGGTGCGTGTGCTCCAGCACCTGGTCGTCGACGCGCACCAGCCCGTACCGGGCGGCGATCTCGGACACCCGGTCCACCAGTTGCTCACCGACCGCGGCCTCGGTGGTCTGCACGACCAGCCGTTCCAGGCCGCTGTCCCAGTAGGCGACCAGCACATCGGGGTGTTCGGCCAGTTCGACGGCCACCTTCTCGCAGGCGGCCTCGAACTGCTCCATGGCCGGTTTCCGCGCCTCCGGCTTCCGTCGCAGCGCGAGGTGCATGCGGGATCCGGCACGCCAGTGACCGGTCTGAGGGGTCACGACGTTGCGGGCGACCCTGCCGACCCGCAGTGCGGTCGCGGACACCGCGGTCGCACCGCTCACGACGCCGCGCGCACCGGCGCTCACGAGTTCGGTGGCCATGCGTGCCGTGTCGACGGCCGATGGGGCGATCTTGCGCGTAGCCCCGACGGGGACCGCCAGGGCGTTCTGGAGGGCCGCGGCGGGCAGCCCGGTCAGCAAGCGGAGCAGCATGTCTCACCTTCGCGGGCCTGCCGCACGGGCTGGGCGGAACGAATAGTCGTCGGAGCGGTCGAGCGGATGTGGTGGGTGTGGTCACGGCGGGCGGCGGTCGCGGCGGGCCGTCGTAGGGCGGCCCGTCGTCGTACGTCAGGTCTTCTTCCGCCCGCCCGCCTTGGTGCGCGAGGTGCTCGCCGAAGCGCTCTTGGTGGTCCGCCCGGCCGGGCGGGCCTTGGCCTTGGCCGTGGTGCTCGCCGACTTGGGCGCGCGAGTCTTCGCCGTACCCGGACCGGCCTTGCTGGAACGGGACTTCGCCTTGCCGGTGGTGGTGGACGCCTTGGCCGACCTGGCGGCGTGCTTCCTCTGCGCCCCCTCGGCACGGGCCTCGCCGGCCGCTCGGGCCGCCTCGGCTTCCTTGGGGCGCTGCTGTGTGAGCCACACCGCGGCGGCGCCCGCCGCAGCCAGCGGCCACTCGACCACGCCGGCCACACCGAGCAGCCCGGCACCGGTGTACGCCGCGACGCGCCGTGCGCGGGGCGAGACGATCCCGACGGAGTCCAGCACACCGTCGACGAACTCCTTCGCTCGGTCGGCGCCCGGAACCTTCTCCACTGCCGTCGTCATCATCTGCACGGGGTGCGTCAGCGTCTCCTGGACGGGATGCCGCGCCTTCGTGTCCCCTGGGTCGTGCGCATGGGATGAGCCGCGCGCTTGGGAACTGCCAGTCATGGTCGCTCTCCCTCCGTAGGACAGGTGAGGCATACAACCAGAAGTGATATTGCTCACCTTCTCGACAACCTTGACCAGATCCGACAACTTCGGCAACTCTGGAGATATCCGCATGCCGCCGGATGGTGGAGTCGGCGACGCGGCCGTCGTGCCGCCCGTTCGAGTCCACCGGACGAGTCCGAGGAGAGGCCCGATGGGCCCGAGGAAACGTCCTACCGGCGTTCCGGTATCCGCAGGTCCGGCTCCGCCCCGGCGCCGGCCGCTGCGGATCACAGACCGAACACTCGCGCATGTCCCGGCCATGAGGAGGTGACGGCATGAGCGCCCGGTCCAGTCCCGACCCCTACTCCAGAAAGCCGACCCTCACCACCGTCGTCCCCCTCACCGCCCTTCCGGCCTGACCGCGGCCCCTGCGCACGCCGGCCGACCCGCCCCGCGCTTCTTCGCGGACCGGGCCGTCCCGCTGTTCGCGAGGGCGACGCCGTCCGGCCACGGGCGCCGAGCCCCACTTCTGCGGAGGCCGTCTCATGCGCATCGAACTCACCTGGTCGCGTCCCGACACCGACGACCGGACCCTGACCCTCGTACTTCCCGGCCTGCCCGGCCTGCCCGCCCAGCTCTACGCCGCTCCCGCCGCCCTGCTGCGCGCCGCCGTGTGCGCGGAGCCCCTGGTCTCGGCCGCCGCCGTCGCCGTCGGAGCCGGCCCGCTCACCCGGGCCGCGCTGCCGTACGCCCTGCGGTTCGCCCGGCAGGCACTCAACCCCGGTACGACTGGCCAGCACCCCCGACACGACACCGCCGACCGCTGACCGCACACCGCGGGCGACAGACGACAGACAGCCGCCGGTGGTCCGTCCGCAGCGCCGACTGGCGCTGGAAACGGACCACCGGCGGCTGTCTGCGCGCGGATGGCGCTGTCACCGTCGGGCGGAGGGCGGTGTCGGCCGTGGCCGGGTCCACCGTCGCCGGGTCCACCGGGTCCGAGTCCTCCCAGACCCGGCCCGGGGGGCATATCAGCTGCGGGGGTCCACCAGGATCTTGACGGCCGTCTCGTTGTGGTGGATCAGGGTCTCGAAGCCTTCGCTGACGAGGCCGTCCAGGCCGATGGTCTTGGTGATGAACGGCGACAGGTCGATGCGCCCCTCCTGCACCAGCTTGATGGTCTGCGGGTGGGAGTTGACGTAAGCGATCGTGCCGCGCAGGTCGACCTCCTTGAGGACGAGCTTCTGCATGTCGATCGAGGCCGGCTTGCCCCAGATCGAGATGACGGTGATGACACCACCCGGCCTGACGGCGTCGAACAGCGTGTCGAGGACGACATTGACGGAAGTGGCCTCGAACGCGACGTCTGCACCCTTACCGCCGGTGAGACGCCGGACCTCCTCGGCGACGTCGGTGACGGCGGGGTCGATGACGTGGTCGGCGACCTTGGCGTCCAGCGCCTTCTGCCGACGCAGCGAGCTGAGCTCGGAGACCGCGACCTCGACCCCCATCGCCTTGAGCACCGCGCAGGTGAGCAGCCCGATGGGGCCGGCGCCGCCGACGAGGGCGAAGTCGCCCGCCTTCGCGCCCGAGCGCTGGAACGCGTGGTACGCCACCGACAGCGGCTCGATGAGGGCCGCCTGGTCCAGCGGGATGTCCCCGACCGGGTGGACCCACCGGCGCTCGACGACGATCTTCTCCGCGAGCCCGCCACCACGGCCGCCCAGGCCGATGAAGTTCATGTCGGGCGAGACGTGGTACGTCGGGTTGTTCTCGCTGGTGTCGACGTCGGGGCGCAGGATGTAGGGCTCGACGACGACGCGGTCGCCCGGCTTCAGGCCCTCTACACCTTCACCGACCGCGTACACGACGCCGGACATCTCGTGGCCGAGCGTCACGGGGGCGGACTCGCCCGAGACCGGGTGCGGGTGACCGGCCGGCGGGACGAAGATCGGTCCGTCGAGGTACTCGTGCAGGTCGGTGCCGCAGATCCCGCAGAACGCGACGTCGATGCCCACCGTGCCCGGCCGGACGTCGGGCTCCGGGATGTCCTCGATACGGATGTCGCCGCGGTCGTAGTAGCGTGCAGCCTTCATTTTGAGCTGCCTCCTTCGTCTGTTTTCCGCTCACACCTCATATCGAGTCTCGCCGTGGAGTGAGGTGCGTGCTCGCGCGGCGCATTTACGTTAACAATTAAACAATACGGCGTAATACGGATCAGTCGCCCGTGTCGGTCTTCTGACCCCCGGGGCCCACACCCGGCGCACGCCCGGCATCGGTCGGCGCCTCGCCCCTCGGGGAGCGTCGGCCAAACGTGAGCAGGACATCAGCACCAGGCTGGAGATTGCCACACACCGGACGCACCCAACACGCTCCGGGGCACCCCCTGCGCTCTGTCCCCACCGGCTCCCCCAACACACTCCGGAGCACCACGAAGCCAGCATCGGTGACGGCCCGGCCGTCCCCCCGGAACTCAGGACCCGGGGACCTGCTCCCGACGCCCGGACCTTCCCAACTTCCTCATCACCCTGGCTCCCGTTGGCCAGATGACCGGGGAGAGGAAGGCGTACGCGGCAAACAGCAGGGTCAACGTCACACATATCGGCGACATGAGAAAACCGGTGAAGTCGGCTGTCCGGTCGCCCCACGGCCGGTCACTCGGCAACACCCCGAGTACGAACTGGCTGAGCACGGAAGTCCCGAGCAGCAGGGCGAAGCACCTGACGCGGTCCCACCACCCCCGCGCCCGGATGTCGCGATCACGCGCAACGAGGTCAACGGGCATCGCGTCCGCCCCCAGCCAGGGGGCACCGATGACCAGCCACGCGTACAGGACCCACTGCCACACCTCGATCCGCCCGAGGACCTCCGCCCAGGAGCTTCCCGTCGATATCGTGCTGCTCGCGGTCAGCATCAGGATCACCCACAGGACGAGCAGGCCAAAGGCCGCCCGGCTCGCCGGACGCGGCCCGGCCTTCCGTCGCCTCATCGTCAAATCCCACTCCGTCATCTCGGCTCTCGCACCCGTCGGCTGCGGTGCCAGCCATGCCCCCTGGGTGTTCTGCCGCTCACCGCCCCAGCCCTTCGAGTTGATCGCGTTGACCGCGCAGCGGAGTCGCCTCGCCATGCTCGGCACCGGTGAAGAAGCGGCTTCACGGGCGACGCGAACGCGAACTCGAACGGGGCTTTACGACCACTGGGCAGGAGTTCCACAGCTCCACCCCGGCCGTGATCAGTTCCAGTACAGCTTGCCGCTCGCCGGGAGTCCATGCAGCGCACTCGTCTCCGAACAGCTTCTCGTAGGCGCTGTTGTGCACCGCGCCCTGCTGCAGCAGGTGGTCTTCGCGGAGCCCCCGGGCCAGATCCTCGAAGAAGTTCCACGCGTCCAGCACCGCGCCCGGGGGGACGTGTCGGCGCACCGGGTCCTCCAGCCAATGCTGGACACGGGTGAGTTCCAGCGTGTTGGTCTCAGAAGTGACCAGCCTCCGGCCCCGTCGGCTCACATACACCCGCGCCTGCCGAACCGTCATGAACGTCGGCACCCGCCGGCGCTCGGCTTCCGGCAACGTCAACACCTGATCGGGTTCGTCGCCTCTGCCACGGATCCACAGAACTACCGCGCTGCGGCCGAGCCCACGCACCCGATACGCATAGAGGCTCCGGTTTCCACCGCGGTGTCCGGCCGCAAACACATCCGCTGTCCCGCTCTTTGTCACGCCCCCACCCTGGCACGGCCCGCATGCCCCGCACACCGGCGTCGTCCCAGCAGGTCGGCAGGTTTCCGGCGCTCATCGGGCCGCATCGATATCGTCACGCCAAGAAGGCGCACAGCTGACGGCGAACGGGCGCGACAACCGTTGTGCCATCGCTGCGTGGTGAAGACAGCGGCAGCCCACCCGCGGAGTGGCCCCGTCAGGTGGCCCCGTCGAGCGGACCCGACCTACTTCAGTCCGACGGGTGTCGCGTCGTCCGGCGCCGCGCTCAGCACCGAAGCGAGTAGCCCAGGGAAGCGCACTTCGAGGTCGTCGGCGCGAAGGCGGACGTAGCACCGGGTGCCCTCGTCACGAGTCCGGGTCAGACCAGCGCTGCGGAGCGTCTTCATGTGGTGACTCAGAGTGGATTTCGATACCGGCGCATCCAGCTCACCCCACTGCCGCTCCTGCCCGTCCGAGAGCAGGCACACGACACCGAGACGCAACGGGTCGGACAGGGCCGACAGCACTCGCGTCAGAGAGATGTCCCCGATATCCGGATGTTCTGAGTGCCCCATGGAGCAATGCTAGCTTGTTCTAGGTTCGTCGAACATCGAACAAGGAGGATCATGACTCGCAACCCGCTCTGGCTCTTCGCCCTGTTCATCGCCACTTTGTCGCTGGGCACCGACGAGTTCGTCATCGCTGGAGTCCTGAACACCGTCGCAGCCGACCTCGGCGTGACCGCAGGAACAGCCGGCCAGCTCGTGACCGGATTCGCCTTCGCATTCGCCCTCGGCGCCCCGGTGCTGGCAGTGTGGCTGGACCGCTATCCACGCCGACTTGTCCTGTGCGGCGGGCTCGCGGTGTTCGTGCTGGCGAACATCGGCTGCGCTCTCGCCCCTGGCCTGACGACCCTGTTCATCCTGCGGGTCCTCGCCGGACTTTCGGCGGCGGCCGTTTCGACCACCGCGTTCGCCGCGGCAGCCGAAGGGGCACCCGAGGGACGGCAGGGCACCTACCTGTCCGTGGTCACCGCAGGTCTCACCGTCGCCCTCTTCACCGGCGTTCCGGTGGGAACGTGGATCGCCGGAGCAACGAGCTGGCGCTCGACGTTCGTGTTGATCGCGGTCGTCGCAGCCGTCGCAGCCGTCATCGCGCTGACGACCATGCCACGCCTGCCCGGCGCCACGCCGAGCCCCCTGAACGCGCGACTCGCGCCGCTGCGCCGCCCGGCGGTGCTCCGGATGGTGGCCGCGATCTTCCTCTGCGGCACAGGCGGGCTGATGCTGTACACCTACCTCGGCCCGATCACCCTGCACACGCTCGGCACCGACCGCGCGCTGCCCGTGCTCCTGCTGATCGTTGGTCTGGTCGGTGTCGTCTCCGCGCTGCTGGGTGGCCGCCTCACAGATACCTACGGGCCTCGCCGAGCACGTCTGGCCGTCCTGGGCGGCCATGCACTCGCGCTCGCACTCCTCGCGGCCCTCGTATTCCTCGGCACACCGGTATGGGTGCTCGCAACGGGGATCGGTGTGTGGTCGGTCTTCGCGTGGGCACTCAATCCGCCCATGCAGGCCAGCACCATCCAGGCCGCCCCGGAGGCGGCGATGACCGCGGTCTCGCTCAACATCTCCGGCCTCTACCTCGGCACCGCAGTCGCCGGTGCGACCGGCGGACTCGCCCTCGATCACTTCGGCGCACCGGCAGTCCCGGTCCTCGGCGCCGTCGCACTGGCCGCGGCCTGGCTGATCGCCTTCCCGGAGATCAAGGCCCGAGCAGAATGAGCCGTACCCGAAAGCGAACTCCGCTTCAAACGGGAACAGGCGGGCCTCACCCTCGAAAGGCTGCTCGACGGCATCACGTACCTCAGCGACATCGAGCGCGGCAACCGCCGCATGCCCCTCGACCTCGCCCAGCACGTGGACCGAGTACTGGGCACGGACGGCTTCTTCGAGCGACGCCGCGAAGACGTACGCAAGGCCCGGCGCAGGGCATGCGGAGTACTTCGAACGTGTACTGGAGGCGGAGAAGCACGCCGAGGTCATCGAGCAGTGGTCGCCAGCGGTCGGTCGGTGAGCTCGACCGCATCGGCGCGGTGTCTCGACGAACGGCCGGGCCAGGCCAGTGCCCACAGGACACCCGGTACCCGGTACCCGGTCCGGGCGTACCGGCGGGGCGGGCTCGATGACGGAGCCGTCCCTCCCGGACCAAGGCCGCACCCCTCACCGTCGCATCCGGCTGGCGAGGTCGCCGGACGCGGAGAACGGGCAGGATTTCGCGCCGCGCAGCGAGGGTCTTCACCGGTGACTACGGGCAGGACTCGTCGAACTTGACGGCAGTGAACTCGACCGGCTGCCCGTTGAGCGCGGCTCCGGCCTTCGGGTTCTGGGTGCAGATCTTCCAGTTGCTCTCCACTAGGACCATGCGGTCTCGGCCGGCGTCCTTGACCGTGATCGATGTGCTTGAGTCGAGAGATGCTCGTGCGGACTTGACGGACGTGCCGACAAAGCCGGGCATGGTGTTCCGGGCCGGGGCAGGCTCCTTCCTGTCCTTGGACGGGCAGGACTCCGCCAGCTTCACCGCTCCGAAGTCGATTTTCGTATCGACCGGAATGGTCTTTCCTGGCGCGTAGTTCTGGGAGCAGACCTTCCAGTTGCGGTCGAACGCCTGCATTCGGCCGCGACCGGCACTGTCATGGGATGCGAGGAAATGGAATCCGTCGGCCTGCGCCTTGTCCTGCGCGGACTGCAGACCCATCCCGACAAAATTCGCCACCTCCCTTCGCTCGACAGGCTTGTCGTCCTCTTCCGGCCTTTCCGGCGGCGCCGTACTTGAAGCGGTGACGGCCGGCGGTGGCGTGGTGGGCTGTTGAGCAGTGTTGGCCGGGTCGCAGCCCGTCAGTGCCACGGCGGCCAGACCGACGAGCGCGGCAGTGGTCGTGCGGGTTCGCACGTTGTCCCCCCAAAGGTGGTTCAGAAAGAAATGACGGTATCCGGGCCGCGCAGCCTGATGAGCACGCGTTTCGGTAATGATGGAGTGGTGAGTTCGTCGTCGCTCACACCATTCTGGCCGGAACTGGCCCGGCATCGCGCTGATTCCGGGTCGGCGCCGGGGAATCGAATCCCAGCCCGAGGGCTGTCCCGTCATCCGGCGCCGGGCGCCCGCCAGGGATGACGGCACAACCCTCAGCCGGGCTTGATCGTCGCGAGCTGCGCGAGCAGCAGGACCAGCCGGTAGGCGTCGCCGAAGTCGGCGGCGGTGAAGGCGACCGTGCGACCACCGTCACCACGGGAGACGCCCGGCACGAGCGTCGCCAGGTCGACCGTGGACGGCGCGGAAAGGTCGACCTCGACCTCAAGCGGTCCGGCAAGGGCCAGCGGCGAAACCTGTGTATGCCGCGTGATGGCTTCGGCGGCCGCGCCGCGCAGCCGCTCCCGCGCTTCTTCGGGGTGCAGAGCGACGGCGGCGCTCTGACCGAGGGCTTCCTTGACGGCGACGGTGACCGCCGAGGGGACCAGATCGCTCAGTTCGGCACAGGCACTGTCGTCGCCGCTGAGCAGCACGACCGGTACGCCCAGGTGCCCGGCCATGGCGGCGTTGAGACCGATCTCGCCCAGGGAACGCCCGGCCACGCGCACGTCGAGGATGCCGTCGTTCATGGTGTGTGCCAGCACGGACGGGCCTCGGCCGGCACGTGCGTGATAGCCGACGAGCAGCACCGCGTCGGTACGGTCGTCGAGCCCGCCGAGCATGCCCAGCGGACGCGGCTTGCCACGCACCAGTCGTGCCCGCCGGTCAAGCTCCTCCGGCAGCAGGTTGCGGAACGGCCCATGCGCGTCGGCTACCCACACCACGGCAGCGGGCTCGGCGTCCAGCACCCCGGCGATCACGCTGTTCGCCTCGGCCGTCATCAATGCGCGTCTGCGCTCGTAGTCGTAGCGATCCGGGTTCGTCTCAGTGGGATGCACGATCCCCGAGATGCCCTCCATGTCAACAGATATCAGTACCCTCATGTTTCAGGAATTCTATGTGCCCTGTGCATCGTCCCGACAGTGCACGACGGAACCTCTGGCCGGACTCTTCCCCACCCGGTCCGGCCCCCTTCACGCCCAGTCCGAACCCATTCGAGCCGAACCAGCTCGCAACCGAACCAGCTCGCAACCGATCCACGGCCGACTCGCCCGCGCGCCCGGCCGTGTCCTCCTGGCAGGAGCAATGAAGTGCAGCAGCTCACGTACGACGACATCAAGGCCGCCACCGACCGGATCACCGGTCACGTCCGCCCCCTCGCCATCGCCCCCATCGACTCGGAAACGGTCCGTACCGCGCACCTCGGGACCGTCGGCGGCCGGTCCGAGGAGGCTCCCTGCGGGGAGGTCTGGTTCGCGTTGGAGTTCATGCAGCACACCGGCTCCTTCAAGGCGCGCGGCGCGCGGAACTTCATCCAGGCCCATCGCGAGGCCGGCACCCTGCCGGATTCCGGGGTGACCATCGCCTCCGGGGGCAATGCCGGACTGGCCTGCGCGTGGGCCGCCCGGCAACAGGGTGTGCGGGCAACGGTGTTCCTGCCGACCGTCGCCCCGGCGGTGAAGGTCGCCAAGCTCCGCGCACTCGGCGCGGACGTACGGATCGTGGGCGCGGAGTACGCCGAGGCCCTGGAGGCGTGCGCCGAGTTCACCGCCACGACCGGCGCGCTCGCCTCGCACGCGTACGACCACCCGCTGATCGCCGCCGGAGCCGGGACGCTGATGGAGGAGATCCACGCCCGCATTCCCGGCCTGGACACCGTGGTGGTCTCGGTCGGTGGCGGTGGGCTGTTCGCCGGGGTCGCCACCGCCGCCCGGCACCACGGAATCCGTACGGTCGCCGTCGAACCGGAGAACTGCCGGGCGTTGAACGCCGCCGTCGAGGCCGGGCGACCGGTCGATGTGCCCGTCGACTCGGTCGCCATCGATTCCCTCGGCGCCCGCCGCGCCACCGCGCTCGCCCTGGACGCGGCCCGCCAGGACGGGGTGCACTCCGTCCTGGTACCGGACAGCGAGATCGTGCGTGCCCGCCAGGCGTTGTGGGACCACCACCGCGTCGCCGTCGAGCACGCCGCCTCCACCGCTCTGGCCGCGCTCACCGCCCCGGCCCCATACGGGTACCGGCCGAGCAGCGGCGAGAAGATCGCCGTCGTACTGTGCGGCGCGAACACCGACCCGAGCGACCTGGCGTCCGGTCTCGGCGATCACTCGTGAGGTCTCCGTGGCGGGTGGGCCCTGGGTGCTGATGGACTGCGGGGCGATCTCGGAGCGAGCCGCCGGACGGGCGGTCCCAGAGCGAGCGGCCGGGGCCGACGCGGGGTGCGTTCCGGCCCTGGAGGGGTTCGCGGTCCGGCGGATCCTCGGGGTCGTTGGCTCAGGGCGACAGCAGGCGGTCGACGGCGAGGCGGGTGCGCTCGGGGGCCAGCGGGTCGCGCTCCAGTTGGATCGCGTGGTTGAGGCCCAGGTAGAGGCCGATCAGTTCGAAGGCGATCTGGCGGGGGTCGGTGCCCGCAGGCAGCTCACCCGCACGTACCGCCAGGCGCAGGTCCACCACGAGCCGACGCCGCCAGATGCGGAAGAGCCGCTCCACCACGTCCCGCACCGGCCCGTCGGCGCGGCCGTCGAACTCGACCACCGCGGTGGTGAACAGGCAGCCGCCGGGGAACGCCTCCCGCTCGCGCTCCAGATAGCCGATCCACCGCTCGCAGACCGCCCGCAGCCGGGTCAGTCCGGGCCTGGCGTCGGCGACCGGTTCCCACACCGACTCCAAGAAGATCACCGATGCCCGGTCCAGGGCGGCCAGTTGGAGCACTTCCTTGGTGCCGAAATGGCCGAGCAGGCCGGACTTGCTCATCCCGAGGTCGGCGGCGAGCCGTCCGATCGTGAGCCCTTCCAGGCCCTCGACCGAGGCGACGGCGACGCTGCGATCGATGATCCGGTCCCGCGTTCTGCGGGCCTCGACGACGGATTTGCGCGGGCTCATGAACTCCAGGGTATCGGGGCATCCCATGCCCCACGCTTTAACTTCCGATCGGTCGTTCGCTATATTCGCGGCATCGTGATGCCCGATTCGAGGAGCGCCATGCCAGGAGCCCGCATCGCCGCGCTCGGCCACCACCAGCCGAATCGCGTGCTGACCAACCACGACCTCGCCACGATGGTGGAGACCAGCGACGCGTGGATCCGGCAGCGCACCGGGATCGCCACCCGCCGCATCGCGGACGAGGAGTCCGTCGCCGACCTGGCCGCCGCCGCTGCGGGCAAGGCGCTCGCCGCCTCCGGGCTCACCCCGGAGGAGATCGGCCTGGTCACCGTCGCCACCTGCTCGGCGATCGACCGCTGCCCCAGCATCGCCGCCCAGGTCGCCGGGCGCCTCGGCGTCCCGTCCGCCGTCGCCTACGACCTCAACAACGGCTGTGCCGGCTTCTGCACCGCCCTGGCCACCGCCCACCATGCGGTACGCGCCGGCGCCGCCCGGCACGCCCTGGTCGTCGGCGCCGAGAAGATGTCCGACGTGACCGACTGGACCGACCGCAGCACCTGCGTCCTGCTCGGCGACGGGGCCGGGGCAGCGGTGGTGAGCGCCGCCGAGGACGACGCCATCGGGCCGGTCGTCTGGGGCTCCGACCCCACCCGGCGCGACGCCGTCCGGCTCGTCGACGCCTGGCACCCGCGTTTCGCCCAGGAAGGCCAGACGGTCTTCCGCTGGGCCACCACCGAACTCCCCGCCCTCGCCACGGAGGCCTGCCGCCGGGCCGGGGTCGCCCCCGAAGACCTCGGCGCGATCGTCACCCACCAGGCGAACCTGCGCATCGTCGACTCCGTCGTGCGTCAACTCTCCCTGCCCGACCGGGTGGTGGTCGCCCGCGACGTCGTCGACTCCGGCAACACCTCCGCCGCCTCCATCCCCCTCGCCCTGGCCAAACTCGTCGAACGCGACGAGGTCTCCCCAGGCGCCCCCGCTCTGCTGTTCAGCTTCGGCGGCGGCCTGTCGTGGGCGGGGCAGGTGGTCCGCTGCCCGTGACCGGCGGGCCCGTCCCGAGGCACGAAGCCCCCGAAGCGCGAAACGGAAACGGCCCCGCGACAGGAACAGGACGGGACGGCGGCAGCAGTAAGAACAACAAGAACAACGACAACAGCAACGCCGGCGTCGCGCACCACCGGCGCATCGCAACACACCAGCGCTCCTTTCGCACCGGCGCGCTTCGCAACCCACCGTGCGAAAAGGGCGCGCCCGGTCTCCGGGCGCGCCCTTCACGGACAACGCACAGCTCATACGCAGACGTACGGCGGCGTACGGCGGCTCACACGTCCGCCGCGTACGGATCCACACGTTTCCGCGATGCGCGGATACGTGCGGCGCGCACGGCCCCGTCAGCGGTCGCGACGACGCTCGCGGATGTCGTTCTCGGTGTCCTGGAGGCGCTCACGGCCCCGCTGCGTCGCCTGCTGGCCGCGGCCGGGCTCGTCCTTCATCCGTTCCCGGCCCTCGCCCGTCCGTTCCCGGCCCTCGCCCGTCCGGCCGCGGCCCTGGCCGCGTTCCTCGTTGCGGCCCTCGTCCGGCTTCTTCTTCGCCTGGTCGGCGAGCTGCTGTGCCTTGTCCTTGAACTGGTCTGAGATACCCATGCTGTTCACTCCTCGTGGGTGCGTGGGGGCGGTCCGTGAGGACCTCGACCACAGTCGCACGCCCCGACACCCAGCGCATGTCGATCAGTTACGCTGCGTGCCCGTCGCCCGCGCATTCTGATCGGCGGCACCTCCGGCTCCCACGAGCCCCCGGCCTATGCCCGCCAGGCGCGGCCCGAACCGGCGCATCTCGCGCTGGCCCACGGCCCCGATCAGCGTCGGCAGGTAGCCGCGCACGGACTGCATGCCGCGCAACCACCGCTGCGCGTACACATGCGCGGAGCGCCGCTCGATACCGGCCACGATCCGGTCGACGGCCGGGCCCAGCGGATATGTGCGGTTCGCGGGCCAGGGCAGCCGCTGCCGCAGCTCCCGCATCACGTCGTCCTGGTCGGCGCCCCGCACCATGTCCGTGTCGGTCCAGGACAGGTAGCCGACCCCGACCTTCACCCCGCGGTAGCCGACTTCCGCGCGCAGGCTGTGCGCGAACGCCTCCACACCCGACTTGGACGCGCAGTAGGCGGTCATCATCGGCGCGGGCGTCATCGCGGCGAGCGAGGCGATCTGGAGGAAGTACCCGCGGCTCTCCATGAGCACCGGCAGGAACGCCCGCCCGGTGACCGCGCCACCGATCAGATTGACCTCGATGACCCGGCGCCACGCCTCCGGGTCCGAGTCGACGAACAGGCCGCCCGTCGCGACCCCGGCGTTGGCGACGACGACATCGACCTTCCCGAACCGCTCCTTGACCTCCTGGGCCACCCGCTCCATCGCCTCGTGGTCGGTGACGTCCGCGAGCCAGTGGTCGCTGTCGCCGTGCAGCCGTTCGGAGACCTTCTTCAACTCGTCCGGCTCCAGGCCGACCAGGGCGAGCTTCGCGCCACGCGCCGAGAGTTTGCGCGCCAGCAGTTCGCCCACACCACGCGCCGCGCCCGTGACGACGACGACCTGTCCTTCGAGACCCCGCGCGCCGCTCATGCCACATCCTCCTTCTCGGCCATGCCGTCCACCGTTCCGCTACGCGTCCCCTCGGCCTCGGCACCCGCGCCGCCCGGGATACCCGCGCCCTCAGCCTTGGTACCCGCACCGCCCGGGACACCCACGCCGTCGGCCTCGGCGACCGGACCGCCGCCCGCCGCCCGTACGTACGCGGTGACCAGTTCCCGGATCCTGGCGGTGACCGCCTCCGGGGCCTCCACGGGCGTCATGTGGCCCACCCCCGTGAGCAAGGTCAGCCCCAGGGAGTCGGGCAACGAGGCCATGAGCGCGTGGGCGTGCACGGGCGGCGTCAGCCGGTCCTCCGTGCCCGCGATCACCGCCGTGGGCACGGTCAACTCCCTTACGCAGGCGTCGAGGTCGAGCTCCGCGAGAACATGTCCCCATGCCTGCCTGGCCGTTCGAGGACAGGCGTGCACGATCCGGGCGCAGGTCTCGACCCGTTCCGGCGCCGAACCCGGCCCCATCGTCCCGTACTTCAGCATCCGCCGTGACAACGGCGTGATGGGCCCGAGCGGTGCGGGCGAGCGCAGGATCGCCCTGTGTATTCGGTCACGCACGGCCCCGGCCCGCAGCGGGACCACCCGCGACTCGGCTGCCAGCCGTGCACTGCCGGTGCTGCACAGCAGCACGGCGGCGGCGTGCGCGCGCACCGTCGGCCGCTGCGATGCGGCCATCACCGTCATACCGCCCATGGAGTGCCCGGCGATCACCGCCTTCTCCCCCGGTTCCAGGGTGGCGGCCAGCACCGCTTCGAGGTCGTCGGCGAGCGCGTCCGTGCTGTACCCCTCGCGCCCCACCTCGGGTGAACGGCCGTGCCCGCGCTGGTCGTAGGCGATGACGCGGTGGTCCGCCGCCAGGTCCCCGATCTGCGCGTCCCAGAAGCGGGTGCTGCACGTCCAGCCGTGCGCCAGCACCACGGCGGGCGCGCCGTCCTGACCGTGCACCTCCACGTGGACGCGGGCGCCGTCGGCGGAGCGCGCGGTCAGCGTGCGTATCGGAACGGGGGCGCCGTCGCCCCGCGACAGCCGGCTCACCCCGCCACCTTCTTCCCGGCGGAGCCCGCCATGGCGGACGCCCCGGACGCGGCGGCGCCGGCGGTCTCGGCAACTCCGGCGGAACCAGCGGCATCGGCCGTCTCGGCGGGCCGCCGCTGGGCGCGTACGACCTGGTACTCCCCGAGGTCCACCGCCCGCGTCACCTTCCGGAACTCGGTGGTGGTGCCCGGCCAGACCGTGGTGTTGCGCCCGTTGGCGTCCAGGTACCAGCTGTTGCAGCCGCCGGTGTTCCACACGGTGCGCTTCATCCGCTGCTGGACGCGGCGGTTCCAGACGTCCACCGCCGCGGGGCGTGCGTCGAGGGCGACCCGGCCGCCCAGCACGTTCAACTGGCGCAGGTAGTCGGCCATGTAGTTCAGCTGGGACTCGATCATCAGGATCATCGAGGAGTTCCCGAGGCCGGTGTTGGGGCCGATGACCGTCATCAGGTTGGGGAACCCGGCCACGGTCGCACCACGCAGCGCCTGCATGCCGCCCGCCCAGGACTCGGCGAGCGTGACGCCCTCCGCACCCACCACCCGCTCGGCGATCGGCATGTCGGTGACGTGGAAGCCGGTGCCGAAGATGATGGCGTCGACCTCGGACTCCGTACCGTCCGACGCCACGACCGTGGAGCCGCGCACCTCGGCCAGGCCGGAGGTCACGACATCGACATTGGGCTGGGCGAGAGCCGGGTAGTACGAGCTGGAGAGCAGGATCCGCTTGCAACCGATGCGATAGGAAGGGGTCAACTTGGCCCGCAGCACGGGGTCCTTGATGGCGCGCGCCATGTTGGACTTGGCGATCTTCTCGACCAGCCCCAGCTCGTTCGGGTGCTTGGTGAAGGCACTGACCTGCAACTCCCGGATACCCCACAGCAGTCCGCGGCGCGCGGTGCCCGTGACCGGGAGCGCGCGGTGCAGCCGGCGCTCGGCCTCGCTGATCCTGCGGTCCATGCGCGGCATGACCCAGGGCGGGGTGCGCTGGAAGAGCGTCATCCGTCCGACCTTGGGCTGGATCGCGGGCACGATCTGGATGGCGGACGCGCCGGTGCCGACCATCGCGACGCGCTTGCCGGTCAGGTCGTAGTCATGGTCCCAGCGCGCCGAATGGAAGACCTTGCCGGGGAACCCGTCAAGGCCGGGAATGTCCGGCGTCTTCGGGTCGGAGAGCGGACCGGTCGCAGAGACGACGACGTCAGCCGTGAACGTGGCCCCGTTCGCCGTCTCTATCCGCCAGTACAGCTCCTCGCGGTCCCAACGCATCAACGTCACTTCGTGGTTGAGCCGTATGTGCGGGCGCAGCCCGAAGGTGTCCGTCACGTGTTCCAGGTAGGCGCGGATGTGCTCCTGCCCGGAGAAGGTGCGCGGCCACTCGGGGTTGGGTGCGAACGAGAACGAGTAGAGGTGCGAGGGAACGTCACAGGCACAGCCCGGATAGCTGTTGTCGCGCCACGTCCCGCCCACGGAATCGGCCCGTTCGAGGACGACGAAGTCCGTGATGCCTTCGCGGCGCAGCCGGACCGCGGCCCCGAGGCCGCCGAATCCGGATCCGATCACCGCCACCCTTACGTGCTCATGCTGGGCCATGCTGCCGCCTCCCGCGATACGCCACACGACTCTGCCAGCGATCACTGGCACGATTGGAGCCTAGAACAGCTCCGTACCAATGGGTAGGGGTACGGCGAAGGCAAGTTACCGTCGGTACAACGTAGGGTGCGGCTGTGGTTGAAAGACGCGAGCATCGTGAGTACCGGATGGAAGAGCTGGCCGACGCAGCCGGCATCCCCGTCCGGACCGTGCGCTTCTACCGGGAGCGCGGCCTGCTTTCGCCGCCTCGCCGCGAGGGACGCATCGCCTGGTACGACGACCACCACCTGGCCCGACTGCGCACCATCGCCGGCCTGCTGGAGCGCGGGCACACCCTCAGCGGCATCGCCGATCTGGCCCGCGCCTTCGAGAGCGGGCGCGACGTCGCCGAGGTGCTGGGACTGGGCGAACCGACCGAGGAGACCCCGGTCCGCCTCGCCCCCGAACAGCTCGCGGACTACTTCGAGGGCGAGACCAACCCGGAGAACCTCGCGACCGCGCTGGAGCTCGGCTACCTGGCCACCGACGGCGACGAGATCGTCCACATCAGCCGTCGCCTGCTGGAGGTATCGGCCGAACTGGTGCGCAAGGGGGTGCCGCTCGCCGCGATCCTCGCGGCCGGTCGCAGCGTCCGCAAGCACGCGGATGACTTGGCGGACCTCTTCGTGAGCGTGCTCGAATCGCACGCCGACGCCCCCGAGCCGCCGCAACTCCGGCCGCTGGCCCACGCGGTGATGGACGCCGAGCTGTCCATGGCCCTGGACCGCAGGCTGCGCCGCGAACGCCGCGAACCTCCCGACCGGCCGTCGGAACCCCGGGAGCCCGCACCCTCCTGACCCCCCGCCCCGGCGCACGGGCCGAACGGGGGCGTGCGGCCGGGCGGGCGCGCACGCCCTCGTATGCGAGTACGTCCGGACGGGCGCGCACACCCCTGGCCGATGGCGCGGCCAGGTCCGGAGACACCGCAGGCCAAAGACGTACGACCGGGCACGAGGCGCCGTCCCGGCACCCAGGCTCGCCCAGGCACGGGAGATCGCCCCGGCACCGAGGCACGGCCGGGCGCGCAAGGCCGGCCCGAGACGTTCGGCCATGACGGGTGGGGCGGAACGGACAAGCGGGAAATGATGCACGGAGACGGACGACGCAAAACGGTGAGCCTCGGTTCCGGGGCGTGGTCCGTCTCAGCGGTATCCGGCCAGACCGTCCGCCAACTCCGCCTCATCGCCGTCACGCATGCCCCAAAGTGCCTGCTGGAGGGCGAACGTGCCGCGGATCGCGGCGATACGGGCGAGACGCCCGGCGTCCGGAGGGCCGCTCAGGGCGAGCACCCGCGCCAGCAGCTCGTCGCCGTAGCTCGCACCCACGGCCGCGAGGTCCTCGGCCTGATCACCGAGTGCGACGTCGTCCCAGTCGAGCACCCCGACGAGGCGGGGAAGGCCGCGCTCCCACTCCCACAGAACGTTCTCGGCACCGAGGTCACCGTGGACCACGGCCACGTCCGCCGCGCCGGTGCGCGGCAGCTCGTCGAGCGCCGCGAGCTCCCGTTCGGCCCGCAGGCGCCCCCGCTCGGACATGAGCCCGAACAGCTCCGCGCGCACGCCCTCCGCGAACCGCCGCCACCGGCCCTCCGGCTCCTGGGGCAGAACGGCTCGAACCGCACCATCCGCACCGGCACGCACCAGCCCGCCCAGCAGCGCGGCATACTGCCGCGCCACGGCCTCGGCCATCCCGACATCGCCGACCGCGTCGGCGGCCAGCGGCTCCCCCGGAATCCGGCCGAGCACCAGATACGGCACCCCGCCACCGGAACCTCCACCTCCAACGGCATCGGCATCGGCATCGGCATCGGCATCGGCAGCAGCGACAGCGGCGTCACGGTCCACGCCCCGGCCCACGGGCTCGGGCGTCCGGAAGCCGAGGTCCACCCCGGCGAGCACGCGCAGCCTCGCCTCCCGCTCGGGCAGCCGGGCGGCCGCCGCGCCGGTGCGCGGCAGACACACGACACGGTCCGAGCCGACGACGACGTCGTGGAACTGCCCTCGGCGCACCGTGAGACGGCCCGGTTCGTCCTCGGGCAGCAGCCGCCCCATCAACGCGCGATGCCTCGTCAACACAGGGTGCCTCAACAGACCTCCCGGGGGCCCTACGGACCGGAACCGTCCTGACGGCCGCTCACGACAGGTCGTAGGTCACCGTCACCGGCGCGTGGTCGCTCCATCGCTCCGGGTGCGTCGCGGCCCGCTCGACCCAGCCCTTCACCGCACGGGCGGCCAGCCCCGGCGTCGCCACGTGGTAGTCGATCCGCCAGCCCGCGTCGTTGTCGAAGGCCCGCCCCCGGTAGGACCACCACGAGTACGGCCCCTCCTGGTCCGGGTGCAGCGCCCGCACGACATCGACGTACTCGGCCTCGTCGAAGACCCGGGTCAGCCACTCCCGTTCCTCGGGCAGGAAGCCGGAGTTCTTCTTGTTGGCCCGCCAGTTCTTCAGGTCGGCCTCGCGATGGGCGATGTTCCAGTCGCCACAGACCACGACCTCGCGCCCGCCGGCGGCTGCCCGCTCCTTCAGCCCCTTCAGATACGGCAGGAACGCGGCCATGAACCGCTCCTTCTCCTCCTGCCTCTCCGTACCGACCTCACCGGAGGGCAGATACAGGCTGGCCACCGTCACACCGGGAAGGTCGACCTCGACATAGCGACCGCTGGTGTCGAACTCCTCGCCCCCGGCCTGGCCGAAGCCGCCGAACCCGATCTGCACGCGCTCCGGCGCACGCCGGGTGTAGAGGGAGACGCCCGCACGCCCCTTGGCAGCTGCCGGCGCGTGCACGGTGTGCCAGCCCTCGGGATCACGCACCTCGTCCGGCAGCTGCCCCGGCTCGGCACGCACCTCCTGGAGACAGATCACATCGGCACCGGTCCCGGCCAACCATTCGACGAATCCCTTTTTGGCGGCGGCGCGGAGCCCGTTTACATTGGCGGTGGTCACAGTGAGCATTACGGCACGATACCGGCATCGAGAAATGCATGCATGTACCATTCTTCGCATGATTATTCAGCCTCGGCCCTTCGATCACGCCGACGCCCTCAAGCTCAACGCCCAGGTCCTGCGTGAATACGCCGAGCGGTACGGCGACGATGAGGGCGATGTCACACCCCTCGACCCGTCGATGTTCGAGCCCCCGCACGGTCTGTATCTGCTCGTCTACGACGAGCAGGGCCACCCCGTCGCCACCGGCGGCTGGCGATCCCAGGAGCGGAACGCCGAGGGCTACTCAGACGGCGACGCCGAGCTGAAGCGGATGTTCGTGATCCCGGAGAGCCGCGGCCTGGGCCTGGCCCGCCGCATACTCACCGCCCTGGAGACCGACGCACGGGCGGCGGGCCGGACCCGCATGGTGCTGGAAACCGGGGACCAGCAGCCCGAGGCCATAGCGCTGTACACGTCCAGCGGCTACGCCCCGTGCGAGAAGTTCGGTTACTACCGCAATTACGACAGCAGCCTCTGCATGGCCAAGCCCCTGCGTTAACCGCCCCTCCGACGCCCTCGGCTTCTCCACCCCCTGTCACCTTCGGCCTCCCGGCCTCTCCGGGGCGGGGCCTGCCGGACACCCGGCAGCATCCCGGAAGCGGCTCACTGGGCGCCCGCCTGTGGGACGGGGTCGACGATCAAGTGGCAGAGGCCGCTCGACACATACATGGCCGACCGGCTGACCGAGCCCGGACCGCTGAGCGCCTCTCTGCTCTCGGCGCGCGGCACCCTGGTGGTGCCGGCCACGGTCACGCTCAGCACCCTCACCATCGCGCTCGCGCCGTTGACCGTGAATTCCGCCGCACCGCTCCAGCGGCGCGTCCACACTGCTGGAATGGGCGCGCACGCTGCGGAACCCACGCCCCCCGAGCCCCACCTCTCCCTGTCCCGGCCTCAACTGCGGCCTCGGTCGAGCGAACCGCTCGGCTTAACTCGTCATCAGCGCCGATGACTTCGGAATGCGGCACTCGGTCAACGCAGCGGTCATCGAATCGATCGAGCGCGGAGTCGTCGGCTCCTGCGGCCTGATGCCGCCGTGCCCCGCCGTACCGGACGCCATGCGGCTATTCGGTCGTAGTCCGTCAAGACGAGGACCAGTCCAGCGCCTTCGGGAGTGTCGTCGTAGCAAGGCATGCCGCCGTGCCCGGACCAGCCGTGCGCCCGGGCGCACGCGATCACGCCCACAACTCCCGTTGGCCACCGACCGCCGACCGCCACCCCGAACGCTCTCGAACAAGCGCCGGCCCCGAACCAGCACCGGAACCGAACAAGACTGGGAAACAACAAAGGTCTCGGCCGATCATTAAGACCGGCCGAGACCTTGTCAACCGTACTTGATCTGGCTCAAGTACGGTCTTGCGGTGGACCTGAGGGGATTTGAACCCCTGACCCCCTCGATGCGAACGAGGTGCGCTACCAGACTGCGCCACAGGCCCTTGCAACGAGTGAAACTCTAGCATCCCCACGGGCGTGCTCGGAAATCCGATACTCGCTGGTCAGCCGAGACGGCCGCGCGGTGAGCCGGAGGGTCTCACTCATTGGCGGCACGGGGCCGGTCGCCGTCCTCGTACTGATCGAAGAGCGGGGTCCGGCCGCGGTCGCGGGAGCGGCGGGGCTGGGTGGCGCGCTGGCGGGGTGCCGGTTCGACGGGAGGTGCCGCGGGGTGCGAGGCGCCCGTCCGGGAGGGCTCGCCGGTGCTGGAGCGGGCGGCGCTCCAGGTCTCCGGGTTGCCCACCTCGACGCCGCCCGTGGCGCGCGGGGCGACCGGGGCGGTGACATACGTGGGCAGCGGGACCGGGACGGGCTCCCAGCTACCACCGCGGGCTGGGCCGCGCTGGCGCTGCTGGTCGACCCATTCCGCGTGGTCCGTCTGCTCGACGAGGGCGCGGCGGCCCGCCTCCTGGGGGGAGACCGCGGGGGCCGGCTGGGGCTCCGGGCCGCGTGCCTCGGGCTCCTCGCCGGGCTCGGCGGGTCGGTCCTCGGCGGCCTGCTGCCTGCGGGGGCGGTTCTCGCGCAGCTGCCGCGCCGCCGCTTCAGCCCGGCGCCGGTCCATGGTGAAGGCGAACCGGCGCCGCTCCTGGGTGCGCAGATGCACGATGTACACGCTCAGCAGCACCGCCGGGACCGCCGGCGCCCAGAGGAAGGTGAGGCCGCCGACCGCGGCGACGACCGCCCCCAGGGTGAAGGCGAGGAACAGGATGGTGGTGGTCCGCCGACGGCGCGCGAGGACCTGGAGGCGCTGGGCTCGGCGGGCGCGCTCGGCATCCGTACGGCCGGAGCGCGGGCGTGCGCGTCGCGCCGGGTCGGGACGCCGCCGGTCCGCGTGCTCCGGCACGTGCGCCGGGTCGTGCGACCGCGCCTCGGTGTATGCCTCGGGCGCGGCGAAGGCCCGGACGTCCACGGGGTCCATTCGGTCCGTGTCGGCGTCCGGGTCGGCGTCGAGGGCGGCCTCCTCACCCATGCGCCCCCGCAGGTCCTTGGCGTACCGGCGCTCCATCGCCGCCCGTCCGGACAGCAACCGGATGGCTGTGCTGAAGCGTTCCGTCGGACGAGCCTCGTTGAGTTCGTCCTGCCTGCGGAGCCACATCGGCACCAAATAGGCGGCCCAGGCCCCGACGATGACTGCGTAGATGAGGCCGCTGCTGCTCACGTCTCACACCGTAGAGGGGTTTGGGCGGGCCCATCGGCCAATTGGGCCGGTGTGTCGCGCAATCCCGCTGATATCAAGTGCTTTTTTTGTGATTGTTCCGATCAAACGTGGAGGTTTGGGCGTTCATTTGTGACCCGCATTGATCACAATCGAACGTTTATTTCATTTTCAGAGTGCCTCGGGCCCCTCAGACGCCCCAGGCCCCTCGGCTGTCCCAGCTCCGCCAGGCCGGTCGGGGCTCCCGGTTCCGCCAGACCGGTCGGGGCTCGCGTCGCCGCCAGGCCCGTCGGATGTCCTGGTGCCCTCGGGGGCCCCGGGGGCGGTCGGCGGCCCGGATGCCGCGGCTCTCGTACGGTGCCAGCGTTCGAGCAGGCCGCCGGGTACCTCCTCGGCGGTGAGCGCGTAGATCAGGTGGTCCCGCCAGGCGCCGTCGATGTGGAGGTAGCGCGGACGCAGGCCCTCCTCCCGGAACCCGAGTTTCTCGACGACCCTTCTGCTGGGCCGGTTCTCCGGGCGGATGCACACCTCGATGCGGTGCAGTCCGATCCCGCCGAAGCAGTGGTCGACGGCGAGGGCGACCGCAGTGGGCATCACGCCGCGACCGGCCACCTCCCGGTCGACCCAGTAGCCGATGTGACCGGAGCACATCGAGCCCCAGGTGATCCCGGCGACGGTGAGCTGACCGACGAGCCGGCCCCGGTACTCGATCGCGAAGGGCAGCATCCGGCCCGCATTGGCCTCGGCACGCAGGTGGCGCACCATCTGACGGTACGTGGGACGCCGTGCCACCGGCCCACCCGGGGCGGGCGGCGGCACGGTCGCCTCCCAGGGACGCAACCAGTCGCGGTTGCGCTGGTTGACCTCGCGCCACATGCGCTGGTCGCGCATCCTCACCGGGCGCAGGGAGATCTCGCCGTCGGTGAGGACCACCGGCCAGGTCGGAACGTTCAGCTCGGGCTCCCGGGTCGGGGGTGATCGCCACCGCGCAACTGGTCGACGGCGTGCACCAGGATGCCTTCGAGTACGGCGAGGCCGTCACGCACCCCGCCGGTGGAGCCGGGCAGATTCACGATCAGCGTGCCGCCCGCGACACCGGCCAGCCCCCGGGAGAGCGCGGCGGTGGGCACCTTGTCACGACCCTGGGCACGGATCGCCTCGGCGATACCGGGGATCTCCTGATCGAGGACACGGCGGGTGGCATCGGGGGTGCGGTCGGTAGGCGAGATGCCCGTACCACCGGTGGTGACGATCACGTCGTACCCGGCGGACACGCCGTCGCGGAGCGCCCGTTCGACCGGGTCGCCGTCGGGCACGACCTGCGGGCCGTCGGTGGCGAAGCCGAACCGGGTGAGCGCCTCGACGATGAGCGGACCACCCTTGTCGGCGTAGACCCCGGCCGCGGCACGGTTCGAGGCGGTGACGACGAGAGCGGCGTACGGGGCGAGCAGCGCCCCTCCAAGCGAAAGGCCCTCGTTGCCCCGGGGCCGGTCGTCGGCCGGAGGCGTGGCTCCGGACGGCGGTGTGGCTCGGGGCGGGGGCGTGGCTCGGGGCGGGGGCGTGGCTCCGGACGGGGGCGTGGACCGCTCGGCTCCGGAACCGGTCACGCGTCCGCTCCATCCGTGTCGGCCCGCCGGTAGTCGCCGGACGCACCGCCCGACTTCTCCTCGACCCGCACGTCCGTGATGACGGCCGACTTGTCGACCGCCTTGACCATGTCGATCACGGTGAGCGCGGCGACGGAGACCGCAGTCAGCGCCTCCATCTCGACGCCGGTGCGGTCGGTCGTCCGCACGGTGGCGCTGATCTCCACCGCGTCGTCGGCGACCCCCAGATCCACCGCGACGCCGGAGACGGCCAGCGGGTGGCAGAGCGGGATCAGGTCGGGGGTGCGCTTGGCGCCCATGATCCCCGCGATGCGAGCGGTGGCCAGGGCGTCGCCCTTGGGGACACCTTCGCCGCGGAGCAGTTCGACGACGCGCGGCGAGACGAGGACCCGGCCGCTGGCGCGGGCCACCCGGGTGGTGACGTCCTTCCCGGAGACGTCGACCATGCGGGCCGCACCCGTGTCATCGATGTGCGTCAGCCTGTTCTGCGTACTCAACTCACTCCGCCTCGCGGTAGGGCGCCGGTTGCCCGCTCGGCCCGCACCGGGGTGCGGGCCCGGGGCCCGGGATCGTCCCCGGGAAGGCACAGCGGCAGATACCGTACCGCCACCACCGGGAGATCAGCGGAGCAGGACCACCTCGGTGTCGGTACCGGGCTCGGCGGAGGTGACGTCCTCGGGCAGCACGATCAGCGCGTCCGCCCGGGCGAGGGCCGCGACCAGATGCGATCCGGAGCCGCCGACCGGGGTGACCGTACCGGCCTCCGCGTCGTACGTACCGCGCAGGAACTGGCGGCGCCCGGCCGGCGAGGTCAGCGCCTCGTCGGCCTTCAACGTGGCCCGGACGGTGGGGCGGTGCAGGTCCCCGAGACCCATCAGGGCACGGATCGCGGGCCGTACGAACAGCTCGAAGGAGACGTACGCCGAGACGGGATTGCCCGGAAGCGCCAGCAGGGGCGTGCGATCGGGGCCGATCGAGCCGAAGCCCTGCGGCTTGCCCGGTTGCATGGCGAGCTTGCGGAAGTCGACGCCGCCGGCCTCGTCCGCGTCGCCCACCGAGGACAGGGCCTCCTTGACGACGTCGTACGCGCCGACGCTGACGCCTCCCGTCGTGACGACGATGTCCGCGCGGATCAACTGGTCCTCGATCGTGGCGCGGAGCGTGTCGGCGTCGTCCGTGACGGCACCGACACGGTAGGCGATCGCCCCGGCGTCCCGGGCGGCGGCCGTCAGGGCGAAGCTGTTGGAGTCGTAGATCCGACCGTCGGTCAGTTCCTCACCGGGCTGGGCGAGTTCGGCGCCGGTCGAAATGACGACGACGCGCGGCCGGGGCCGCACCTTCACCGTCGCGCGGCCGATCGCGGCGAGCAGCCCGATCTGCGGCGGGCCGATCACCGAACCGGCGGGCAGGGCCAGTTCACCCGGCCGCACATCGCTGCCTCGGTCCCTGACGTGGGCGCGGGCCTCCACGGGGCGGTGCACGCGCACCTCGCCGCCCGCGCCCTCGGGGGCCTCGCGGTGTGCGCGCATGGTGTCGGCGGGACCACCCCCCGTGCCGCCGTCGGTCCACTCGACCGGGACCACCGCCTCGGCGCCGTCCGGCAGCGGGGCGCCGGTCATGATGCGAGCGGCCTCCCCCGGGCCGAGGCTCCGGCCGTCGGGCAGTCCGCCGCTGCCCGCCGCGACGTCGCCGATGACGGTGAGCACCGCGGGGGACTCCTCGTCGGCGCCCTCGACGTCGGCGACCCGGACCGCGTAGCCGTCCATCGAACTGTTGTCGAAGGGAGGCAGGGCGACTTCCACGAAGACGTCCTCGACGAGGACGCAGCCCTGGGCGTCGTGCAGTTGCAGCTCGATGGGCTCGAGCGGTCGCACCGCGCCGAGAATATCGTCCAGGTGCTCTTCCACCGACCACATCGTGCTGCTCAAGGTGCTACATCTCCTCAGTGACGAAACTACGGAGCCAGGCCTTGAAGTCCGGGCCGAGGTCTTCACGTTCGCACGCGAGTCTGACAATGGCACGGAGGTAGTCGCTCCGGTCGCCGGTGTCATAGCGGCGCCCCTTGAAGACGACGCCGTGGACCGGGCCACCGACCTTCTCGTCCTCGGCGAGGAGCTGGAGGGCGTCGGTGAGCTGGATCTCACCGCCCCGGCCCGGCCCGGTCCTGCGCAGTATCCCGAAGACGGCGGGGTCCAGGACGTAGCGGCCGATGATGGCGAGGTTGCTGGGCGCCTCCGACGGCTCCGGCTTCTCGACCAGGCCCGTCACACGCACCACATCGCCGTCGCCGCCCGGGGCCACGTCCGCACAGCCGTACATGTGGATCTGCTCCGGAGCGACCTCCATCAGCGCGACGACGCTGCCGCCCTCGCGCTCCTGGACCTCGACCATGTGGGACAGCAGCGGGTCGCGCGGGTCGATCAGGTCGTCGCCGAGGAGCACCGCGAACGGCTGGTCGCCGACGTGCGGCTCCGCACACAGCACCGCGTGGCCGAGACCGCGCGGATCGCCCTGCCGTACGTAGTGCATGGTCGCCAGGTCGCTCGACTCCTGGACCTTCCGGAGGCGATCGGCATCACCCTTGCGCGTGAGGGCGGACTCCAGTTCGTAATTACGGTCGAAGTGGTCCTCAAGAGGGCGCTTGTTCCGGCCGGTGATCATCAGGACATCGGAGAGCCCGGCTGCCACCGCCTCCTCGACGACGTACTGGATCGCGGGCTTGTCGACGACAGGCAGCATCTCCTTGGGAGTGGCCTTGGTGGCCGGCAGAAAGCGGGTACCGAGCCCTGCGGCCGGGATGACGGCCTTGCTGATCCTGCGGTGCGACATAGTCATGCGCAGAACGATATCCGGCACACATGGGCGGAAGATGAGGATCCGGTTAACTTTGTACGCTTATACGCACATATGAGAGGTTCAGGGAACCCATTGAACATCGAGATGTCCGAAAAGGCCCGCCTCAGGCGCGAACTGCTCGCCGCGCGACGCCTTCTGACCGGGGAAGACGCGGAAAACTCCGCGATGGTTCTGTCCCGGAGCGCACTGGATCTTCCGGAGCTTTCCGAAGCCCGTACCGTCGCCGCCTATGTCTCGGTCGGAAGCGAGCCGGGCACCCGCGCGCTGCTGGACGCGCTGCGCGCGCGGGGCGTACGGGTGCTGCTGCCCGTGCTGCTGCCGGACAACGATCTGGACTGGGGCGTGTACGAGGGCGCCGGACGTCTGGTGCGCGCCGGTCGCGGCCTGCTGGAGCCGGACGGGCAGCGGCTGGGCCGGGACGCCGTCCTGGCGGCCGACGCGGTGCTGCTGCCGGGACTCGCGGTGGACGCGCGCGGAATGCGGCTCGGACGCGGCGGCGGCAGCTACGACCGGGTGCTGGCCCGGCTCGCGGCGGCGGGGGCGCACCCGGCGCTGGTCGTCCTGCTGTACGACGACGAGGTGGTGGCCCGGGTTCCGGTGGAGCCGCACGACCGCCCCGTGGACGTGGTGGTGACTCCGGCCGCGATCCGCCGTACACATCGCGATGCGGAGCCCGGGACGGGCGGTACGCCCTGACCCGCGACCGGCCCGCGCGCAATGAGAAGCGGCGGCGGTCTCGGGGTGGGCAGCGGCGCCGGGGAACGGCGTGCGGCGTCCGGGAAGGCGACGGGCGTCCGGGAAGGGCCGTTCGGCACCCGAAGCGGGCCGAACGAGGCATGGGCACGGGGCGGGCCGAACGGGGCGCGGGCACGAGACAGGCCGAACGAGGCACGGGCACGAGACAGGCCGAACGGGGCGCGGGGCGGGCCGATGGCCCGAGATCCCGGGGCCTCTGTAGGCGCGCGAGGCCGGGATACGCCCGAGAGGCCGGAACCGCGCATGCCAAGGGGCCGGGGTCTCGCGCTGTTGCGAGGCCCCGGCCCCTTTCTGCGGCTTGAGAGCCGGCTGTTGGCTCCTGTGGCTTGAGCGACTGGTTCTGGTTCCTACGGCTTGAGGGTCAGGGTGTCGGCCGTCGACTTGGTCACCGCGTTGGTCCCGAAGGGCCAGTCGAGCAGTTCGCCGTTGACCCACTTGTCGGTCTGGTCGGTGTAGTGCGCGGCGAACGCGTGCCCGGAGGCGCCGGTCAGGTTGATCCAGCGGGACTTGTCCCAGTCGCCCACGTTGACCACCATCCGCATCGACGGCACCCAGACGACGTCGTAGCCGCCCGCCGCGTTCCAGCCGGTGGCGTTCACCGCGGCCTCGCCGCCGCCGAGGTTCCACGGGCCGCGGTTGAGGAGCCGCTTGAGCACGCCCGGGCCCTCGGTGCCGAGGGTCTGGTTCTTCAGGGTCAGCTGGTGCAGTCGGCCCCAGCTCCAGGTGCTGATGTCCTTGCCGAGCTTGGCGGTCAGCTCCCAGCGGGCGTCCTTCATGGCCCGCGCGAAGAGCTCGTCGCGGGTCTCGGTCGCCTCGTCCCGACCGCTCTTCGACGACTTCCACCAGTCGCTCTTCTGATCGTCCAGAAGCTCCGTCACCACCTGGTACCAGCGGTCGCCGCCGTCCGGCTGGGCCGAGGTGGCGTCGCGCCGGCCGCACTCGCGCACCAGCTTGTGCCGCTCGTCGACCGGGCCCGAGCTGTCGGCCCGGCGCACATTGAGGCACTCGCCCTCGACGCGGAGTTCCTTGGGCAGCTTGTTGCCGAAGGCCAACTTGAGGATGTTGCGCCAGACCGCGTTGAAGTACGCGGCCGCGGCCGAGTCGGGCTCCTGGGCGTAGTCCCAGCCCTCCAGCAGCTTCTGCGCCTCGCGGATGCTCTTGTCCGAGATGTTGATCTTCATCAGCTCGGGCACCAGCAGCGCCGCGATCTCGCTGACGTTGTCCATCTGCATCTTCTGCATGTCTTCGGTCGAGATCTTCCCGCCGCCCTTGATCTTCGACTCGATGAGGTCGTTGATCCGCTGGCTGCGGGAGCCGTAGCCCCAGTCCTTGGTGAGCAGGTGGGCGTACTTCTCGTCGATGACTGCCTGGTTCGCGGTGACGATGTAGCCGCGCTTCGGGTTGTACTCGTAGGGCAGTGCGTCGAACGGGACCGGGTCCTTCTCCCAGCCGTACTCCGAGGACCAGCCGGGGCCGGGCACCGTGCCGTCGCCGTTCTTGCGGACCGGGACCTTCCCGGGCGCCTGGTAACCGATGTTGCCCTCGGTGTCGGCGTAGATGAGGTTCTGGGACGGCACCTCGAAGAGCTCGGCCGCCTTCCGGAAGGAGGTGAAGTCCTTGGCCCGGTTGAGCGCGAAGACCGCGTCCATGGAGTGGCCCGGGTCCAGCGCGGTCCACCTGAGGGAGACCGCGTAGCCACCGGCCCGGTCCGGGGCGACGCCGGCGACGGGTGCCTTCTGGCCGACCTTCTCCAGCTCACCGCTGCGGTCGGAGACCAGCGGGCCGTTGCGCGTCTCGCGGATGGTGATCGTCCGGCTCTTGCCGCCCGCGACCTTGATGATCTCGTCGCGGGTGATGAACGGCTTGACCTTGCCGTCGTACAGGTAGCCGTCGTCGGAGACCTTCTCCAGGAAGAGGTCGGTGACGTCCGCGCCGAGGTTGGTGAAGCCCCAGGCGACGTCCTGGTTGTGACCGATGATCACACCGGGCATGCCGGAGAAGGTGTAACCGGCGGTGTCGTACTGGCACTTCGAGCTGATCTCACGGCAGTGCAGCCCCATCTGGTACCAGAGCGAGGGCAGCTGCGGAGCCAGGTGCGGGTCGTTGGCGAGCAGCGGCTTGCCGGTCGTCGTGTACTCCCCGGAGACCACCCAGGAGTTGGAGCCGATGCCGTTGCCGTTCGGGCCGAGCAGCGCCGGCATCTTGTCGAGGGTGTCGGAGAGCGAGGCGAGCTGGGTCTGCACGCCTTCGGTGACGCCCTGCACGGTGTCCGTGCCGAGGCCGGACGGGATCGGGCTCGCGTCCGGGTCGAACTTCCCGGTCACCGAGGAGACGGCGCCCTTCTCGACGATCGGCTTGTGCTTCTCGTACGGGTAGTCCGGGTAGAGCTGCTTGATCTGCTTCTCGTCGAGCCTGCTGGCCATCAGCGAACGGTCGATCTCGTCCTGCATGTTGCCGCGCAGGTCCCAGGCCATCGCCTTGAGCCAGGCCACCGAGTCGACCGGGGTCCACTCGCCCGGCTTGTAGTCGTTGGTGAGGCCGAGGGCGGCGTACTCGACGGAGATGTCCTTGCCGTCACGCCCCTTGAGGTAGGCGTTCACGCCGTCCGCGTACGCCTGGAGGTTCTTCTTCGTCTCCTCGGAGAGGACCTTGTCGTACTCCTCCTGTGCCACCTTGCGCCAGCCCAGGGTGCGCAGGAACGCGTCCGTGTCGACCTGTCCGGCGCCGAACATCTCGGAGAGCCGGCCGGCCGTCGTGTGGCGGCGGACGTCCATCTCCCAGAAGCGGTCCTGCGCGTGGACGTAGCCCTGGGCGCGGAAGAGGTCGGCGTCGGAGTCCGCGTACAGCTGCGGGACGCCGTAGCCGTCGCGCTTGACCTCGACGTCCCCGTCGAGACCGTCGAGCTTGATCGTCCCGGTGGTCTGCGGATATGAGGCGCGCACGGTCGAGACGGACCAGAAGGCTCCGTATCCGATACCCGCGACAAGCGCCAGCACCAGAACGATCACGATCAGGCGGGCGCGTCGCCCCTTCTTCCTGCTGGTCTTCCCGGCGGCGGAACCGGCCGTACCGGAAGGGCCGGAAGAGGCGGTTGTGTTGGCGGGCATCGCTGTCCTTCGAGGGGCAGGTGGTCCTGGGAGTGCAGGAGCAACGATAGGCGCAGAGCCGGGGCGGCTCTGACGCGGTATCGAAATGGGTCCGGTTCCACCGCGGTCGTCAGTGGTTGTGATGAATGAAGGAACGCGTCAAGAAAGCGTTAAAGATTAGGTAAGGTAACGAAGTACCGACGACCGACAGCCGCTGCCGAGGAGCGGTCCGGTCGAGCCCGCGAAGCCGCTCGCACCGGCCGATTCGGCAGGCGCACGCAGGGAAGGAACGGCCACTGACTGTCCACACGCTCAACGAACTCCTGCTCGTCTGCTCGCTCGTGCTGCTCGTCGCGGTGGCTGCGGTACGCATCTCGTCCCGAAGCGGGCTCCCCAGCCTGCTGCTGTATCTGGGCATCGGGATGGCCATGGGGCAGGACGGCCTCTTCGATGTGAAGTTCAACAATGCGGAACTGACCCAGGTGATCGGGTATGCCGCACTTGTCGTGATCCTCGCCGAAGGTGGTCTGGGCACGAAGTGGAAAGAGATCAGACCCGCCCTGCCGGCCGCCGCCATGCTCTCCCTCGCGGGAGTCGCGGTGAGCGTCGGCATCACCGCGGCCGGAGCGCACTATCTCGTCGGTCTGGACTGGCGGCAGTCGCTGATCATCGGCGCGGTCGTCTCGTCCACGGACGCCGCCGCGGTCTTCTCCGTGCTGCGCAAGGTGCCGCTGCCCGCCCGGCTCACCGGGGTCCTGGAAGCCGAGTCCGGCTTCAATGACGCCCCCGTGGTCATCCTGGTGGTGGCCTTCTCCGCCAAAGGGCCGGTGGACACCTGGTACGCCCTGGTCGGCGAGATAGCCCTGGAGCTCGCGATCGGCGCGGCCATGGGACTGGCCGTCGGCTGGATCGGCGCGTTCGGGCTGCGGCGTGTGGCACTGCCGGCGTCCGGCCTGTACCCGATCGCCGTGATGGCGATCGCCGTGTCGGCGTACGCGGCCGGCGCACTGGTCCACGGCAGCGGCTTCCTCGCCGTCTACCTGGCCTCGATGATCCTCGGCAACGCCAAGCTGCCGCACTGGCCGGCCACCCGCGGCTTCGCGGACGGGCTCGGCTGGCTGGCCCAGATCGGCATGTTCGTGCTGCTCGGGCTGCTGGTCACGCCGCACGACCTGTACGCCGACTTCTGGCCCGCGGTCATCGTGGGGTTGGTGCTGACAGTGGTGGCGCGCCCGCTGGAGGTCTTCATCTCGCTGGCACCCTTCCGGTTGCCGTGGCAGGAGAAGGTGTTCATGTCATGGGCGGGGCTGCGCGGCGCCGTCCCCATCATCCTCGCGACCATTCCGATGGTGGCGGGGGTCGAGGGCTCCACCCGCATCTTCAACATCGTCTTCGTGCTCGTCGTGGTCTACACCCTCATCCAGGGGCCGACGCTGCCCTGGATGGCGAAGGCCCTGAAGCTCGCCGAGGATCCGGCCGAGGCGGCCGACCTGGGTATCGAGTCGGCCCCGCTGGAGCGGCTGCGCGGCCATCTGCTGTCGGTGGCCATCCCCGGGAAGTCGAAGATGCACGGCGTGGAGGTCGGAGAGCTGCGCCTGCCCGCCGGGGCCGCGGTCACCCTTGTCGTGCGGGACGGGAAGAGCTTCGTCCCGGCGCCGTCCACCGTGCTGCGACGCGGCGACGAACTGCTCGTGATCACCACCGACCCGGTGCGCGACGCGGCGGAACGCCGACTGCACGCGGTCGGCGCGGGCGGCAAGCTCGCGGGCTGGCTGGGCACCACCGGCAGCGGCGGGGAGAGCCTGGCCAGACCGGATCTGGCCCATGTGGTGCACGACGTGGCGCATCCATGGAAGGCCGCGAAGAAGCGGGGGAAGTCGGACGGGCCGAGGGCCCATCGCTGACGGCCGGATGCCACCGCGTACGCGGTGTGTGTGGCGTACCGGAAGCGCGCGGCGCATGTGAGGTGCGCGATGCGGGCCGCGTGGTGGGCGTCCGACGTGACGGCCGGCATGTGCGCCACGCACGTGACGGGCATGACGGGGTGACGGGCGTGACGCGCGTGACGCGCGTGATGCACATGCTGTCGGTTACGGGCGTAATGGGCGTGATGCACGCGACAGATGTAGGGGTGCGCCCCAAGGGAACGCCGGTTGTATCATGCGGAAAGTCCGACCGGTCCCTTCCTGGGGCCGTCGGTCCGCTTGACCACATCGAACGACCGACTCTGCCTGATGCAGAGCTGGCGCGACCGTATGGCGGTCGTGGCGTCCTCCGCCCTGCTGAGCGCCCGGCATCTACCGCAGTTCCGCGCGAAGAGGACAGCTCTCGGCAGCACTCGCCCCGAGCCGGCGCCCGCCATGCCGGACCGGCCCCGCGGTGCCCGGCCACCAGGCGGCAGAAAGGCATGGGCCGTGGCATCCACGGTCACTGAACGGCCCGGTTACGGGCAGTTGCTGCGCACCCCGGGTGCGTGGACTTTTCTCCTTCCGGGCTTCGCCGCACGGCAGCCCTTCGCGATGCTGACGATCGGCATCGTCCTGCTGGTCCAGCACACCACCGGCTCGTACGGCAGCGCGGGCGCCGTCGCCGCCGTGACCGGTGTGTCCATGGCCCTGTTCGCGCCGCAGACCGGCAAACTCGCCGACCGGTTCGGCCAGCGCGCCGTGCTGCTGCCCGGCGTCCTGGTGCACACGGCGTCCGTGTCGGCGCTGACGGCACTGGCGCTGGCCGATGCGCCCCTGTGGGCACTGTTCGCCGCCGCCGTGCCGACCGGTGCGTCCGTTCCGCAGGTCGGGCCGATGGTGCGGGCCCGCTGGGCGGCCGTCCTGGGTGCCGCCCCGGGCCGTGAGGCGTCACCGCTGCTGTCCACCGCGGCCGCCTTCGAATCGGTGACGGACGAGTTCACTTTCGTCATCGGTCCGGTGCTCGCCACCGCGCTGTGCACCGGCGTGCACCCGGCGGCCGGGCTGAGCGCGGAGGCCGGGCTGACGCTGGTCGGCGGCCTGTTCTTCGCCGCCCAGCACCGCACCCAGCCGCCGGTGCGTGCCACCGCTCCCGGTACTTCCGAGCGGCACGCGTCCGCCCTGTCCATACCGGGTGTGCGGGTGCTCGCGGTGGCGTTCCTGGGGATCGGCGTGGTCTTCGGCGGCATGCAGGTCTCCCTGACCGCGTTCTCCGAGGAGATCGGCCGGCCCGGAGTGAACGGCCTGCTGTACGGGATCTTCGCGGCGGGCAACATGCTGTCCGGTATCGCCTGCGGCGCCATCGCCTGGCGGAGCGGACCGCGCCGCCGGCTGATCGTCGGGTACACGGCGCTGGCCCTGACCGCGTCCGGACTGTGGGCGGCGCACTCGGTGTTCCTGCTCGCCGGGCTCGGACTGCTGGCCGGGCTCTCCATCGCCCCCGCCCTGATCGGCGGCTACACACTGGTCGAGTCGCTGGTGCCGGCATCCGCCCGGACCGAGGCGTTCACCTGGCTGACAGGCTCGGTCGCGCTCGGCCAGGCGGTCGCGGTGACGGTCGCAGGACGGCTCGCCGACGCCCACGGCGCGAGCTCCGGCTTCATGGTGCCGCTGGTGGGGACCGTGCTGGCGCTGGCGACCCTGGTGGCACTGCGTTCACGACTGGAGCACGCCGCTCCGGGACGGACCGTGGCGCGTGGTGTCGGTCACCGGAAGTCCGTCGCGGTGGACTGAGCCGACGGAATACGTCACTATGGAGCGTCGTTAGCACTCATTGAGTCAGAGTGCCAGGAGGAGCAAGTGCCGACCTATCAGTACCAGTGCACCGAATGTGGCGAGGGCCTCGAGGCGGTGCAGAAGTTCACCGATGACGCCCTGACCGTGTGCCCGAGCTGCAACGGACGCCTCAAGAAGGTGTTCTCGGCGGTCGGTATCGTCTTCAAGGGTTCCGGTTTCTACCGGAACGACAGCCGGGGCTCCTCGTCGAGCAGTTCCCCGTCCTCGGCCAAGGGCAACGGTTCCTCTTCGTCCGACTCCTCGTCCTCGTCTTCTTCGTCGACGGGTTCGGACTCGAAGGCGTCCGCCTCCTCCTCGTCCACCGCGTCGTCCTCGACGAGCGGTCCGTCGGCCGCCTGAGCCGGACCGCTTTCCGCGTCACGCGCGTTTGCACGAGACTCCCGAGTTCTCGTTTTCAGGAGACTCCCGAGTTCTCTGGGACTCGACTTTTCTGGACCCGCTTCTCCAGGATGCTGTGTGCCTGGACCCGCTTCTCTGGGACCCCGCCGATCCGTTCGGCGGGGTCCTTCGGCGCTTTCGTCCGCCCTCGGACCCCGCCCCGCACGGCTTGCCGCTCAGGTCGTGCCCGCCGGCCCCCTGTCTTCGCACGACTTCCCCTCTCAGACCCGGCCATCGCACCGGGCTCGCCAAGTCCGGCCCGCGCACCGTGCCATCCAAGTCCTGCCCGCACACCGCGCCATCCAGGCCATGCCCAGCACCACGCCTTCGCACCGCCGCCTGCCGTGCGGGGGAGACAGGGACGTGCGGGGGGGGGGGGGGAGACAGAGCCCAGTGCCGTGACCGGCACTAGTGTGATCGCATGGTGAACGCAGAGACCGGTGTCATCGGCGGTTCGGGCCTGTACTCCTTCCTGGAGGACGTCACGGAGGTGCGTGTGGACACCCCGTACGGACGGCCGAGCGACTCCCTCTTCGTCGGCGAGGTCGGTGGCCGCCGGGTCGCCTTCCTGCCCCGCCATGGACGCGGACACCATCTGCCACCGCACCGCATCAACTACCGGGCCAATATGTGGGCGCTGCGCTCGGTCGGCGTGCGTCAGGTGCTCGGCCCGTGCGCGGTGGGCGGTCTGCGCCCGGAGTACGGGCCGGGCACCCTGCTCGTGCCCGACCAACTGGTGGACCGCACCAAGAACCGTACGCAGACGTACTACGACGGGGAGACCCGCGCCGACGGCACCGTCCCGAACGTCCTTCACCTGGGCTTCGCCGATCCGTACTGCCCCACGGGGCGCAGGGCGGCGCTGGCGGCGGCCCGCGCGGGGAAGTGGGAGCCGGTGGACGGGGGCACGCTGGTCGTCGTCGAGGGCCCGCGCTTCTCGACCCGGGCCGAATCACGCTGGCACGCGGCGATGGGCTGGTCGGTGGTCGGCATGACCGGGCATCCGGAAGCCGTCCTCGCCCGTGAACTGGGGCTCTGCTACACGACGATGACGCTGGTGACCGACCTGGACGCGGGAGCGGAGGCCGGAGAAGGCGTATCGCACGACGAGGTGCTGAAGGTGTTCGCGGCCAACGTGGACCGGCTGCGGGCTGTGCTCTACGACGTGGTGGGCGCCCTGCCGGCGGAGTCCGGCCGCGACTGCCCGTGCTCGCGTGCGCTGGACGGCCTCGACCCGGGGATCGAGCTTCCGTAGCCCGTTTCTTCACACTGCCGCCTGCTGTGCGGTCTCCGGCCGGACGCCGCCCGTTCGAAGACACGAGCCGGCAGCGTGGGCGGGCTGTTGGGGGACGCATGCGGGCGGGCACGGCATGACGAGGGTTTTGCTGTGTGACCGTTGTGGCGCGGGTGGGTGACGGAGTTGTCCACGACGCCTGGGCCATGCACAGGCCTCAGCGAGAAATCCGCGGACCCGGGATCGTGAGGGGTGTTCGTCCGAAACTCCTCACAGCAGGTGGTGTTGGCCATGTCCCCGTCGTCCCGGAATCTCCCACCGTCCCTCGCGTCGTCCGAGGATTTCGCATCGCCCCAGTCCCTCCGGCCCTTCTCGCCGTCCGTGGCATCCGCTTCGGCCGGGCCGCCCATGTCATCCACCATGTCCGGGCGGTGCGCTTCGGCCACCTCGTACAGGTCCTCCGGGACGTGCACGCCGACCGGCCCGTACATGCGGTCCACGCAGTCCGCATCGCCCACCGTGTCCGGGCCGCGCGCGCCGACCGGACCGCCCGCACCGGCTCCGGCTTCCCGGGCCGTTCCCGTCCCGGACCCCCCGGCGTCCGCGCCCCCGCGCTGTGGCGTGCCCGCATTCGAGCCATTGCGGGTGCGTGGGGGCGGTGCGCACCGGCTGCGACGGGCGTTGTGGCGGCAACGCCGTACCGTCGCCGCCGGGCTCGCCCTGACGGCTGCCGCACTGGCGGCGACGGGACTGGGCGGGGGCGGCGCGAGCAGTGACCCCGCACATGGCGCCGGAACGAGCGCGGGCGGCACGGCCGGTGCCGCGCCGGAGGGGGTGCATCCACCAGCCCCGTTGGTGTCCGCTCCGGTGCGGATCGCGGACGCGGGGGCGGTGCGCCTGTTACGTCCGGGCGACCACGTCGACGTCATCACAGCCGGAGAAGGACGAGAGGGAGAGGGCGCCAGAGTCTTGGCCAAGGGCGCGCTCGTGGCGGATGTGCCGCAGGCCCCGGCCGAAGGTCTCAGGGAGGAAGGCGCGTTGATCGTGCTGTCCGTCCCCCGCGGCACCGCCGCCTCGCTGGCCGGCGCCGGGATCTCGACCAGGCTGGCGGTGGTCCTGTGCTGACCCGTCCCGACCGCCGACACCAAAAAACAACTAAAGCCGCTAATCGGGTGTTTCTTATGCGTACTGTCGTAAATTTCGGAGCAGTTTGCTTCACCCACGGCACACGCGAAGGAAGACTCACCCGTGAGCGAGAAGAAGAAGGCCGGTGTGCTGGAAGGGTTCAAAGCCTTCCTGCTGCGCGGCAACGTGATCGACCTGGCGGTCGCCGTCGTCATTGGTGCCGCATTCACCCAGATCGTGAACTCGGTCGTCAAGGGAGTCGTCAATCCGCTGGTCGGCGCGTTCGGCACCAAGGACCTGGAGAGCTACAGCTCCTGCCTCAAGGGGCCCTGCGTCACGGACCCGAAGACGGGCGAAGCCACCGAGGGCATCCGGATCCTGTGGGGCTCGGTGCTCAGCGCCACCCTCAGCTTCTTGATCACCGCGGCCGTCGTCTACTTCCTGATGGTGCTGCCCATGGCCAAGTACCTGGCCAGGCGGGCGGCCATGCAGGCGGCGAAGGAAGGCATGCAGGAAACGCTGGAGGTGAGCGAACTGGAGGTCCTGAAGGAAATCCGCGACGCCCTCGTCTCGCAGCGCGGCGGCCCGACGGAGGAGATCGCCGGCACTGATTCCGGCGGGACTCCCGGCGCGGACTCCGGCGGGGGCCGGGAGGACCGGTAGCAAAACGCACGGCGGGGGCACCGGCGGCAGCGTCGTCGGCCCACGACCGAGCGGAGAGCTCAGATGTGGTGGGGCGGCTTCTCGTCCAGGAAGCGCGCCAGATCGTCGGCGGCGCTGTCACCGGCCGGGGCCCGCTCGCCCCACCCTCGGTCCGTATCGTCCGCGGACTGCTGATCCAACGGATCGTCGAAGATCAGAGTCGGTCTCGGCTTCGGCCGACCCGGCTCCGACGACTTCGAATCGCGCGGGCCGGGGGCGGGGGCGGTGCTCATGTATCCAGGGTACGGCGGCGGTCAGCGATCCTTCGGGTCGAGCCTCCACAGCCCGAGGACCACGAGGAACGACAGGCAGAGAAGACCGGCGCCCCACCAGGCCGTACGGGTGTCCCCCGTCATCCACGCGTCGACGACGACGGTCAGTCCCCAGAGCTGCCCCGCGACCACGGTCATCGCCAGCACCAGCCGGGCCGTCAGCTTCGAGGAGCGTTCGGGTTCCTGCTCGGTTCCCGCGCCCGGAGCGGGGCCGGTATGCCGGACGCGGGGGTCGCCGTAGCCGCTGGTGGCACGGATCTGCGGATAGCCGTGGTGGACCGGGCGGTTGAGTTCGGGGCGGGCACTGCCGGAACGGTAACCCGGGCGCTCCGGGCGGTCGACGCTCGCCGGGTCCTCCAGGCCCTCCGCGTCCTCCGGGCCCGCTGGGTTCTCCGGGTGGTTCGGGTGCTTCCGGTGCTGCGCGCGCTCCCGGTGTTTCGAGGGCTCGGAGGGCCCGTGGCCGCCCGGGGGCCGCTGGGCCCCGCCACCCCTGCTTGAACAGGCGACGGGCACCGGGCGCGGAGATCCAGACCGTGTAGCGGTAGGCGACGCCGAAGGCGAGGAAGACGGTGGCCACGGCATACGGGAGGAGGGCGGAGTCGAAGTTCTCCAGGAACCGGCTGCCGAACACGATCGCGAAGACGAGCAGGGCGGAGACGAGAACACCCGCGCACGTCGCACGGGCGGTGACGGAACGGGGCCCGGCGCCCCGGAGCGGGACAGATCGACTCTCGGCGTGCTTCCCGGTGGGAGGCCTCCTCCCGGCTCCGGCGGGCGTCCCGGGCGAGGCGGTGTCGGCAGGCGGCGCGGTTCCCTGATCCCCTGGGGGGCCGGTGGGGGCACTGGGGACGGGCTCTGCCGCCGCAGGGTCGTCTGGTGGCTCGGTCACGCCGCCACCGTAGGGATATACGTGATGGTTGGCCCTGTTTTGCGGTTCGGCAGAGTGAGCCGTTCGCCCGTCCGGGGCCCGGAAGACGGCCGGAAACGCGCATGTCGACCCGGGGTCCGGGCGAGACGGTTGAGGGCTCAGGTAAGGGTCAGGGGCCCGAGCAGCGACCCTGGCCGGGTCGGGTTGACGGTTGAGGGCTCAGATAGCGGCCCGCCGCTCGGGCAGCGGCCCGGGGCTCAGGCAGCCACCTGCGGCCCGGCGGGGGCGAGCGGTCTGATAACGGTCCGGGGTGCGCGCCGGCCTCCGGCATGGCGTCCGTCGCACACCCTTTTCCTCATCTGATGTGCTGTTCCTCACGCCAAGAATGACTGCCCGCAGCCGCACCGAGGAACATCGCGCGTCAACCCCGCTGGAGCTCCTCTTCGACCTCTGCTTCGTCGTCGCCGTGGCCCAGGCGGGCAGACGGCTGGTCCATGCCGTCGTCGAGGGGGCATGCGGCCACCGGCGTCGTCAGCTACGCGGCCGTCTCCTTCGCGATCTGGTGGGCCTGGGTCAATTTCTCCTGGTTCGCCTCGGCCTACGAGACCGATGATGTGTTGTACCGCGTGGTCACCTTCATCCAGATCGCCGGCGTGCTCATCTTCGCCTCCGGGGTGCCGCGCGCCTTCGACTCGGGCGACTGGACGGTCGGTGTCGCGGGCTATGTCGTGATGCGGCTCGCCCTGACCAGCCAGTGGCTGCGTGCCGCCCATCGCACCCGGGGGACCGAACGCCGTGTCGCGCTGAGGTATGCCGTCGGCATCGCCGTGGTGCAACTGGGCTGGATCGGCATGCTGTTCCCGACCGGGAACAAGGGGAGTGCGCGTGCCGCCGTGTTCCTCGTGCTGGTGTTTGCGGAGCTGTCGGTTCCGGCGATCGCCGAACGCGAACGCGCGACGAGCTGGCATCCCCGTCACATCGGCGAGCGGTACGGCCTGTTCACGATCATCGTGCTGGGCGAGTCGATCGCGGCGGCCACCGTCGCGGTCCAGGAGGCGATGACCGAGCACAACGCGTTTCGGCGAACTGCTGCCGCTCACCGCAGGCGGGCTGCTGATCGTCTTCTCCGCCTGGTGGATCTACTTCGCCGTGCCGATCCACGATTGCCTTCGCGGCAGCAAGGAGGCGTTCGTCTGGGGATACGGGCACTACCTGGTCCTCGGTTCCGCGGCGGCGATCGGCTCGGGCATCGAGGTCGCGGCGGAGGAGACCGTGGGCAAGGCCCCTATCTCGGGCATCACGGCCGCCGCTTCGGTCACCGTACCGACCGCGGTCTTCCTGCTGTCGGTGTGGGCTCTGCACGCCCGTCATTTCAAGCGCGATCCCGCGGAGCAGCTGTCCCTCCCGTTGGCCGCGCCGGCGATCCTGGCCTGCACGTTCGCCGGTGAGTGGGCGGTGTCGGCGGCGGGTCTTGTGGCGGCTGCGACCGTGACCACGGGAGTGCTGCTCTCCGGGCGGACCGCTCCGGCGGCGGAATGAGCGGATACCTCCGGAGGGGGGGCGCCAATGCGGGGGGCGCGGGCGGGTGCGGGGAGGTCGCGCGAGCACGGGGCCGTCGGCGGCGCGGGCTTGGACAACCGGTGAGCAGCACGATGTGCAGCCGGTCAACCCGTCCCCGGTCGTCGGGTGGGGCAGCGGGCAGTGGACGAAGCGTTGAGAGCATGTGGGAGGGGCAGTGAGCGGTAGGGCGGACGGAGCCCGGCGCGGAGGCGTACCGGTCGGGCCGGGAAGAAGGAGCGTACGGTGACGGAAGAACCGCAGGAGCGGCGAGAATCCATGACCACCGGCCCGCTGCCGCCGGGCACCACCCCGGGCGGCCCCATGGAGGGCGACTCCTCCGGGAGTGGCCCGACCGAGGACGTGCCCACCGGGAGCGCCCCCGAGGATGCCGGCGCCTCCGCGAGCGGCCTCACGGACGTCGGCGCCTCCGGGAACGCCCCGGTCGAGGCGCCGGGTGGGTCCGGAACCGGGGCCCCCAGTGCCGGAACAACCAGAACCGGAGCCTCCGGAACTGGCCCGGCCGAGGCGTCAGGGCTCTTCGACACCGGCCCCATCGGGAGCGGGCCGGTCGGGAGCGGACCTGCGGACGCACTGACGGATGTCGCCGGGCTGCGCGTCGGCCATGCACGGGTGGCGGGCGAGGGGGCACTGAGCGGCACCACGGTCGTGCTCGCCCCCGAGGGCGGTGTGATCGCGGCCGTGGACGTGCGCGGCGGCGGTCCCGGCACCCGGGAGACGGATGCCCTCGATCCGCGCAATCTGGTGCAGCGGATCGAAGCCGTCGTCCTGACGGGTGGCAGCGCATACGGACTGGACGCCGCGTCCGGCGTGATGGCCTGGCTGGAGGAACGGGGGCGCGGGGTGCGGGTGGGCCCGGATCCGTCGCAGGTGGTACCCGTGGTGCCGGCCGCGTGCCTCTTCGACCTGGGTCGGGGCGGTGACTGGCGGGCCCGCCCGAACGCCTCGACCGGTCGCGCGGCGGTGGAGGACGCGGCGGGTACGGAGCCGGGGGCGCCGGTCGCCGAGGGGTGCGTCGGCGCCGGGACGGGCGCGGTCGCCGGACGGCTCAAGGGCGGGGTGGGCACGGCCAGCGTGCGCCTGGGGTCCGGGATCACGGTGGGCGCGCTCGTCGTGGTGAACGCCGCGGGTTCGGTGGTCGACCCGCGTACGGGCGTGCTGTACGGCGAGTACGGCGCCGCCGAACCGCCGGTCGTCCCGGCGCCCGAGATCCATCGCGCGGCACTGCGGCGCCTGGCGGAGGCGCGGGAGGCCGGTGCGGCCCGCCCGCTCAACACCACGCTCGCGGTCGTCGGCACGGACGCCGACCTCACCCGGGCCCAGGCGCAGAAGCTCGCGGGAACGGCACATGACGGGCTGGCGCGCGCTGTGCGCCCCGTGCACCTGCTGACCGACGGGGACACCGTATTCGCGCTGGCCACCGGCGCCCGGCCGCTGGACCCGCACAACCCGATCGCCCTCAACGACCTGCTGGCGGCCGGAGCGGACTGCCTGGCCCGCGCCATTGTGAAGGCCGTCCGGGCGGCGCAGGGGACCCCGGACCGCCAGGGCACGGCCGGCCATCCCTCGTACAGCGATCTCTACGGCACCCCCGCGACCTCCGCATGACCGCCCCGTGCACGCCCCACCACCGCCAGGCGCATCCCCGCGCAGACGCCCCGCGCGCACGCCGTCCGACGGCCCCGCGCACCTCCCCGCACGACCGCTCCGATATTCCGCGCGACGGCCCGGCGCGGCCGGCCTTCGACGGTCCCGACCGCCCCGAGCGCCTACCGTCGCGCCTCGGCCGTCGCACACCCGCCCGGCCCCGACTCCCCTACGGGGAGAGGAAGTTCGGACGAACCGCCAGGAACCATCCTCGTGCGCCGATCGTTTTCCTGAACCCCGGTCACGATGTCTGAGCCAGGGACTACGTTAAGCACGCACCACGTAACACGCGGCAACGGCCTGGAGACAGCACCTTGAGCGATCCGTACGAGACAACCGAGCAACACCTCGAGCGACTCCTGCGACGGGCACTCAACTCTTTCGACCTGCCGGACAGTACGGTCGAAAGACTCGGTACCGCGCTCGCCCACAGCAGTTCCCTGCACTCCTCGCACCACAGTTCCGTGCTTCATCGGGAGACCTACCGGCACACGTATCTGCTGTCCGACGGGACCGCCGTCTCCCTGTGGGAGCTCGTGCACAGCGGTCCGCGGGACACGGAGGATCCGCGGTCCCGGAAAGAACCCGAATTCCGTCACCACGAGTTGTACGACGACGAGGCCGATGCCCAGGTCGCGGCCGCCAGGCTGGCGGGCGGTCTCGGGGACGTCCCGCTGTTCGGGGAAGACGGGCCGCAGGCCGATGTGGAGACGCTCACGATCCTGATGGCCGCTCCCCCGGCCCCGATGCCCCGGACGTACGCCCCGGACAACTCCGCCGACCACGCCCGACGCGTGCTGCGTCGCGCGGAGAACAGCGACGGCCCAGGCGAGGAGACCGCCCGGCTGCTGCGCGCCGCCTTCGCCCACCACATCACCCAGGTCTTCGGCCGCCAGTGCCAAGTCGGCGGGCGGAACGCCGGGTTCACGTTGTATGAGCACGCCTTCCTCCTCCTGGACGGCAGCGAGACGAGCCTGTGGGAGGTCGAGCACACGGCCACCCCCGACGGCCGCCACATGTGCGAGGTGTACACCGACGAGGACTCCGCGCGTGGCGCCATGGAGAGCCGTACGCGCATCTGCTGACCAGAGCGGGGGCGGGCCCTCGGGTCCACCCCCGCGGGCCGCCCGTGCCGGCCCCCGCCGGGTCGGGGCCCGCCGGGTCGGGGCCGTCAGGCCGCCGGCACGGGCCAGAACACCCCTGGGGGCCGAGAGGGCCAGGGCGGCACCAGGGCTGAACGAGTGGCGCAAGCAAAGCAACGGTGCCCGCCCCGTAGGGAGCGGGCACCACTGGTTTCACGACGGCAGGACCCCACGAGACAGCCCCCGGAAAGGCTTCAGAGCATCGCGACAGCGCACCCGCCCACGGCTTCAGGGCCTCACGACAGCACACCGCCCACGGCTTCAGGGCCTCACGACAGCAGCGCGGGCTCCTTGCCCGGCGCGGCGGCGCCCTCGGACCCGGCACCGGAACCGCCACCGACCCCCCTGCCCATCCCCGACTCGCCGGCCTCGGCCGGGGTGCCGCCTGCCATGGCCCCGTCGCCACCCTCCATGTGCTGCTTCGGGCGCGCGGGCAGCGCGAACATCACCACGAAGATCACCCCGAGCACTCCGGCCACCCACCACAGCGAGTGCCGGAACGCCTCCGCGAAGGCCGGTCCCGCCGCTCCGGCCATTCCTGTCTGCTGGGCCGCCGGCTGGTCGTCGATCACCCCGAAGAAGACGACCGCGACGAGTCCGAGCCCGAGCGCGTTGCCCATCTGCTGAACGGTGCTGATGAGGCCGGAGGCCGAACCGGAGTGCTCCTTCGGCACCTCGGACAACACCATGTCCGTCAGCGGCGCGACGATCAGGCCCATGCCGAGGCCCATGACCACCAGCGGCGTCACCATCTGCCAGGACGTGATGCCCATTCCGTACCGTTCGGACACCGCTGTGTAGAGCAGCAGACCGGCGATCATCAGCAGCACGCCGGTCTGGAGGACTTTACGGCCGAACCTGGGCACCAGCTTCTGCACGGAGATCCCGGCGGCGAGCGAGACGGCGATCGAGAACGGGATTCCGGTCAGCCCCGCCCGCAGCGCGGTCCAGCCGAGACCCATCTGCATGTAGAGCGTCCAGACCAGGAAGAAGATGCCGAGCCCGATGCCGAAGGTCAGCTGCACGGCGATACCGGCCGCGAAGCTCTTGAACCGGAACAGCGAGAGCTCGACCAGCGGTGAACCGTCCTTGCCCGCCTTCGCCCGCTCGAACAGCACCAATACCAGGAACACCAGCAGGCTGCCGGCCATCGACAGATGGCCCCACAGCGGCCAGCCCAGCTCCCGCCCCCTGGTCAGCGGGTAGATCAACATCAGCATCCCCAGCGTCACCAGGACGACACCGACCATGTCGAGCCGGAGCGCCTGCGGCGCCTTGGACTCGGTGATGAACCTGTTGCCCAGGATCAGGGCCGCGATGCCGACCGGCAGGTTGATCAGGAAGATCGGCCGCCATTCGAGGCCAGCGATGTTCCACTGGGTGAGCAGAGCGCCCAACAGCGGCCCCATGATCGAGCCGAGCCCGACGATCGCGCCGAAGAGTCCGAAGACCTTGCCGCGCTCGTGTGCCGGGAAGGTGGCGTGCACGATCGACAGCACCTGCGGAACCATCAGCGCGGCAGTGCCGCCCTGAAGGATGCGCGAGGCGACCAGCATCTCCGGGCTCACGGCGAAGCCGCAGAGCGCGGAGGCCAGTGTGAAGCCGCCGACGCCGACGAGGAACAGCCGCTTGCGGCCGTGGATGTCGCCCAGCCGGCCTCCGGTGATCAGCCCGGCCGCGAAGGCCAGGGCGTATCCGGCGGTGATCCACTGGATCGAGCTGAACGAGGCGCCGATGTCCTGCCGGATGCTCGGAACGGCGACATTGACGATCGTGACGTCCACCAGGTCCATGAAGGCCGCGGTCATCACGATGGCGAGGGCGAACCAGCGCCGCCGGTCCGACGCGGCCGGGGTGCCCGACGAGGCTGAAGCGGGCGATATGGCCGATGGGGCTGGAGTGACCAACGCGGCCGGAGTGGCCGAACCGGCCGAGGGGCCGGACGCCGGGGACGGCGGTGTTGCGGAAGAAGGCATGGAAAGACACTAGATGTTCATTAGGTCAGCTCATGGCCCAATGAACCGGCATCCTGGCCCGGTGACTGACATCACCGAACCGACCTCCGGCGCCGCCCGCACGCGGCCACAAGACCGTGCGCGGGCACCCCGGCCATGCGTGGTGGCGGGACCGTGCGCCGGCACCCGGCCCTGCACGGGCACCGGACCGTGCGGGAAGACGGGACTGTGCACGGAGACGGGACCGTGCACGGAGACGGGCCATGCGCGGCCGGACGACCGGGTACCGGCGCCCGACCGAACACCGTTACCCGGCCGAACACCGTTGACCGGCCGAGCACCGGCGCTCGACCAGGCTCGGACACACGACCGCACTGCGACCCGAGGGTGGGCCCATGACGAACACTCCGGCACGGCTGCTGAATCTGCTGTCGCTGCTCCAGACGCCCCGCGAGTGGCCGGGCAGCGAACTCGCCGAGCGACTCGACGTCAGCCCGCGCACCATCCGCCGCGACATCGACCGGCTCCGGGCGCTCGGCTATCCGGTCGAGGCCACGCGCGGATCGATCGGCGGCTATCGGCTGGTCGCGGGCACCGCGATGCCGCCGCTGCTGCTCGACGACGAGGAGGCCGTGGCCATCGCGGTGGGCCTGCGGGCCGGTGCCGGGCACGCCATCGAGGGGGTCGACGAGGCCTCCGTACGGGCACTGGCCAAGCTGGAACAGGTGCTGCCGTCGCGCCTGCGGCACCGGGTCTCGACCCTGCAGAACGCCACGGTTCCGCTGACCCGGGGCGACGGCTCGACGATCGATCCGCGCACGCTGACGGTGATGGCGGCGGCGGTCACCGGTCAGGAGCGGCTGCGGTTCGCCTACCGCGCGGGTGACGGCGCCGAGACCAGGCGCGAGGCCGAGCCGTACCGGCTGGTGAGCGCGGGGTGGCGCTGGTACCTCGTCGCGTACGACCTGGGGCGCGCGGACTGGCGTACGTTCCGGGTCGACCGGATCAGCGAGCCGTTCGCGACCGGGGCCCGGTTCGCTCCGCGCGAGCTGCCGACGGGTGACGCAGCGAAGTTCCTGAGCGGCTCCATCAGCAGACGGCAGCCGGAACTGGAGGTCGAGGTGAGCTTCGCCGCCCCGGCGGACTTCGTGTCGGCCAGGCTGCCACACTCGTTCGGCCCACCGGAACCGACCGCCGGGAACGGGTGCCGGATACGGGCCACGCTGACGGACTCGTTGGAGTGGGTGGCGCTCCGTTTGGCCTTGGTGGACTGCGAGTTCACCGTCCACGGGCCTGCTGCGCTGGTGACGTACCTGAGCGATCTGGGCGCCCGGCTGAACCGCGCCACACGTGCCACGACGGTCACCGCGACCACCGCGACGGCCAGGGCCACGAACACGGCCACGAACGCCGAGGAGCACACCGGTGCGCCGCCGGCCGGAACACGGCACACCGGCAGACAGGGCGTCGGCATCCAGCACGCCGGTGCGGAGCACCTCGGGGCCACGGAGGTCGGGGAGGAAGGGGCCGTGGAAAGGGGTGGGGCCGTGAAGAGAGGAGGGGCCGTGGAACCGGGAACTGACGCGAACGAAGCTGAGGCGGAAAAAGCCGAGGCAGGAGAAAACGGGGGGAGCGGATCCGGGTCAAGGGGACCGGGGTAAAGAAATGAGCCCCGGCGCCAGGGGGGGGTGGGCGCCGGGACTCAGCTCGGGGGCGTCGTACGGGACGACGCTCAGGGCGTCACGCGGAGCGGCATCCGAGGCGTCACACAAAGGCGACGCCCAGGGCTCAAGCGAAGCGACCTGCTCCGGAGGTTACTGGACGACCGCTCACGCCGCGGCGTCAAAACCCGTGTCGCGGGCCATGCGCTTCAGTTCGAGCAGTGCGTGCTTCTCGATCTGACGGATCCGCTCGCGGGTCAGGCCGTGCTGCTTGCCCACTTCGGTGAGGGTCCGCTCGCGGCCGTCCTCGATGCCGTACCGCATGCGGATGATGGAGGCGGTGCGCTGGTCGAGCTTGCCGATCAGGTCCTCCAGCTCCTCGCTGCGCAGCAGCGTCATGACCGACTGCTCGGGCGACACCGCGGAGGTGTCCTCCAGCAGATCGCCGAACTGCGTCTCGCCCTCGTCGTCCACGGACATGTTGAGGCTGACCGGGTCACGGGCCCAGTCCAGGACATCGCCGACGCGCTCCGGCGTGGAGTCCAGCTCGGCGGCGATCTCCGTGTGCTCCGGCTCGCGCCCGTGTTCGCGGTTGAACTCGCGCTGCACACGACGGATCCGGCCGAGCTCCTCCACCAGATGGACCGGGAGCCGGATCGTGCGGGACTGGTCGGCTATGGAGCGGGTGATGGCCTGACGGATCCACCACGTCGCGTACGTGGAGAACTTGAAGCCCTTGGCGTAGTCGAACTTCTCGACCGCGCGCACGAGGCCCGCGTTCCCCTCCTGGATCAGGTCGAGCAGGGGCAGCCCGGCCCGCGGGTAACGGCGTGCCACGGCGACCACGAGCCGCAGGTTGGAGCGGATGAACATGTCCTTGGCCCGCTCGCCCTCGGCGACCAGAGCCACCAGCTCCTCGCGCGTCGCTCCGCCGGCGTCGCTCTCCACCACGCCGTCGAGTATCTGCCGGGCGTAGACACCGGCCTCGACGGCCTGTGACAGCTCGACTTCCCTCGCGGCGTCGAGCAGGGGCGTACGGGCGATCTCGTCCAGGTACATGCCGACCAGGTCGCGATCGGCGATCTCTCCGCCCGCGCGAGCACTGCTCGCCCGGTTGGTCCCACCACTGGCGGACGAACGACGGGCGACGGCACGGGTTGCCATGCGAGCTCCCTTGCTGAGTAAGTCGCGACACCCTCCTCGGGTGCCCTGCATCCGATGGAAACAACGACTGGAATCAGGACAGAATTCCCATGCCCGGCATTCAATTTCGCGATCATGCAGTACCCTGCGTCGCCCGCGGTACGGGCGAGCACACCGCACGATCAAGCAGAAACGCAGGTCAGACCGAGCATTGAGGGCGGTCCACGGACGCTCGGGCATATCCCCGGCCATGACGCGTATGAGATTGCGGTCACATCCGATTCGGCCCTCTTCACACCCGAACAGCGGCCGCCGTGCTTTCGTTCCCTTTCCCATCCTGAAGACGGCCCGCGCCGTCTCCAGGTTGCTTGGGATGTCCGTATTGCCGGTTCCGCCGCGGACCGGCCGCTCGCGCGTTTCGGTCTCCGTCGCGCCGGCGCGTAGGCCGGGGCGGGTGTGGAAGCACGGTGCCTACCGTGCCATGACCTGGTAAGGGAAGCGGCTGGGTCTGCGGTCCTAGGGCCGGGGCACGGGTCCGGATTACGCCCACGGCCCGTTACGCTTCACGGGGCGCGCCCCTAGCGTGCTTCCGTATGAGCGATACCAGGAGCGGGGATTCCCGGGTCCCCGACGGAACCACGGACACGAACTTCGACGGCACCGCGCGCCCGTTCACCCACGACGATCACCGCGCCCACGGTGGTCACGTCGACCGTGACGCCGCCTCGGACGCCCGCAGCACCCGCGCCGCCCGCGCCGACGACACCACCGGCACGCTCGACGAGGCGCTGGAGCGGCTCCACTCCTCGGGCCCGGAGCGCGACGGCTGGCTGAGCAACCACGCCCCGATGGCTGTCGAGGCGCTGGTCCGGCACGGTCAGGCACCGACCGTCCACCGATGGCTCGACCACTACCGGCACAAGCTGGAGGACATGCCCGGCACCACGTCGCGGGTCACGGCGGAGAACTGGCGCGAGGCCCTGGGCGACCCGCGACGGATCGCGGACTGGACGGCGTACTTCGCACAGGAGACGACCGAGCGCCCCTGGCGGGAGGTGCTGGCCGAGTGGTGGCCGCGGCTGCTGCCCGGGATCGCGGCGGGCGCCACCCACCCCGTCATCCGGGTCGGCCACGCCGCGCGCACCCTGCTCGCCGGTGAGGCGAGCGCGCCCCGGGTCGCGGAGCTGGCCCACGGCCTCGGCTACTGGGCCGCCCGGCACCAGCCGCTCCCGGCGCTGACCCCGTTGGCGCCCGCCCCGAGTGCCGCGACCGCGCTGGACGCGGTGCCTCCGGTGTCCGCTCAGAGCGGCGGCATCCGGGACCGGCTGGCACTGCTCACCGGGTTCCCGGTGTGGCCGCGGCAACCGGTCGGCGACCCGGACGAGGCGCAAACCCGCCTGGAAGAACTGGTGCGGGCCGCGACCCACCGCTACGCCGCGTACGGGCACGGCGAACCGGTCATGCTGGTGCACGCCGCGACCGCGCCCAACGCCGTACTGCGCGCCCTGCCCGCGCTCCCCCGCACGCTGTGGGCGCCGAGCCTGGAGGCCGCCTGGGCGGCGAGCGCCGCGGTCACCGCCGCGTACGCCCCGTCCGAGCCCGCCCCGGCCCCGACCCGGCACGCATCCGCGACCGCCTCCGCGCCCCCGTCCTCGTGCCCGCGCTCCTCCTCGTCAGCCGAGGAGCTGTTCGCCAGGGCTGCGGCGCACGGCGACGACCACGCCATCAAGTTCGCCGACACCGCACTGGACGTGGGCGACGACACCGCCCTGCTCGCCGGGCTCCGCGCGGTCGAGCTGATCCCCCCGGCCCCCTGACGCAGCCGGCCGCACGATTCCGATGACGCCCACCGCCTCAGCCGAACTGCACCGAGCGCTTCGCGAGCCCCATCCAGAACCCGTCGATGACGCTCCGTCCCCGGTCCAGCTCTTCCTCCGCGGCGCCGAGCGTCACGAAGAGCGGCGCGAAGTGCTCGGTGCGCGGATGGGCCAGCCGGCCGGCCGGGGACTTGCGTTCGAAGTCCAGCAACGCGTCGACATCCTGCGCGCGGAGCGCCCGGTCCCCCCATTCGTCGAACTCCGACGACCAGCCGGGGACACCACCCGCGTGGCGCAGCGCGACCAGGTTGTGGGTGAAGAAGCCGCTGCCGACGATCAGGACGCCCTGGTCGCGCAGGGGTGCGAGCCTGCGCCCGATGTCCATGAGCTCTCGCGGGTCCAGCGTCGGCATGGAGATCTGAAGCACGGGGATGTCCGCGTCGGGGAACATCTCCGCCAGCGGCACGTACGCGCCGTGGTCGAGCCCGCGGTGGGGCGTGTCCTGGACCGGCGTTCCCGCACGCCGCAGCAGCTTGCGCACGTCCTGCGCCAGCTCCGGCGCGCCCGGAGCGGCGTACCGCACCTGGTAGTAGTGCTCGGGGAAGCCCCAGAAGTCGTAGACGAGCGGAACCGTCTCCGTCGCGCCGAGCGCGAGCGGCGCCTCCTCCCAGTGCGCGGAGACCATCAGGATCGCGCGGGGCCGGGGCAAGGCAGCGGACCAGGCGGCCAGTTCACCGGGCCAGACCGGGTCGTCGGCCAGCGGTGGCGCTCCGTGGGAGAGGTAGAGGGCGGGCATGCGCTCCGCGGCGACTGTCATGGCACTCCCCATCCGCTGCTGCTCAAGGTATGTCTTTTTAAGGTCTCTTTGAAAAGGAAGGATTCTTTAATCTTCAAGCTCCTACCCCCTGAGACCTTAGCCCTATCTAGTTAAACTTTCAAGAAAAGGCATACAGTGGAGTACATGACCACGGCACCACCCGGCGAACCGCGCTGGCTCTCGGATGAAGAGCAGAGAGCGTGGCGTGCGTATCTCCACGCCACCATGCTTCTGGAGGACCATCTCGACCGCCAGTTGCAACGTGACGCCGGCATGCCGCACATCTACTACGGACTGCTCGTCCAGCTCTCCCAGGCGCCGCGCCGCCGTAAGCGGATGACCCAACTGGCCAAGGACGCCAAGATCACCCGCTCACGGCTCTCCCATGCCGTCGCACGGCTGGAGAAGAGCGGCTGGGTGCGCCGCGAGGACTGCCCGTCCGACAAGCGCGGCCAGAACGCCGTCCTCACCGACCGGGGCCACGAGATGCTCAGCCGGTCCGCGCCGGGCCATGTCGGCGCCGTACGGCAGGCGATGTTCGACCGGCTCACGCCCGAGCAGGTGCACTCGCTCGGCGAGATCATGCAGGTCATCGCCACCGGGCTGCAGCCGGAGGACACGGACGCGGATCTCCCCTGGCTTCGGTGAGCGCGGTTCGGCGGGCGGCCGGCCCCGCCCGAACCATGGCCGCGGTCATGGTCGTCATCACGAGGAACGGAGCCCGGGTTCGGCTCCGTCCCGGTACCACCTGCGCGGAACCGGAACGGAGCCGAGCCGTACGCCGGTGCGTGCCGTAGGTCGGCGCAGGGCGTAGCCGTAGCTCGCCCCCGCTCACTTCCGCGGTCCGCTGCGACCCGCCGCACACCTCCCGGCCGGAAAACCAGCCGAACGGCCCACCCAGCGAGCGGGGTCACGCCTCCCGTCCCAGGCTGATCAGCAGAGCGCAGTCGGGGTCGGCCGACTGCCGCGGACCCCGAGGCGCCTAGATGGAACATCCCCGCCACCGGATACGCAGGCATCGCGGCCCGATCGCGCTCACCTCGGCGACGGCTCTGGTGGTCGCCGCAGTGGCGACGGCCAGCAGCAGCATTCCGATACCCAGCCCGGCCTCGGCCGGTCCGGTGGCCGAGCCCCGGGCGGCGGGTGTGGCCGCGTGCCGGATACCGGCGGCCATGGGGGTGCAGATGTCGGAGGGCATACCGACCCCGAAGGGGTACGTCCGTTCCACGGGCAAGGTCCGCGCCCTCAACCTGATGATCGACTTTCCGGACGCGCAGGGCACCGAGCCGGCGATGGACCGGTACGCGGAGTTCTTCCCGCAGACCGTCACCTGGTTCCGGACCGCTTCGTACGGGCGGCTCGTGTACATCCCCGACGCCCCTGTGAAGAGCTGGCTGCGGATGCCGCTGCCGTTCGCCGAGTACGGAATAGACCGGGGGGCACCGTACGAACCGGGTTACCGGCACCTCGTCCAGGACATCGTCGCCGCCGCCGATGCGAAGGTGGACTTCAGCAGATACGACCTGGTCAACATCCTGGTCACGCCGAACGCCGGTCCTCCCGCGCTCGAAACCGTCCTGTCCGTGACCTTCGCCGGCAACGCCAACGCCCCGCACGCGGACGGCGTCCCGCTCGCCAACACGTCCTTCATCTACAGCCGTCAGGACGACGGTTCGGGGTCGTACAGGCGGACCGGATTCCGCGTCCTGCCGCATGAGAACGGCCATGTCTTCGGCCTTCCCGACCTGTACACCATGGAGGGCGGCGGTGCGGTCGGGCACTGGGACATCATGTCCGAGGACTGGGGGGCCGACAACGACCTGCTCGGCTGGCACAAGTGGAAGCTGGGCTGGCTGGACAACAGCCAGGTCGCCTGTGTCGCCCGGTCCGGCACCAGCGAACACCTCCTCGAACCGCTGGCCACCCGGGGCGGCACGAAGCTGGCGTTCATACCGTCGAGCACCGAATCCGGCTACGCGGTGGAGGTACGGACCCGGGCGGGCAACGACGAGGAGGTGTGCCGGCCCGGCGTGCTCATCTACCGCGTCAACTCGGACATCGACACCGGTCAGGGTCCGGTGTCGGTCATGGACAGCACCAAGAAGAGCGGTGGCTGCACCCGGCTGCCCAATGTGCACGCCGAACTCTCCGACGCCGCTTTCCGGCCCGGCCAGACCTTCACCGACCGGAGGACCGGGATACGCATATCCGTGGTCGAGAAGAACGACGACGGGAACTACCGGGTCCGGATATCCCGCCCCTGAACGGCCCCGCCTCCCGGCTCCGGTTCGTCCCGGCCGGACGCCACGCGCCCGTCCCGGTCGGCGACGCGCCCCACCGGACCGGCGACGCGCCCCTCCGGACCGGCGACGCGCCCCTCCGGACCGGTGACGCGCCCGTCCGGGTCGGCGAGATGCCCGTCCCGGTCGGCGACGACGTGCGCGAAGTCCTCGGGCACGCCGGTCCGCCGCCTACCGTCGTCGTCCAGATAGCGCCAGGCGAACGGCAGGCCGCGCGCAGTCATGACATCGGAGCCGTCCATCAGCTGGAAGTGCAGGTGCGGTTCGGAGGAGTTGCCGGAGTTCCCGCAGGTGGCGATCTCCTGGCCGACCGCCACCCTGTCCCCCGCCGCCACCCGCAGGGAACCGCGCCGCAGATGGGCGTAGACCGCGTACACGCCGTCGCCCAGATCCATCACGACGTGGTTCCCCAGGAGGTGGCGGGGGCGGCCCAGGGTGCGGACGAATCCCTCCAGGTAGAGGTAGGCGAGGCCGGGCAGTGACGTCCGGGACAGGTGGTCGCGCTGCTTGCTCGCGGTCGTGACGACCACCCCGTCGGCCACGGCGAGCACCGGTGCCCCGAAGGACGAGTAGTGCCGGGGCCTCCGGCCGAAGGGCACGAGCCAGTTGAACGGCGGCGGGGCCGGGACGTCCGCTCCGTCCTGCGCGGGGGCCGGGTCGTGCTTCAGGTCCACGGCGTACGTCTGCGCATGACTGTGCACATGGCTGGGGACCTTCGTCGCGGGCCCGTTCAGCACCATCCACCGACCGGTCACCGGCACACCGACCGGCACCGCGGGCCGCTCCCCGCGCGGACGCTGACTGCGCCCCAGGGTCCAGCGCATCAGGCCGCCGACGACGAGCAGCACAACGCCGGTGTACCAGAGGGGGCCGAGGCCCCGGCCGTTCGCCAGGACGCACAACGCGCCCACACCGAAGACCGGTCCATGCCACCTCCAGAGCGCCTTCAGCGCGGTCGGCACCTTCGCCCCGCTCGTCGCCCTCGATTCACTCTGCGCCTTCGACGCCCTCGACTCTTCCGACACCGCGCACCCCCGCTCTCGTTCCGCTCGCGGGGCAGCACAGTTGACGAGTCGTCACAACACGACGGTCCGACATGGCCTGCCCCCGCGCAGCCACTCCCACGCCCGTTCACCGTCTTTGCTCTTCGTTGACCATCACTTTACGCATCACGTGGTGCGCTCACACAAGAGGGCGCGGCGAGGGCAGGGCGGCGCAAGGAGCCGTCGTCGAGACGGAACGTCCGGCACCCGCCGACTCGAACACATCTCAGTTGCTAGATTACGCAACTGAGCAATCGTTGACGGGGGGCCGCCGCAATCGCGACCCGCCGCCCGAGGAGGGACTCTGATGTCTGTCGCCCACCGGACGCCACCACGACCCGGCCCCGCCCCGACCGCGAAGGCCGCACACGCCGTCCGGGCCGCACGAAGCGCCCTGGCGGCCCTGGCCCTGACCCTGGTGGCCTGCGGCCTGTTCGCGGGCGCACCGGCGCCCGCGGCGGCCGCGACCGCCGACGCACAGGCCACGGCCGCCGGACTCGACGCCGTGGCGGAGGCCCTGCGGAAGGGGCCCGTGTACGTCGATCCGCGGGTCCGGGGGAAGCTCTCCGAGGCCGACGCCAAGGAACTCGCGAAGAAGATCGAGGACGCCGGCAAGCCGGTGTTCGTCGCCGTGCTGCCCGAAGCGGCCGAGTTCGCGCCCGGCACGCTGATGCGGGACCTGCGCACCCTGGTCGGCGTCACCGGCGTGTACGCGGTGCGCCTGGGCGACGGCTTCGACGCGAAGGCGGACTCCTCGGTGATGTCGCGCGACGCGATCGGCAATCTGACCGGAGCCGTCAAGCGCTCCCACTCCGGCGACCCCGCCGGAATGCTGACCGCCTTCGTCGACCGGGCCACCGCACAGGCCGGCGGCCGGGCCCCGGACACCTGGGGCGGGTCCGCGGACGACGGGGGCGGCGGGGCATCGGCGCTGCTCGCCGTCGGCGCGGTCGCGGCGGTCGGCGCCGGCGGCTACGCCTGGTACCGCCGGAACCGGAAGAAGCGCGAGCGCGCCGAGCTGGACGCCCTGCGCGTCGTCGTGGACGAGGACATCACCGCCTTCGGCGAGGAACTGGACCGGCTCGACTTCCGCCCCTCCGGGCCGGGCACCGACGACGCGATGCGGGAGGACTACACCCGCGCCCTCGACGCGTACGACAAGGCCAAGGAGTTGATGGCCGCCGCCGCCGCGCCGCAGGACGTCCGGGCGGTGACCGAGGCCCTGGCGGAGGGACGGTTCGCACTCGCCACCCTGGCCGCGCGCCGCAACGGCACTCCGCTGCCCGAGCGCCGCGTCCCCTGCTTCTTCGACCCCCGCCACGGCCCCTCCACGGAGGACGTGTCGTGGGCCCCGCCCGGCGGCGCGCCCCGCGACGTGCCCGCGTGCCGCGTCGACGCCGAACTCCTCGCGTCCGGGCAAGAACCGATGGCCCGTCAGGTCCAGACCGCCGAGGGCCCGCAGCCGTACTGGAACGCGGGCCCCGCCTACGCCCCCTGGGCAGGCGGCTACTTCGGCGGGGCGGTCGGCGCCGTGGGCGGGCTGCTGGTGGGCACGATGCTGGGTTCGGCGCTCAGCGCCCCGGCCGCGTTCGCCGACGCCCCGTCGGGAGACGGCGGCCTCGGCTCCGGGGCTCCGGGCGGGGGCGAGTTCACCGGATCCGACTTCAACTCGTCGGACTTCGGAGGCGGTTTCGACGGAGGGGGCCTCGGCGGGGGAAGCTTCGACGGCGGAGGCGACTTCGGAGGCGGCGACTGGTGATCTCCACCCCACCCAAAACTTAAAGAATTGCGCAATAATTGAACTATGACTGCGGATGCGAACGACTCGCCGTGCTGGGAAAGCGCGATTCTCGACGGCGGCCCCGCCGACGGACTGCGGACGCGCGTCACGGACCGCCCCGGAGTGCTCCAGGTGACATACCCGTGCCAACTGGACGCCTCTCCGGGCGACATACAGGTGGAAGCGCTCTACGTCTACCGCCGGGACCTCCGGGTACGGAGCGAACCGCTGAGGTACGGCTTCGACCGCGCCAGCCCCTGACCGTACCGCCGGCGAGCCCGCCCTCCCCCGGGGCGGGCTCGCCGGTTCCTCCGACCGGCCGGGACCCTGCGCACCGGGTCGGGGCCTCACGACCGTCCAGGCACCCTGTGGCCCTGAGGCGGCGTGGGCCTCACGACCGTCCCGAGACCGCCTTCCCGGCCTTGTCCCAGTTGGTGTGCAGCCGGTCCAGATAGGACTGGGCCTGGCTGCCCGGACGTGCTCCGCGGGCGAAGGCCAGCATGTTGCCCGACCCGGTGTTGTAGCCGAGCGCCAGCAGTTCGTCCTTCGTGTGCGCCCCGGCCCACCGAGCGGGCAGCATCGCCGCCAGGTCGTGCAGGTGCCAGGCGGCGGCCTCGATCGCCAGGTCGCGGTCGTCGGGCAGGTCCTCCCAGCGGCGGCCCGCGAGGCCGTGCCGCCGTTTCGTCTCGTCGAAGGCGGCGCGGTGCATGTTCGCGATGCCGAAGGAGGCGTCCGGCTTGTATCGCTGCCAGGTCCGCTCCAGCTCCGGATCGTGCGGCTTGTACGCCTCGTTGTAGAGGATCGCCATCAGCAGCCGGGGCTCGATTCCGGCCCGGGCCGCATGGGTCCGTACCGGCGCGGCGTAGGACGCCGGATCGTAGGCCCTGGCCGGTGGCCGGGCCGGACCGCTCGCCCCGGGCGCCGGGGGGCTCGGCTCGGCGGTCGTGCCCGGCCCGCCGGGCGTGGCCGTGGCCGACGGGGCTCCGGACGGCGAGGGCAGGGACGCGTCCGCCGTGTCGGACGCGGTGCCTCCGCGTACCAGCAGCCAGGCCACCAGGACGAGCACCGGAACCGTGAACCAGCGCCCGCGCGCCCCGGAGTCCGCCATCTCCGCCGCCTCCTCCGGTGCACCCGCCGATTCCCCACCAGCCTACGGAGTCCGGCGGCATCGGCGAGGCGGCGAGCGGCACCACCCCACCCGCACCCACCCGGACGCCGCAATGCTCGCCCCGAGGCCGGGACCGGCCGCCGCGTCCACGGACACCGCGCCCGGCCCTGGCACAGCGTCTACACGCGGGCACCGCGCTTCTCGTAGCGGCGGCGGGCGACCGCGAGGGCGACGGCGTACAGCCCGAGGACGACCACCAGCAGCAGGTAATAGACACCTGGCAGGACCATCATGCCGAGGGGCGGGCCCAGCGGGGAGAGCGGCAGCAGCAGACCGGTGACGGCCAGCGCGGCGGCGGCGCGGCCGACCGGGCTGACCCCGCGGGCCCCGAAGCCGCCGCTCGCCCCGAAGCCGCCGCTCGCCTCGGCGGCGCGGCGGCCGGTCCGCAGGAGCACCATCACCAGGGCCTGGGTGAGCAGGTTCTCCGTGAACCAGCCGGAGTGGAACAACGCCTCGTCGTCCGCGCCGCCCGGGCCTCGCAGGGTGAATGCGAGCACCGCGAAGGTGGCCAGGTCGGCGACGGCGTTGAGCGCGCCGAAGGCGGTGATGAAGCGGAGGAAGTCGCGCGGCCGGAGCATGGTCGGGCGGCTGAGCGCGGCCGGGGCGACCCGGTCGTAGGAGAAGGTGAGCTGGGCCGCGTCGAAACACAGGTTCTGGACGAGTGCCTGGACCGGGAGCATCGGCAGGAACGGCAGCAGCAGCCCGGCGGCGAGCATGGCGATGACGTTGCCGAGGTTCGACGAGAGCGTGATGCGCAGATACGTCGCGATGGTGACGCTGCTGTGCCGCCCCGCCGTGATCGCGTGGTCGATCGCGGTCAGGTCCTTGCCGTGGTCGGCGAGCACCACCCCGGCGCTCTCCCGGGCCACGTCGACGGCGTCGCGTGGACAGATCCCGATGTCGGCGGCGTGCAGTGCGGGCAGGTCGTTGACGCCGTCGCCGAGGAAGCCGGTGGTGTGACCCGCGGCCCGCAGCGTGGTGACGATGCGCGCCTTGTGCTCGGGGGTGCAGCGGGCGAACACGGTGGTCCGGTCGGCGAGTTCGGCCAGTTCCCGGTCCGTGAGCCGGTCGATGCGGTCCGCCGTGCACACCTCACCCGGGTCGAGGCCCAGATCGCGGCAGGCCCGGGCCACGGTGCCGGGGTGGTCCCCGGTGAGCACCTTGACCGTGACGCCGCGGTCGGCGAGGACGCGCAGGGCGCCGGAAGCGGAGGGCACCAGTTCCTCGCGCAGCGCCACGAAGCCGGTGAACGTCAGGCCGCGCTCGTCGGCGGGCGTGTACGGGCGCTGCCGTGCGGGGCGTTCGGCGGTGGCGACGGCGAGGAGGCGCAGCCCGTCGTCCGCCCGGCTCGCGGCGAGCGCGAGCAGCCGCCGCCGTTCGGCCTCGTCGAGCGCGCACCGTTCCAGCACGTTCTCGACCGCGCCCTTGACCACGAGGGTGTGGACACCGAGGCGGCCGGGGGTGCGCACGACGGCGGTGGAGAGACGGCGGGCGGGATCGAAGGGCACGGCCGCGATCCCGTCGTAGTCGAACGCCTCGTGGCCGCCCCCGTCGTGGCCGCCCCCGTCGTGACCGACCGCGACGAGACCGACCGCGTCGGTGCCGTCGGTGCCGTCGGCCGCGCCGGACCCGCCGCCGCCGGCATCGGCCGCGTCGAGGATCGCCTCGTCCAGGGCGTCGGGGACGGGCAGGTCGGCGAGCTGGAGCGTCCACCACGCGTTGACCGCGGCCCAGCGCAGCACCTCCGGGTCTTCCCGGCCGTCGACGTCCAGCGCGCGGACCACGACGGGCCGGTCCTGGGTGAGCGTGCCGGTCTTGTCCAGGCACAGCACGTCGACAGCGCCCAGGTCGTGCAGCGCGGGCAGTCTCCGTACGATCACGCCGTGGGCGCGGGCGAGGAGCGACGCGCCGCGCGCCAGGCACGTGGTGACGATGACCGGCAGCATCTCGGGCGTCAGCCCCACCGCCACCGCCACCGCGAACGGCAGCGTCTCCAGGCCCCGGCCGCGCAGCGCCGCGTTCGCCATCAGCACCAGCGGCGGCGTCAGCAGCATGAACCGGATCAGGATCCAGGAGATGCCGTGCACCGACCGGTCGAAGGCGCTCCGGCCGCGCGGGGGCACGGCGTCGTGCGCGGCGGCGAACCGGGTGTGCGCCCCGGTCGCGACGACCACCGCGGTGCCGCTGCCCGCCATGACGCTGCTGCCCTGGAAGCACAGCTGGGGCGCGCCGAAGGGGCCGCTCTCCGGCGTCCCGCCGCCCGCCGCCCGGTCCCCGGGCGCCCCGCTCCCCGCCGGTCCGGCCTCCGACCGCTCGTACCCCGGTACCCCGCTCACCGGCGTCCCGCTCACCGGCCGGTTCGGGACGTCGACGGGGTGTTTGACGACCGGGGCCGATTCCCCGGTGAGCGCCGCCTGGTTCACGCTCAGGTTGTTCGCGCGCAGCAGCCGCACATCGGCGGGGACCAGGTCCCCGGGGCCCAGGCGGACCACGTCCCCGGGCACCAGCTCGTCGACCGGGAGCTCACGGGCCACCGGCGCCGCTTCGTCGTCCGCGCGGCGCAGGACGGTCGCGGTGGTCGCGACCAGCTCCCGCAGCCCGGCCATCGACCGGTCGGCGCGGTACTCCCCCGCCGACCGCAGCACACAACTGACCACCACCAGCACGGTGATCACACAGGCGGTGCCCCAGGCCGCGACGGCCGCGGACACCAGGCCGAGGCAGAGCAGCACCCCCGTGAACGGATCACGAAGGCTGCGCAGGAAGCGTCCGGCCCATGAGACGGTCCGCCGGGCGGGAAGCGTGTTCTCGCCGAACACGGCCAGGCGCTGTGCCGCGTCCCCGTCCGTCAGGCCGCGCGGGCCGCTGTCCAGCGCGCGCAGTACCTGGAGGGAGGTCAGCTCGCGCAGGGCCCCGCCGGTGACGGCGGTCCCGCCCCGCGACGGAGCAGCCGACGGCACGAGGGCCGCGGGTCCGGGCGCCGTGAGACCCGACTCCTCGGCCTCGGAGGTCTCAGGCACCGGTCCTGCGGAGCGCGCGCACCGGCGCGGACGTGCCGTCGGCCCGCGCGGTCAACTGGCCGACCATCAGCCGTACGACCGTCACGACATCGGGATCGTCCACGAAGTACACCATGCGCCGGCCTTCACGGCGAGAGCGTACGAGGCCCGCGAGCTTCAGCTTCGTCAGGTGCTGGCTGACCGCGGGCAGCGCGCCGCCCACCCGCTCCGCGAGTCCGGTGACATCACTCTCGCCCTGGGCCAGCGCCCACACGATGTGCAGCCGGGCCGAGGACGCCAGCAGTCCGAAGGCCGCGGCGGCCTCCGCGAGCACCTCGGCAGGCGGGTCCTCGAAGCCGTCCACGCCTGTCGCCACCGTCGTCCCTCCCTTTCGCCGGATCGCCTGCGAACCTGCCCAGTCTACGGGCTGTCCCGTCATCCCCGGCGGGCGCGAGGCGTCGGCTACGGCACCTCGCCGCTTTGCCGGAACGTCCACATGCATCCAGTATGCGGACGCCTCTCCGCCTTGTGCCGCACCGCATCCGACGCCGCGCGCCGGCCCACCGCGGATGACGGGACAGCCCTTAGACGTCTTAGTACTGCGGCCCGGAAGGTCTGCCGGTGAACCTTCCCGGCCACCACACTAGTGCCGGTCGCGACGACCAGGCCGTGCAGGCGACCAGGCCGTGCACCGGCCGCCCCGCCCGGCCACGGCGGGGCCCCGCGGCAGCCGCGCAACCAGCAGGGTCCGAACGGCGTCCTCACCATCGTCTGTACAGTTGCGCAACCACGCAACGCACCACCACCGATCGGGACTTGATCCGCCCGGTACGGCTCGAAGAGGGGAACGACAACATGGGCATCATCAGCTGGATCCTGCTTGGTCTGATCGCCGGAGTCATCGCCAAGATCCTGCTGCCCGGTCGCGATCCGGGCGGCATCATCGGCACCACGCTCACCGGCATCGCGGGCGCCTTCGTCGGCGGCTGGATCTCGGCACGCTTTCTCGACCGCCCCGTGGAGAACAGCTTCTTCGACCTGGCCACGTGGGCGGCGGCGATCGGCGGCTCCCTCGTCCTGCTGATCGCCTATCGCCTCCTCTTCGGGAACTCGCGCGACTGAACCGGGGCCGGAACGGGACCGAGACGGGATTTCGGACGGGACCGACGCGCGACGGCACCGGCCGACCCGCGCTCCCGCCCGTCCCCCGTCCCCCGGATCCCACGGCCCCCGTCCCCCGGCCCGGATCCCTCAGCCCCCGCCGAGGCTCACAGCGGTGTGGCCGCCCGCAGGATCAGGACCATCGTGACGGCGGAGTTCGCGGACGACATGGCCGACAGAGCGGTGCCGGCCACGGCGTACCAGGCCGCCGCACCGACCGCGGTGAACGTGGGCGGCCAGGTGCGTGCCGCCGGAGCCGGGCCGAGCAGCGCCGCGACCCTGCGCGGGACCGGCCCCGCGGCGGCGAAGGCCACCAGCGTCGAGGCGGGCGGCGGGGGCGAGATCAGCGCGGCCTTGCCCACCGCGCGGGCCGTCACCCGCCGGTCACCGACCACGCGGGCCGCCTCCTCGTCCGCCCAGCGTTCCACGGTGTACGCCACGGACGTGCGGAGCGGGCGCAGGAACGGGTTGGCCCGCGCCGCCAGCCCCGCCACCATGAGGAAGCGGTGGTGGCGCCCGACGAGATGGGCGCGTTCGTGGGCGAACAGGGCACGGCGCTCCCGGGACCCCAGACCGGCCAGCATCCCCGTGGAGACCACGATCCGGCCCGCGTCCCCGCTGCCGGGCAGCGTATGGGCGTAGGGCGTGTCGTCCCGCAGCACGGCGACGGAAGTGGCGGGCAGCCCCCGGAGCGCCCGCTCGGCGTGGCGCCGCACCCGGTAGTGGCGCAGCGGGAGCGCCGTACACGCCACGGCCACCACCGCGAGGGCCCCGATGGCGGCCTTTCCGACGAGTTCATGGTGCGGCACGGCCGCCCGTACCTCGGGATCGGACCAGCCGTCGGGCAGCGGGTTCCCCGGAAGCTGCGCGGTGCCGACGATCGCGAGCAGCACCAGGCACAGGGTGCTGCACAGGCCGAGAACGGCGCTCGTCGCGGACAGGAGCCTGGTGGCGGCCCGGGGGTGGAGATGGAGTTCCGCCAGGCGGGCGACCGGCCAGGCGGTCAGGGGAAGGACGAGCGGCAGGAAGACGAAGACGCCCATGGTTCAGTTCTCCCGGCCGTCCCGGTCCTCGGTACAGCCCTTCGGTTCGCTCCGGCCCTTCGGTGCCGTGTCATGGGGGTCGTTGAGGAGCGCGCGGAGCAGTTCCTCGTCCCGTGCGGACAGGCCCGACACAAAGCTCATCAGTACGGCTTCGCGGTCGGTCTCGCCGTCCAGCACCCTGCGCATGCGGTGCGCGGCGAGCCCGGCCTCGTCCGCGGCCGCCGTCCACAGGAACGAGCGGCCCGCACGCTCCCGGGTGACCACGCCCTTCGCATGCAGCCGGGTCAGGATCGTCATCACGGTCGTGTAGGCGAGCGTGCCCCCCAGGTGCGCCCGTACCCAGGCGGCCGTCTCCGGACCGGGCGCGACCCGGAGCGCGGACAGCACCTGCGCCTCCAGCTCGCCCTGCCCACGACGGCGAGCCCGCGCACCCCACTCCCCGCCGCCCACGCTCCGGTCCCGGTCGTGCTCCTGGTCCGTCATGCCGTCGTCTCCCTGCCCCTGCGCCCTCCCCTTCGGGTGGCACCCCATCGTAGTGAGACGGGGCCGCGCCACCACCGGCCCGGGGCGCGGCAGAGAAAGACGCCCGCGAGGGGCCGCCCGGCGGTCCGGGCGGCCCCTCGCGGGCGTACACGACGTGCCTGTCAACGCATGACCTGAATGGCACGGGCGGAGCGGGCGGCACACGCGGCACGGGGGACGCGCGTGACGTGGCTGCCGGCCGGCGCGACACGGCCGGCAGCCGGTCGGTGCGACCGGTCAGCGCGGCCCTCAGCGCAGTCGGAGCGCCTCGCGGATCGTCGTGAACAGGTCGGTCTGGTCGGTGACGCCGAGGACGCGGTACGCCTGCGGGCCCTGAGCCGCGATCCGGACCTGGGTGCCGGTGTGCTCCTGCGACTGGCCGGGCCTGTTGGTCGAGTAGTTGACCTTCAGCTTCTGGCCCTCGTCGGTGATCAGGATGGAGGACAGGCCGGGCGGCTGGGCCTCCAGCGGCACGATCTGGCTGGTGTGGCCGTGGTCGGCGGTGGTGACGACCAAGGTGTCGGGGTGCTTGGCGGCGTAGTCGCGGGCCGCCTTCACCGCGTGGTCGAACGCGGCCGTCTCACCGATCTGGCCGCACGGGTCGGCCGCGTGGTCCTGCTTGTCGATCGAGGCGCCCTCGACCTGGAGGAAGAAGCCCTTCTTGCCGTGCTTCCCCTTCTGCTGCGCCTCCAGGAGCTGAATGGCCTTGGTGGTCTGGTCGGCGAGGTTCGGGGTGCCGGCGGGGCGGTTCGGGTTGTCGGTGACGCAGCGCTGCGGGTCGGTGCCGCCGACCGCGGCGGGCTTGCCGGTCCACTCGGTGGGCACGTTGCCCGGAGCGAAGAGCCCCAGAACGGGCTTGTCGCCCTTGGCCGCCTTCATGGACCGGTCGTCGGTGACGACCTGGTAGCCCAGCTTCTGCGCCTGCTCGGTGACGGTCAGGCCCTTGTACCGGCCGTCGGTCACCTTCTGGTCGAAGCGCTGCTTGCCGCCGCCGAGGAGGACGTCGACCTTGTGGTTGACGCTCTGCTCGGCGATCGAGCCGGGGCCGCCCTTGGCGATGGTGTCGGTGGGGCACTTGGCCATGTCGGCGGGGCCCTGGCAGGAGCGGTCGGTGGCGTGCGCGGCCAGGACGGCCGGGGTGGCGTCGGTGAGCTCGGCGGTGGTCACCGAGCCGGTGGCGTACCCGCCCTTCTGGGCCAGCTCCAGAATGGTCGGAACGGCCTTGTCGGTGCCCGGGGTCTTGGAGATCCGGCCGTTGACGGTCTTCACACCGGTCGCCCAGCCGGTGCCGCTGGCCGCGGAGTCGGTGACGTAGTCCGGGGTGCCGTCGGCGTGCACGGCGTAGGTCGTGTAGGCGCCGGTCAGCGGGAACTCGTCCATGTTCAGCCGGCCGGCCGCGCCCACGGTGTAGTCACGGGCGAGGGTGATCTCCGAGTCCCCCATGCCGTCGCCGATCAGCAGGATGACGTTCTTCGCCTTCCCGCCCTTGATGGCCCGCTGGGCCTGCTCGTTCGGGCCGAACGCGCCCGCCGTCGTGGTGACGGCGACAACGGCGGCGGTGGCCGCCACGACGGCACTGGCGGCCACCAGACGGCTGCGGGACGTTCGCGGTCCGGGCATGCGTGACTCCTTGCACAGGTCGGTACGGGGTGGAACCGGTCGGAACGGGGTTCGACACCGCCGAGTCCATCAGTGCCGTGTGAACCGCGGACGACATCCACGTGCCCGCTGATCTGCTGGAACATGACACGCGGCCCGGTCCGTACCGCCGGATCACGCCCCGCCCCGCCGGATCACCGCGTCGCCCCGCGGAACCATCGGCGTACTTCGCGCGCATGAGAAAAGCAGCGAGTTCCGATCACGGTACGTGTCATGCGGGGCAGGACCTGCACGAGCGCCTGACCCGCCCCGCGCCCCGGCCCCGCCACGGGCCGGAGCGCTCCCTCGCCCGCCCGCCGGGCCCGGCCGACGCCGTGCGGGGCCGGGCTCACGCCGGGCGGACGGGATGCCCGGCGGCGGCCGACCGCACCCCCGTCATGTGGCATCGCCCCCGCTCGGCGCCGGTACGGAGGACAGCACGGGCCGCGGGGTGCGGGCGGACAACTTCAGGCGCAGTCGGCGCGGATGGTAGATGGTCGCCAGCGGTACGGGGCGGATGTCCATGTCCGGCTCGCAGCTCACCCGCCAGCGGCCGAGGATCGTGGCGAGCCCCAGCGTGGCCTCGGTGCGCGCGTACAGGTCGCCGATGCATTTGCGGGCACCGGTGCCGAACGGCATGAACGCCTGGCGGGCCGGCGTCGAGACCCGGTCCGGCAGCCAGCGGTCCGGGGCGAACGTCGTGGGGTCGTCGAAGGCGTCCTCGTACTGGGCCACCGCGGCCGGGCTGAAGACGATGGTCGTGCCCTCGGGCAGCCGGCGGCCCGCCAGTTCGGTCTCGGCGGTGGTGAGCCGGGTGAACAGCCAGGCCGGCGGGTGCAGCCGGAGCGCCTCGGAGATGATCCGGTCGGCCAGGGCGAGGTTCGGCAGGTCGTCCCAGCCCGGGGGGCGCCCGTCGAGGACGGTGTCGATCTCCTCGTACAGCGCCGCCTCGATCTCCGGGTGCTGGGAGAGCAGGTAGAACACCCAGGTGAGGGTGCCGGCGACGGTCTCGGTGCCGGCGGCCATCACGGTGATGACCTGGTCGTGGATCTCCCGGTCGCCGAGCCGTCCGCCGTCGTCGTCGCGGGAGGCCAGCAGTGCCGCGAGCAGGTCGTCGTGCTCGACGCCGTCGCTGCGGTAGTCGTCGATCAGGTCCTGGGTGGTCCGGTGCAGGAAGCGCAGGCTGTCGCGGTAGCGGCGGTTGGCCGGGAGGGGCAGACGGCGGATGAAGCGGGGCAGGAACATCTGGCGGAACAGCCCGTTGAGCACGACGTCGAAGGCCCCCTCCACACCGGCCGCCAGCTCCGGGCTGACCGGGGTGGAGTAGAGGGTGCGGGCCACCGTGCGCAGGGCCATGCCGTACAGCTCGGGGAACGCGTCCACGACCAGGCCGTCGTGCCAGCGCGACGCCGTCGCCTCTATCTCGGCGTGCATGGCCGCCGAGTAGCGCTTGAGCTGGGGGCGGGTGAACGCCGACTGCATCAGCCGCCGCTGCCGGCGGTGGTCGGCGAACGGGCAGGTGACCAGCCCGTTTCCGGCGATGTCCCGGGCACGGTCGTAGAAGACCCCGCCCTTGTCGAAGAGGCGGTCGTTGGTCAGCACCTGCCTCAGCAGATCGGGATGGGTCGGTACGTACGCCGGCGTGGGACCGATCTTGATCTGCACCAGGTCGCCGTGGGCCGACAGCGACGTCATGAAGTTCACCGGGTAGCGCATCATCTGCAGGGCGTGTCCCACGATGGGCACGGCCCCGGGCGCCGTACCCGCGGCGAAGGGGGTCTGCTCGGACATCCGTTCCTCAACTTCCTGTCTCTACGGATCCGTTGGCGGCGATTCCCGCGACGGCGGACGGCGCTCAGCGGGCGCTGCTGCCGAGTTCCTCCAGGTAGCCCTGGGCTCCGGCGGCGAGCGCGTACTCGGCGTCGTAGCGGCCCGAGGAGCGGTGCCAGTCGTAGGACCCCCGGATCACCGTGCGCACCGCGTCCACCCGGTACCGCTCCAGCGCGTCGCGCTCGCCCTCGTCCAGCCGGTAGATCTCGCCGACCTTCGGCAGGCAGGACTCCAGCAGCAGGAACTGTTCGAGCCGGGCGTGCACCTCGTCCTGGATGTGGGAGAAGCTGCGGCTCTTGGACCAGCCGTGCTCGCGACGCAGGATCAGCACCAGGTTGTTCTGCTCGCCGCGGGCCTCCTCCTTCTCCAGGGAGGCGATGTCGTTGAGCATCAGGTTGACGTCGACGGCGATCTGGAGCATCGCGTACAGCACGGCGCTGTCGAAGGCCCGGTGCGGCACCTCGAAGCGGCCCGCGCGCTCGGCGAGGTCCACCGTCGGCTGCACGCCGATGGTGTGCCGCCGCACGGCGAGGTACTGCGCGGCAGAGTCGTACGGCGTGTTCCAGAACCGGCTCCCCGCCTCGTCGACGTACCCGTCGAAGTAGTTCCGCCAGTGCCGGGCGCTGCGCGCGCGCCAGGCCGGTGTCATGCCCTCGCAGGTACGCCGCCAGATGTCGGCGAACCCGTGGGCGATCGGGGGCGCCGAGGCCGGCAGGGGGCCGTCCAGTGCGGCCGCCACCGCGTCGGTGAGCCGCTTGGCCTCCTCGGGGCTCTCGCCGCGCGGCCCGTCGAAGAGGTCGTCGAAGAGGAAGAACCACGACATCAGGTCGACGCCCAGATCCAGGTCGGCGCCGGTGGCATGGGGATAGAAACGGGAGGCCAGGTCGGCGTAGCCGCCGCGCAGATGGCGCTCGGCCGCCGCCTCGGAGGTGATCAGACCGAGCGACCGCGGCCACGCCAGCTGCTCGGCCTCGGCCCGGACGTGGTCGGGGCTCTGCCGACCGGGCAGGGGTATGTGGAAGTCGACATCCTGTGGCATGGGGGATCCTTGACGTGTGGACAGCGGGCGGGGTGGTGCCTGGGGGGGAACAGGGGGAACGGCTGCGCGGATCAGGTCCGGTCCGGCCTCACACCTCGCGGTCGACGACGAAGCGTCCGAGCGCCAGGAGCTCCTCGCGCGCGCCGGCGTCCAGGTCGACGCCGCGCAGCGCGTCCTCGGCCAGCGCCATCCGCCGTGCCGCCTCGGACAGCGCCCAGTCGCGGCCGCCGGCGGCCTCGATCAGCTCCGCCGCGCGCCGCAGTTCCTCCTCTCCGGGCTCGCCGGGGGCGGAGAGCCAGGCGGCCAGCTCGACGCCGAGCGTGCCGCCCTGGTTGAGCGCGTAACTGACCGGGAGGGACTTCTTGCGGGCGCGCAGATCGGTGTGGACCGATTTGCCGGTGACGGCCGGATCGCCCCAGATGCCGAGGACGTCGTCGGTGAGCTGGAAGGCCAGGCCCACCTGGTCGCCGTAGAGCGCCAGGGCGTCCACGGCGGCCTCCGGGGCCCCGGCGAGTACGGCGCCGATCGCGGCGCTCGCCGACAGCAGCGCCCCGGTCTTGCCCGCGGCCATGTCGACGCAGTCCGCCACGGCCACGTGCGACCGCTGCTCGAAGGACAGGTCCTGCACCTGGCCGCGGATCAGGTGCCGGGTGGTCCGCGCCAGCAGCCCGGCCGCGGGCGCCGCCGTGGGCAGCCCGGAGTCCAGCAGCACCTCCTGGGCGAGCGCCAGCATCGCGTCACCGGTCAGGATCGCGCTGGAGGCACCCCAGAGCTTCCACACGGTGCGCCGGTGGCGGCGCTCCTCGTCGCCGTCCATCAGGTCGTCGTGGATCAGCGAGAAGTTGTGCACCAGTTCCACGGCCACGGCTCCGGGCAGGGCGATCTCCGGCTCCGCGCCCACCGCCTCGGCCGACAGCAGCGCCAGGGCCGGCCGGACGGCCTTCCCGGCGCCGGCGGCGGCCGGCGCGCCCCCGGCGGTGATCCAGCCGAAGTGGTAGGCCGCCTGGTGGCGTGTCTTGCGGTCGAGCCGGTCCACGGCCGCGCGCAGCGCCGGCGTGATGGCGTCGCGGCTGCGGTGGAGGCAGGCGGGGACGGCGGTCATACGGCCTCCTCCGCGCGCCAGGGCTGGGCCGGGTCGTCGAAGATGCTGACGACCTTGCGCAGGATGCGGCGTTCGTTCGGGTCGAAGGCCGTCTTGGCGTGGACGGTGCCCAGTTGGTCCCACATGACGATGTCGCCGGGCAGCCAGGTGTGGGTGTAGGTGTGCCCGGGCGAACCGGCGTGCGTCCACAGCTCCTGGAGCAGTTCCCGGCTCTGGTCGGGGGCGAGCTCCAGCACCCGCTTGGTGTTCAGCCGGTTGACGTAGACGGCCTGGCGGCCGGTGCGCGGGTTGCGGGCGATCAGGGGGTGGACGGTCGAGGTGCCGTCCTCGGGCTGGATCTCCGCCGCGAGCACCTCCGCACCGCCCGCGGCACCGCCCGAGATGGACACCTCGCCCTGGTACTCCTCCTCGATCGTCTCCTCGTACCCGGAGCGCAGCGCGTGCCGGGCCCGGTAGGAGTGCAGGCGCCGCCGCAGCTCCTCGGGCAGCGACTCGTACAGGGCGTACATGTTGGTGAACAGCGTCTGCCCGCCGCCGGAGGGCGGGAGTTCGACCGCCGCCAGGAAGCCGATCCGGGAGACCCGGGGGCGGAAGGAGTAGTCGGTGTGCCAGTCCATCCACCCGGCGTCGCCGACGCCGATCTTCTGCCCGTCCTCCACCACGTTGGAGATGATCAGGATCTCGTTGTGGTCGGGGTGGGCACCGGTGGTCAGGCCGGTCTTCGGTATGTGCCCGAAGCGGCGGCCGAAGGACAGGAGCTCCTCGTCGGAGGGGGTGCGGTGGCCCCGGAACACGAGCACCAGATGCTCGTCGAGTGCCGACCAGATCTCTTTGGACCGGGTCTCGTCCATGTCTCCGGTGATGCGGGCGCCGTGCACCACGGCCCCGAGGTCGGCACCGGGTATCGGTGATATCTCCACTGTCGTCGACACCTCTTCGCAGGTGGTTGCGGATGGTCAGCTGCGCAGTTCGAGATGGGCGAGATCGCCGGCGGCGCGCCAGCGCTCGAGGATGTTCACGAATTCCACCGAGCCGCCGCCGTAACTGGAGTTGAGGGCGTGCAACTCGCCGGGTTTCCCCTCGTTGTTGAACAGGCCCGGCGTGCAGTTCCGGGCGAATTCGGTGTCACGTCGGGCGAGCCGGAGGATCTCCTCGACCCATTCCTTCTCGCCCGCCTCGGAGGCTTCGACGACCTGACAGCCGTGCTGCCGGACGGACTTGACGACGTAGGCCAGGTGCTTGCTCTGCTCGTTGAGCATGTACGGGACGTTGACGTGCAGTCCCGACTGGACCTTGGACAGGATGAAGCAGTTGGGGAAGCCGTTCACCTGGAGCCCGTGGAAGGTCCGGGCCCCGTCCGCCCACTTCTCCGACAGCCTGACGCCGTCGCGGCCCACGATGTCGTACCCGGCGCGGGAGGTGTACGGCACGGCGTACTCGGACTCGTAGCCGGAGGCGAGGACCAGGCAGTCCACCGGGTACTCCCGGCCGCCCGCCACCACCCCGGTCCGGGTCAGCCGCTCCACGCCCCGCCCCTGGGTGTCCACCAGCGTCACACCGGGCCGGTTGAAGGTCTCCAGGTAACCGTCGTGGAAGCACGGCCGCTTGCAGAACAGCCGGTAGTACGGCTTGAGCGCGGCGGCGGTGTCCGGGTCCGGGACGAGGGCGTCGACCCGCTCGCGCAGCTCCTCCATCTTGAGGAAGTCCGCGCGCTCGGCCTCGGCCGCCGGCTCCCGCGGATCTCCGCCCCCGCCCCCGTGGGTGCCGGACTTCGGCAGGATCGCGGCCAGCCGGGCCGTGGTCCGGGTCCAGCCGTCCGACACCAGGTCCTCGTCCTGCGGCACCCCGGAGGTCAGCGCGTGGAAGTTGTCCATACGGCGCTGCTGCCACCCCGGTTCCAGATCCGCCGCCCAGTCGGGCGGGGTCGGCCGATTCGCCCGCACGTCCACGGCCGCCGGAGTGCGCTGGAAGACGTACAGGTGCTCGGCCCACTCGGCGAGATGCGGGACGACCTGGACGGCCGTGGCGCCGGTGCCGACGATTCCGACCCGTTTGCCCCGCAGCCGGGTCATTCCCCCGCCGCTGTCGCCGCCGGTGTAGGCGTAGTCCCAACGGCCGGCGTGGAAGCTGTGCCCGCCGAAGAGTTCCAGTCCCGGCACGGAGGGGAGCTTGAGCCGGTGCAGCGAGCCGATCGCCATGCACACGTACCGGGCGCGGACGAGGTCGCCGCGGTCGGTGCGCACCAGCCACTGCCCGGCGCGGTCGTCCCAGCGCAGTTCGGTGACGGACGTCTGGAAGAGCGCGTCGCGGTAGAGGTCGTAGTGCTCGGCGACGGCCCGCAGATGCGCGAGGATCTCGGCCCCGGTCGCGTACTTCTCGGCGGGCACCGTGCCGAGCTCTTCGAGCAGCGGCATGTAGATGTAGCTCTCGATGTCGCACCTGAGCCCCGGGAAGCGGTTCCAGTACCAGGTTCCGCCGACGTCGCCCGCGGCATCGATCAGACGGATCCGTCCGACGGCGCCGGACTGGCGCAGGCGCGCGCCGGCCAGCAGGCCGCCGATGCCGGCTCCGACGATCGCCACGTCCACCTCGTCGGCGAGCGGCGGGCGCTCCAGCGGCTCCGCGTAGGGGTCCTGTGCGTAGCGGGCGAACGCGCCGCGGGCGAACCGGTAGGTGCGGCCGTCGGCTCGCTTGTCGCGTTCCTCCCGGTACTTCGCCCTCACCGCCTCCAGGTCGACGGTCTCCGTCCGGTGGTCGGTACGGTCGTCGCTTCCGGCGCGGACCACAGCTGCTCCTCGATGAACGGGGTCGGAAGGGAAACGTGGCGCCATACGTCGTCGAACTGCTCACTCAGCCGCTGCCGCGCGTCGGGGTTGGTGAACAGGTAGAAGCGGTCGGACCCGAGGGCCTCCCAGACGGTCTCGGCGACCTCCTCGGCGCCGACCGTGGTGTCGCCGCCCGCGCCGGGCGGGGCCTGAAGACCCTGGACCATGGGCGTGTCGACCCGTCCGGGGCACAGCACCGACACCCGTACGGGGGTGCCCCTCAGGTCGGCGCGCAGGCTGCGTGCCACCGCCAGGTCGGCGTGCTTGGAGGCGGCGTAGGCCGCGCTGCCGGCGCCGACCACGAAGGCGGACATCGAGGCCGTGTGGATCAGATGGGCGGGACGGCCGTCGGCGAGCAACCTCGGGACGAAGGCGCGGGCCACCAGGACGTGCGCCCAGTGGTTCACCTCGAAGACCCGTCGCATCCGCTCCAGCGGCACCGTCCACAGCGGTTCTCCGACCGCCCCGAGGACTCCGGCGTTGTTGCACACCACATCGACGTGGCCGAGCCGGTCGAAGGCCGTGGCCGTGAGGCGGTCGACGGCGTCCGGATCGGTCAGGTCGGCCGTCACCGCCGTGATCTGCCCGCCCTGCTCGGCGAGTTCGGCGGCGCGGCGGTTCAGCACGTCGCCCTCGACGTCCGCCATGACGACGCTCGCTCCGGCCCGCGCGAGGCGGGCACTGAGGGCGAGACCGATTCCGCCGGCCGCGCCGGTCACCACGGCCGTCCCGGGTTGTAAGTGCACCTGGCTGTCTCCGCTTCTGCTGCGGGCGCGCCGGGATGGGGGCGCGCCGCCGGCCGACGGGGCTTCTGTTCAGGTCGCGCTGGTCAACAGGGCTGGGCGGATGCGGTATCCGCCGGTCAGCGGGGTCGGGGGCTTCGGACTGCTCACGGGGAGGTCCGCGGACGCGGCGTCCCGCCGGTCAGCGGGGATCGGGGAGCTTCAGACTGATCACGAAAATGGTCGCCGAGAAACCCGCCAGCAGGACGAGGACGAGCACGGCCGCGGAGGGCTCCGACAGCGCGTGCGCCAGGGACAGGTAGAGCGTTCCGCCCACGGTCGCGCCCAGGGCCGTCGCCATCTGCTGACTGGTCACCAGCACACCGCTGCCCATGCCGGCCTTGGCCGGCGGGACATCGGCGAGGATCATGCGGAACAGGGTCGGACCGATCAGCGCCTGCCCGACGCCGGTGAAGGCGAGCACGGCGAGCACCAGCGGCAGCGGCGGATGCGGCCAGCTCACCCCGATCACCAGCGCCATCAGCAGCAGACCGGCGCCCTGGACGAGCGCGCCCAGCGAAACGATCCGCCGCCCCAGGGCCGCCGCGATCCTGGGCGTGAACAGCGCCACCACGAAGAAGGCCGCGGCGAACGGCGACAGCACACCGCCGGAGGCGAGCCCGCCGAGGCCGAACCTGCCCTGCGCGATCAACGCGTAGACGAACATGAAGCTGCCGAACCCGATGGAGAACGGCACCATCGCCGCCAGCCCCATCCGCATGCCCGAATGGGACAGCACCGTCGGCGCCAGCAGCGGCGATCCGCCCCGGTCCTCCAGCGCGCGCTCCACCCGGACCAGCGCCACCGCCGCCACCGCGGCCACCACGAGCAGCGACCACAGCCACAGCGGCCAGCCCAGCTCGCGGCCCTCGACGACCACGACCAGGACGCAGACCATGGCGACGCCGAAGAGCACGGTGCCCAGCGGGTCGAAGCCCGGCCTCCGGTCCGCCTTCGTCGCGGGCACGCGCCGCACGGCCAGCAGCGCGGCCAGACCGATCGGCACGTTGATCGCGAAGACCGACCGCCAGCCGAGCCCGGCGATGTCCAGCGAGACCAGCAGACCGCCCAGGATCTGCCCGGCGACGGCGGCGAGACCCGCCGTCGCGCCGTACAGGCTGATCGCCCGGGCGCGCGCCTGGCCCTCGGTGGCCGCCTGGATCGTCGCCAGCACCTGCGGCACCAGCATGGCGGCGGCCAGGCCCTGCAACAGGCGTGCCACGACGAGGAATCCGATGGTCGGGGCGACTCCGCACAAGGCGGAGGTGAGGGTGAACGCCGCGAGCCCGTAGGCGTACAGGCGCCGTCTGCCGAAGGCGTCGCCCAGCCGCCCGCCCATCACCAGGCCGAGGGCGTAGGTGAGCCCGTAACCGGACACCACCAGCTCCAGGGCGGCGGGGCCACCGTGGAGGTCCTTGCCGATCGTGGTCAGCGCCACGTTGACGATGAAGGCGTCCACGATGGACAGCGCGTATCCGGTGAGCACCACCACGAGGGCGACGCCGCCGAGCCCCGGCGCGGCCGGGGCCGCCCGGGCCGCGGGCGTCTGCCGGGCGGTCGGTCCTTGTGCGGGGGTGGTTCCCCGGTTCTTCGTCATGGGCTCGCTCTTCGGCCGTGGGGTGCCGCCGCTAGTCGACGGTGGTCGGGGTGCCGGTGATCTTCGACATGATTCCCTTGGAGGGGTCCTTGGCGGACTCCGTCCAGGGCGTCAGGGCGTTGAACCCGCGGTGCGAGGAGGCGGGTTGGACACGGGTGTCCATCGACATCCGCATGATCGCCGGGTCCGCCGAGATGTTCGGCAGGGACTTGTGGCACAAGAAGGCGTGGAAGAGGAGCACGTCCCCGGGCCCCATGGGGGAGTACAGCAGGCGCTCGTCCTCGCCCAGCTCCTGCGGCGGGATGCCGCGCACGGGGTGGCCGAACCTGCGGTAGTCCTCGCTGAGCACGTGCTCGCGCGGCCCCTTCTTGTGGCTGCCGTCGGCGAGCGCGACACCGCCGGAGGCGGGGGTGGTCGCGATGAGCGGTATCCAGGCGGTGCGGAAGTCCTTGTTCGGACCTATGTAGAAGCCGTCCTGGTGCAGCGGGGTGAGGTGCGAGAAGTCCGGCTTCTCGGAGCCCGCGGCGGAAGGGTAGTAGCGGATCGTCGTGGACCTGAAGACGAAGACCGGCTCGCCGAAGACCTGCTCGAAGACCCTGAGGGTCGAGGGGTGGTTCCAGAAGTCGTCGTACTTCACGTGTCCGTGCATCGCCACCTCGTCGACCGCCTCGAAGGAGTCGATGGTGAGGGTGTCGAGCGTCGCGTCCGGGGCGGCGTGGCCGAGCTCGACGAGGCCGTCGAGCATCTGCTCGGCGGCGGCCCGGACGAGGTCGCGGTCCAGGACACCCCGCAGGAAGACGTAGCCGTGCTCGTCGTAGAACCGGTCGAGGGCCTCACGGTCTTCGAGGAGAGGCGTGCAGTCCACGTAATCGCTGATCGCGTTCGTCATAGCTCCTTGTCCTCGTGACGTCGTGCGCGGGGGTCCGTCGGGCATCCGGGCAGGCCGAAGGCTTCGATGGCGCCGAATGTGCCGCGCACCGGGCCACGGGCGCGACGAAGCGGCGGGCCGCCGCCCGATGGGGCGGCCGCCGCGGTGTTCGGATGGTGCGGGCGTTCGGATGGGGCGGGTGTTCGGATGGTGCGGGCGTTCGGATGGTGCGGGCACCGGGTCGGCGAGAGCTAGAGGGACGACCCGACGAGCAGGGACAGATCGATGAGGCGGTTGGAGTAGCCCCATTCGTTGTCGTACCAGCCGACGACCTTGACCTGTCGGCCGGACACCCGGGTGAGCCCGGCGTCGAAGACGCAGGAGGCCGGGTCGCCCACGATGTCGGTGCTGACCAGCGGCGCGTCCACATAGGAGAGCAGGCCCTTGTACGGCCCCGAGGCCGCGGCCTCGTACGCCTCCTTCACCTCGTCCACGGTGGTGGCGCGACGGGTGGTGACCGTGAGGTCGGTGACCGAGCCGTTCGGGACAGGCACCCGCAGGGCGAACGCGTCCAGCCGGCCGTCGAGGTCCGGCAGGACGAGGCCGATGGCCTTGGCGGCGCCGCTGGAGGTGGGCACGATGTTCAGGGCGGCGGCCCGGGCCCGGCGCAGGTCCTTGTGCGGGGCGTCCTGGAGGTTCTGATCCTGCGTGTAGGCGTGGACCGTGGTCATCATGCCGCCGTCGATGCCGACCGCGTCGTGCAGCACCTTGGCCAGCACGGCGAGGCAGTTGGTGGTGCAGGAGGCGTTGGAGATGACCGTGTGGTGCTCCGGGTCGTAGGCACCGTCGTTGACGCCGAGCACGACCGTGACGTCCTCACCGCTGGCCGGAGCGGCGATGATGACCTTCTTCGCCCCGCCGTCGACGTGAGCACGCGCCTTCGCCGCGTTGGTGAAGACACCGGTGGACTCGATCACGACGTCCACTCCCAGATCGCCCCAGGGCAGGGCACCCGGGTCGCGCTCGGAGAGGACCTTGATCCTCCGGTCGCCCACGCGGATCGCGTCCGGTTCGGCGGTGACCTCTTCGGGGAGACGGCCCAGGACCGAGTCGTAGGCGAGCAGGTGGGCCATCGTGGGCACATCGCCCAGGTCGTTGACGGCGACGATCTCCAGCTCCGAACCCCGGGCGGCCGCCGCACGGAAGACGTTGCGGCCGATGCGTCCGAAGCCATTGATACCGACACGCACGGTCATGAGGTGTGCTCCTCACCTAGCGCTCTTGAGGTGGTCGATTGACGCGCCGTTGCGCCGAGGTGCGATGCGGACCGCGCACCAGGCAGCACGCCGGTCCGCGATCGATCAGGATCTTATATAAGTCTGCGATACATTTCCAGGGTGACTCCATCTCAACACCCCGCTGAGAACGCCGACTTGGACGTCGGCGATCTGACCAGAGCGATCGAGAACTTCAACCGCTACTACATCCGGCTCCCCACGGTCCAGAAGCTGTCGTTCACGACGCTGTCCGTGCTGGACACCCTGGCCTTCGGCGGCCCGAAGCGGCTGACCGAACTCGTCAGGACCGAGCAGATCAGCCAGCCCGGGGTCACCCAGCTGGTCACCCGCCTCGAACGCGACGGGCTCGTGGAACGCCACCCCGACCCGGCGGACGGACGCGCCGTCCTCGTCCACATCACCGAGAACGGCCGGAGGATAGGCCTGGCCCGCCACGAGGACCGGGGCCGCCACCTGCTCCCGCTGCTCGCCCAGCTGTCCCCCGAGGAACGACAGTCGATCGCCGCGGCCCTCCCCGCCCTGACCCGCCTCGCGGAACTGGGGGCCGAGGCGGGGTGGTAACCCGCGCCCGCGAACGCCCAGCGGGCTCGGACGCCCTGGTCATCGACATCTCGCAGGGCGGCACCGGGCGCCCGCGGGAGCTGGCTGACCGAGTCCGTCGCCTACGCGCTGTCCAAGGGCAAGCTGGTCGTCGCGGGAGTGGGCAACACCGGCGATGCTCGCCACGAACTGGAACATCCGGCAGCGACTCCTGGCGTGGAGGGCGTCGGGGCAATCAACAGAATCGTCAAGGCGACGAAGGAATCTCAGCACGGCCCCCACGTCGACCTGGTCGCGCCGGGCGAGGGCATGTTCACGGCCTGTCTCGGCGGTACGGAACTATGCAAGACGCACGGCACCAGCGACGGCACCGCCCTCGCCTCCGCCTCCGCCTCCGCCTCCGCCTCCGCCTCGATGATCTGGCCCAAGCGTCCCGACCGGACGAACGACACCGGACGAACAACCAGATACTCACGGGCATGCTCAACACGACAAACAAGCCCAAGAGCCGCAAGGGGCGCACCGACTACCTCGGCTACGGCGCCGTACGCCCCGCATCGCTCTGCAGAACCCTGGCACCAGTGCCCCGCCAACGAGTACTCCCCTCCCGGACCTCGCAGCCACAGCGTCGCAGGCGTCGTCTCCCGGCACCTCCAGATCCAACAGCACCGATGCGTCGGCAAAGGAGGACGACTCCGCCACAAGGGCCTCCGCAGCGAAGGACGACGACAGCACCTTCTGGATCACTCTGGTGTATCGGGACGGCAATACATCTCGGAGGAGCACCCACGATTCGCGCAGCCATCCGCAAGCGTCGGTCCCCTGCGGCGTCATTCCAGAAGGCCACGATCTGTCCGAGCCAATTCCCTTACCGAGATGCCGGGTTCATGCACGCCGCGCATTCGGCCCCGAGCGCGCCGGGCAGCGTCGGCCCACCCGACCGAGGTCCCGGTTCCGCATGAGTACAGATACTCAGGCGCGATGGTTACTGACTTCGGCTCGTTAGGGTGATCTCTTTCGAAGTCCCTGATCGACCTGGGGCGTTGGCTGTATTCCGTGGTGTGTGAGATATGCGGATGG